>CANGOP010000020.1 GCA_947455595.1 Gammaproteobacteria bacterium
GTCAGTCCTCACGCGATTCTCCAAGGCGTTCGGCAAGTAACTGCTGGGCCAGTGCTCGTTCGCGACTGCGGCCAGTGCGTAACGCATCAAGCAGGGCTAAGAACTCATGTAGAACGGAGTCTGCGAGAACAGCTTGCGGAACGTATCGATAGAGGGGCTCGACGGAGGGCCCTCGTGCGCTACCTTCGGGATGCGGCCATACCGGCGCTTCCTCCGGCGAGGCACTGATGTGATTGGAGAGGGGGAGGGCGCCGAAGGAGGTTGGGACACCGCGTCGCATAGCGCCCAGTTTGGCCGGAAAGGCGTACCGAACACCGTGCACAGCGAACTCTAGCAGGGCCTCTCGCTTTACCTGCCAGTCGCCTCGGCCATTCGATACGGCCAGACCGGATGCGACGACTCGCTTGACGCTGCGGTGAACTTGAGAGGCGCTCAGGCCTAATGCCGCACCCAGGGATGCGTACGTCCAGGGCAAGGCTGGGTGGGCGGTTCTCTTCAAGAGCACCAGAAGATCTTGAGGCTTGAGTTCCACTGTTATTCCATATTCCTGAATATGGAATGTACGTTCTTCGACTGTTTTTTTCAAGCCCCATGTAGCGCTCCCTCAGCCTCGGGTCCGCATTTGATTTGGGGATGTACCGGCTTTAGTGCCTGGAACAGGTTCTTGATTCTCGACCGGCCTAGCCGCCACAAACGAAAATCTATTCGAGTCAATGGCATACAAACACTTATCGGGCCCCCGCTACCAACTCACTCGGTGAGATTGAATGGCCCGCGAACGCCGGCTTTTTGTTTCCAGGTCCTGATGTTGGTCACGTTGATTAGGGGAGTGCCTCCCCTTGATACGGCAAGATCGACTCCAAAGATTTCGCTGCCCCATCTTCTGCGCACTGCAAGTCGTAGTTTGCCTGCAGGTTGACCCAACTGCGCACGTCGGTCTTGAAGTATCGAGCGAGACGCAGAGCAGTGTCTGCAGTAATTCCGCGTCGCTCCCGCACGATTTCATTGATGCGAGCGGGTGTGACTTTCAAAGCACGCGCCAGTGCCGAGCTTGAGAGTCCGAGCGGAACCATGAATTCCTCGCGGAGAATCTCTCCGGGATGGATAGGTTTAAGTTTGAGGGTCACCATTGCTATCTCAGTGGTAGTCGACGATCTCTACATCCGTTGGGCCAATGTTGGTCCAAATGAAGCACAGTCGCCATTGTTGATTGATCCGAATGCTGTGTTGGCCCTGACGATCACCTCGAAGAGCCTCAAGGCGGTTGCCAGGCGGGATGCGCATAAAATCCAAGCTTGCAGCGGCATCCAGTTGTGCCAATTTGCGTCGTGCAATTTGTTCGATGTGCGCGAAGTGCCTTACGCGCTGTCTCGCATAAAGTGAAGCGGTGTTCTTGCACTTAAACGAAACTATTGCCATTAAAATATCGTATATCGATAACCGATAAAATACAATAGCCGAGAGGGCGCGGATAGACCGTTCTGGCCTGTTTGGGTTACGGCGACTGCATCACGAACGAATTCGGCGGTTATCGTGGAATTCCCCCGTGATGCACCACAGGCAGGCAGAATCTCGCAGTCGCGACTGTAGCCAACCCCATGGGCTGTCTAGTGTAGTTTGGCTATCCCAGAAAGAAGCGGATTACCGGAGGAAGTCTCTGGAGCCCGATGGTGAAGCAGTATTGGATGGAGCCGTAGCGGACCCCCGTTACCAACTCACGCGGTGAGACTGCATGGTCCGCGAAAGCGGGCTTTTTTGTTTCTAAGACATGTAGGCACCGTGTAGGCAGTTCGAGTACTACATGCGTCATCGCGCGCGTTTTGCCCAAAGCCGCAGCGCCGCGCTGGCCGCGATCCGAATAAAGACGCCAACTGGCCTCAAATGATTTTTTGGCGCACCGATCCAATCTTGCCAAAGCCCGTCTGGTCGTCATTCCAATTGAATTTGCGGAGCTCACGGTCGTGCCCGTCTGGCCATGTATTATCTTTCCGACTGCAAACTAGGGAGGGCATGAAATGGCGAATTCGATTGGTCGATCCATTATCGGGGTCCTGCTTCTGTCTAATGCAGGAGGCCCTGCAATTGCCGTAGAACCGAAGTCACCGACACCAACCAGCGAGCCAACATCGTGCTATCGCATGGTTGGTGGTGTCGACTCGGAAATGACGGTTGGCCTTGCTGTGGAACTGTGCGCTGGCACCACGAACGCAAAGGCAACGATCACGTGTTATGCCCTTGCGTTTGTCAACAAGGAGTCGGGCGGTCTCGGTCTCAATCGCGGGCTGGCAGTGTCGCTGTGCAGGGCCGGAGGTGGTTCTAATCGGCAGTGAGCTGACCTTTTTTCTCTCTGACTCTCATAGTCTCTGGTTAGGCTGTTCAGTGACGCACTCGTGCAGCGAACCCGTCCAAATGCTGAATAGGCAGAAAGCGACTGTTCAAGGGGCAGCTGATCCGCGATACGTTCGTGGCCGCATTTCCCTCTCAGCATGTGCGACAGAACACGCTGATCGCGGTCAATGCGATTTTTTTTCCACGACCAAGAAAGTGCTGATTTGCGTATTTAAGAACTCGGCATCTTGCGGATTGCTCGCCGCGCCAGCGGTATGCCCCCACACCGAGGGGATCGGTTTGAACAGAAGATTCGGAATAGATGCCGCCTCAACTTTTGCATCCTCAATCGGGAAATAGAGGTCGGTTGCCGATGGCATGTAGAGAACGCGGGCGCGTATCGATCGCAGGGCCCGATGCAAGTCACCGTCAAATCCAGGGGTGGTCCCGACGTCATGCTGCTCCCATGTGCGCATTTGCAAGATGAGATTGTTGGCGTCGGCGCCCGGAATGAAATCATGGCGAAAGCCTGCAATAGCCTGCTCGAGAGTCGTGCCAGCCGGGGCCCCCGTTCGCCAGAGCTCTTCGCGCCACCATTGTTGGGAGAACAACCAACCGGCCCAAACGAGGCCGAAGGTATCAAGGCCGTGAACGGGCTGTTCGGTGTAGTCGCCCTGATTAAAGGCGGGATCCGCCGTAATGGCTGCGATCTGGCCCTCCAACCGGACAATGCCGTGTGGCCAGGTCTTGGCCGTCGCTGCCGTGACGACAATCGAGTCGGCGAATTCGGGATAACTGACGGCCCACTGGAAGGCCTGTTGTCCACCCATCGAGAATCCGATCACGGCGCGTAGGTGCGTGATACCGAGTTCGTTGACGAGCAGATCATGGACCGCCGCCACGTTGTCCCGGATGCTGGTGACCGGAAACCGTGGCCCATGGAAGGGCTCAAGCGTGTTGCTCGGAGAGGAGGAGCGTCCGTTGCCGAAGAGTTCAGTGGTGATCAAGAAGTCACGCTCCGGATCCAAGGCCTTTCCTTTGCCGATCAGCCACTCATAACCGTGGCCATCGGCCATGTAATGCGACGGCAGGAGAATGGCATTGGAGCGCTGTGCGTTGAGCTTGCCGTACGTCGCGTAATGGATCTGTGCCGCGGGCAGCGTGGTGCCGTTCTCAAGCTTGAAGTTCGCAAGCGCATGGACGTGAAATTCTTGAGCCAAGACGGTGGGCGCTGCGCAGATACTGGCCACCAAGCACAGGGTGGTGAGGACCAAACGGCTATATGCAGGTGATCGCATGAAGAAGAGACTGGACATGGTGTGCTCCGCGGCGTCGGTCCGGGAATGGCGACGGCGATATCTTAATGTGATCGACGAATGGTGAGCTGATATTCCCTTTGTCCTGAACAGCCGGGCGGCGTCAGCGAGCGGGTTTTTTGCCCGTGTCGCAGACATCCGCTGAGTTGTTCGCTCAAATTAAACCGGAGGCTCTATCTCAAGGTATGCTCCCAGGATGACGACGCAACAACACTTGGAGACCCTGCAGCGCTGGATCGCGATGGCGGAGCAGGATTTTGCGGGCGACTTCCTGGATGTCTTCACGCCTGACTATCAAGGCCACATCGCAGGACGTATCCATCTGAATTTAGAGACGCTCCGGCAGACAGAAGTCGGGTTCGCCCAGTCCTTTTCCAATACCCAACGCACCGTGCATGAACTGCTCGCATTCGATGATCGCGCCGTGATGAGGATTACCACGGAGGCGACGCACACCGGGTCGTTTCGAGGAATTCCCGCCACCGGGCGTCGAATGAGTTTCACTGCGCTCGTGCTGTATCGGTTTCGGGATAGCCGAATTTGCGAATCGTGGACGGAGCTCGATGTTGCGGGCCTCATGTCCCAAATACTCAACGACAGCGCCAAGGGCTAACTGCCGCGACCCCCGAAACGGCGATCTCGATGATTTACCGGCGCGTGAGGGTGTCGTACAGCGTGTGGCCCCGACGAATCGTCAGTTCCACTTTGACCTCGTGAATCTGTTCAACAGGCGTGTCGAATAGGTTTCGGCTCAGCACCACGAGGTCCGCATCCTTGCCCACCTCAATGGTTCCACGATGCTCGCTTTCTCCGAAGAGGGCAGCGCCGGCGGCTGTATAGGCGGTGAGTGCTTCTTCTAAGGCAAGACGTTCATTCGGATTCCAGGCTGCCACAATCTGGCCCGTCGGATCGACTCCCCCCGGGTAACGGTGCGTGATCGCGGTCTCGATACCGACGAGTGTCTGCATGCCGGTGACCGGCCAGTCAGACCCCCAGACGAGCCCCGCTCCTGAGTCCGCCAAGCTGCGCGTCGGATAGCCGTGATCAGCGCGTTCGGCGCCGAACATCTCCACAGCAAAGACGGTCTGCCACGGGTCTGGACGACTCCATAAGGGCGTCATGTTGGGGATCACGTTCAGAGGCCGAAAGCGCGCAATGTCAGCGCGATCCACGAGGGCAAGATGAGCGAATGTATGCGCTTGTCCCCCTGGCCCGTTGGCCTGTCTTGCCGCTTCAACCGCATCGAGTCCCGTCCGGACGGAACGATCGCCGATGGCATGAACATGCACCTGAAAGCCGAGGGCATCGAGTTGGGTGACCAATGTCGTCATGCGAGCGGGGTCGACGAACAACTTGCCGGTCCCCAGACCCGGTAGGTGATAGGGCTCGAGGAGCGCGACCGATTTGGAGCCATAGCCGCCGTCGAGCAGGATCTTCACGCAATTAGCATCCAAGTCAGGGCTCGCCACTCGGCGGCGTGCGGCGACAAAACGCGCAATTTGGGCGGCGTCATCGGAATCACTGGGCTCAAAGCGCTGGCAGATGCGCACGCGACTCGTCAGGCGGTGGGTATGAGCCAACTCGCCATAAGCTTCCACGGTGGCCGCATCGGCGGCGGCTTCGACCACAGCGGTGATGCCTTGCGCCTGCATCTGTCCTAACGCCGCCAGCAAATCGTCCGTGCGCTGTCTGAGTGTCGGCGGTGGCATGACGTTGCGGACGAGTTGCATCGCCATTTCTTGGAGACTGCCGCTCGGTTCACCGTCGGCATCGCGGACGATCTCACCATTCTGTGGGTTCGCGGTCTCACGCGTGATGCCGGCGCGCTGTAAAGCAGCTGAATTCACCCAAGCCTGATGTTGCGAGTTGTTGATCAAAAAAACGGGACGGTCAGATACGATTGCATCCAACTGCTGTCGGCTGGGGCGGCCACTGGGCAGAAACGCTGCCTCGTCCCAGCCGCCGCCGATAATCCACTCGCTATCCGGATGCGCCGCGGCGAATGCGCGGATGCGAGCGCTGATCAACGTCCGATCCTTCAAGCCCTCTAAGTCGAGTCGCGTGGCAGGATTGGGTACTAAGCTTGGATGGGCGTGGGAATCTTGAAACGACGGCAGCAGCATCCGGCCATCAAGCGAAATCACCTGCGTACGCGGGCCGATGTACGGTGTGACATCCGCATCTCGACCGACGGAGAGAATCTTGCCATCTCGAATCGCAACCGCACTCGCCCAACGCCGTGCGCCATCTAGCGTGTAGACCGCGCCATTGCGTAGAACGAGATCCGCACTCGGCGGTGCTCCGAGTGCTCTGGCGGGCAGCAGGCAGATCAATAAGCTACCCAACACCGACGCAGTCAGGTGCGGGCGGGGCCGATCAGAGGGGTGTCGCGAGATCATGCTAGGAGTCTCCCTCCAAAAACGGACGCCCGGTTCGTGCCCCTTAGGCCTCGTGTACGGTCTTGCCACCCAAGATCGTACGCAGCACCGGAATATCGATGAGATGCGATGGGTCAGTGTGATGAGGATCCTGACCGAGGAGCACACAGTCGGCGAGTTTTCCGGGCGTGAGTGAGCCTTTGAGGTCCTCTTCAAAGGACGCATAGGCACCATTCACCGTGCACACTTTGAGGGCTTCCTCGATCGTGATCCGCTGGGACGGTCCCCAGACTCGGCCGGCGCGGTCCTGACGTGTCACCATGCTTTGTAGTGCCATCATGGGTTCGTAGGGACCCGGCGTGAAATCTGATGCCGGGGCAACGGGGATGCCGGCGTCGAGAAAACTACGGTGCGCGAACATGTGCTCCATTTTCGCTTCGCCGTATTCCGACCATTTTTCGCCGTGATAGTAGGCGTAGGTGTAGAACGGCGCAGGGATGACGCCCAGCGCCTTGATTCGCGCGATGAGGTCGGTATTCACGAGTGAGCAGTGTTCGATGCGCAGACGGGGATTGGGTCCGACCCAATTCTTGAGACCGCGCTCGTAGGCATCCAAGACCATCTTGATGGTCACGTCGCCGTTGGCGTGGATACCGATCCGAAATCCGTGGGCGAGTGCGTCCTGCACGGCGGCATCAATTTGCTCTTGGCTCATGGTCAGGATGCCAAAGTCATCCGGACGCCCACTGTACGGCGTGCTCATGCGCATGGTGCGCTCGGATGCCGAGCCATCGGCGGCATATTTGACGGCCCCGATGCGGATCATGTCATCGCCAAAGCCAGAGCGTAGTCCAGCCATTTTCAAACCGGCATACAACTCATTGCGACCACCGGGCATCACGGTGATGCGGTAGCACAACTCGCCGGCGGCGCGCGCATCCTGATAGGCGATAAAGTTGTCTTTTTCGGTGAAAGCATCTGTGGTTGAGGTGAGTCCACAGGCCGCCATTTTCCGTGAGATGAGGGCGGCTGAGCGTGCGCGTGTGGCGCGATCTTCAACGGGCCAGATGCCGACCTTCTCGAAGACCTCGACGGCCAACTCCGCAACCTTTCCGGTGAGTTCGCCGTTTTCACGGAAGAATTTCCCGCCCATGGGATCCGGTGTATTCAGGTCGATGCCGGCGAGCGCAAAGGCCTTCGAGTTCACGACAGCTGTGTGACCACCCCGATGGCGCACGATGACCGGATGCGACTGCGTCACGCTATCCAGATCCGCTCGATGGAGCGCGCGACCTTCACGAAACTTGGTGTCGTCATACATGATGCCGATCACCCACTCTCCAGCGGGTGTGGCCGCCGCTTTACGCGCCAACGCCGCCTTTACCTCGGCAATGCTGGCCAAGCCCACATCAACGCCGGTGGCCACGCTCTGCAGCAACGGGTGACTATGCGCGTCGATGAACCCCGGCAGCAGTGTTTGCCCGTTGGCGGCGATAACAGTTGTGTGCGCGCCTCGAAATTGCTCAACGAAATGGCGACTGCCCACGGCCAAGATCCGATCTCCCCGCAGGGCAAGCGCCTCTGCGCGCGGTTGTGCGGGATCCATCGTATAAACAGTTGCCCCGACGATGATCGTGTCGGCGGCGCCCGCGCCGCGATCAACACAAGAGCCTCCAGACTCACGCTGAACGGCTGTTGCGCAGGCGACGGGCAAGGTGGCGGCAGCACCGGCGAGGAATGATCGGCGAGAGTAGGACTGCATACGCGATACCTCGGAGCGTAGAGGGGATGAAATCAACCAATGCTCAGAACATTAGGGTGCGTTCACCGGAATAAGCACTTCGTTACGACGCAAAAACGGTAACTGCCAGGGTGGGTCGTAGCGGGCGAGTTCCGGCTCTCCGCGAGGCGTTAGGTGACGATGCGCCATCCAACCGCGCAGGGCATCTGTGCGGTCTTTGACTTTGTTTTCGCCGCACCAACCGGAGAAGCGGATCACGGCATAGGTGGCGGGTGGGATCTCATGCAACTTCACATCCGGGTCGAGGGGTATCGGCAGAGTGGCTAAGGTGTACTGCGACGGCATGACGAACTGCAGCCGGTAGCCGTTGGCCTCGGCGTGAGTGGTTACCGGTGCGGTCATCTCGATTTTGGTTGAGCGCGACACCGTCACCGGTGCGGTCATCGCAATGGAGGCGCTCTTACCGTCGTTTTGTCGATTTTTGCCAAAGATGTAGCCAGCCACTTTGCGGAATCCTGCGCTGGACGCTTCACTCAAATTACCCGTCACCCAGGTTTCGGCGACGATACGGGCCCCGTAGGTGCGGACCTCATAGGATCCATCTTGTGTGACGACTCGATACGCAGGTTCTTCGATGGCCATGGCAGCACCACTCAGCAATAACAGGGCACAGGTGACTCCGATTCGAGTCCAGCGGTCAAAGAGTTTGTACATGTCGTGACTCCCGAATCGAGCACCCATCAAGCCAGACCGTCGGGTGCCGTTGCACCCCATTCTGGCACGAGAATGAGCGGTTGCGTTCATGCCCCTGACGGGGGGCGTCGTCGTGGGATGGCGGCCATCAGCCGATGGTTCCAAAGTATGGGAACATGGAGGCGCAGGTGCCTTGGAAAGAATTGACGATCCGTGCCCGCGACCCATCGAGTGAAACCGCTAGGGCGAGCCTAGGAGTGACCGATATGACGACGGACAGCAACCCGATAGGCCGCTTCAAAGGCCAAGTCCTGTGGGGCATATTGGCGAGCGCCGCGCTCGTCGTGTCGGCCGAGGCTGGGCGTCCCTCGTTACCGCCCGGTGTCCGGCAACCGCTCGCTCGATTGCCGATCGCGACTCGCATTCATATTCCTAAAGGGCCCGCGTGGTTGGAAACCGGTTTTGGGAGTGTGTGGGTGACGGATATTCTGGGTCATCAGGTCCTTCGCATTGATCCACAGTCGAATCAGGTGGTGGCGCACATCAAAGTGGGATCGGAACCGGAACTCGGTCTTGGGATGGGCTTTGGATCCGTATGGGTTCCGGATGTGCGTGATCGCTCCATCACCGAGATCGACCCGTCAACGAATCGGGTCCGTCGCGTCATTGCCGCGGACTTAGCTCCCTTTCCGGAAGGATCCATCGGCGTCGGGGAAGGGTGTCTCTGGGTGATCACGCGTGCAGACGGCACTGATGCAGCGACGGTCACCCGACTGGATCCCGTGACCGGCAAGGTGGTCGCGCAAATTCCGGTTCGACCACAATCGCATGCGGTCACAGTGGCCTATGGGTCTGTTTGGGTGACGAGCACCCAGGACCATGTCTTAAGCCGCATTGATCCGGCCACCAACGCCGTCGTCGCCGAGATCCCGATGCACCAGAAGCCTCTGTTTTTGGCGGGGGGTGAGGGCAGCGTCTGGGTATTGTGTCAGGGGGATGGGTCTCTTCTGAGGATCGACCCTGCTACGAACACCGTGAGCGCCACCCTAGCGCTCGGGGTTCCAGGAGAAGGCGGAGACCTCTCCATTGATGGCGGCTACGTCTGGGTATCTGCCGAAGGCACACCGCTCACGCAAATTGATCCCGCGGATAACCGCGTCCTGCGTCAGTACGTCGGTGGCAAGCAACTCGACACCCTTCGCGTGAGCGTTGGCGATGCATGGTTGGTCGACGCGCTACACGGTCAAGTGTGGCGGGTGCCTGTTACGAATTGGCACTGAGGGCCATGGGCTGAGCGTATACGGGGCCATCACTAATGAGTCATCGCCTTCAGTGCTTAGTCGGTTGCCGGCAGGACGAGTTCGCTGGGTGCCCGATCCCGCGATGATCGTCCAAAGATGAAATACAGAAAACCTGGCACGATCAGTCCAACGATCCACGAGATATCGACGCCGTTGAGCGACGCAACCCAAGGCCCGGTATAGAACGACGTGGCAATAAACGGAATTTGGATCAGGATGCCGATGGCGTAGATGGTGATTCCCGTCTTATTCCAACGACCATAGCGTCCGTCTGGATTCGATAACGCCGGCACGTCATACCGAGACTTCGTGAAGGCGTAGAAGTCCACCAGATTGATGGCGCTCCATGGCGTGAAGACGGCGAGCAGGCAAAGGATGAACGACTCAAACGTCTGTAAGAAGGAATGGCGGCCGGCCACTGCGAGCAGGCAGGAAACGCTGACCATCGCCAGAATATAGTAGAACCGATGACGGACGGAGACGTGGACGGTGCGACGAAAGCCGCTGACCATCGTCGCCATCGACATGAAACTGCCGTACGAGTTGAGCGCCGTGACCGTGACCTTCCCAAAAGCAATGCTGAAATACAGCAGCGCGGCAATCCGGCTCGTGGCGCCCAAACCCACGATGAACGTCACTTCGTGATGTGCAAAGGAAGCACCGGCCAGCGCGGCAGCAAACACGCCAAAGGTCATGGCGATTTGCGATCCCAAGATAGAGCCCAGACCAACCGCACTGATGACACCGAACATTGAGGTGCTGCGGGGCAGGTAACGTGAATAGTCTGCTACATACGGGCCATAGGCGATTTGCCACGAGGCCGACAGTGACATGGCGAGCAAAAATGTGTCCCAGGCAAAGTGCCGCTGCGCCAACAGCGACTCGATCGATTGGGTAGCGAAAAGTTGCGCGAAAAGATAGAGGAAAGCCAGCACACCGATGACACTCGCGATGCGCCCGAGACCGTGAATGACCCGATAACCGAGCAGGGTCACAACGACAATTAAGGCGCCAAATCCACCAATCGCGACGGCGTCATCGATGCCGAAGAGTTGACCGACTGCCTGGCCAGCGAGGAGACAGCCGCTGGCCGTAAAGCCGATATACATTAAACAGACGGCAATAATCGGGATCATGGCGCCGTAGACGCCAAACTGCACGCGACTCGAAATCATCTGTGGCAAGCCGAGTTGTGGACCTTGCGCGGCGTGCAAGGCCATCACCATCCCGCCGATCAACTGCCCCAACAGAAGCCCGATCAAAGACCAGTACACATCGCCGCCAAAGACGACCGCCAGTGCTCCGGTGACAATCGCCGTGATTTGCAGATTGGCGGACAGCCAGAGCGTGAATTGGCTGACTAGACCGCCGTGGCGCTCCGACTGCGGAATGTAGTCGATTGAGCGAATCTCGAGCGGCGATGGCGATGCGCGGTGCGTCACAGGCTCTCCGGAAGGTCGTCGAACGTCGGTACTGTGCCACGGTGTCCGCGGATTGGCACCGGGGCCGTGCTTAATAGTTAGCCTACTGGTTGATCCGTCGCAAAACCGGCATCCTCAGGGGCGTATATGAGCGGGCTTCGCCCGGTTCTCGGGCAATCCAGGCCAACGAAGTGCAGACACAATGACGAAGGGTGAGCAGGTATGAAACGGGCGATGTGGTCTATTCCGGTCCTGCTGGCGGCCCTGTCCGCGCCTGCCTGCTCAAGCGTCCCAGAATCGCAGGCGGGGAGTCGTGCGCAGATGACGATCACGGAAGGTCACCTGTTACCGGTGGCCATCGGTGTGGCCCGAGCCATTCGCCCGGGAGTTCGGGTGACGATTGAAGGGGTCGTGTCGACGCCCTCCGGCGCTTTTCAGTCGAGTTTTGGTGATGCAGGTTTTGCTGTGCAGGATGCCACTGGCGGCATTTACGTCAGCCTTCCCTTTGATCTCGGCCTACACGTAGGAGAACGGGTCCGTGTGGTGGGTACGCGAGGCGATAGCCAAGGACTCGCGATCCTGGTGCCGGACCACCCGAATGACGTTGTGGTCCAGAAGGGACGGGGAGACGTTCCCGTTCGCGCGCAAACAACCGCGTCTCTGGGCGAGGCCACGGAAGGTTGGATCGTCCGTTTAACGGGGCGACTGGTGGGTCCGGTGACGAGTGATTTGCCGTATGGCTATAAATTGACGCTGAATGATGGATCAGGGCCGGCGGTGGTCTTCATCAATGTTGAGACCGGCATCGATGCCATGGCTCTCGTGCCTGGCGACACGTTCCGAATGACGGGGTTTGCCAGCCAATACGCGGACCACTACGAAATCGACCCGCGATTTCCCGCGGACGTTCGCCGCCGTCTGTAACCGTCCAGAGCGCCCGTTGCCGCTCCCCGATTGACGTGTAAGCGCCGCCTATGAGTATCGCTCAAGCAGGCGACCGTGCAGACGGCGGCGCGGCGTCCGGCTATTGTCAGTATGATGGAGGTGAGCGATCCGCAACCTCGGCAGTCGCACGTCAATTGGGTCAACGTCATAGGGGAGCGCAAATGTCGTCATCACGCCGATCGTGGCTGCTGTGTGGACTGGTAATCGGGGGGGCGCTCATCGCAACCGCACAGGCGGGTCCGGCCCAAACGCCCTCTTCGGGCTTGGATCTGCGCACATTTGACCGTTCTGTGCGTCCCCAAGATGACTTGAATGCCTTCGTGAATGGTCATTGGGCGGCAACGACCATCATTCCTGCAGACCGGTCTTCCATCGGCACCTTTGATCAGCTGCAAGAGACGTCGACAAAGCAACTGCGTGAGATTGTGGATCGTTTAGGCCGGAAATCCGCCTCTCTCACTGATCCGAATGATCGTGCCGTTGACGCCTTCTATCGTAGTTTTATGGACACGGCGCGATTAGAGCGGTTGGGCCTGAAGCCTATTGATGGCATCCTGAGTTCCGTCGAGCAGATCAGTTCCCGCGCCGAGCTGGCCGAGGCGTTTGGGTCCTTAAGCCGCGTCGGCGTGTCGGTGCCGTTGGATGCGCAAGTGCATCCGCACCAGAAGCGGTCAACTGAATACGTATTGGATTTCTCGCAAGGCGGATTGGGCCTGCCTGATCGTGATTATTATCTGAGCGACGATGATACGTTCGCCAAAGTTCGCAAGGCGTATCTGCAGCACATCGAACGGTCTCTTAAGGTTTCAGGAACGCCGCATGCCGATGAGGCGGCCAGACAGATCGTGGCGCTTGAAACTGCGCTCGCTCGGGTACAGTGGTCCCGAGTCGACAATCGCGACCCGGTCAAAACGTTTAACGAAGTGGCGGTGACCGATCTGCCTGGCGTGCTTGCTGACTTCAATTGGGTCGGCTTCCTCGGCGGCTTGGGCGCCCATGCAGCGACCGTGAATATCAGCCAACCGACCTATGTGCGCAGTTTGTCGGACGTGCTCGCAGCACATCCCCTGAGCGCGTGGCGCCTCTATCTGCGTTGGCAGGTGCTGCGGTCGTATTCGCCCTTTTTGTCTAAGTCGCTCGCGGGTGAGCATTTTGCGTTCTATGGCACGACCCTTGAAGGTGTTCCAAAGCAGAAGGAACGCTGGAAGCGCGGAATCGAGTTGGTCGATCGCCAGATCGGCGAGGCCTTGGGGCGTCGCTACGCCGAGACGTTCTTTCCGCCAAACAGCAAAGCGCGGGTGGAAACGTTGGTGCGCAACCTGATTGCAACCTATTCCGCTGACATTGATACCTTGGATTGGATGGGCACCGACACGAAGCGAGCGGCGCACGAGAAGCTCGACAAGTTGCTACTCAAGATTGGCTATCCGGATCATTGGCGTGACTATTCGAGCGTGACCATCAAGGCGGATGATCTGGTTGGGAATGTCACGCGTTCAACTCACTTTGAGCATGACCGGATGATGGCCAAACTCGGTCATCCTGTAGACCGGACTGAGTGGGACATGACGCCCCCAACCATCAATGCCTATTACAACCCAACGGTGAATGAAATTGTTTTCCCGGCCGGTATTCTGCAGCCGCCGTTCTTTGATGCCGGCGCTGACGATGCTGTGAATTACGGAGCCGTTGGCGCCGTGATCGGCCATGAGATCAGCCACGGATTTGATGACGAGGGATCACAGTTTGATGCTCAGGGTAACCTTCGGAACTGGTGGACCGAGGCTGATAAAGAAGCCTTCAATCGCAAGGCAAAGGCCTTGGTGGCGGAATACAGCGCGTTTGAGCCGGTAAAGGGTTTTCACATCAATGGTGAACTGACGCTAGGCGAAAACATCGCCGACAATTCCGGCCTCGCGATTGCCTACAAAGCGTATCAGCGCTCCTTGGACGGCCGGGAGGCGCCGGTGATCGATGGGTTTACCGGCCCGCAGCGCTTTTATCTCGGTTTCGGTCAGGTTTGGCGCGATAAGTCGCGCGACGAAGTGGTGATTGAGCTCATCAAGGCGGATCCACACTCGATGCCACCGTTTCGCGTTCTAGGCACGGTCCGCAATCAGCCCGGCTACTACGACGCCTTTGGTGTGGGCCCGAAAGATGCTGCTTGGTTGCCGCCAGAACAGCGCGTCCTGATGTGGTGAGTGCACGCTATGCAGTGTCACGCTGATTTGCGCTCAAAATTGCCGGATGTCGGCACGACGATTTTCACGGTGATCGGTGATCTGGCCGCTCAGCATCAGGCGCTTAACCTATCGCAAGGGGCGCCTAACTTCGGCTGTGATCCGCAGCTTGTCGAGTCTGCAGTGGCGGCGATGCGTGCCGGGCACAATCAATATGCCGGAATGACGGGGCTTGCGGCTCTGCGGTATGCGATTCAAGCAAAGTGCCTGGCAACGACCGGCGTCGCGTACGACGCGAACGATGAAGTGACCGTGGTTGCCAGCGCCAGCCAAGGCTTGTATGCCGCGATCACAGGACTCGTACATCCCGGTGACGAGGTGATTTACTTCGATCCTGCGTTTGATAGCTATGCGCCGGTGGTGCGATTGCAAGGTGCGCAGCCGATTGCGATCAAACTCAGGGACCCGGACTTTCACATACCGTGGGAAGCCGTCGAACGGGCCATTACGCCGCGCACCCGGATGATCATCGTAAATACGCCGCACAATCCAAGCGCCACCGTATTTTCGGCAGCGGATCTGGATCGGTTGGCGGCATTGACCCGTGGAACGAACATTCTCGTGCTGTCCGATGAGGTGTACGAGCACGTGGTGTTTGACGGGGCACTGCATTATGGCGTTGCTCGGCATCCGGAGTTGGTGTCGCGCAGTGTGATCGTGGCGTCCTTCGGAAAGTCTTTTCACGTGACCGGATGGCGAGTCGGGTACTGCCTCGCGCCCGCAGCGCTCACGGTGGAACTTCGCAAGATTCACCAATTCATGATGTTCGCAGCGGATACGCCGATGCAGTACGCGTTCGCGGATCGTTTGGCCGATCCCGCGAGCTATGAAGGGCTGTCGGCGTTCTATCAGCGCAAGCGAGATCTGCTCGCTGCAGGGTTGGCGGGCTCTCGTTTCGAGCTGTTGCCGAGCGCCGGCTCGTTTTTCATGTTGGCCCGATTCCGGCACTTCAGCGACGAGAGCGATAGCGATTTTGTGTTGCGGCTGATCCGTGAGCACCGGGTCGCCACGATTCCCTTGTCAGCGTTTTACAGTGACGGCACGGATCTTGGGATCATTCGCCTCAGCTTCTCGAAAGATGAGGCGACGCTGATCGAAGGGGCGCGCCGCCTCCGAGCCGTTTAAGGACCGCCGGCCGCGAGGGTCGGAGGGTGCCGATGCTGCGTCGCCTGCTCGTACGCGTAGGCAAACCGCAGCAGCGTTCCCTCGCTGAAGGCGGACCCTAAGAACGTCAGTCCTGCCGGTAACGTAGCTTGCGCATAGCCCATCGGTACCGTTATCGCCGGCCAGCCGGTTTGGGGCGACAGGATCTGACTGTTGTCGCCCGCGGGGCTAGTCATGTCGCCGACACGGCGCGGCGGATTCGACCACGTCGGATAGACGATCGCGTCGATACGCAGAGCCTGCA
Source organism: Gammaproteobacteria bacterium (assembly GCA_947455595.1). Taxonomy (GTDB): domain Bacteria; phylum Pseudomonadota; class Gammaproteobacteria; order Steroidobacterales; family Steroidobacteraceae; genus CAIKZZ01. The sequence continues at coordinate 15,772 of CANGOP010000020.1, forward strand.
TCGCTTGTGTCAGGGCTGCGCGCAAGGCGACTTTAGGTGGGTCCGTGTAGACGTCTTCGCATGGGCTGCGGCGGTCATCGGGATCCATGGGCGCCGCCGCGGCCGTGTGCAAGTCACCATCGATATAGGGCAAATAGAGCCCTGATTGAATGACGTCATCCAATGAATGCACCGGGGCGTCACTCGCACGCGTCTGCAAGTAGTGATTCAGGTCGTTCTGAAAGTCACCACACCACACTCCGTGGGTGAGTCGGTCGTAATCGACCAGATCAAAGGGATCGATTATTTGGGCGCCCGCCGCTTTTAGATCGGCAATTGCGCGATCCAGCAGGGCACGGATTTCAGGGTCCGTGGTGCTGGTGTCGACGTAGCGGCGAAAGACCGCGATGCGGGCTCCGACGAGCCCTTGGCGGTCCAGATACGTTCGGTAATCGGCGTGTGGGTACTGCAGCGCCCTGGCCGTGACCGGATCCTCTGGATCAACAGCGGCTAGGACATTGAGGAGCGTCGCCGCATCAGCGACGGTTCGGGTCATCGGACCGCCCACGTCGTTGTGTGCAAAAAGCGGAACAATGCCGCGACGACTGGTCAGGCCTACGCTAGGCCGTAGACCGACCAAGGCAGTATGCGAGGACGGACCGCGAATCGAATTGCCGGTATCACTACCCAATCCAACGGCGCCAAAGTCGGCGGAGACCGCTGCCGCAGTGCCGCCGCTCGATCCTGCGGGAACGCGGTCGAGCGCGTAGGGATTACGTGTGACGCCACCGATAGAACTCTCAGTTTTGTAGGGTGAGAACGCCCATTCAGCCATATTGGATTTGGCGAGCACGATTGCGCCGGCTGCTTTGAGGCGCTCGACCATGAACGCGTCGGTCTTGGGCTCGTAGCCTTTCAGCGCTAACGAGCCAGCGGCCGTCTGCAGCCCCACGGTCTCATAGTTGTCTTTAACGATCACCGTGACGCACTGCAGTGGCAGTAACTGCCCGGTTTTGGCCAGACGTTGATCGAGACGGTCTGCTTGCTCAAGCGCATCCGGCGCAAGCACGACGATCGCATTCAAGTGAGTCGATTGATCGATCGAACGGATTCGACCTTGGTAGTACTCGACGACCTGCCGACACGTCACATTGTGTTGGACGAGGGCCTCCTGCAGTCCCGCTATCGTGCTTTCCGTGGGTACATAGCGACCCGCCAGAGCCGTCGTGGAGTTGACGAGAGCGGCCCACAGCATCCAAACGATGGCTCGATTCGAACGCGGCAACATCCAATCTCCTGAATCGATCGGGTGATCGGTGTGGATGCTACCGCGGTTCATGGGTTCCAGGTGTCAGGACATCCAAGCCCGGACGATCAGAAAGAACACCGAGGGGCAGATCAGGCAACCTATGCCGGTATGGAAGGTGGCCACGAGTGCGCCGTAGGGAACGAGCCGTCGATCCGTGGCAGCCAGTCCCGCTGTGACACCGCTCACCGTGCCGGCAAGTCCGCCGAACACCATGGCTGAGCGCGGCGTGGTCAGATGCAGCGCGCGTGCTGCGAGGGGCGTTCCGACCATGACGAGAATTGCTTTGAGCAGACCCGCCGACACACTCAAGGCGAGGATATCGGAAGAGGCGCCGAGTGCAGCGCCGGTGACGGGCCCGACGATATAGGTGACGGCACCTGCGCCTATGGTCGTCAGGATCACGGGGTCGGTGTAGCCAAAGCAACGCGCGACCACCACGCCCACGACAAACGGCACGATCGTCCCGAGCAGGAGTGACACGGCACCGAGCACGCCTGCCTCGCGGAGATGTCGGGGATCGACCTCAAACGCGGTCGCCACGATCGTGAAGTCCCGCAACATCGCGCCACCCATCAGACTGATACCGCCCAGCATTGTCCAATCGGCCACGCCTTTGCTGCCGCCAGTGAGACGACCGCCGACATAGGCGAGCACGAGACCGATGACGATGGCGATGGCGGAGGCGTGCACGCGGCCCGCCGTCAGGCGCGCTGACAGGGTGGAGGCCACGACCGTGATCAACCCCACCACAGTAAACGCAGTGATCAAGCCGTTTTGGGTGGCCACTTTGACCAAGAGGTCAGTCATGGCCGTCGCTCCCCTCGGAGACTATCGACGCGATAGTCGGTTCATGCCGGTTGATCCAACGAACCAGCAGTCCGCAGGCCAAGACCGTGACGACCGCTGCGATGAGCGCAATGAAGCCGGCACCGAGCGCTTTGTGCACATCCAACTGCAGGGCGGTGGCAACCACGACGGGGATATACATGCCGCCCCAGAACGTGACACCACTGAGCAGGGGCTTGTCCGCATTCTGTCGACGGGAGAACCAACGGGCGATCAGGAGTAGCAACATGGCAAGGCCGACCCCACCCACATTCGCCTGAATCCCCATCCAAGTGCCTAGCCACTCCCCGAGCGCGAGGCCGACGAGATAGCACGCCGCGAGCACGGCGGTTCCATAGATCATGTTTCAGTCCCCCTCGATTGGATCGAACAACATGGTTCCGATCTCGAATGAACCGAGTGTGCCGCGAATGCAGCCAAGCGTCGATGGTGAGGGGAATCGCCATGACGGGAGGGCGGGGTGTACAAACCCCGGAGGATCACGTGTATAAAGTAGCCAAAGTGGCTCTTTTGGATGGTAGGTCTCTGGGATGATGATCTTTTCTGCTCGCGATGCAAAAAATGCCTTCGGCCGATTACTGGACGAAGCCGCCGCCGCACCGGTGCGGATCGAAAAACACGGCCGCGCCGTGGCCGTTGTGATGTCCGTGCGTCATCATCAGAAGCTGCTTGAGGAGCGGGATGATCTGATCGCGCAGCTCGGCGCGCTGCATCCGGAGCTGTCGAAACTGCACGCTGAGAACGACCGGCTTCGAGCGGCCCTGGCGCCGGCTCGAGGGGAACCCGCAGCCGTGGTGCAGACTGACGCGCCACCGGAGACGGACGAGGACTCACCGCTCAACCAGTATGACTTGAGTGCCGCGGACGGTCGCTTGCGTTTCTTGTGGGCACTGCATTTTGATTACCAAGAGCAGGGCCTGCTCATGGCGGTGAATCACGTCTGGGATTCCTTGGGCGCTCCCAAGGCCGCTCGGTGCGAGGCGATGGCGGGTCGTCTGGGCCTCAGGGGGCGCGGCAAGACGGCATTACGGCATGTCTTGGAACGATTTCTCCAGGAAACCCTTTACGAACTGCCGGTCGAGGAGATTCCGTCGATGGCGGATTTTCCAGACTTCGAACGTTGGAATGCCGTCTGCCACGAGATCTTTCAACGGGCAGATGCCGCGTACTGTGCGATCGCTCGTCGTTATGAGGCGCTTTTGGATGGTCGAGAGCCTGAGTTGCCGGTTCCGCCGGCACCCCTTGGTCGTCTCATCAAGGGACCGTGGCGACGCATTCGATCGACGCCACACAAGCAGTAGAACGTGAGGGGATCCGGAGCCGGGTGCCGGCTCCGGATCCGTCGAATCACGGCTTCGCGCGATTCACAACGCCCATGAGGACGCTCGACAGCGAGGCGCCGGCGGCAATCGCGCCGATCGATGCCGAGATAGCGTGCAGGTAACTGCCCACAGCCGGGATCGCATCAAAGTTGGCAGACATCGTCGTCAGCGCAATCGCGCCGATCACCGTGCCAACCACTTGGTCACCCGAAACACTGAGGCCTGCGTAGAGACCCACCAACAAGAGGATCAGCGGTTGCATTGGGATGACCGGTGCAAAGGCGCCGACGATGGCAACAGCCAAGCCAACCCAACCCACGATCTTATTCGCGTTCATTCTCAATTACCCCCAAGTAGCGATGTATGTCTTTTTCTTCGTCTCGACGGGGCGCCCAGTTCGGTTACCCCGACTCGACACCTAATGGATATGCCTTTCTGACGGGTCTGTCAAGAAAGTGAAAAAAGTGATCACCCGCGGTCGAGTGACCTTCCCGACCGGCAGGAATGGACTTGGGTGCGGCGCAAGGCCGGTGGGTTGCCGTCCGTTCGGCCGGCCGAAACGCTTCGCCTGACGCTGCACGGCGAGGGATTGCAGCGACTTTTTTCTCAATTTGAAAACCCCACTTGTATCAAAAAACGCCTTATGACATCGTTTGCAGTTAAGATAACAAGGCATCACGCGGCCGCGAATTGTTGGCTATTCAGGCGTGACTGCTGTGGGTGATGAGTGAGGGGTGGCGGGTGTTGTCGATCGAGCATCAGATTCGGCTGGCGCAGGGGCATGTCGTGGACGCCCTCCTGAGACGGCCGGCCATTCAACAGGCAATATCCGCCTGGGAGCCTTTTCATCAGCGCCTCGAGCAGCATTTTCCGGCCCTGCTCACCGAATTGTCCGCGCTGTATGGCGAGCGAGCCGACTTCCTAGACTTCGTGGAGTCGCTACTGGCGACGGCCTTTGATGCGTGGGCTCAACGACCGGAGGAGCTCAAGGCGCTGGATCTTGCGCGCGAAAAGGACCCGACGTGGTTCCAGTCGCAGGAGATGCTTGGGGGTGTCTGCTATGTCGACAAGTTCGCCGGCAGTCTCCAGGGCATAGAGGCGCAGATTCCCTATTTCCAAGAGCTCGGGTTGACCTATCTGCATCTGATGCCGCTCTTTAAGTGCCCAGAGGGCAATAGTGACGGCGGCTATGCGGTGTCGAGCTACCGGGATGTGAATCCGGCGCTGGGAACGATGGCGGACCTGCAGTCGTTGGCGCGAGCACTGCGAAAGGCCGGTATCAGCCTGGTGCTCGACTTTATCTTCAATCACACCTCGAACGAGCATGATTGGGCACGCGGTTGTCTCGCCGGGGATCCGCAGTACCGTGACTTTTACTTGTTGTACCCGGATCGCACGTTGCCGGATCAGTACGACCGGACCTTGCGGGAAATCTTTCCTGATCAACATCCTGGCGGCTTTTCGCCATTGCCCGACGGGCGTTGGGTGTGGACCACCTTCAATTCCTTCCAGTGGGATCTGAATTACGCGAATCCGGCCGTCTTCACGGCGATGGCCGGCGAAATGCTCGCGATCGCGAATATCGGCACGGAATTCTTGCGGATGGATGCGGTGGCCTTCGTCTGGAAGAAGCTGGGCACCAGTTGCGAAAACCTGCCCGAGGCGCATACGGTCATTCGGGCTTTCAGCGCCCTGGCGCGGATTGCCTCGCCAAGTCTGCTGTTTAAGTCAGAAGCGATCGTCCACCCGGATGACGTGGTCAAATATATTTCGTCTCAGGAGTGCCAACTCTCCTACAACCCGTTGCAGATGGCGTTGTTGTGGAACACGTTGGCAACACGCGAGGTGAACCTGCTGCAGCAGGCTTTGGAGAATCGGCACGCGTTGCCCCACGATACGGCGTGGGTCAACTATGTGCGCAGTCACGATGACATTGGCTGGACGTTCTCCGACGAGGATGCCGCGCAGTTCGGAATCAACGGGTTTCATCACCGGCAATTCCTCAACCGTTTTTACGTGAACCGCTTTGAGGGCAGTTTCGCCCGCGGAGTGCCGTTTCAAGACAATCCGGTGACGGGTGATTGTCGTATCTGCGGCACCTGCGCCTCGCTGACCGGCGTTGAGCACGGCGACCCGCATGGCGTTGCGCGGATGTTGCTGCTCTACAGCGTTGCGCTATCGAGCGGCGGTATCCCGCTGCTGTATCTCGGCGACGAGGTCGGTTCCGTGAACGACTATGGCTATTTGTCCAACGCCGATCAGGCCATGGACAGTCGCTGGGTGCACCGTCCTGCGTTTGACTCGGAACGCTATGCGCTGCGCCACAACCCCGGCACGACGGCCGGGCAGATCTATGCGGGTCTGTTGCACATGATCGCGGTCCGTAAGGCACAGCCGGCCTTTGCGGGAGGGCAGTTGCAGGGCTTTCGATCCGGCTCACGCAGCGTGCTCGGCTATACCCGGGGACACTCGGGTGCCGAGGTGTTGGTGCTCGCGAACTTCAGCGAGCGGGTGCAGCGCGTGCCCGCAGCGGTCATGAGCGCCCAACCGGAGTTGGCGCGGGATCTCATCGGCGGACACCCTCACCGGTTACGGGAAGGGCTGACGCTCGCCCCGTATCAGGTGTTGTGGCTGGCCTACGGCGAGACCGCGTGAGCCCTCGCTAAGGGCTTGGCGCGCACGCGTTTTTCACCGGCTCGCCGGCGTAACGAGCGCGGATCCACGCCAATTGCTCGGGCGTGCTTTGATCCATCGTGGGGTCGTGATCGAGACCCGGATACGTGTGGAAGGTGATGGGCAGCTTGGCCGCGCAGGCGTCCCGGGCGGCGCTCTGGACCAAGGCATAGGGCACGGTGCGATCGGCGTCGCCGGCAATCAGCAGCAGCGGCTTTGCTAGGGGGGCCTTGCCCAACGTGTTCGTGGCAATGAATTCCTTCACCGCCGCGTGGTCCTGCCAGCCCTTCTCGTGCACGACAGGCGCTTGGCTGTGCGCATCCAAGGTAGCGCCGTAAGCATAGTTCCAGCAGCCTTGCGTCGTGACCGAGGGGTACAGCTTGAGCGCAGCGCCTGACAGCATGCTCGCCGGATCAAAGGTCGGGTTGAGCGCACGGAAAGCAAATGCGATGTACGGTAGGTACATGGCCGCCTCTGGACCCGCTTGCGCCATGGTGTGGGTGAGTTGCCCTAAGTCCGCGCCGGCCGCGACGGACACAGCACCGAGAAAGCCGGGATCTTGGCGCTTGGCTTCCATCTCATCGACGCCCCAGGCCGCGTAGCCGCCTTGGGAGTGACCGACGACAACCCAACGCTCATCAAGGCCTTTGACGGCCTGATGAGCGGCGCGGATGGAGTAAATCACGTCATACGACTGGGCGATTTTATTGATGTACTGATGAGGCCCCGGAGTGCCGAGTCCCTGATAGTCCGTGGCCACCACCGCGAAGCCCGCGCGCACCATCGGAAACAGGCCTTCTTCACCGTAGGATAAATTCTTATCCAAGCTCGGCGCGCAGACGCGCGCCACGCCGGTGGTGCCGTGGGCCCACGCGATCACCGGCCATCCGTGGGCGGGTGCCGTGCCCGCGGGGATCAGGACGACCGCCGAGGTTGCGACGTCTTTTCCGTGCGCATCCAGTGAGTGGTACAGAATCCGCACCGCTTGGGTGCCTTTCGGGACGTTGTAGCCGGCAAAGGTTTCTTTGTGGAGCAAGTCACCGGCGACCGTGCCCTTAAGCGAGGGTGGCCGGTAGAACGGCGTGAGCGGTAGCGCCGTCGCTTTCTCCATCTGCTTGGCCTCGGCGAGGGAGTGCGGCATGGGCCACTCATCGGCGTTCGCGATCCCGTTCAAGGTCACGCAGAAGAGAAGGGTGCTGAGCGCGGCCAATGTACGGGGCATGACGGACTCCGCAAACGATAGGGGCGAGCAGAGTATCCCCACCCACCGTTGAGCGTCCATTCGGTTTGCCCGCGCTGCCCCGAGGATGATCAGCGCGATGACTGGGCGATCACATCAAACGAATCGCGAACCGCAAAGGTTTGTGGGTGGGTGCTATCGGCATCTTCGAGTCGGTGCATATCCACGTGCATCCGTTCACCCTCGACATCGAGCGTCAGGAAGTGAAAGTTGGGTTCGCCAACGGTGTGAAACAGATCCCCTTCACGACTCACCGGATAAGGCTTCGCGCCGCCACCACCGGAAACCAAATAAGTCACGCCGTTGAGTTCACGATGTTCGTAATTGTGGATGTGGCCGGCGACCACGACGAGTCGCGCCGAGAGTGTCTTGGCACGTTCGCCGAGATAGTCGGCCAGCACCACCTCATTCGGACGCACGTTATGGCGTAGCGGGTCGAATTCCCGAGCCGCCACGGGCGGATGGTGTAGGAACAAGATCACAAAGCGGGCACTCGCCGGCAGGGTATCCAGTTCGTTCTCGAGCCAGCGGCGCTGCTCTGAGCCGAAGCCGAGCGGACGGGCACTGTCGAGCGCAATGGCTCGAATGCCGGCTCCGATGTCAACGCTGTACCAACGCAGGCCATTGAGCCGAGGGTTGGCCGACCACCAGTGGGCGAGACACTCCGCTTCCGTGCAGCCAGCGAATTCGTGATTGCCGAGGGCAGGGAAGATCTCCATCTGCCGCTCGCGCCAGATGGCCGTTTCTTGCGCGTAAACGGCGTAATCATTCACGGTGCCGCCATGCCACGGCACGTCGCCGGTCATGAGTACCGCGTCAGCGCCGGTCTCAGCTATGCCGTGGACCAACGCTTGCCGGGCGAAGGGTCGCGAAGCGTCTCGCTCGGCCACATCCGTGAAACGCTGATCGCCGTAGGCGATGAGCCGTACGTGCGCGGGGTTCCGTGGGGTGACGCTGAACGACGCGGCCGTTGCCGCAGCGCCCCCCGCGCAGATCATGATGGCCACGAGGCCCGTGACGATAGGTTGCATGGAGATCCCCGGAAGTTGGAGCGCCACCCGGGGGGGGCGATTCGTGCAATCCGCTTAAGGCGATGGGCGGCGACCGAGCGACTTGATCGGGAACTTCACCGCTCGGAGTTTGGGTAGCAGGGCACGTCGCTTCGTCTGGGCTTTGCGCTGCGGACGGTGTCGCAGGACGATCGGGACGCTACGCGCCAGCACGTCGAGTGGATTCGGACGTGCATCCTTGGGGAGCAGTGGCGCCGGCCAGTTACCCTGGACGTCCAAGAAGGAGTCCGGCCAACCGCCGAGTGCATAGGTCCGCCGACACAGTTCGCGTGCCAATGCCGTCCGGTCCAGATCGAGCGGCAGGTCCGCCGCGGCGATCGGTTCACCCACGACGACGCGGATGGGGCGCCGAGCGCGCTTCACATTCTCGCCAATCAACAGGCCCCAACGCAGCGTCAGGCTCCAATGACTGACCAGCTGGAAGAGCCGTCCGTTCTGTCCTTCGAACCACATGGGTTGTACCGGCGCACCCGTCCGTTCCACCAACTGCGCCACAAACGGATGCCAGGTGGCATCGACCGCGGGGCTGGCGCCGAATGCATCGGGCGACGTCGAAATCCCCCCGGCGGGGAAGATGATGAGAACGCCGCCCGAATCCAGTTGTTGGCGAGCCGCGAGACGACTGGATGCATTGGCGCGTTGGGCTTCCCGCGTGCCGCTCGTATCGAGTCGGATCGCTTTTTCTTCTAATTCAGGAACATAACGGCCTTCATTGAGCAGGATTTTGAAGTCGCTGCGCACTTGGCTGACAAGCCAGCAGGCAATCAAGCCATCCACAATACCAAACGGGTGATTGGCGACGATCAGCAGCGGACCGGTGGCCGGTATCCGTGCGAGCGCGTCCTCAGCGAGGTCCAGCTGTACGCCCAAGAGTCGCATGCAGTCTTCCCAGAATCGGGTCGGATCCTTCTGCGACACGCGATAGCGGTCGTAGATCTGCTGGAGGTACGCCTGACCAGAAAGCCGTTCCAACGTGCGAATCAGCAACCGCTGCGCCGGCGGCACGGTCGTATCCGACATCGTGTACGCGGGGTTGTTCGCGTCCGGGTTTGCCTGAGCCATGGGGCCTCGCTCGTCGGGAAATATGACCATTTAGCCACGGAGATACTACGGATTCATGACGGAGGTCATCACCGCAGTAGCGGCCCTGCACCGATCCGGTTAGTGTCACCGCTTTGCAAAAGTCGGTGGAGAGTCGATGGTTACGCTCGATTTCGCAGTCATGGCGGTCTACATGGTGGGCATTCTGCTCACCGGCTTTTGGGCTAAACGGAAGATCACGAGTCAAGAGGAATTCCTCGTTGCGGGCCGCAGCGTCGGCTTGCTGCTGTATGCCGGTACGCTGGCGGCCATCGTCCTCGGTGGGGCCTCGACGGTCGGTGGCGTCAAATTGGGCTACCAGTACGGGCTGTCAGGCATGTGGCTCGTCTTTATGTACGGGCTCGGAATCCTGGTGCTGAGCGTCTGGTTCGTCCCGAAGATTCTGGATATGAATCTGGTGACCGTGCCGGAGTTGCTCGGACGGCGTTTCTCACGGCGCGTCCGCATTGCCGGTGGCCTTGTCATGGCCGCGTACGATTTTATGGTGGCGGTGACGGCCACCATCGCGGTGGGCGCGGTGATGGAAGTAATTCTGAACATGCCGCGTACCGAGGCGATTTTCCTCGCCAGCATGGTCATGGTGGCCTACTCCGTGTTGGGCGGTATGTGGTCATTGACCATGACCGACATCGTGCAGTTCGTGATCAAGACGGTCGGCATTCTCTTTGTGCTGCTGCCCGCGTCTATCCTGCATGCAGGCGGGTTTTCCGGGATGGTGGCTAAGCTGCCCAGCGGGTTTCTGGATCTCGGCCATATCGGCGGCGCGAAAATCTTCTCATTCTTTCTCTTGTACTTTTTTGGCATTACGATAGGTCAGGATGTCTGGCAGCGCGTGTTCACAGCACGCAATTTGAAGGTTGCCCGGACCGGTGGCGTTTTGGTGGCGCTCTACTGCTTCGTTTATGCCGCAGCCGGTGGTTTGATTGGAGCAGCCGCGCACGTCTTTTTACCGCCGCTGGCCGATCCCGATGCGGCCTTCGCCTCCGCCGTGAATGCGGTGTTGCCTGTCGGGATGCGCGGCCTCGTGCTGGCCGCGGCATTGGCCGCCATGATGTCGACAGCCTCTGCGTGTCTGCTGGCGACCTCGACTGTCCTGTTGGAAGACGTGGTGCTGCCGCTCAAGTCAGGCAGCGGCCGTGGTTCAGTGACCCAGAGCCGTGTCCTGACCCTGATCTGCGGCGTGCTGATGACGCTGGTCGCCTGTCAGACCAAAGACGTCATTGCTGCCATCACCATCGCCTACGACTTTCTCGTAGGTTCGCTGTTTGTGCCGGTGGTCGGTGCCATGTTGTGGCGGCGCGGCACGGAGCTGGCGGCCATGGTGTCGATCGCGGTGAGCGCCATCGCCGTGGTGGGGCTCCTGATCGCGTGCGGTATTGATTCGGATTGGCCCATTTATGTCGGCTCGGCGAGCAGTCTGGTGGTCTTTGTACTGATGAGTCTCTGGGGACCTCAAGCCTCCTCGGCTCACCCTGTTATGGAAGCGTAAAACTGATGAGCTACGAAAAACAAAACCCCGTCGATGGTTCGACGTATCAACCGATGCGAGAGCCGCGCTATACCGATATCGCGACCTTCATGCGCGCACCGCTGGTCCAGTCATTGGCGGATGTGGACATTGGACTGATTGGAGTTCCCACCGATTTGGGTGTGACAAACCGTCCGGGTGCTCGTCACGGTCCGCGTGAAATCCGTAATCAGTCGAGTTTCATGCGCGCTTTTAACCTTGGGATGCGCTTGAACCCCTACGATTTGTGCCGTATCGGCGATCTCGGTGATGTGCGTTTTTCCAGTCGCTACGATCTGCCGAGCCAAGTCCACGACATCATCGAGTATTACCGACGGGTGAAGGCAGCGGGTGTCATCCCGGTCTCTGCCGGCGGTGATCACTTCATCACGTATCCGATCCTAAAGGGCATCGTGGATGAGGGTCCGGTGGGCCTCATACATATTGATGCCCATACCGATACCTGGGGTGAGGTCTTCGGCTCCAAGTTCACTCATGCCGCTCCGTTTCGCTTGGCCGTTGAAGACGGGCTGATCGATCCTAAGCGCACGATTCAGATCGGTATCCGCGGTGGCCAGAATTTCATGGATGGCGTGGAGTACTCTGAAAAGTGCGGCATGCGCGTGTTGTTCATGGAAGAGTTCTCGCGGATCGGGGTCGATGCGGTCATCGCCGAGGTGCGTCGCGTCATCGGCACCGGTCCGGTCTACTTCACCTTCGATGTCGATGGCTTGGATCCGGTGTTCACGCCGGGTACCGGGACGCCCGAGGTGGGCGGCATCACCACCATCGAGGCGCAGCGCCTGATGTATGGCTTGCGCGGGCTCAACTATATTGGCGGCGACGTCGTCGAGGTGTCGCCACCCTATGACCCGTCCGGTAATACGGCATTGGTCGGTGCGAGCATGATGTTTGAGATTCTGTGTCTCGTCGCTGACAGCCGCTTCGGTCGCGGCTGAGTTGCGTGCCCTCTGGCCCGCCGCTCGCCGGTGGGGTCAGGGGGGCTTCTTGGCCGACCGCCGACGCAACCCGTTGCAACGCTCGGAGCAAGCGGTGACCTCGGGCCAACTGTCGCGCCATTTCTTGCGCCACGAGAATGGCCGTCCACAGACTACGCAGATTTTTTCCGGCAGATTGGGTTTGCGGTGCGTCACGGGTGGGCACAGGGTACAGGCAAGGGCGGGTGACGGTATGCTCAACCTGTGTGGGGAATTCGTAAAGATCTGGGGGATGCGATGAGTCGATCAATCGTATGGGCCGGTTTGGCTGCCTGGCTGCTGACACCGGTCTGGGCTGCGGAGCCTCAGTCGACCCAGCCGGTGGCGCTGCACGCGGCTCGACTCGTGGACGTCGTCAGTGGTCGCCTCGTCAATGATCCTTGGGTTGTGATCCACGGCGACAAGATCGCTGCTGTGGGTGATCGTTCAGCGGTGCCGTACGACGCCTCGGTCGTGGAATTGGGCGATACCACGCTCGTGCCCGGGCTCATCGACTGCCATACGCACCTGGCAGATATGCCGGATGTCGCCGATCCGACGGTGACTTTGCGCTATTCACCGGCCGAGATTGCCTACGCCGCCATTCCCAACGCACGAGCGACTCTGCAGGCCGGGTTCACCACCGTTCGCGATGTGGGAACGTATCGGGCTTTCAATGACGTCGCCTTGCGAGACGCCATCGCGAAGGGCTTGGTCGAAGGCCCTCGGATGTACGTCGCCGGAGCCTACCTCACGATCACTGGTGGTGCGGGTGCCATGACCGGGTTGGCGCAAGACATTCCCTTACCGCCGACCCTCCATTACGGCGAGGCGAATGGTCCGTGGGAAGTGCGGGCCCGGATTCGGGACCTCGCGCACCGCGGCGCGGATCACATCAAGTTACTGTCAACGGGCGCCGTACTCACCCACGGTAGCAACCCCAAGAGCATCGAATTCACACCGGAGGAGTTGTCGGCAGCGGTGCAGGAAGCGGCCAACTTCGGGCTCAAGGTGGCAGCTCACGCGCACGCGGTGGAAGGGATTAAGAATGCGATCCGCGCGGGCGTTGCTTCTGTCGAACATGCGACGTTGATTGACGACGAGGGGATTGCGCTGGCGAAAGCGCATGGCACGTATCTCGACATGGATATCTATGACGAGGAATGCATTCAGAATGACCCCACGGAACCCGCTGATTTTCTCCAACACGACCGCGACTTGGCTGACGTGCAACGCGTGGGCTTTCGCAAAGCCGTCAAAGCGGGTGTGAAGATGAGTTTCGGCACGGATGCGGGGATTTGCCCCCACGGCACCAACGCGCGGCAGTTCGCGTTCATGGTGCGATATGGCATGACGGCGATGCAGGCCATCCAGGCCGGTACCATCAACGCCGCCGATCTCATCGGTCATCCTGAACTGTTCGGCTCAATCACGGTCGGCAAGTCAGCGGACATCATCGCGGTTCCGGGTAATCCACTGGACGATATTCAGCGTCTCGAGCAAGTCCAATTCGTCATGAAGGAAGGCAGGATCTATCGGCATGACTGATCAGTCGCAGAAGAGAGATCGGTCACGCGCGCATCGCATGCGACGGTCTTTGGGGATGCTCACGCTCATGCTCCTGCCGACGTTCGCGATCGCGCAGCCCACGGCCATTGAAACGCCGTGGACCGTGGGGTTGGACGCGGAGCGATGGACATTGCCGGCGGATGAGACGGCCGGCATGGTCGGACTGCATCTGCGTCGCGCCTTTAGCGATCACCTGCGACTCGGTGTCGACAGCTTTGCGGCGGTTCAAGGTCAGCGCGGGGGCTTCATTACCTTGGGAGTGGGCGGCGAATTTCGCTATCCGGTGGCCACGTGGGCAGACCTCGAAGCGGGGCTCTCCGTGTCGGCCGGTGGCGGACGGGGTGGCCGTGAACTGTCCGGCGGCGGCTTGATGTTGCGCGAGTCACTGGGCCTCAGTGTTCCGGTGGGTGCTTGGCGCTGGCGGACTGGACTCAGTCGCGTGGACTTCCCCAATGGTGGAGCGATCTCGGGCACCCAGTGGTATGCCGGTGTTGAGCGTCGTTTCACGGGTCTGTCGACGCTCGCTGCGGCGAGCGAGCGGACCTTCCGGATCACCACGGCGCAGGAACTAACGGCGGCGGATCTGGGTGTCTACCTTCGCCCCTATCGCGTACGGCCAGGCAGCCTGACCGACGCGGGGACGACACAGGCGAATTTCGGCGTCGTGGGTGCCGAGTGGCGGGGTGTGTTGACGGGGCCTTGGTACTACACGGTCGATGCCGCGGGTGCCGCGCATGGGCAGAGCAACGGCTATATGGAGATCATGGGTGGCATCGGGTTGCGGTTGCCCGTGACCGCAAACCTCAGCTTCGATGGTGGCGTCTCGGTCGGTGCTGGCGGTGGTGGCGCCGTGGATACCGGTGGCGGCGCGTTGGTGGCCGCACGCGTAGGTGCGCAATGGCGTTTCACGGGACGCAATGCGGTGGCGATCGGCCTCGAACGGATGAAAGCACCCAGTGGGCATCTCACCGTCGACGGTCTGTCGCTCTCACTGCGCCACCGCTTTGGTCCAGATGAGCCGATGACATTGCCGGCGGACAGCGCGGCGGTGTTGCAGCCACACCCGGTCAGGATTCGAATGGCCGCGCAAAACTACGCCTCGGCCGGATCTGCTTGGGCAACCCGACCGATTCCCTCGATTGGCGTCTTGGGAGTGCAAGCGGACTATGACCTGTCGGACGTCTGGTATTTGAGCGGGCAGGGACTGGCGGCCTATCGCGGCGAGAGCGGCGCCTACATGACCGGCCTTGTGGGCGTCGGCGCACATGTGGGCGTCGGTCGCCACCTCTACTGGGAATCCGAAGCCTTAGTCGGAGCCGCCGGTGGTGGTGGCGTGGCGGTGGCCTCGGGGGCAGTCGCGCAGATCAACGTCGGTGTCGGCGCGGAGTGGTCAAACGGAGTGGGCCTGCACGCCTCGGTGGGGCGGATCCGTTCCCTGCAAGGCGGCTTTGCGGCCAATGTTGTCGGGTTGTCCGTGAGTTACCGCACGACGCTGTTGTCGGGCGCACGCTGATGCATCGGTTGCTCCTGAGCGTTATGGCGACGCTGCTCGCGTGTGCAACGGTATCCGCTGCGCAGCCGGGCTGTGTGGAGCGTGTCTTTCGCGGCGATAGCGTCTTGTTGGACCGAGCCTCGGGTGTTCGTCGCTTGGGGTCGGACGCGCCGCTCACGGCAAACACCGCCTTTCGTCTAGCGTCCGTCTCAAAACAATTCACGGCCGCGGCGATACTCACGCTGGTCGAGACGGGACAATTGTCGTTGGACGCCCGCTTATCAGACCTGCTACCGAACATGCCCGACTACACGCGCATGATCACGGTGCGTCACCTGCTGACGCACACCAGCGGATTGCCAGACTACGAGGCCCTGATGGATGAGGCGGTCGCACGCGGCGGGCCGGTGTATACCCCGACGCACCAGATTGATGACGCGGCCGTTCTCAGATTGTTGGCCGCCACGCGGACACCGCGCTTTGCGCCCGGAAGCCATTGGGCCTACAGCAATTCAGGCTACGTCGTGCTTGGCGTGATTGTCGCGACGGTCTCCGGCCAGCCTTTTGGTCGTTACCTCGACCAGCATGTGTTTAAGCCCCATCGATTAGGATCGACGCACCTACGAGTGCCCGGAGAGACCCGTATTCGTCGTCGCGCCTTTGGACATGCGGGTGATCCGACCGCCGGTTGGCAGGTGTCTGATCAAAGTTCGACGTCGGCGACCGGTGGGGATGGGGGTATCTACTCCACCGTAGAGGATCTCACTCGCTGGCTGCAGGCGCTGGACCGCCGTGAATCGGTGTTGGCGCGGCACGCCCAAGATGTCTTTACGGCGAACCCGTTGGCGGACGGTTCCTCAACCCGGTGGCCGACAGAGCCGGACGACGATAACCTCGATCCAGGCGGCCCGGTGGCCTACGGCTTTGGCTGGTTCGTTGATCCCGCTTTTGGGCGCCGTCGGGCATGGCATTTTGGGACGACGGAGGGCTTTCGCACGACCATCGATTGGTTCGCGCAGCAGCACACCGGTTCGATCGTGCTGTGCAACCGAATGGACATCGAAACGCGCGCTCGTGCGCTCACCAACGTGCAGCCGTACCTGTAAAGCACAAGAGTCCGCTATGCTGCTGCTATCGAGGCCCCTCGCATCGCTATGACACCGCATCATCATCCGCTCGTGCGACTTGTGCAGGCCCGTCCGCGTCTGTTCATGGCCATGCTCGTCACTGCCCTCAGCGGATGGTTCATGCCCACCTCGCTGGCGTTGCACGCGGTCACCCGGTGGTTGGTAGCCTGGAATATCGGCACCATTTTTTATCTCTTGATGGCGGCCGTGATGATGTTGCGTTCAGGCGAGCATCACATGCGGATGCGAGCACGCTTGCAGGACGACGGTCAGTTGGTGATTCTCGGACTCGTGACGCTGGCCGGCATCTCGAGTCTGGCTGCGATTGGTTTTGAATTGACCTTGGTGCGGGAAGCGCAAGGACTGCTGCGGATCCTGCATGCCTCACTGGCCGGCGTCACCGTCCTGGCGTCTTGGGCGTTTATCCAGACGATGTTCGCACTCCATTACGCGCACGATTTTTATGCGGCCGTTGCACGCGGAGCGGCGGGTGGGTTGCTCTTTCCGGGTGAGGACAAGCCTGACTACGGGGACTTTTTATATTTCGCCGTGGTGATCGGCACGTCCGGGCAGACAGCCGACGTCTCGTTCACCTCGCGGCCGATGCGGCGGGTCGGCACGCTGCACTGCGCACTCGCGTATCTTTTCAATACAACGGTGCTGGCGTTGCTGATTAATATCGGCGCCAGTCTCATCTGAGGACGATGTATGCACCTGTCACTGGCTTATTGGTTGCTCATCGGAAGAGTCTCCGCAATCGCTTTGGAGGCGGTGCTGGGTGCGCGGGGTGTCATCCGGGCGCATTACGAGTGGAAAGACACCCTTGCTTCGCTGACGATGCGTGCGGGTAATATTGCCGTCAATCTTTTGATGACGGGGATCATGTTCGGTGGTCTGCAGTGGGCCTATGAACACCGGGTGATCTCGTTTGAGATGTCGGCACTGGCCTGGGTCGTGCTCTTTGTGCTCGATGACTTCACTTACTACTGGTTCCATCGAATCAGCCATGAGTGCCGGTTCTGGTGGGCGGCACACGTCAATCATCACTCCTCCCAACACTACAATCTCTCCACGGCGGCGCGACAGTCATGGACCGGTATCCTCGTCGGAACTTGGATGCCGTGGATCCCGCTGGGCTTTCTGGGGTTCACACCGACCGCGATTTTGGCCATGCAGAGTATCAATCTTTTCTACCAGTTCTGGCTGCACACCGAAGCGGTGGACCGTTTGCCGGGCTGGTTCGAAGCGGTCTTCAATACACCGTCGCATCACCGCGTTCACCATGCGTCGAACCCGCGCTATCTGGATCGTAATTACGCAGGCGTCCTCATGATTTGGGACCGCTGGTTTGGCACGTTTGTCGTGGAGCGGGCCGACGATCCGCCCAGGTACGGCATCTTGCACAACATTGAGACGTACAACCCGCTACGGATCGCCTTTCATGAGTGGCTGGCGATGGGGTCAGAAGTGCGCCGTGTCCGGTCGTTGCGAGGCTTCATTGGTACGGTGTTCGGCCTACCGGGCTGGCGAGCAGACGGGTCTGGTGTGACCAGCGATTCGGTCCGTGCCGAGTGGCGACGTGCGATGGAAACCACCGCCTGACGCGGAAACGTGACGTGGCGCGCGGTGTGCCGGATGCCGTCCGCCTAACCTTGCGGTGTGAGGTGCCGGTGCACCGTAAGGATGTCCGATGGAAGACTTTCTGAGTAAGGACGATTGGGCTGCGTTTTCTAAACTTGGTGCTGCAGCGGCCAAGGGTCTGGCGGGCGGAGCGCTACCACGCCCACTCTTTGATAAGTTGTCCCGCCGAGGCTACGTGGCGATGTCGGCACGCGGCAGCGCGACCGTGGTCACCGCTCAGGGTCGAACGGCCCTCGCAAACTGGCAGCGCAGCCTACGTTGCTGAGGAAAAGGCGCGCTAACGATAGCGCGCCATCAATTTTGAGAGTGCCGCCGGGCCTGGATTGAGTTCCGCATAAGGCAGGGCGTTAAGCGGCCTCGATGTCGTCTTGTTTTGGGCGTGAAGTTCGTGATCGGCGCCAGATGAGACGTGGATCAGACCTGTGACGTGCTCGCCCTCCTGCAACTTGGCATCCAGGTAGGTGTATGCAGCGGCCCGATCCGAGGTGTCGAAGGTCGGATCGATCTTGCGTAGGCGCAATTGGCTGCCATCGTGTAAGGGAACGACTGCGCTGTCCGCATAGTCGACTTCGATGGCCATCGCCTTGGGCACGAAATCGGCCGCAACGGCCGGATGGTAGTGGTCGCGCGTGTACTGATAGCTCTTGGTGGAGCCTTCATGGTCGTTGAAAGTCACGCAGGGCGACAGAACGTCAATGATGGCGAAGCCCGGATGGCGTAAGCCTGCCTGAATCAAGGGCACCAATTGTTGCTTGTCACCGGAGAAACCACGTGCCACGAAGCTGGCGCCCAAGGTCAGCGCCAGCAAGACCGGATCGATCGGGGTTTGTAGGTTAGCTTCGCCCTTTTTGGACTTGGTGCCGATATCGGCTGCCGCCGAGAATTGACCCTTCGTCAGGCCGTACACCCCGTTGTTCTCAATGATGTACAGCATGTTGAGATTGCGACGGATCGCATGGGCGAGTTGCCCAAGGCCAATCGAGAGCGAGTCGCCGTCACCGGAAATGCCGATGTAATTCAGTTGGCGATTGGCAGCATTAGCGCCGGTCGCAATCGATGGCATACGCCCGTGCACCGAATTAAAGCCGTGTGCGCCGCCGACAAAGTAAGCAGTCGTCTTCGATGAGCAGCCTATTCCGGAGAGTTTGACGAGCTCTTGAGGGCGCAAGGAGAGTCCCCAGGCGGCCTCGACGATGGCCGCCGTCGTCGAGTCATGACCACAGCCCGCACACAGTGTGGACATGCCGCCTTCGTAATCGCGGCGAGTCAAGCCCAACTCGTTTTTCGGCAGAGAGGGGTGCGCAATTTTGGGTTTGGCGATGGATGTCATTCTAGGCTCCTCGCGCGTTGGCGTGCGGCCGAGCCGCCGTCGACTCTCGATGCGCCAACACGGCTTCCGTCACAAATCGCGCCGTCATGGGCAAGCCGTCGTAGTGCAGCACGGGGATGAGTTTGCGTTTGTCGGCCATCGTCTCCAGGATCAACAGAGACCGTAACTGACCGTCCCGGTTCTGCTCGACCACGTAGGTCACGTCATGTTGATCGATGAAGGACTCCACCTCGGGACCGAACGGGAAAGCCCGCACGCGCAGGTAGTCTACCGTCAGTCCTGCCGAGGCGAGTTGGTCGAGCGATTCTTGAATGGCGCCATCCGCACTACCGTAGGACAGCAGACCGATCGACGCGCGGCCGTCCCCGGTCAAAATGGCAGGCGGCACGAGCTTTTTGGCTGTGTTGAACTTATGCGTCAATCGATCGACGACGTCCTGATACTCGGCTGAGTCTTCGGTGTAGGCCCCGAGCTTGTTGTGGCCTGAGCCACGGGTGAAATACGCGCCCTTCGCGCTGACCCCCGGCAGCGTGCGGTAAGGGATGCCGTCACCGTCCTTGTCGAGGTAACGATGGAACTTCGGTAAGGCATCGATCTCGTCCTTGTTGAGGATTTTTCCGCGATCCGGGACGTATTCAGCGTTCCACGTCAATTCCGGCACCATCCAGTCATTCATGCCGATATCGAGGTCCGATAGCACAAAGACGGGCGTTTGCAGCCGTTCTGCGAGGTCGAAGGCAACCGGTGCCATTTCAAAGCACTCATGAGGGTTCGCCGGGAAGAGCAGCACATGACGCGTATCACCATGGGAGGCATAGGCGCACAACAGAACGTCGCATTGCTGCGTGCGGGTTGGCATACCGGTGGACGGGCCGACGCGTTGCACGTCGAACAACACAGCGGGCACTTCTGCGTAGTAGGCCAGTCCAATGAACTCGTTCATCAACGAGATACCCGGGCCACTGGTGGGCGTGAAGGCCCGGGCGCCGTTCCACGAAGCGCCGATCACCATGCCGATCGCGGCTAGTTCATCCTCGGCTTGCAGCACGATGAACTTGCGTTCCTGCGTGTCGGGATCGACACGATAGCGCTCGCAAAAGCCGCGGAACGCATCCATCAAAGAGGTCGACGGTGTGATCGGATACCAAGCCCCCACCGTCGCGCCGGCATACACGCAACCCAGACCGGCGGCGGTATTGCCGTCGATCAGAATCTGCCCCTTCGTGGCATCCATGGGAGCCACGGTCAGCGGAAGTGGGCAGGTTAAGTGCGTCTTGGCGTACGTATACCCGAGTTCAATCGCCTTCATGTTCGCGTCAACTAATTTAGGCTTGGCTGCGTACTGCTCGGTCACGAGTGTGCGAATGACTTCATAGTCGATATTCAGCAAAGCTGCCATTGCGCCGGCGTAACAGATGTTTTTCATCAGGATCCGATTTCGGACCCCATCAAAGTTCTCATTACACAATCGCGCGAAGGGGATTCCCATCACGGTGATGTCGTCGCGTGAGAGCAAGGTACTGCGCGGCCAGGTGGAGTCGTAGATCAGATATCCGCCCGGCACGACATCTTTCACGTCGCGCGCATACGTTTCGACATTCATGGCCACGAGGACATCGACGGCGTCGCCACGGGCCAGATAGCCCTCTTTGGAGGCGCGAATCTCGTACCAGGTCGGCAGTCCTTGAATATTCGACGGGAAGTAATTCTTGCCCGTAACAGGAACGCCCATTCTGAAAATGGACTTCATGATCAGATTATTGGCGCTTGCCGATCCGGTGCCATTCACATTGGCGAAACGCAGTACGAAGTCGTTGGTGCGTCCGCCGGCAATCGTCGGTGTCGTCATGAGGCCTGTCCGAGGCTGGCGTGAGGAATATGAATTTTGGACTTCTGCATGTCCCACGCGGCGGTGGGACAGCGCTCAGCGCACAATCCGCAGTGCACGCACAGATCTTCATCCTTGATCATGATGCGCCCAGTGGCTTTGAGCGGCGAGGAGACGTAGAGCGGTTTGCTCGGATCCAGTCTCGGTACCTTCGTACGCGAGGCGACCTCGTCCGGTGTTCCATTGTCGGTGATCGTCAGGCAGTCCACTGGGCAGATGTCGATGCACGCGTCGCACTCGATACAGGCCGGTGCCGAGAAGACCGTCTGCACATCGCAATTGAGGCAACGCTCCACTTCTAAAGCGGTTTGCTCGGCGTTGAAACCAAGTTCGACCTCGATCTTTAACTTCTTGAAACGCTCGGCCAGCGCGACATGTGGCACCAAGCGTCGCTCGGACGGGTTGTAGTCGTTCTTGTACGACCATTCGTGGATGCCCATCTTCCGGCTCGACAGGGTCACCCCCCTCGCGGGCCGCTCGGCGATGGGTTTGCCCTGCGCCTTGAGGTGAATCGACAGGGCCGCCTGATGACCGTGTTCAACGGCCCAGATGATGTTCTTGGGTCCAAAGGCGGCATCGCCGCCAAAGAAAATGCCGGGTCGCGTCGATTCAAACGTGGCCGGATCAACGACTGGGACATTCCAGCGATCGAACTCGATTCCAAGGTCGCGCTCGATATAGGGGAAGAAGTTTTCCTGACCAATGGCCAGGATCACATCGTCGCAGGGGATGACTTTTTCGGTGACGATACGTTCGCCCACGATCTGGCCATCCTCGATCGTGTATTCGATCTCTTCAAAGCACATGCCAACCAAGGTGCTGTTCTCGATGATGAAGGCTTTGGGCGCGTGGTTGATAACAATCTCAACGCCCTCGGACTCGGCATCTTCCAGTTCCCACTCGGAAGCCTTGAAAAACTGTCGCGACTTTCGGGCCATGACTTTGACGCTGGTCGCGCCGAGTCGCAGGGCCGAGCGGCAGCAATCCATGGCAGTATTGCCCACGCCGATGATCAGAACGCGCTTGCCGATGGATTCGGTGTGTCCAAAAGCGATTGATTGCAGCCAGTCGATACCCGAGTGGATGCGAGGTGAATCATCGCGGCCGGGCAGGCGCAAATCCTTCGCTCGGGGAGCCCCGGAGCCGACAAAGATCGCGTCGAAACCCTCGGCGATGAGGGCTTTCAAACTGTCGACCCGGGCGCCCAGGCGGATCTCAGCGCCCATCTGCTGGATAAAACCAATTTCCTCATCCAGAACGTCGGCGGGTAACCGAAAGGAGGGGATGTTGGATCGCATCAAGCCGCCGGTGACAGCCCATTGCTCGTAGATGGTGACCGCGTAGCCGAGGGGCAAGAGATCATTGGCCACCGTGAGAGAGGCGGGTCCCGCACCGATGCAAGCCACCCGTCGCCCGGTCGGGGTGGGTGCCGAGGGGAGTAGGGCGCGGATATCCTCCCGGTGGTCGGCAGCGACGCGCTTCAAGCGACAGATCGCCACCGGCTTTTCTTCGACGCGCCCGCGCCGGCAAGCAGGCTCGCAGGGGCGGTCGCAGACCCGGCCGAGAATGCCGGGAAAGACATTCGATTCGCGGTTAACGAGGTAGGCGTCGGTAAACCGGCCTTGGGCAATCAGCCGGATGTATTCCGGAACGTCCGTGTGTGCCGGACAGGCCCACTGGCAGTCAACGACGCGGTGAAAATGATCGGAATCCCGAATATCCGTTGGGTCCATTGTTACTCTGAAGGTCGTGGAAACAGCCCGAGCCCCCTCGGTCAGCCCGAGTATAGACCCCGATGGCGCAGTGCGGTCTATGGGTACTGGCCGATGGTGCGAGCGGCCGGGTGGCCGGCCTCTCCGGTGCGGGAGGGGCCTGCGCCACGCCGCGGCGCTACCCGTGAAAATGCTTTCCGCTCGAAGGCTTTTCCGGTAGAATCTCGGCTGTTGGGGACCGTCTCTGGCTGAGCGGTTCTGTATCGGACACAGAGAAAGCCCCGCCGGGGGCTTTTTCGTTTGGGTCGGGGGCAATGAGCCCTGCGGCCCCGGATATGGGCCGCAGGCCCATTTTTTTGGCCCATTTTTTGTGGGTCGTAGCAACCGGTCTGCGGACCAGAGGTGGTTGGTCGATGCGCGAGACGCTGATTTCGCTGCTGGAACCGGGGATTGTGGCCTTAGGCTACGAACTGGTCGAGCTGGAATTCAACGCCCATCGGGGCGGCGGCACGTTGCGTATCTATATCGATCATCCGGGTGGAGAGACCGAGGTGCATCGGGTCACAGTCGATGACTGTGCCGCGGTGAGCCGCATGTCCAGTGAGCTTCTGGACGCGGCAGACCCGATTCGGAGCGAGTACACGCTGGAAGTGTCCTCGCCAGGTTTTGACCGGCCGCTGGTGAAGCCCGCGCATTTCGCGCGCTACATCGGCAGCCGGGTGCATGTGGAGAGCCATCTGCCGAGAGACGGTCGGCGGCGTTGGACGGGAGATCTCGTCGCGACGTCGGATGACGGTGTCATGTTGCAGGTGGATGGAAAAGAAGTGACTTTGGGTTTCAACGAAATCAAGACAGCACGGCTGGTGCCCGACTTCGGCACCCGACGGGAGTGATGAACATGTCGAAGACAACGCTGAAGGAAATCGTCGACGCGGTTGAGAGCGTCGCCAACGAGAAGGGTATCGACAAGGAGATCATCTTCGAGGCTCTCGAAGCTGCCTTGGCGTCCGCGACGCGCAAGCGTCTGGGCGAAGAAATGGATGTGCGGGTGTCGATCAACCGCAAGTCCGGCGATTACGAGGTCTTCCAGCGTTGGAAGGTCTTCGCCGACGACTCGCGCGAACTCGAGGAACCGGCACGCGAGTTGCGACTTGAGGACGCGCTTGACGTCGATCCCAAGGCCGTTGTCGGCGACTACGTCGAAGTACCGCTCGAAGGCGAAGGCTTTGGTCGTATTGACGCGCAGACCGCGAAGCAAGTGATTGTGCAGAAGGTCCGCGAAGCCGAACGTGCCCAGGTGGTGGATGCGTACCTCGATCGTGTCGGGACATTGGTCAGCGGTATCGTGAAGCGTGTCGACCGTAATGGCACCTACGTGGATCTCGGCCAGAATGCCGAGGCCTTCATTCCGCGCGAGCACATGATCCCGCGCGAACCGATCCGCACGCAGGACCGCGTCAAGGCGTACTTGAAGGAAGTGCGCTCTGAAGTGCGCGGTCCGCAGATTTTTCTGTCCCGCACGGCACCAGAATTCCTGATTGAACTGTTCAAGCTTGAAGTGCCGGAAGTGGGTCAGGGCCTGATTCAGATTCTCGGTGCGGCTCGTGATCCAGGCGCCCGCGCCAAGATTGCTGTGCGCAGCATGGACTCCCGTATCGACCCGGTCGGGGCCTGCGTTGGCATGCGTGGCAGTCGTGTGCAGGCGGTCTCCAATGAGATCGCAGGCGAGCGCGTTGACATCATCCCCTTCGAAGACAACCCAGCGCAGTTTGTGATCAATGCGATGCAGCCGGCCGAAGTGACGTCGATCGTCGTCGACGAAGACCAGCACAGCATGGAGATTGCCGTCGCCGAGGAGAAGCTGTCGCAGGCGATTGGTCGCGGCGGTCAGAACATTCGTCTGGCGTCGGAGCTCACCGGTTGGAAGCTCAACATCATGAGCGAAGCGCAGGCGGACGAGAAGAGTGAGGCGGAGACGCGTCAACTCCTCGACGTCTTCAAGAAAGCGCTGGATGTGGATGAGGATGTGGCTGCCATTCTGGTGGGCGAAGGTTTCTCGACGATCGAGGAAATCGCCTACGTCCCCACCAATGAATTGCTAGCGATCGAAGAGTTCGATGACGAAATCGTTCGCGAGTTGCGCAATCGTGCACGCGACGTCTTGCTGACCCAAGCGATTGCCACCGAGGAGCGTCAAGAAGGCGTTCCGACGGAAGATCTGCTGGCGGTAGACGGTATGACCGACGAACTGGCGGCTGCTTTGGCAGCCCGCGGCGTGTGTTCGCGCGAGGAACTCGCCGAGCAGTCGACCGACGATCTCGACGGAGTTGGCGGCCTCGACGAGGCTGCAGCCGGCAAGCTGATTATGGCTGCCCGCGCCCATTGGTTCACCGAAGGGGCGTCGGCCTGAGGGAGTTTCTGAATGTCTGATGTCACCGTAACGCAGTTCGCCGAGGTCCTAAAGGTCCCGGTCGATAAGTTGCTCAAGCAGTTCGAAGAAGCCGGCATACAGGTCGGTGGAGCGGACGCCACGATCAGCGACGACCAAAAAGGTGAGTTGCTGGCCTTCCTGCGCCGTTCACACGGTCGCAGTGAGGAAGATGCGGCGGCGGCCGGTCCACGCAAGATCACGCTGAAGCGTAAGACGCAGAGCGAGATCAAGGTCAGCGCAGCGCAAGGGCGCGCGCGGACCGTGAGCGTTGAGGTTCGCACCAAGCGGACCTACATCAATCGTGGCGTGCTCGAGGAACAAGCGCGCGCGGCGCAGGAAGAAGTCGACCGTGCACGTGAGGCCGAAGAGGCTGCGTTGCGCGCGGTTGAGGAAGAGCGTCAGCGTCTCGCCGACCAAGAAGCGCAAAAGCGCTTGGAAGAAGAACGCCGTATTCAAGCCGAGGAAGATGCCCGCCGTGCAGCCGAGGAAGCGGTGCGCCGTCAGGCCGAGCAGGCAGCTCGTGACGAAGCGGAGCGCGCGCGTAAGGCGGCCGCTGTCTTCGATCCGCCACCGGTAGCGCCGGTGGTCGCCAAGCCTGAGCGCGTTGCGCCGCCTCCGGTTAGCCGAGACTCTCGCGAAACGCGTTATGGCCGACAGGAGTTGCACGTCTCTTCGGATGCGAGCAACCGCTTCAAGAAAAAGAAGCCGATGAAGGCGATGCGTCGTGGTGGCGGTGGTTCCAGCGGCCCTGAGGGCCGTCATGGATTCGAAATGCCGACTGCGCCCGTGAAGCGTGAAGTGTCGATTCCAGAGACCATCACGGTTGCTGAACTGGCGCAGAAGATGGCCGTGAAGGGCGGTGAGTTGATCAAGGCGCTTATGAACATGGGCGTCATGGCAACGATCAATCAGCCGCTGGATCAAGACACGGCTGTCCTCGTCGTCGAGGAGTTGGGTCACACGGCGAAGCCGCTCAAGGAAAATGCGCTTGAGGATTCGCTGGTCACCGATCCGGCGCTGCAGGGCGAGTTGCTGCCACGTCCGCCGGTTGTGACGATCATGGGTCACGTTGACCACGGCAAAACCTCGCTGCTCGATTATATTCGCCGTGCCAAGGTGGCTGCGGGCGAAGCCGGCGGCATCACCCAGCATATCGGTGCGTATCACGTCACCACGCCGCGCGGGATCATCACCTTCATCGACACTCCGGGCCACGCGGCCTTCACATCGATGCGCGCCCGTGGAGCGCAGATTACGGATATCGTGATCCTGGTCGTGGCCGCCGACGACGGCGTGATGCCGCAGACGATTGAGGCGATCCAGCACGCGAAGGCGGCGGAAGTGCCGATCGTGGTGGCATTGAACAAGATGGACAAGCCCGAAGCGGATCCAGACCGCGTCAAGAACGAGCTGCTCCAGTATGGGATCGTTCCCGAAGAGTATGGTGGCGATACGATTTTCGCGCCTGTCTCGGCGAAGACCGGCCTGGGTGTCGATCAGTTGCTCGAGTCGCTGCTGCTGCAAGCCGAAGTGCTCGAATTGCGCGCATCGACGAGCGGCACGGCCGTGGGCGTGGTCCTCGAATCCAGCATTGAAAAGGGTCGCGGCGCGGTCGCGACTGTGCTGGTCAAGCGCGGTACGCTCAAGCAAGGCGATCCGATCATTGCCGGACAAGAGTTCGGTCGTGTTCGCGCCATGTTCGACGAGACTGGTGCGTCGACGCCGACGGCGGGGCCGTCGATTCCAGTCCAGGTGCTGGGCTTGTCCGGCGCGCCGAATGCCGGCGACGACTTCATGGTCGTCGAGAGCGAGCGCAAAGCGCGTGAAGTGGCTCTGCATCGCCAGGGTAAGTTCCGCGACGTGAAGCTCGCTGCGCGTACGCCGAAGTTCGAGGACGTGTTCTCGCAGATGGAAGAGGGCAAGGCGCAGACGGTACAAGTCGTCATCAAGGCGGACGTACAGGGTTCTGCCGAAGCTTTACGCGATTCGCTGCAGAAGCTCTCGACGTCCGAGGTTGCCGTCAAGGTGATCTCGTCCGGTGTCGGCGGCATCACCGAGTCGGACGTCATGTTGGCGTCGGCATCGAATGCGCGAATCGTCGCGTTCAACGTGCGTGCGGATGCGGCTGCTCGTTCGGCCATCAAGGACAATGGCGTCTCGATGCAGTACTACAGCATCATTTACGAAGTCATCGATGATGTCCGAGCGGCGCTGTCGGGCATGCTGCAGCCAGAAGTCCGCGATCAGATCGTGGGCCTTGCGCAGGTTCGCGACGTTTTCCGTTCGAGCAAGTTCGGCCAGGTGGCCGGTTGCTTGGTGATCGAAGGTTTTGTGAAGCGCAACAACCCGATCCGCGTCCTGCGCGACAACGTGGTGATTTTCGAGGGTGCGCTCGAGTCGCTGCGTCGCTTCAAGGACGACGTCGCCGAAGTGCGTTCGGGTACCGAGTGCGGTATCGCCGTTAAGGACTACAACGATGTCCGTGCCGGCGACCAAATCGAGTGCTACGAGCGCGTGATCGTGACCAGGTCGCTCTGACATGCCGCGCGACTTCCAGCGGGGGCGGCGGCTCGAAGAACAGATGTTGCGTCTGATCTCCGAGCTTGTCCGCCGTGAAGTGAAGGATCCTCGGGTAGGGCTCGTGACCTTCACCACGGTGGAAGTCAGCCGTGATCTCAGTCATGCGACGATCTATTTCGTGCCGTTTGATGGCAAGCGTCCGGCCGAAGAAGTGGCGGCTGCACTGTCATCGGCAGCCGGTTTCTTGCGGATCCACCTCAAGAAACAGCTGGAAATTCGCCACGTACCCGAATTGCGCTTCATGGTCGACCACACGATCGACGAAGCGGCGCGTATGTCCTCCCTGATCACTCAGGCGGTGGCCAGTGACGCGCGCAAGGCAGAGGAACACCCCCAGCCGGAGGCCTCAGCGCCGGATCCGGCGGGTGACGCCGCGGAATGACGGGTCCCGCCGGCCGTGCCCGGACGGTATGGCGGCAAGTCGACGGTATCTTGCTCCTCGACAAGCCCTTGGGCCTGACGTCCAATCGCGCACTGCAAATCGTCCGACGGCTGTTGCGGGCGGAAAAGGCCGGTCATACCGGTAGTCTGGATCCCTTAGCTTCCGGCGTACTGCCGCTGTGTTTTGGTGAGGCCACTAAGGTCGCTGGCCTCTTGTTGGACGCGGATAAGCGCTATGTGGCGACACTCGCACTCGGCCAACAAACCGACACCGGGGATCGGGAAGGTCGCGTGATCCAAACCGCGGTTGTTCCCCTTTTGAGCGAGGCGATCGTACACGCGGCGTGTGCGCGCTTTGTCGGCGACACGACGCAAATTCCGCCAATGTATTCCGCGCTGAAGCGCGACGGGGAAGCGCTCTACACGCTCGCACGACGTGGCGAAGTGGTGGAGCGGGAACCCCGCGCTGTCCGAATAGCCGCGTTGCAGGTCCTGCATTGGTCCAACGAGGAAGTCGTATTTGACGTGCGCTGCTCCAAGGGAACCTACGTGCGGACGCTGGGTGAGGATATTGCACAGGCGTTGGGCACGGTTGGCCACTTGAGCGCCTTGCGACGGACGGACGTGGGTGATGTGTTTGCGGATCGGCCGGTGCATACCCTCGAGGCATTGGAGGGCTTGGCCGGACAGGAAGCGGAACTCGACGCGCTGCTGCTCGGGGCGGATGTCGCGCTCGGGCATTGGCCTTCCGTGCATCTCGACGCGGCTACCGAAAATCGGTTTATGCACGGGCAGTCCGTGGCCATCGATGCAACGGCTGGCCGTTTGAAGGTCTATGGGGCGACGGGCCGATTTTTGGGACTGGGTGAGTGGGACGAGGGGATCTTGTCACCGAAACGGCTTTTTAACTGAATCGCAGTACAATCAAAGGTTAGGTCGAGGGCTGAGTCCGTCCATTGGGCGCGTTCAGTTGGTGACCTGACAGGGACGCTGCGCGGCGCGAGTCGCATCCGGCGACTACGCGCGACCGCGCAGCTTCGTGGAGTTAGGAAGGGCGCATGAAGATCACCATTTTCGGTTCGGGCTACGTGGGTCTGGTGACGGGGGCGTGTCTTGCAGACGCCGGTAACTCGGTGGTTTGTGTCGACGTGGATCCTCGCAAGATCGAGCGACTCAATCAGGGCGAAGTCCCGATTCACGAGCCGGGCTTGGATGAATTGATCGAACGCAACATGGCCAAGGGTCGGCTGCGGTTCACGACAGACGCTGCCGAAGGCGTCGCGCACGGGTTGTTCCAGATGATTGCGGTGGGCACGCCACCGGATGAGGACGGCTCGGCGGACCTGTCGTACGTGTTGGCGGTCGCGCGCACCGTTGCGACACACATGACGGACTACAAGGTGGTCATTACGAAGTCGACGGTGCCGGTGGGAACTGCCGACAAAGTGCGCGCGGCCTTGGAAGGCGCGCTCGGTGAGCGCGGCGTCACTCATGAATTCGACGTCGTCTCCAACCCTGAGTTCCTCAAGGAAGGCGCTGCCATTACCGACTTCATGCGACCGGATCGCATTGTGGTCGGCACCGATAAGCCGCAAGTGACGGAACTGATGCGTGCGTTGTACGAGCCCTTCACGCGCAATCACGAACGCTTGATCGTGATGGACATCCGTTCCGCAGAGTTGACAAAGTACGCGGCCAATGCGCTGCTCGCGACGAAAATTTCGTTTATGAACGAGATCGCCAATCTCGCCGAGCGAGTGGGTGCGGATGTTGAGAAAGTGCGTGTCGGTATTGGTTCCGATCCGCGGATTGGCTATCACTTCATTTATCCCGGCGTCGGCTATGGCGGTTCCTGTTTCCCGAAGGACGTGCAAGCGTTGGAGCGGTCCGCCCGAGCCACGGGTTATGAGCCGTTGATTCTGGCTGCGGTAGAAGCGGTCAACGCCCGTCAGAAAACGGTGTTGTTCCAGAAAATCTCAGCCCATTACGCCGGACAACTGGCGGGTAAGACCATCGCTGTCTGGGGCTTGGCATTCAAGCCGAACACCGACGACATGCGCGAGGCACCCAGTCGTGTGCTCTTGGAGGCGCTGTGGGCCGCGGGTGCATCGGTTCGCGCCTATGATCCCGTCGCCATGCCGGAAACGCAGCGTATCTACGGTGACCGCGCGGATCTGACGTACTGCAAGACGATGGAAGCGGCCCTTGAGAGTGCCGATGCGTTAGCGATCGTCACCGAATGGCGCGAGTTCCGGAGCCCCGACTTTGATGAACTGAAAGCGAAGCTCTCGGCGCCGGTGATTTTCGATGGTCGTAATCTCTACGATCCGGCCGCCATGCATCGCGCAGGCTTCACGTATTACGGCATCGGGCGCGGTGATGTCGTGCCCGCGCAGCGCTAAGAGACTCAAGGAGAACTCATGCTCGTTCCTGTCATTCTTTCGGGCGGCTCCGGGACGCGCTTGTGGCCGCTGTCGCGTGAGCTGCACCCCAAGCAATTCTTGCCGCTTGTCGGCGCTCAGACGATGTTGCAGGACACTGTGCAGCGACTGGCCGGGCTCAATGCAGGTGCCCCCATCGTCGTGTGCAATGCGCACCATCGATTCCTAGTGGCCGAACAACTGCGGGCGATTGGGTTGCCCCCGGGCGATATCATTCTCGAACCGGTGGGCCGCAACACCGCGCCGGCTGTCGCCATTGCGGCGTTGGCGGCGCTTGCGGGGCCTGCGGGTGAGGCAGCCGTGATCCTTGTAATGCCTGCTGATCATTGCCTGCGCGATGTGGGGGCCTTTCAAGCAGCGGTCGACGTCGGCCTTACCTCAGCACGCAATGGTCAGCTCGTGACCTTTGGCGTCGTGCCATCGGCTCCCGAGGTGGGGTACGGCTATATCCGTCGCGAGCTCGGGGACGGACCCGCCTATCCGATCGCGGAGTTTGTCGAGAAGCCGGATGCTGAGCGCGCGGCGCAGTACGTTGCGTCGGGGGACTATCTCTGGAACAGCGGAATGTTTCTCTTTTCGGCTCGTCGCTTTATTGAAGAGTTGGAGACACTCAATCCCGACATGTTGCGGGTATGTCAGACGGCGTTTGAGGAAGCTCACCGAGATTTGGACTTCATCCGTCTGGGCGTCGAGTCCTTCAGCCGGTGCCCCAGCGACTCGATCGACTACGCCGTCATGGAGAAAACTCGCTCAGCGGTCGTGGTGCCGCTGGACGCTGGCTGGAGCGATGTCGGCTCGTGGTCGGCGCTCCACGATAGCCTGCCGGCCGACGCGCGCGGCAATGTGGCGCGTGGCGACGTGGTGACCGAGGATACCTCCGGGTGCTACCTCTATTCATCGGAGCGACTCATCGCAACCGTCGGACTGACCGACACCGTGGTGGTCGAAACCAAAGATGCCGTCCTGGTGGCGCCGAAGTCTCGTGTGCAAGACGTGAAAGCTTTGGTCGCTAAGCTCAAGGCAGCCGACCGCTCGGAGCCGTCACTGCACCGTGAGGTGTTCAGACCGTGGGGTAGTTACGACAGCGTGGATACGGGCGACC
Organism: Gammaproteobacteria bacterium; assembly: GCA_947455595.1. Lineage (GTDB taxonomy): Bacteria > Pseudomonadota > Gammaproteobacteria > Steroidobacterales > Steroidobacteraceae > CAIKZZ01. Next base: position 47,490 of record CANGOP010000020.1, read on the forward strand.
GTTTTCAGGTGAAGCGCCTCGTTGTTAATCCAGGTGCGACCTTGTCCTTGCAGATGCACCACCATCGTGCCGAGCATTGGATCGTTGTGTCCGGCACCGCCAAGATCACCTGCGATGAGCGCGTGTTCCTGCTCGCAGAGAATCAGTCGACTTTTATTCCGGTCGGCGCGAAACACCGGATCTCGAATCCGGGCCGAGTGCCGTTGCATATCATCGAAGTTCAGTCCGGCTCGTATCTGGGCGAAGACGACATCGTGCGCTTCGAAGACAATTACGGCCGGCAGGGCACGAATACCTGATCTTTTTGTGATTGGCATGACGGAGACCGCCACGCGATGAATACCATCACTGCATTCAAGGCTTATGACCTGAGAGGTCGGATTCCGACGGAGCTGAACGAGGATGTGGCCTATCGGGTCGCCCGCGGTTATGCCCAGTTTCTCAAGCCCAAGCGCATTTGTGTGGGCCGTGATATTCGCCTGTCCAGCGACACGCTGGCGCGTAGCGTCATACAGGGATTGGTCGATTCCGGCGTGGATGTGGTGGATATCGGGCTGTGCGGCACCGAGGGCGTGTATTTCGCGACCTTCGCGCTGGGCCTCGATGGCGGCATCATGGTGACCGCCAGCCACAATCCACCCGACTACAACGGGATGAAGTTCGTGCGCGAAGGTTCCCGGCCGATTTCGGGTGATACGGGTCTTAAGGATATTCGCGCGTTTGCGGAAGCCGCCGCCTTTGATGCGCCGTCCCGCGTCGGTACCGTGACCTCTGTGGATACCGGGCCGCAGTACATCGAACATCTGCTGTCCTATGTCGATCGCAGCCAACTTAAGCCGCTCAAGATCGTCTGCAATGCCGGCAATGGCGGAGCGGGCCTTGTTATCGACCAGTTGGAGCCGTATCTGCCGTTCCAGTTCGTGAAGTTGAACCATCTACCGGATGGCACCTTTCCGCATGGCGTCCCCAATCCTATGCTCGAGCAGAACCGTGCACCGGTCGCAGAGGCCGTGGTCCGTGAAGGCGCGGATATCGGCATTGCGTGGGATGGCGACTATGACCGCTGCTTCTTCTTTGACCATGAAGGCACCTTCATCGAGGGCTACTACATTGTGGGTCTGCTCGCGTCGGTGTTCCTCGCCCGGTCACCGGGTGCGGCGATCGTCCATGACCCACGGCTGACCTGGAACACGATTGACATCGTGAATCAGCATGGTGGACGGGCGGTGCAGTGCAAGTCAGGTCACGCCTTTATCAAAGCGACGATGCGTGAGGTTGATGGCGCTTACGGCGGCGAAATGAGCGCGCACCATTACTTCCGCGACTTTGCCTACTGCGACAGCGGCATGATCCCTTGGCTGGTGCTTGCGCAGGTCATCAGTGAATCCGGCAAATCGCTGGCGCAACTGGTCGGGGAACGCGTGCAAGCGTTCCCGGCAAGCGGCGAGATCAATATGCGCGTACCCGATGGCCCGGCCGCCATTGTCGCGGTTGAAGCCCGTTATCTGCCGACGTCGGTCAGTCGGGACTACACGGACGGCGTGTCGTTGGAGTTTGAGCAGTGGCGGTTGAACCTGCGCTCCTCCAACACCGAACCGCTGATCCGCTTGAACGTGGAGAGCCGGGGTGATGTGGCGCTGATGCAGGCCAAGACCACGGAAATCTTGGACTTCCTCGGCAGCATGGGTGCGGTCGCCGCAGACCACTGAGGCTCGATGCCCTCGGATGAGGCGGATTTTCGGAATCTCCTGATGCAAATGAGACCGATTCTCATTTAGTATGGGGGCATGACGTCCACATCTCGTCACCGTCCGTCCGGGCCCCTGACCCTGAACGAATTGCCGCTGCGCGGCGAGGGGCGGATCCGCCGTCTCTCTGCCCGCCCAGAGCGGGGCGGGCAGGATCTACCGCAGCGGTTGGCGGAATTGGGCTTTTTGCCCGGCGAGCGGGTCCGTGTGTTGGCCCGTGCCCTGTTCGGCGACCCGATCGCCGTGCGTCTGGGTAGCGGAACCTTCGCGCTGAGGCGTTTTGAGGCGGCGTGCATTGAGCTCGACCCGATCGACGCACCGGTGAGCCCCACGCCGTGAGCGGACATCCACCGCTCATTGCGCTGGTCGGCAATCCGAACTGTGGGAAGACCGCGCTCTTTAATCTCCTGACGGGCAGCCGGCAGAAGATCGCCAACTACGCCGGCGTGACCGTTGAACGCAAGGAAGGCCGCTTGCTGGCCCCTTCTGGCCGGATGGTGCGGGTGCTGGACTTGCCCGGTGCGTATAGCTTGCATCCCCGCACGCCGGATGAGGCGGTGACTTGCGATTACATTCTCGGCCGGTTAACCGATGAGATGCCGCCGGATCTCATCGTGGCGGTGGTGGATGCCACCAATCTCAATCGTCATCTGCGCCTCGTGCTGGCGTTGAAACGGGTGGGTCACCCCGTGGTGGTCGCACTCAACATGACGGATCTCGCTCGGCGACGGGGCGTTGAGGTGGACCCGGCGGTGTTGGCTGAAGCGCTAGGCGTGCCGGTCGTCGCGACGGTCGGCGTCCGGCGCGGTGGTGACCAAGCACTAGTGGCTTGGCTCGACGCCCATTTTGCGATGCATCCCACGGGCGTCGGGAGAACCATCGTCCAGCCACCACCGGCAGCGGACTTGGCGGCAACGGCTTCGGATCAACGGGAGGTCGAGAGCATCCTGGCGGCGGTGGGGCGACTGGATCCCCCGGTTGATACACCGTCGGACCGTATCGACGCGATCGTCTTGCATCCGGTGTTGGGGCCGCTGA
>CANGOP010000021.1 GCA_947455595.1 Gammaproteobacteria bacterium
TCCGGACGCACCCGTTGCACCGGTGCTGCCTTTGGCACCCGCCGTGCCGGCCGCGCCCGTTGCACCAACAGCACCCGCGGCACCCGTCGCACCGACTGCACCGGCCGAACCCGTAGCACCGGTAGCACCGGTAGCACCGGTAGCACCCGTAGCCCCAGCCCCGGTCGCACCTGTTGCACCTGTGCTGCCTTTGGCACCCGCCGTGCCGGCCGCGCCCGTTGGGCCCGTCGCACCCTTCGCGCCGGCAGCACCCGCTGCACCTGTGGGACCCGTCGGGCCCGTCGCACCTACCGAATCCGGATCAATGGCTAAGTCAACCGTCACGGAACCCGCGGTACCGGCGGTGAACACCAATGAGTAAGTGCCGGCTGAGAGCACACCGAGGTTGGCCGTTGCTGACGTCGGCGTCGCGCCGGTCACCGTCAGACTGGTTCCACCCAACGTCACCGTTGGCAAATTCGTACCGGTGCAGGTGGTTACGCCCGTCGTCGTCTGGCAAAGGCCCGTGCCGTTGATGCCGATTGACGTGGGCGTTCCCGACGCATTCGAGGTCACCAGAACCGAGGTGATCGCAGGTGCCGCCTGGGCCGATGCGCTCGCCAATGCGGCTGCAATCGCGACGGCCAGGCCGTGATGACGCCCGGTACGGTGCTTACTCATGCAAAATCCCCTTTACCCTATTATTTAATCGATCGACCCACGACAGCCGGCGCCAATTCAGAGGCGTGCCACAGCTGTCAATGGGCTAAAACCCTGTGGGGCGTAGGTATACCGGGTATGTGAACTCGATCACATCAGATTGAACATAAGCTGTGGGAATTTTTCATAATTCACGATTTGTACAGCTTCGTTGCGATCCCTCCGAGGCGAAATTTAACTAAAAAGACGGATCACCCGCGTGAACCGATGGGTGAATCCGCCTGTGCAGGCCTTAACGTCACCCTGGTCCAGGCCGGTTCCGATGCCCGCTTCAGATACCCCTCGAGATCGGCGAGCCCCTCAATCTCTGACGCCAGGACGGCCGACTCCAGAGCAATCTGCCGGCTGACCGAGACACGCGGCGCCATTCCTCGCTCCCCCGTCGAGCGGGTTTCCTGAAAGCGCTCAACCTCCCGCTGCCCGATGAGCTGCGACGCAAAGCGAGCCGTCCCGCCACCCTCGGAGGAGGAGCAGCGCAAAATGAGCGTCGTTGCGCAGTTCTCAACAATGGTTCGAGCCTGCGCCTCGCCATAGGTACCACTGACCTGCGCAATGGACTGAAATCCGAGTACGCAGCGTCCACCAAATTTTCGCAGCCGGGCGAGCGCGTCCTTCAAACCGTCGATCGCGCCCAGCGCATCGAGTTCATCCACGACGAACCACAGCCGGCGGTCGCTTTCGCCGAGCGCCATCGTCTCGAAGATCGCCAGCCGCATCCAAGCCGAAATTAAGTGGCGCAGAGTGGCGATCTGGTCGGCCTGGTACGGCAAAAACAGAACCCCGCTGCCCTCGCGGATCCATTGACGCACCGAGGCATGGACGCCGCTTTGCCTCACGATCACCGGCAACGCCGCGAGGCGACTCATGGCGATGGCGCGCACCGAACCAAACATGCGTTCGTTGCCCGACTCGACCAGCGGGGCTGATGACGTACCCGACAACATGGCCCGCAACTCGACCATCGACGCGCTTGAGATCACGCGATACAGCTCCGCACTGCCGGCCTCGGGAAGTCCCTTGAGGCGCTCCAGCACAGACGCTAAAAACGTCTCCGCGTAGTCGTGCCAGGCGGCAGCCTCCCCGCTGGCCGAACCGATCAACGCCCGTGCCAATTCGCGCGCATCATGCGCTTCCACCAACTCGTCAAAGGGTTGCCACACCCCGCTACGGCCATCAAAGGGGTTGAGGATGAGATCACCCCGTCGCGCATCGTAGTGACGCCGCAGGTAACCGCCATCAGGGTCCGCAATCACCGCGCGATCACCCCGCGCTAACGCCGCCGACAGCAAGCCTTGAATGGCCGTGCTCTTACCCGTCCCGGTCGTCCCGATGAACTTGAAGTGCTTCGGCTCATCCTCTGGTGGGATCGGCACGCCGGCGATCGACAGGATAGTCCGATCCGGGCCGGTCGCAGGCGCCGGCGGGCGCAGCCCGAAAAACCCACGGACATGGCCCCGCCACTCAGCTGCGTCGCGAATCTCCGCGCCCCGTCGCAATACCGGTGACCCGTCTTGCGCGCTGGCCCTGCGTCCCGTGAGGTAAGCACACGTCGCCGTCATGAGCCATGCCAATGCCGTAGCGAGATAGCCGTGGATGCCGAGCGCTGCGAGGACGAGCTGCACCAGCGCGACAACTAGCGGTGCCGTTAACGCCACCAAAGCGCATCGCACCCCGGCAGACAGCGGGAGGCTGTCCTGGTCCTGTCTCGTCCGCCGACCCCGCAGATGCGCTACACCAACACCCACGCTCAGCGTGATGTTGACCCCTTGCTCTAGCATCGACATGCGCCCCACCCATTGACGACCACGGTGATGGCCATCCTCGCGCAGGCTATGCCCGCAGCGTGACTCGCATATTGGCTGCGTTTGTGCACAAATGCGCAGATTGAGGGCGACGGAAATCTGCTGTGGACAGCACACACTTCGATCACATCATCGTGGGCGCCGGTTCGGCCGGCTGCGTACTGGCGCACCGTCTCTCGGCGGACCCCTCGCGACGCGTGCTGTTGCTCGAAGCCGGCGGCGCGGACCATCACCTCTGGTTTCGGATGCCCGCCGGTATCGCCCAGATCCATACCCTGAAGGGCGTCGACTGGGGCTATCACACAGAGCCCGTCCCCGCCCTCGCGCAGCGACGGCTGTGGTGGCCGCGGGGCCGCGTTCTCGGCGGTTCCTCATCACTCAACGCGATGTGTTACGTGCGGGGGCAACGCGAGGACTACGATGCGTGGGGCGCCCTCGCGCAGGGTTGGGATTTTGCATCTGTCCTGCCCTATTTTCTGAAGGCCGAGCATCAGACGCGCGGCGCCGATCCCTACCATGGGACAGACGGCCCCCTCACCGTCTCGGATCTGCGCCATGTTCACCCACTGTCACGTGCCTTCATCGAGGCTTGCGTCGCGCGCGGCTACCCGCGCAATGACGACTTCAATGGCGCGAGCCAACTGGGTGCCGGTCTGTATCAGGTCACGCAACGCACAGGCCGCCGCGCGAGCACCTCTAAAGCCTACCTCGACCCGATCCGACACCGCCCCAACCTCACCGTGCTCACCGACGCACACGTCACCGGCCTGCGCATGGCGCAAAGCCGAGTCGTGGGCGTCGACGCCATTGTCGCAGGACGATCGCAGCGGCTGAACGGTGGACAGGTCACGCTGTGCGCGGGCGCCATCGCCTCACCGCAGGTCCTCCTGCTCAGCGGCATCGGACCGGCCGCACACCTCGAGTCGTTGGGGATCCGGGTGCAAGTCGATGTGCCCGAGGTCGGCGCCAACCTCGCTGACCATCTCGATTACACCCTCCTCGTCCGCTCAAAGCGCCCAGACACCTATGACTTCGGACCCTGGGGGTCATTGGCGGTCTTGCTGCGCTACCTCGCGACGCAGTCCGGGCCGGGCAGTTCGAATATCGCTGAGGCCGGTGCATTCCTGTGCACTGCGCACGCCGATGCGGGGCGCCCCGATGTCCAGTTTCATTTTGCGCCCGTACAGATTGATGACCACGGACGCCGTCGCCATCCTGGCCATGGCTACACCCTGCACTGCGGGATTCTGAGGCCGCACAGCCGCGGGCGCATCGCCCTCACCAGTACCGATCCGTTCGCACATCCGAAAATCGAAGCCGGCTATTTGGAGGATCCGCGCGACCTCGCCACCTTAGTGGCAGGCATTCGAATCGGCGTTGAGCTACTCGCACAATCCCCACTCGACCCGTGGCGCGGCGAGAGCGTCTACCCTCCCGCCCTTGATGACGCAGCACTCATCGCCTCCATCCGTGAGCGCGCCGAAACGCTCTATCATCCCGTCGGCACGTGCCGGATGGGCGATGATCCCAGCGCTGTCGTCGATGCCCGCCTAGCGGTCCGCGGCGTCGAGGGTCTGCACGTGGCCGACGCCTCAATCATGCCGCGCATTGTGTCCGGCAACACCAACGCACCCACGATCATGATCGCGGAGCGCGCGGCCAGTTGGCTCCTCGGCTGACCTGAAGCCGGTACACTGCCGACGCTGACGGCCCGATCGGCCAGACTTTCGGAGCGGTGATCCTTGACGTCCCCACCACGTGATCCTCACCACGCCCCCTGGCTCCTCACGCTCGAGGTTGTGGAGGCGCTGCAGAAAGCCTTCAAACGCGATGTACTGCGTATCGCCGTCTCGCTCGACTTGGGACGCAGCCGGCGCGAGGTCATGGCCGGCGAAGACGGGTTTTGGGTCGACGGCGTCCCCTATCCCTACCCGGCTCGCGTCCGCGAACGCACGATTTATCATTACGAACAGGGTGAGTGGACGCCGGTCTCTCGCTTTGGCTCTGCCTTGTACAAACTGGTGCCGACAACCTGGGGGCCACCCACCTTCGAGATCGACGGCATCAAAATGCTGGTGTCGCAAGGCGTCTCGCCGTTGGACGATGCCCATGCCAAAGTCGGCCTCGTCGAGGTCGACGGCGTGGATGTGCTGGATACGTGCGGAGGATTAGGCTATTTCGCGGTGGCCGCACTCGAACGCGGCGCACGGCGCATCCAGTCCTTCGAGATCAGTCCCGAGGTACGCTGGCTGCGCACGCTGAACCCGTGGTCGCCGGGCGCCGATCCGCGCTTGGAATTAACCGCCGGTAGCGTGCTGGAGCATCTGGCGCAATTACCCGATCGCGCCTTCGGCGCGATCCTGCACGACCCACCGCGCTTCGGCATTGCCGGCGAGCTGTACGCGTTCGACGTTTACCGTCAGTTTGCGCGGGTGTTATCGCCACGCGGCAAATTGTTTCACTATGTCGGGTCGCCCAATCGTCTGACCAGCGGCCGTGATGTACCCGCCGAGGTCACGAAGCGACTGCGTGCGGCGGGCTTTCGCCAGGTGCAAGCGCAAGGTGATGGCCTCCTCGCGCAACTGCGCTAGCGGCCACTCGGCGAGAGACGATCAGCCCCGTAGACTCAACGCGATCAGCATCAGGCCGGCCGCCGCCAGCCAACTGCCGAGCACACGCACGGCAATCTTTCGCCACGCGGGTGCAGCCTCATCAACGACGCCTATCACCACCGCTGCTGACAACACGGTGACGGCCACGTAACCGGCACCGGCCAGTCCCGCTGCATAGAGACCGAGATCCGCGCCGATCCGTAAACCCGCCGCATTGGCAGCACCGCGGAGCACCATCAAGATCGATACCGCTACGAAGACCCCGCCGGTACGCAAACGCATCCCTGCGGCGAGCAGTAGACCGGCTGCGAGCAGTGGCACAGCATCCAAGACGCCGCTTAGGCGACCGGTCAGCAAAGGGTTGAGCAACAGAAGGCCCAACGCTAAGGCGATCGGTACGATCACTATCAACCAACGCGCCGTGAGACGTCCCGCCCGAGCTGCGAGCAACGCACAGGCCAGCCACACCAGCCAGTCGATCGGGTCGGTCATCGGGTGTAGCGCACCCATGAAAAAATCACCGAGGCGCATCGTGACGATATGTGCATCAGCACTCACGCAGGCCAGTAACCCCGCCATCCCCCACAGAATCACCCAGCGTTGCCGCATCATCCGAGTACCCCACTGGCACGAACGAGGAAATACGCGCCGATGACCGCAATGACGGCACCGCTCAGTCGATACACCCGATGCCAGCCCGGACGCGCTGCCAGTACACCGATCCCGATGCCGCACAGATGCAGGCAACCGGTCGAGACGACAAATCCCAAGCCGTAGCCAAAGGCGTTGGCCGCGCGCGGTAACTCAACACCATGCGCATGGCCGTGGAACACCGCAAAAATAGCGACCAGTGCGCTCGCCCACCCCATCCCCGGGTTCCAACGCAGCGCCACTGCCAGCCCCAGCACGAGACCTGAACCCGCTACGAAGACTTCCGGCATGGGCAATGGCACGCCCGCGACACCCAGCACCCCGCCGCAGGCCATCACCAACGGAAAGAGGATCGGCAGCAACCACAGTGCGGGCATCCCCAGCTCGGCGCCCCACAATCCCACGGCCACCATCGCAACCAAGTGGTCGAGTCCGGTTAACGGATGGAGTAGCCCACTCGCCAGTCCGCCCACGAGCCCTGACTGTTCATGCGCGACGGCCGGCATGGCCAGCAGCGTTGTCCACAACAGAAACCGTGCGGCAAGTGACGACCTCATGCACACACCCACAACTTCACGACACGACCAATGAACCAGCACGCGGAGATCGAGCCGATGGCATAAGCCGGGAGCAGCTCGCCCCATTGCCCCGGCAATTGCACCTGAAGGCGGCGCTGTGCGGCCATCAGAGTCAGCACGAGCAACACGAACGCGAATTGTCCGATTTCAACGCCCACGTTAAAGAAGAGCAGCGCTGCAGGCAGCAAGCTGCGTTCAAGGCCTAATCCCGCAAGCGCCGTCGCAAAACCGATGCCGTGAACCAGACCGAAGCCGCCGGCCACGGCCCAGGGATAGCGGGCAGTCAACCCCGGCTGACCGCGGCGGTCGCGCACGATATCCACGGCGAGGAACACGATACTCAAGGCGATACAGGCGTTGAGCGGCCGCTCCGGGATGCCGATCACGCCGAAGGCGGCAGCGGCCAAGGAGAGACTGTGACCCACGGTAAAGGCCGTGATCGTCCTCACGAGACTCCAGCCACCTCTGACCAGCCATAACAGGCCCAGTACAAATAAGAGATGGTCGATGCCCAAGAGGATATGGTCGATACCGTAGTTGATGTACGTCCGCGCCAACTCCAACCACGTGGCGAGCGTCGGCGCACCGGCTGCCACCAACGTCGCGCGCGGACTGGCTGTCGTGAGGGTATAGCTCTTCGTTTCACCGGACATGGGCGTCACGCGAATCAGCACTGCCGACATATTGACGCCGAGATTATCGATCCCGAGCGTACCCACGAGACCTTTTTCGCCACAGTAGAGTTGCGGCATGCGCAAAATACAGTGATCTGGAACGGAGAAGCGCACGCGTGCGCCACCGATCACGGGTTCCTTCTGCCAGCGCCCGAGGTAAGCGCCCGGCCGCACCTCGCGGAACTCGACCACACCCATGGCGGCCTCATGCGCCGATGCCGAGCCGATGCCCAACACACACGCCAGCACGAGACCGCGCCACGAACGATGGAGGTGACCGATCACGGCTCGTTCCGCACGGTGTAACGAGCCTTCAGACGATCCATCGCCTGCAAGGTGGCCTTGAGCGTCTGTTCGGATTTCCACGTCTTCGTAGCATCATCGCGCACATCGTCCAATACCGCAGACTTGCCGGGCTTGCGTGCGTCCAATCGGACGAGATGCCAACCCGCGGTCGATTGCAGGATCTGCCACTCGCCGAGATGCGCGACATCCAACGCTTGAGCAAAGCCGTCACCAAACACGGGCGCGATGCTGGCCCGCGGCCGATCCAAAAAGATCCGGGTCTGTGTCTGCAGATCGACCGATTCGCGCTGGGCGCGGACATCGGCCAGTTCGCGTCGTGCGACGTCCTCAGCGACGGGCGCCGTCGCCAAGAACGTCAGTCGTTCGGGTTCGTCGTAGCGACCGTGATTTTGTGCAAACCACGCCGTCAACTCGGCGGGTGTGGGCTCTCGCGACTTCGCCTCGTCCGTCAGCATTACTTTTAATTTGTAGACGATGCGATCCCGAATCGTCGGGTCGCCCAAGTCCAAGCCGAGCGCTTTACCTTCGCGATACAGAATTTCCTCACCCACCCAATTATTGATGGTCGCCTGCAGCTCCGCATCCGTAGGCTTGCGCGCATGGTCCTCATCGTAGTTCTCAATGATCGTATTGCGCATCTGTCGCGTGACGACAATCGTTCTATTTTCCTTTGCAGGTGGATGCAGTACCGCATCTACACCGAACAAGACGAGACCGATGATCAGAAACTGAAGCAGCGGCTCACTGAGCAAACGCTTCCAAGCAGCACCGCGTGATTTCGCAAGATCGGGGCGCGCGATTTCGGCTTCGGCAGGCATGGGCGACTCGGTGTTGAGGGTGACGAATCTCGTGACTCTAGAGATCGTTGATGACGGTTTTTCAACACACGCAGCACATTCGCGAAATTTTTGATCGCGCGATTCGTTTAACAAAACTCTCTCGAAAACGTCACCAGTGATTCACCGCATAGTCATGCAGCGCGACTCTAATCGGGGGAGTAACTCGAAAGCACACGACAGGAACAGCACTCACATCGGGTGAGTTGGCAATGCAACTGAGTGAGAGGCATTGATTACGTGGCCTCTCATAAAGAATGACGGATTTTTCTTACGGCAATCTTACGAAAACGAAATTAGTTCTCACACATCAGTCCTCCAGGGAGATCACGAGTGAACTCGATTACGACCAAGACTGCACTGATTCTCAGTGCTGCCCTGTCGGCCGGTGGCGCGGTGGCCGCGACACCTGCTCCGACAACCAATCCGTATGTCGCTGGCGACATGCACAACCACAACATCTGCGCCGACGGTTCGGTGTCCGCTGCACGCTCGATCGACCGCGCGGTCGGCTCCGGCACCACGAATGGTGCCGCGAACTACAACCTCGACTGGTTCACGCTCGGCAACCACGGTGGTAACGGTAACCGTGACTGCCGTTTCGACGACACCAACGTCGGCGCCGGCGCGTACAACGCCGTTCCCTCGCCCCTCCAGTACTGGAGCCAGACGCTCGGTCAGGCCGTGAACTTGGAGGGCGTCTACGGCGGTCCGGGCAGCTTCGTCATCTCGGCGCTCAAGGGCACTCCGAGTGGCACGGGCACGGGCCAGAACATGTGGCACTGGCAGGCGGCTCAGGACGTTGAGTGGCCGGCCGTGGTGGATCGTAGCGCGAAGTACCAGAAGGTTCTCATCGAGGGTCTCGAGTGGGTCACGCCGGGCCACGAGCACACCGACGTCGCGATCATCAAAGGTCAGACGCCGCTCAAGGCCAAGAAGGGCAACGCGAATGCGATTGCTGAGTTCGAATACCGCTTCGACCGCGCCGATGGCGACGTGATCGGTCCGGTGGACGGCAGCGGCATCTCGCTCTGGGCCGGTAAGGATGCCGTCAACAACACGGGCACCGCCGGTCACGGCAAGACGCTCGCCGCGATGGCGTGGCTGCAGGCCAACTACCCGGTCCATGCTTATGCAATCCCGACGCACTCCGAGCGTAAGGGTGCGTTCAAGCCGACGAGCAACAAGGGTTTTGACATCAATCACTTCCGTGACATGAACAATGCCGCGCCCACCGTGGCGTTCGGCATCGAGTCGCCCGGACACGCCGCGCAGGGCGGCCTCGCGGGCGGTTCGGGTTCGTATGAAGCGGATGCGGTCGGTGGTGGTACTTACGGTATGACGGGTATCTATCACGCCAAGGTCGGCGGTCTGTGGGACGGTATGCTCGGCGAAGGTCGCAACACCTTCATGTTCATCTCCTCCGACTGGCACAGCCGTGGTTCCTTCGGTGCCGGTGATGGCTCGACGGACTCCGACTTCATCCCGGGCGAGTACTCAAAGCTCTACGTCGCCAACAAGGCGGGCTTCACGTCCAAGGCCGTGGTGCGTGGCATGCGCAAGGGCAATTCGTACTCGGTCATGGGTGATCTGGTCGGTAACGACCTGACCTTCCGCGCTAAGACCGCATCAGCCGACTGGGTCGGCATGGGCGAGACGCTCGTGGCCAAGCCGGGTGAGAAGGTGACGATCGAAATGTCGGTCACCGTGCCGAAGCACAACAACAGCCCGTACAGCTTCGCCAACCCGCTGTTGGCACAGCTGAGCCTGTCGCAACCGCTGAACGCTCCGGATCTGGATCACGTGGATCTGATCTCCGGCGCCATCACCGGCGTCTTGGCGCCGACGGATACGCACTACGGCACCGACGTCAACGGCACTGCGCCGGTTGGCGGCGTGGCGGGGGCGGCGTTGGTGTACAACGCGAACATGTCGGTCGCCCAGGTTCCGACCAACACCATGACCAAGAAGGACTTGGGTAATGGCGCGTATCGGGTGACCTTCAAGCGCACCTACACGATGGGCAGTCAGCCGTTCTACGTTCGCGCCCGTGGCACGAACATCCCGAACGGTACGCCGAACGTGTCGGATGCGTCGGGCAACCCTCTGCTCGACCTCAACAACGCTTTGGTCTCGTGCACCGACGCGGCCTGCCCGGCGCACCTCGCGGTGTCCGGCGGCGCCAAGAAGGTCACCTACGACGTACAGGCTTGGTCGAATCTCTGGTTCTACACGAACCCGATCTTCGTCCGTCCGGCTGGCTCATCGCCGTTGTTGGTTGAGACGAACCGCGCACTGGCGGCTTCGCTCGGCGGCGAACTGGAAGATTGATCGATCGAGGATGGGGCGCAGGGGTTCACCCCAGCCACTGCGCAAGGACCTATCCACTGCCCGTCGGCGCGCAAGCGCCGACGGGTTTTTTGATGTCAGACCGGAGGCCCGTAGCCATGCGCTTTCGCTGCGTTCTGATCGTCGGGAGTCTGATGGTCGCGCCTATCAGCCTCGCGGACGAACCCACCCTGACGGACTGTTGGCGCGCCGTCGACGCTGTCCAAGCGGCACTAGAACTTTGGTCGGCAACGGATCCGACGCGTCTCGAGGTCGAACACCAGTTACGTCTCGCGCAGGGCGAAGCCGGCAGTGCCGAATTCGACGAGTGTTTAGAGATCGTCGAGACGGCACAAGCGTTACTCGATGCGGAAAAATCACGCCGCACCCTCAGCCGGTAAACCGCACTGTCATGTAGACAAGCGACACTCGCAGTCCCTGATCGGAGACGCCCCATCGTGGACACGGTCGAGCCGCTATTTCCCATTCCGCTGCTGCGCAGTGCTGGATTGGTCCCTGTAGACCTCATCGCTGCCCTCACGGCTGCGATCGAGGGGGCGACAACGGCGCAAAACTTGCGCTCTGCTGCACTCTTCCACACTGACGTGGCCGATCCGCGCGGAGACCCCTTGTTCAGCCGATTGACGGCACTGGTCACGCCCAAGCTTGTCGACTTCGGCGTATTGCTGTTCGGCGAACGTCTGGAATGGACCGTGAAGGAGATGTGGACGAACGTGCTGGAAGCCGGCGGCAACCAGGTCATGCATTCGCACGCGAACTCGTTCGTGTCGGGGGTCCTCTACCTCACCGACTCCGACCCGCGGTGCCGGACCGTCTTTATCCGCCCACCGGGCGGCTTTGACTACAGTTTCCGGCACCATACGCGCACGGCACAAATGGGTCCCTACAACGCGGGTAAATATCTACTACCCGAAGCCAACCCGGGCGATCTGGTGCTCTTTCCGAGTTATCTCTACCACGAAGTCCCGGTGAATCCAGGTGGCCGCCGGCTCACCGTCGCCTTCAACGCCATGCCCCATGAACTGGACTGTTGGGGCTACCGCATTCGCTTCTCGCCCTAAGGACGCGTGGGTCTCGCGTTGAGTGCCTGCAAACGAGCCGCCGCCTCCGGCCGACCGGGTGTGGCCGCCAACAACGCCGTGAGCAGCGCGCGCGCCGCCGGCTCATCGTCCTGCGCGAGTGCATCGGCCATTGCCAACAAGGGTCGATACGCCGGATCGAAATCCTCGCTCTCACGGACGGCCGCCAATAAGCCGGGTGCTGCGGCGTCAATCAGAGCGCGTCCGCGCGGCTCGCCCTCAAGCGCCGCGCCGGCCATCAGAAAACGGTCTCGTGCACGCCAATAGGCGGCTAGCTGTGCCGGCTCAACTCCCGCAACCAACAGCGGCTGTCGGGAATTCGGATGCAGCTCCTGTATCAACGTGAGCAGTTTCTCTTGCGGCGGCACCGCAAGAGCCGCCACATTGGCGAGTCCATTCAGCGCAATGATCGGGCGATCGTCCGTGTTCAGTGGCCCAGGCCCTGCAAAACGCCCCAGCGCCGTCGCATCGCCCAGATAGGTCCCGCCGATCGACAGGGGCGAATCCAACTCGAGCGGCCGTAATACGGACTGCAAGCGGGGATGACGCAACACCTGGCTGATGTGGTCCAACGCGAGCGGTGCATCCGGTCGCGCGCAAAGCGCCAGCATCGGCATGCGAACACTGAAATGCGCTAGCCAAGCCGAGGCCTGCGGATAGACCGACAGGAACGTCCGGATCACATCTTTGAGTGAGCGGGGATCGAGTTGGTATAGCGGCAACCATTGGCAAAAAATGCCTCCCGGCAATAGCCTTTGCCGCACGGCCGCGAAATGTTCGGCCGTGTACAGGGAGCCGCTCCCCTCGAGGGCGGGATGGAAATTATCGGCCACGATCACATCGTAGCGAGCGGCATTCGCGGCTATATAGCGACGTGCATCGGCAATCTCGACGCGTGCCGCCACGCTTGCGCGTCCCGGGGTCTCGAAGAACCGAATCAGCTCCCCAACTTCGGAGGAAATCTCCACGCCGGTGACCTGGATGTCCGGGTAACTGGACGCGCCCGACAGGGTCGTGCCCGTTCCCACCCCTAAATAGAGTGCGGTCTGCGGATGCGGATGCATCACTAACGGCAGCAAGGCTTGCCGGAAATCGGAGCGCTCAGAGCTGGTGCCCCCCATCCGAAAGTGGCCGTTGACCTCCAAGTAGCGTGCACCAGTCGCATCATCGACCACACTGGCCGACACCATGGGGCCTTCGATACTGGCCACCTGTCGCCCACCCGACGGGATCGCCACCGGCAGCTCGACCGGCGACAGCAGGGCCCACCCACAGAACGCCAAGGGCAGGATCAGCCAACGCACGGAACGCCCATGCCACGGCAACCACACAAGGTAACCGGCGCCGAGTAGCGTGAGCGAGCGCATCGTGCCGAGGCTCGGAATCAGCACCATCGCGGCCACCAGTGGCGCAAGAGCAGCACCGGCCGCGTTGACACCGGTGGCCCAACCCAGCGCGCCGCCACGCGCGCGCCACGCCTCCAGAAGATCCGCGTAAAGCGCGCCCATCGCCAGAGAACACGGAATGAACAGCAGCCCCGCCACCCCCAACTCGGTCAGCGGATCCACCCAGCCGTGACCGGTCACCCAGCGCGCCACGACCGGGATGGCAAAGAGGGTCGTCAGCACGGTCACGGTCGTCAGTGATAGCAAGCATGCGAGGGAGGTGCTGCCAGCATTCACCCGTACGCGCTGGCGAACGGCACCGCCGATTGCCGATCCCAGCAGATAAGCGGCGAGTAAGCCTGCGAACGTGTAGATCGTGTCCGAGAGAAACTGCGACGCCGCGCGCATGACGAGCACTTCAATTCCAACGCCGCTCAACCCCGTCGCAAACAAGACCAGCAAGCCGCGCCGGTCCAGACCATGCAGCGGCAGACTCGTTGCCTTGGTCATGAGTGGCGACACCGGACCGCGGTCAAAATGCCAGGCTACGCCGGCTGCAAGCACGTTACCCATCGCCAATGCCGCCAACGTTCCTTGCAGACCGAGGTGTGGGAACAGCACGGTGACGGCGACGACCGTTCCAAGCACGGCTCCGAACGTATTGGCCGCGTAGACGCCGGCGACCACACGCGCTGCGGGTAGGCCGCCTTCGTACCATCGGGTCAAGGCGGCCAAGGTGCCGCCCATGGCAACCGTCGCCGGAAGGAGCACGAGGGTCGGCAACAGAAAGGTCAGCAAGACCACTTGGCCGTTACTGTCCAACATGGCCAACCAGCCCGGCAAGTGGCGCGTGAGATAAGGCAGTAGTTGCGTGCAGACACCGGCCCACACCGCAATGACGATCTCCAACAGCGCATACAAACGCCCCGGCCGGGTCGATCGTTCCACCAAACGGCTCAACCACCAGCCACCCAAGGCCAACCCGGTAAAGAGTCCGCCGATGACGCCGAGCACGGCATAGGATTCCGTCCCAAGGGCCATGCCCAGGAGCCGTGTCCATACCATTTCATAGCCGAGGCCCGCAGCGCCCGAGAGCACGGCAACGGCAACCACAGCCGAGATGGGAAGGCGGACGATCGTTGATGTGCCCACGGTGGACTGGCTCGTGCGGGGAAGGCATGCCCCGGATCTGACATCTTCCCGCGTCTAAGTGACTATCTAGTGACGGCGCCCGGGCTCGACGCGCCAACCGGAATAGACTTCAGTAATTCTCGAGACTGTCAGATTTTCATCATGCGACGGCCCGTAAGATGCCGCTCATGGATCGATTCACGATTTCACTGCCGGCGGGCTTGGCCAGCGCGTTCGACGTCTGGCTCGTCAAGCGTCGTTACATCTCCCGTAGCGAGGCGGTGCGTGACCTTGTCCGCGCCGCATTGGAGGCCGAAGCGCCGGCCGAAGCGCCGCAGCAAGAGGGCGTTGGATCACTGACGTACGTCTACGATCACCATGACCGCACGGTCGCCGAGCGCATCATGGACGCGCAACACGATCATCACGACCTGATCGTCGCGACCACCCACACGCATCTGAACCACGATCACTGTCTAGAAATCTGCCTCGTGCGCGGCCTGACCCGGCAGATCGAAGATCTGGCGCACAAGGTCATCGGCCTCAAGGGCGTTCGGCATGGACGCCTCCATCTCGTGAAACTCGACGCGATCACGACCTACAGCTCCCACACGACAACCACTCTTCAGCCAACATCCGGATGAGCGGCACTCGTCTGGGGCGAGGTTGGGCATTCCAAAACCGTCATCAGCCGGTCGGCGTTTTGTAAGATATTTTTGCTGAACTTCCTACGCTGCGCCGTCGACTCAGGATTTCTGCCCACATGCCGTTACAACCGTCACCACGATGCTGCTCGACCGTCCTCGCGTCGATGCTGGTGCTCGGGTTTTATGGCCATCTTGCGGACGCTGCGGACATCGCTGTGCCCTCTGACACGGCCATCGACTCCGTCCTCGTCGTCGCGCATGGCGTCAGCGACATGCCAGCGGCGTCTGCGGGAGACATCTCAGCCACCGACCTTGCGGCTCTGCCACTGGTACGGCCTGCCGCCCTACTCGAAGCCGTGCCCGGATTAATCGTCACCCAGCACTCCGGCGAAGGCAAAGCCAACCAGTATTTTCTTCGGGCATTCAACCTCGATCACGGCACCGACCTCGCCACAGAAGTGGACGGCATGCCCGTCAATCTGCCCAGTCACGCGCATGGCCAAGGGTATTCCGACCTGAATTTCCTCATCCCCGAGACGATCGGTGATCTGCATTACCGCAAAGGACCGTATTACGCGGACACCGGCGATTTCTCTGCCGCAGGATCTGTGCGCATGGCACTTGCAGACCGTTTCGAGGACAAGATCAGTGTCGCCGGCGGGGAGTATGGGTTTCGGAGACTCCTCGGGCTCGACACGCACGCGATCGGCTCGGGCGCGCTCGCGACCGCGATCGAAGGGTATCACCATGATGGTCCATTCGTGGTTCCCGATGACTATCGCCGGGTCAACGCACTGCTGCGGTACTCGATGGGCATTCAGGACGAGCGCACCACGCTCACCGCCCTGCACTACGACGGCCGTTGGACCGCGACAGACCAAGTGGCGCAAGCGTTGATCGAGACGGGAACACTCGACCGCTTTGGATCGGTCGCGCCCACCGATGGCGGGAATACCCGCCGAAGCAGCCTGTCATTCACGCACCATCGCGACCATAACGGTCGAGAGTGGGACTTGAGCGCGTACGTCATCGGCTACGAACTCGATCTCTACTCCAATTTCACCGACCACTTGGTCGATCCAATCTACGGCGACCAAATGCGCCAACATGACGATCGGCTCATCTACGGACTTCGCGTGTCTCGCCGGGAGACGCACACGCTCTTGGGCCTCCCCTCCTCAATCCTAGTCGGTGCAGACACGCGTATCGACGATATTCGTGATGTCGGCATTGATCATACTTACGAGCGGCAGATCGTGTCGGTCGAACAGGATGCGCGAGTTCTCGAGCGTGCGACCGCACTGTATGTCGAGAACACGACGCGGATACTGCCACTGGTGACCATGGCTTTAGCTGTGCGCACTGATGCTGTCGATTTTCGGGTTACCGATCGGATGGTGAATGCGGCTGGACAGTGTGATCGCTCCACTGATCCTCTCGGCTGTAATACCGGTGAGCGACGCGCATCCCTCTTCTCACCAAAGTTTGGACTCGTCGTTGGCCCGCATCAGGGCCTGCGCGCCTTTTTGAATGTAGCCGACGGATTTCATTCGAATGATGCGCGCGGAGTGACTCGTGACCCTGCCGGTGCAGCAGGGCTTCCCGTCACGCCCCTCACTCGCGCACACAGCGCAGAAGTGGGTGTCGTGCTCGATCGTGGCGCTTGGCACTTCGCGCTGGATGCCTACCAACTCAAACTGGCATCGGAATTAGTGTTTAGCGGCGATGCCGGCGTCACAGAACCCTCCGGCGCAACCACACGCCGAGGCATTGAGTGGTCCCAGCGCTATCGCCTCAATGCGCACTGGCAGTGGGATCTGAATGGTGCCTACTCGCACGGCCTGTTCGATAAACCGGCGCCGGCGGATGATCTGGGTTGTGGCGATGCGGCGGCGCAGTATCCCTGTGCGCAACGTCCAGCGCTCACCGGTCGCGAGATTCCGAACGCGCCGTTAATGATTATTGACGGCGGGCTGCAATATAGGAATCGCCGATGGGAGAGCAGCCTGCGTCTGCGCCATTTCGGCCGCGCGCCGTTGGTCGAAGACGGGTCCGTACAGTCGGCGGCCTACACGACGCTCGACGCTCAGGTCGGCTGGAAAGACGAACATTGGGCCGTCCATCTTGATGTCTTCAACCTCACCAACCGTGCGTGGAATGACATCACCTACTACTACGCCTATCGGCACCCGGGGGAGACGGCCGCATCGGTGGGACCGGTCATCCACCCGGGGTTGCCGCGGACTCTGCGGCTCGGCGTCACGCACATCCGCTGATCCGACGACTGCGGATGTTCCTCATGGAACGACTCGGAGACCTTGCTACGGTGGCCTTCGAGGTGAATCATGCGCTCCCCCTATCTTGGCCTCGCGCTCATTCTGGCCCTTTTAGCAGCCTGCGCGCCCGCACCAAACGCCACTTGGCAGGGCTATGCGGAAGGTGAATTCGTCGCGCTCGCCGCCCCGTCGGCAGGGTACCTCGCCACCCTGGACACACCACGTGGCGCGAAGGTGAGCGCTGGCACCCTTGTTTTCACGCTGAGTACCGATCCGGACCGTCAGGCCGCCGATAGCGCAGATGCGCGCGTAGACGCCGCCGCATCGCGCGTCGAGAACCTCGCAAGCCCGCGTCGTCAAAGCGAGATTGCTGCGCTCGAGGCCAATGCCTCCGCCGCCAGCGCCAATCGTGAATTGGCGGAGGCCGACTACGCCCGGACGGCGGCACTTGCGGAGCGACATCTGATCGCGCTGCAGGCACTCGACACAGCCCGCACGCACCGCGATGCCGCCGCTGCGAGCCTCCTCGCCGCACGGGAAAGCCTCGCGACTGCACGCGAGACCCTCGGCCGTCTCGCAGAGGTGAAAGCCGCGCGCTCGGATCTGGCCGCCGCTCAAGCGGACGCCGCTCAAAAGCATTGGTCGGTTGAACGCAAACAGGTCAACGCCCCGACAGATGGCGAGATTGCGGATACCTACTACCGGCCCGGTGAGTGGGTGCCCACAGGCGCGCCGGTCGCCAGCGTGCTGCCAGATGGACAGCGCCGCATTCGCTTTTTCATTCCTCAGGCGGACCTATCGCGCATCCAAGTGGGCCGTCGCGTGCTCGCCCATTGCGATGGCTGCTCACGTCTCATCCAGGGCACCGTCGATTACATCGCGCCACAAGCGGAGTACACACCACCAGTCATCTACAGCCGGGAGACGCGCGCGCGGCTGATCTTTCGAATCGAAGCAGCACCGACGCCGGCCGATGCAAGTCTCCTGCATCCCGGTATTCCCCTTGACGTCAGCCTCGCACCGTAATGGTCACCGCGCCGGCCATCACCGTATCGGGGCTCAGCAAGCATTTCTCCGGCAAGGCGGCCGTCAATGCGATTGATCTGACCATCCATCACGGTGAGATTTACGGCTTTCTCGGACCGAATGGCAGCGGCAAGACCACCTTCATACGGATGCTGTGCGGCTTGCTGACGCCCGATGGTGGCAGCGGGTCCTGTCTAGGCCATGACCTCGTGCGAGAGGCGCGGCAAATCAAGCGCAAGGTCGGTTACATGACCCAGCGTTTCTCGCTCTGGGATGATTTGACGGTCCGCGAGAACTTGGACTTCGTGGGACGACTCTACGGTGTGCGCCAACGCCGTGATGCGGTGACGAACACGCTCCGGTCCTATGGGCTGGCTGACCGCGCCGAGCATCTGGCAGCAACCCTGTCCGGCGGCTGGAAACAGCGCCTCGCCCTCGCGGCTTGCTTACTGCATCGGCCACAGCTGTTGCTGCTCGACGAGCCGACCGCCGGTGTCGACCCGACGGCGCGGCGCGAGTTCTGGGAAGAACTGCACCGCTTGTCCACTGAGGGTGTGACGGTGCTCGTCTCGACGCACTACATGGATGAAGCCGAGCGTTGCCACCGGCTCGCCTATCTCGCCGACGGACACTTAATCGTTCACGGCAGCGCTGACGACATTATTCAGACCGCGGGTGTCACCACTTGGGTGATTCAAGGCGCGACGGCCGTCCATCGGGCCGCCTTTGCGCAGACGCCTGGCGTCACTGAACTGGCCAGCTTTGGCAATGCGCTCCATGTCACCGGTCGCGACGCTGGCTGTTTAGCCACTCACGTGCCGAGCCAAGCGCGGGCGCTGGGATTGGACGCTCGCCTCGCCGAACCCTCGTTGGAGGATGCGTTCGTGTACCTGATGCGCCGGCACGCACAGCGGCCGCCCACATGAGCTTCTCGCTGCACCGTTTCGTCGGCATCGCCTACAAAGAGCTGATTCAACTGCAGCGCGATCGCTTGACCCTCGGGATGATCATCCTCATTCCGTTGGCCGAGGTCTTCTTATTTGGGTATGCCATCAACTCGGAACCCAAACATCTACCGACCGTGGTGGTGATGTCGGATCCGGGACCTGCGGCCCGTGCCTACGTCGAAGCGCTGAGAGTGTCTGGATACTTCGACATCAAGGGAACCGTCGATGAGCGGGAGGCGGAAGCGTTGCTCGATCGGGGCGACGTGCAGTTTGTGGTCACCCTACCGATCAATTTTCATCGGGATCTCGTGCGTGGCCTGCGCCCCACCATTATTCTTGAAGCGGATGCAACGGATCCGATGACGGTGGGCAGTGCGCTCGCTGTACAAAGTGGACTGCGCAGCAGCAGCAGTCTTCTGCGCGATATGCCCGCGAGTACGCCCGATGGCACACCACCCCCGTTTGATGTCCGGGTGCTGCGCCACTACAACCCAGAGATCATCTCCGCCTACAACATCGTACCGGGTCTCTTGGGCGTGATCCTCACCATGACCATGGCACTGATGACCGGGCTTGCCATGACGCGGGAGCGAGAGCGAGGAACGTTTGAAAATTTACTGTCCACACCGGCCACACCGTTTGAGGTGATGACCGGCAAGATTGTGCCGTATATTGGTATCGGTCTCGTGCAGGTCACACTCATCCTGCTCGCGGCACGCTACGCATTTGAAGTACCGATCGTCGGCAGTCTCTTACTGCTCTACGGTGTCGTGTTGCTCTTTATCGCAACGACGCTGTCACTGGGAATGACGATCAGTTCCGTGGCACGCAATCAATTGCAGGCCATGCAGATCACGTTCTTCTATTTCTTGCCATCCATCCTGCTATCGGGATTTGTCTTCCCATTTCGGGGTATGCCCGAATGGGCACAGGACGTGGGCAGCCTGCTGCCGCTGACTCATTTCCTGGTGCTCGTGCGCGGCATCCTGCTGAAGGGCGCAGGGCCAGCCCTCTTGTGGCCGCATATTTGGCCGCTGTTCGCCTTCATGGCCGTCGTTCTGCTGATCGGCCTGAAAACCTATCGTCGGACCCTCGATTGAAGGCAGCCGGCGCTGATATGTCAGTTCGGTTACGGACAGAGACTGTACACTTTTGCACTTATTGGCTTTGTACAGGCAAAAAACGACCTTTGTACAGCCTTTGACCCCCCTGTATAGGGCAAGTTGACTGTACGAAACTTGTATCCTTTCAAAACCTGTGGTCTAATCTATCCACAGGGGCGTCGCAGACGTCGGCTTGGAACTCCCCCCCTCCCCCCCTGTTTCCATGGACCGGAAGATCGGTCTCCCGACGCGACGCCCCTGATTTTCTTCCCTCTGCGATGTAGCCAAGGACGCCCCAAAGGTTGGTTCACTCGGTTAGTCTTGGGCGCCGCCTTTTGCGGCGCCTCGAGTTACCCCATGCGCATCCTGACCGTCGTTGCTTCGTTGACCCTCGCAGTTGCTTGCGCCGCTGCCAGCCCCGCGCCCGTCACCAGTGAATTACCCAGAACGGCGCGCCCGCTTGCCTACCACATCGAGGTCACACCCGATGCCGCCGCCTTGCGCTTCGATGGCCAGGTGGACATTGAACTGGATGTACTCGAAGCCACGCGCACGATCACGTTGCACGCCAATGGTCTGCACATCCATAAAGCGAGCGTTCGTGCCGGCAAAGGCCGCGCCACTTCCTTAACCGCACAGGTCGATGCAGCCCTCGAAACGGTCACATTCACGGCGCCGACGGCGATCGCGCGCGGTCACCATCAGCTGTCAATCGCCTACGACGGCGTCATCGGCACGCAGGCAGCGGGTTTCTTCGCGCTGGACTACACAACAGCGGACGGTCAACCGGAACGGGCGCTGTACACACAGTTTGAAAGCCACGATGCGCGACGCTTCTTACCGTGCTTTGACGAGCCGGCGTTCCGCGCACCCATCACGCTGGACGTGCGCATTCCGGCCGGACGGATGGCCGTTTCCAATCTGCCCGTGGCCTCCCAGCACACGGAAGCCGACGGCCGTGTGCGTTGGCACTTCCCGGCAACGCCGCCCATGTCGAGCTACCTTTTGTTTCTCGGCATTGGCGACTTCGAACGCGCGACTGTCCCCGTCAGCGCCGGCCGACTGGAAGCCGGCATCGTTACTCGCCGCGGCGTGATCAGTCAGGGCCAGTTCGCACTGGACAGTTCTCGGGAAGTCATCAACGATTACGAGCGCTGGTTCGACAAGCCGTTCCCGCTGCCCAAACTCGACAACGTCGCTGCGCCCGGGCAGAGCCAATTCTTCGGCGCGATGGAAAACTGGGGCGCCATTTTCACCTTCGAGCACGCGTTGCTCGTCGATCCGGCGCTGGCCACCCCGAATGACCGTCAGGGAATCTTCGAGATCGCTGCCCATGAGATTGCGCACCAATGGTTTGGTGATCTCGTGACGATGGTCTGGTGGGATGACCTGTGGCTGAACGAAGGCTTCGCATCCTGGATGGCCGGGCGCGCGACCGAGCGACTGCACCCTGAGTGGGAAACGGCTGCGTCTGCCGTGCGCAGTCGTGAAGGTGCCATGGCCATCGATGCGCTCGCCACCACCCATCCCATCGTGCAGCATCTTTCCAGTGCGCGGGATGTCGATGAAGCCTTCGACTCCATCACCTATGAAAAAGGCAACGCTGTTCTGCGCATGCTGGAGTCCTATGTGGGTGCTGATGTCTGGCAGGCGGGTGTGCGTCGCTACATCAAGCGTCACGCGTACAGCAATACGACCTCGGACGACCTGTGGACCGCGGTGAGCGAAGTATCGAGCACGCCTATCAACGACATTGCACACGCTTTCGTCAACGCACCGGGCGTACCCCTCGTGCATGTCCAAAGCGCCTGTGATGGTCAGGAGACGCACCTTACCCTCACACCCGATGAGTTTCGCATCGGTCCGAATACGCGTTCTAAAGGCCAATGGCCGATCCCGGTGACCTACCGCGCGCTCAAGGGCAGCGCTGAGCGTGTCGTTCTGGACGGCCATGCGCACGACGTCCGTGTGCCTGGTTGCGAGGGTGTCCTCATCAATGTCGGCGCCGGCGGCTACTACCGCGTCGACTATGATGCGGCGAGTTTCGATGCGCTGGTCAGTCACTTTGACCAACTCAGCGTCAGTGATCGCCTGGCGATCACCTACGATCGCCTCGCGTTGGCGCGCAGCGGCGCAGCACCGGCCGGTGACGTCCTGCGTCTGGTCTTCGCAACGCCCGTCGATGCGCCGGCACCCCTGTGGCAAGGCATGGTCAGCGTTCTCGAGTCATTGGACGCTCTGTATGCAGTATCCGATTCGGGCCGAGAGGCCCTGCACGCACGCATCCGGACTGTGCTGACGCCGCTCAAGGCACGTCTCGGTTGGACTCCGCGAGCGGATGAGACCTTACAGACGGCAAGCCTGCGGGAAGAGGTCTTGGTGGCGCTCGCCACCGTCGGTGATGGCGAGACGTTGGCCGAAGCACGTCGCCGTTTTGAGGGCGCCGACAAGGATCCCACTCTCGTGCCCGGCTCGCTGCGCCGAGCCATCGACTACATGGTCGCCCTTGGTGCCGATGAGGCCACGTTCGAGGCCCTGCATCGCAGCGCTGCTGCTGAAAGGTCCCCGGCGATGCGCTCCCACCTCTACACGGTGCTCTGCTCCGTGCACGACAAGGCGTTGGCCCTGCGCGCCCTCGCGCTCGCGCTCAGCGACGAACCGCCCAAGACCGTCTCACCGCAAATGATTCGTCAGGTAGCCGCAAACTACCCGGATGAAACGTTTGATTTTGCCCTCGCGCACCTCGATGACGTTCGGGGGAAAGTGGATGCACCGGCCTGGAGCCGCTATGTCCCCTCACTGGTTCACGCCTCCGTGAATCCGGCGATGCCAGCGCGCGTGCGGACCTTTGCGGAGACCGAACTCGCAGGTCGCGAACATCGGGATGCCGATAAGGCGGCCTTGAGCCTCGAGATTCGTCTGGATCAGCGCTCGCGGTTGATACCGGCCATGGATGCCTGGATCGCCAGCCACTGACGGGCATTAGGGCGCGCGGTCAAGCGCGCGTTCGAATAGACCGGGTCGACTATCGTCGACCCGGTCCTCTCATTCTCGATCGTTCCTGACAGGCGCGCACACCGGCCGGCACAACGCCGGCGCGATCACCTTAATGCGTGCCCATGGCGGCGCCACCGCCGCGCACTGCGTTCACCACTTCCTGAACCGCCACTATGACCCGATCCGGACGCTGCAACTGGATGTAGTGCTGTGAGTCGGCGATGCTTTCATGGCGGCTGTGGCGCGACCAAGAGGCCTCATCAACACCCAGTTTTTCCCATTCCTGCTGCATCGCAAGTCCGTCCTCCGGGCTCAACCCAATGGAGGCCAGTAACGGCGCCGGATACGGCTTCATCGCCGTCAGAACGACGAGCGGGCGATCGCCCAGATCGCGCAACTCCCCCGCTTCCCGCAAAGTCGCTCGGATCGCCCGCATTTCCTTAAGGCTACCCCCCATCGTCTCCGGTAGATACGCAATCGCCATCTGAGCGTCGCGATCGGCCATGTGCTCCGGCGTACTCGGCGGCAGCAATCGCGCGATACCCGTAAACGCCAACGCATTCATTGCGCGGTAGGCGAAGGGCACATCATCGGCCTTCGGGAACTTCGTCAAGCGCTCCATCTGATCGGCATGCGAGCAATCGACAAACACGAGTCCCTTGACGTTGTCACCGTAACGACGGGTGTAATCCATGAGATACGGACCGCCCAGCGAATGGCAGACAAGGACCAGCGGACCGGTAATGCCCGCAGCGTTCAGCATCGCGTGCAGATCGTCAGCCACCGCATCGGCATCCTGCGCGCCTGACTTGGCATCGCTCCACATCACGCCCGCCCGATCGTATGCACAGGTCCGCGTGATCTTCGCGATGGGATCGTGCACACGATCCCACGACAGCGACCCGGCGGTATCCAGACCGGACTCCAAGATCACCGTCGGCGAGCCCTCGCCGCGACAATCCAGGTGCAGGCGTCGGCCACCAATATCAACCAGTTGGCCGCGCGGTGGGTAGGCAAGATGCACGTGTCGGCGCGCCCGATACTCAAAGGCACTGCCCAGAATCGCGCCGACCACCAGCAGCACCAGCACGGCTCTGACGAGCGTCTTGCCAAAGCGCCGGATGCGCGACCATCGAGTTGTCGTCGTCATACCATCCTCTCACATCGGGCCAGGGGGCCGTCACTGGGAGGCGGAGTGTACTCCCCTCGTCACTCAGCGACAGCGCGGGTGCGCCATAAGTAGGCAACACCCACGGTGAACAGCGGCAGGACGTAGACCAACCAGAACGCATACGCTAAGAAACGGTAGCCGCTGGCAATCAGTCCCACGAGACCGATCCGTTCCGCCAAAAAGACCGCGGCCCCCAAAATCGTCAACGACACTAGGAGACGTGGGCCACGGGAAAACCGCTGCGCCCCGTCTTGAAGTGTCGCGGCAATCCGTTCATTGAACGCATGCACAGCCCCCGTGCCGCTCTCAAGCAGCGCTGCGAAGATCATCAACTGATAGAGCCAGCGCAGCCACGGTGCCCCGAGATGACCGAGCAGCACATCGGAGGGCAACGCTGAAGACAGCGCATCCGGCCAGGCCATCATGCAGACAAAGAAAACCACCGCCGGCAACATCGCCAAAGGACCGGCGATGACGCCGGCAATGATCGCATCGCGCCGCGAGCGCAAGTGGCGCAAGACCGGCAGGATCGAGATCGCACCTGAAATGTTGTAGCCAGCATACGTGAGTCCGCCGCTGACCCAACCGTCACCTACACCATGATCGGCAAAAGCGTGGGCAATTCGATCGCCGAAACCCAATACGGCAAGCATCAAGAAGAGCGCATAGACGCCGTAGAGCAAGAATGACACATACTCGAACAGCGCCTCCACCGAGCCGGTCCCACATGCCGCGAAGAGTGCGATGAGGCCAACGAGCGCCACGGTGCCGACGATCTCAGGCAGACCGATGAGTGCATGCCCAACAGCACCGGCTGCCGCACCGAACACCGCCAGCATGATGACCAGTAGCAGGACGAAGGCGATCTCGTAGGCGAACCAGTAGCGGCCGAGCAGTTGCCTGAAAAAGCTCCGGTAGTCGAGGCTGTGGGTGGCACGGGCGAAGGCGAACGTGATCGCGGCCGCCACACTCCACAAGGCCGCCGCGAGCACCATGCCAAGTAGTCCGCCCCAAGCACCGCTCGGGCCGAAGAACTCAGCCAGTTCGCGACCCGTCGCATACCCGCCGCCGATGATGACCGCCTTGAGCGCGAAACCCGGCAGCACAAAACGTCGAAACCAATCCCGACCCTGCACGGACACGCTCATCGCCGACCTCCCCCAGCGAGCGACTCCCCGCCTGCGACGACGCTCAACCCCACGTGCGGATACCAATGACGCCGTAGGCGGCGAGATAGACCAGCGCGATCAGAAATCCAATGGACGCGACGCGCGCATACGCATGCACCCCACCACGAGCCCTCGGGTGATTCCCGCCAAAGGCCTCCCAAACGGCCCCCGCTGTTGCGACGGCATAGATGAGCGTCAACGCACACAGGGCCATCGACCAAGCGCTACGCTCACCGAAGTGCGTCAGCAGGTCAGCGGCGCCCGTGATCAAGATCACCACGGCGCCCGTAAAACTGACGGCAGCGCCCAACAGCCACAGGCGCATGGTCCGATCCTGCGGACGACGGCGACCAAAGAGGCCACCGGCGAGACAGCCCAAACCATACAGAAGGGTCGAGACCGTAGAGAACGCGAACCACCCGAGGCCACCTACACTCGCGACGACCTGCCAGACGGAGACCTGCTTAAGCGTTCCGCCCAGACCCGAGGCGATGAAACGGCCCTCCCCATTGGGTGTCACGAGCGCAAGGCTCGCCACGGGCTCTTCTGCATCGGCATCATGACGACGGAAGGTACGACCTTCCACCGGCACGTAATGAAGTTGCGGGCCCGTGAGACCGGCCAGGGTCAGTGCGTCCTGCGACACACTGACGCGGGTCAACCCGAGCAATCGCTCAACGAAATACGTGTTCTGAGAACGCGGCGAATCCGGTCGATACCAGCCCGCATAGTCCGATGCGAACGACGGCATCACGGCTGGCGCCGGGACCGTCGGCTTATGCAGACCATGGGTGACATAGCCGCGGATGGCGGCGCTGATCTGCTTAAAAGCGGCACCATTACCCGCATTGATGCTGAAGAAATAACCGACGCCCGCATCCTTGAGGTAAGCGATCTGCGTGAGGCCACCGTTCACGCCCCCATCGTGACCGTGAAAGACAAAGCCGTCTTCGACCGAGCCATAGTTGCTCAGTCCATACCCCAACGTCAGGCCATCCTGCGCTGCCCACGTCCGCGTGGGGACTTCCATACGATCGAGGGCTCCCGTGGAGACCACCGGGTGGCCGCCGACGTCGCCGCGATGCAGATAAAACGAAAGGTATGCCGCCATGTCGCGTGCCGACGCATTGATCGAACCGGCTGGGCGCAACAGGATGTGCCAGTACGCGAACGCCGTCTTGCCGTCCTCCTGATACAGCGTTGTCACTGGCAACGCTGCGTCAGGCTCGAAATAAGTGGCCGTGTTCATGCCAATGGGGGCAAACAGATGCTCGCGGACGTAGTCCTCAAGGCGTTGGCCGCTGACTTTTTCGACGATTAACGCGGCAACGGCGAGCCCTGAATTGCAGTACGCCATGCGCGTACCCGGGCGCCAGCGGGCGACGCGCGAGGTATGGTCATAGTTAAGACCCTCCTCCAACGACATGCCCGGCGCTTGCTTCGCGTACTCCCGGAAGTGCATATCGTCCCAACCGGTCGTGTGTTCGAGCAAGTCAACCACGCGCGTCGGATCCGTCGCTTCCCACGGATTCTGGAACCACTGATCGCCGAGATAGCGGCTCACTGGGTCATTGAGATTGACCTTACCTGCCTCCACCAACTGCAACAGTGAAAGCGACACGAAAGCCTTGGATGTCGAGCCAATTCGGAACAGGGTCTCACCGGTCACATCCCGCCCGGTGGCAACATCCGCTTTGCCCACCCCTCCCATCCATTCCGGTCCGTCTGCGCGGACAATGGCGACGGACACACCGGGCACGTGCGCCTCCTTGAGGATGTCGGCGAGTCGCGCCTGCAATTGCGGCAACGTCGTGGGCACGCTCGGCGCCGGGGCCGGATCAGCCGCCCAACTCAGTGAAGCAGACAACACGGCAATGCTCGCCGTGACGACACGAAGTAGTGAACGTATCATCGATCTAACCCCCCCCTGTGCGCGCCCGCATGACCCCCGTTACCGGTCGCCTGCAGGCGTGATTTATCCCCAGACCGCCGCCGCCGGCGGTGTTACCCAACCTCGCTCATAGTGCATACCCGGCAAGCGATCGCGCCGCAGCAGCAATGGCCCATCAATGTCCACGAGGTCAACCAAGCAACCGAGCACAAAGGCTGGTGCAATCGATAAGGACGATCCGCCCATGCAGCCGACCATGAGCCCCAAACCACGCTCACGCGCGGCGTGCGCCAATTTCAGGGCATGGGTCAAGCCGCCGGTTTTATCCAATTTGATATTAATCATTTGGTAGCGCGTGGCGGCGGCGTCGAGTTCCCCCAGATGCAGGCAGGATTCATCGGCACCCAGCGGCACGGGTGAGCGATAGCCGCTTAAGCAGGCATCAGCACCCCGCGCGAGGGGCTGCTCGATCATCTCCACGCCGAGATCCGCGAACCCAGGGGCAACCGCCTGCAATTGCTCAAAGCTCCAAGCCTGATTGGCATCCACCACGAGCCGCACGTCCGGGCGAGCTTGGCGTATGGCTTCAATACGCTCGAGGGGGCGATCAGCGCCGAGCTTCACCTTTAGAAGGCCGTGCGATGCAGCCGATGCCGCATGCGCCGCCATATCGGCGGGCTCCGGATCTAGGCTGATCGTATACACCGTCTGCAAGGGCTTGGGCGCAATACCGGTCAGCGACCAGATACTGCGACCGCTGGTCTTCGCTTCCAGATCCCATAGCGCAAGATCAAGCACATTGCGTGCGCCACCTGCCGGCAGCAAAGCCTCGAGACTCGCCCGATCCACGCCCGCCTCAATCATCGGCGAAACCGCCTCGATGGCAGCGAGCATGTCCGGAACGTTATCACCGAGATAGAACACGCCGAGGCCTTCGCCCCGACCGACGATGCCGTCTTGCTCAAGCTCGACCACGACCGAATCGAAGTTCAGCCATTCACGTCCGGCAATCCGGAACGGTCGTGCCGTCGGCCAACTCTCCACATGCGCCGACAACTTCACGCCGGAAACTCCGCCTGCAGGCGATCAATGATCGCCTGCGTGCCGTCGCGAATCGGATCCACGCACGGCAACCCGGTCTCGGCTGTGAACTTGGCGATTAAGGCCTCACGCTCACCCGGCGGCACTTTGGAGGTATTCAACGAAATGCCCACACACCGAATCGCCGGGTTGGTCAACCGGCCCAGTTCGATGGTTCTGGCCATCACATCTGACAACGAGGGCAGCGCGTAGTCGGGCCATCCTGATATGTGCGACCGCAGGGGGTCATGACAGACCACGAAGGCATCTGGCTGCGATCCAACGAGCAGGCCCACCGTAACTTGTAGATAGCCCGGGTGAAAGAGACTGCCCTGCCCTTCGATCACATCCCAATGACCTTCCGAATGGTCGGGTGATAACACTTCAGCCGCACCGGTCAAAAAGTCGGCAACGACCGCATCAATCGGCATCCCGGCACCGGCAATCATGATGCCAGTCTGTCCGGTCGCGCGAAAATCCGCATCAACGCCTGCTGCCTTGAGGTCCCGAGCCAACGCCAGCGCAGTGTATTTCTTACCGGTCGCGCAGTCGGTGCCAACCATCAGGACGCGTCGCCCCGTGCGCTTGCGGCCTGTACCCACGGGTATCCCTGCCGGCGGCACTCGAACGTCCACTAACTTTGCACCACCCGCTTGCGCCGCATCGGCCAAGCCTTCGAGCGAAGACAGCGGAATGTGCAAACCAGCCACAATGTCGATCCCACGCCTCGCGGCGTCGCAGAGCGATGCAACCCAATGATCCGGCATTCGGCCGCCCACGGCAGCCGAACCGACGATGAGCGAGCGCGCGCCGCGCGCATGCGCCGAGGCCACATCGAGATCCAACACACCCGCATCGACACTGCAACCTGCCAACCGAATCTGACCCAGGCAATCATCCGGCCGCCACTGCACGAGACCGAGACCCGTCTTGCCGTAAACCGGATTGCTGATGTCGCCCATAAAGACAACAAACGGCGTTCCAAACAACTTCGCACTCAAACTCATGCTGTACTCTTTCAAGCGTCAACCCGTTAAATGCGGGGGGCGGGCAGCAACCGCAACACGCCCCCGCAGGATCATCAGAACTTCACGCCGACCTGGAAGCCCAACGTGCGTGGCTGAATGAAGGCAGCCGATCCACGCTGACTCACGCCGCCGGAGTTCGCGTAATCCGCGATGCCGAGTTCGTTCGTGAGATTGTGTGCAAAAAGTTCCACCGACCAGTGACCGAAATCAACTCCCACTTGGGCGTTGAGCGCGGAATAACTCGGCAGCGCCACATGGGGCTCCACAACGCTCACCGACGGAGAGAAGCCGGTGTAACGCGTGCCGGTATAACTCCAAGACGCACCACCGAACACCTCACCCCCGTCGGCGATCGCATGACGCATGTCGATATTGAAGGTCGTCTGGATATCCGGCACATACGGCAGTTCGTCACCGCTGTGAGCACCCAGTCCAGGTGCATCAGCGGTCAGCTTTGCATCTGTGTAGGCACCCAGCCAAGACAGCGTCACACCAGGTGCAGCACGCCAAGCAAGATTCCACTCCAAACCGCGGCTACGGGCAGCACCGGAATTGCCGTTGATGCCCACGGGACCGCTCGGCGTATTCACGATGCCGAGAATCTGGATGTCTTTCCAGTCGACATTGAATACCGCCACGTCGATCGACAGTTGCTTCGCGAAAAATTCGCTGCGCAAGCCAACCTCATAGTTGCGCGTCGAATCCGATAGAAAGTTTGGCGGATTGGGCAGCGTCGGTGTCGGCAGGTTGGGACCGCCCGGACGAAAGCCTGTGGCCACACGGGCATAGAGGAGCGTGTCGTCCGTCAGATGGAAGCGCGGCGCGACGGACCATGTCTGACTCGATTCCGTGGTATAGATCGGATCGTAGGTATAAGACGGTCCAAAGATGACGCAGCAACTCAGGATCACCTGTGAATTCTGCTTGACGTGCGTCGTACGGCCACCCAACTCCACATCAAAGCGCGATGTGAAGTGATAGGTCGCATCCACGAAGAATGACGTTTCCTTATAGTCGGCCGGAATATTCGCGCCACCGACCGGGGGCGAGAGAATAACGTTGATGTCGGCTGCACTTCGCGCATCAAAGGGCTGCACAAGGCCCGTCTTCTCGTGGGTGTAGAACGCGCCGACCTGCCAATCGAAACCGTGTCCGAAGAGCGTACTCCCCGCTTTCGAAGACAGCCGGAGTTCTTGATTGAACTTCTCAACAAAGTCGACTTGCCGACCGGCCATCACAGTCGGCACGCCGTAGACATAGGCACCGAAGAAATCACCATACGAAAGCCCCGGCGCAAGATTGGCGCTGGAGATATCCTGTTGGAATGCGTTGGTAATCTTGCCCTTGCTGGTAGCCGACGTGAGCATCGCCGGCCCGAGGTCATAGTCGACACTCAGAGCGGAATACTGGACTTTATACTCCAGCGTCTGCGGCCAGAGCGTGCCGAATTGGAATCCGTGCACTGGATCAAACTGATTCACCGGCGGCGATGCTGGCGTGAGCGCCGCACCCACCACCTCGACCGAATTCGTCGCATTTGCCTTGATATCTTGATTCATGAAAGTCGCGCGCAGCGATAACGCATCCGTCGGCTTCACCAACAAGGACGCTCGATACGACTCCCGCTTGGCGCTATTGGCCGCTTTCTCACCGGTCAATTCGTTGTCGATCCAACCAGGTTGATTGTCGGAGACCGCGCTCACTCGCAACGCAGCAATGTCGCCAAGGGGAATATTCACAACCCCCTTGATCGTTCCATTGGCGGTGCCACCCTTGGTGCTGACATAGCCGGCGAGCACTTCGCCCTCAAATTTGCCGAGGACTGGCTTTTGGGTCACGTACTTGATGAGGCCACCTTCGGCCGCTGCGCCATACAAGGTGCCTTGCGGGCCACGCAGAACCTCCACTCGCGCAAGATCAAACGTGTCGATATTGCTACCGAACTGCGCGCCATCGGACTGAGCGCCGGACATGAACATCGGGATATCGTCAATTGTGGTGGCAACCGTGGCGCCCACACTGCCCACGTTTTGACCGCGCAGAATGATGCGGGTCGAGCCCGCATCACTGGACTGCGTCGACAGGCCCGGGATCTGGGTCGACAGATCCGCTAAGCCATTATCCATACGGCGTGACAGATCGTCACCCGTCACGGCCGTGATGCTCATCGCCACGTCCTTGAGCTTTTCCTCGCGCTTGGTCGCCGTCACGACGACGTCCTCTAACGAGGCCAGTGACGCGCCGCTTTCGGCACCGATCGACGGTAACGCGAGCCCGAAACCCGCCGACAACATAGCAAGACGCAACGCCTTCGAACGCATGAGAGCACCCCTGTTTTCTAATGTCATCACCCGGCTTTCCCACTCGGACGCCGGGCTCCCTGCAGCCAACTCTATGCCCCGCCGATATTCCGTTGCAACAAAAGTTTTCCAATTTAGAAAACCCAGTCCCATCACGGTTGTTCTCACGCCACCGAGGGCTTAGAGTCCGGATCGGTCTCGAGGAGAACGCCCAATGCCCCCCACGCAATCCCCTGCTCGCCCAGGGGCCGTTTTACGGACCGTGCGCACGCGACGGGACTGGACGCTGGCCGAAGTCAGCCGTCGCACGGGCTTCCCCGTCTCGACGTTGTCGAAGATTGAAAATGACCGCGTCTCGCTGACGTATGACAAGCTCACGCGCCTAAGCGCGGGACTGGGCGTCGATATTTCCCTTTTTTTCAGTGGCTTTGCGGATGCCTCCGAGCCCACCAGCACCCAAGGCCGACGCAGCATTACGCGGGCTGGTGAAGGCCGCTCCATCGAGTCGAAGACGTACGCCCATCTCTATCCTGCGGCGGACCTGCTCAATAAGAAAATGATCCCGATCGTGGTGGAACTACGGGCCCGCTCGCTAGAGGAATTTGGCGATCTCGTCCGCCACACCGGCGAAGAATTCATCTTCGTACTGGAAGGCACGGTCGAGATCCACACCAGCCTATACGCGCCTGTCCAGTTAGGGAGCGGAGATTCGGTCTACCTTGACAGCAGCATGGGCCATGCATACCTCGCTGTCGGCGATGGCCCCTGCCGCGTACTGGCGATGTGTTCAGCCAGCGAGGGCCAGCTCATTGCCGCGGTCGGTGGCATTCCGGCTGATCTGTCACCGCCTAGCGAGAAGCCACGTCCCGCCAAGCGGACGGTACGGAAGCGGCCGTCGCGCCGCTGAGACCCATCGTTGGTTGATCGCGATTTTCGATGGTAGAAAAAGTTTCTGTAATGTAAAGTTTTTCGGCGCGCGTGGTCTATGGGGGGGCATGCGTGCTCGGATAGCGGGCTCATTTCCAGTCCGCATCCGTCTCTCCCCCGATGGAGTCCCGCATGCGTTTTGTCAGTCGGATCCTTACGCTACTGAGCAGCCTTAGCTTGGTCGGTCTTGCTCACGCCGGCACACCCGCGCCTGTCGCAGCTCCTGCGACCGCCCCTCCCGCCGCCGTCACCGCCAGTGCGCCGTCGCTGAACAAGGCGGATGTGGAAGCGTGGCTGGATGGCTTCGTACCCAATGCCATTGCCAGCGGTGACATCGCAGGCGCGGTCGTGGTCATTGTGAAAGACGGGCAGATCTTGGCGTCGAAAGGCTACGGATATTCCGACGTCGCGACCAAAAAGCCTGTCGATCCCAAGACCACTCTCTTCCGTCCGGGTTCGGTCTCCAAGCTCCTGACCTGGACCGCCGTCATGCAATTGGTCGAGGCCGGCAAACTTGACCTCGACACCGACGTCAATACCTACCTTGATTTCAAGTTACCGGCGCGGGCCGATGGCCCGATCACCTTGCGTCACATCATGACGCATACGCCCGGCTTCGAAGAACAGATCAAAGAACTCATTGTCAGCGATCCGAAATATCTCAAGACCCTGGCGCAATATGCCCGCACGGCAACGCCTCAACGCATTTACAAAGCCGGCTCGACGCCCGCGTACTCCAACTACGCCACTGCGTTGGCGGGTTATTTGGTGGAGCGCGCCTCCGGCGAAACGTTTGACGACTACATCGACCAGCATATCTTCGCCCCACTGAACATGAAGCATGCGAGCTTCCGTCAGCCGCTGCCGAGCCATCTCACCGCTGACATGTCGAGCGGATACGGTCTGTCCTCTGAGCCCTCGAAACCGTATGAGATCGTTGTGGCGGCACCGGCCGGCAGTCTGGCTGCCAGCGGTGAAGATATGGCGCAGTTCATGATGGCGCATCTGGCCAATGGCGAACTCGCCGGCCAGCGCATTCTGAAGCCGGAGACGGCGCAGATGATGCACGCAACACCGACCGACATGATCCCGCCGCTCAACCGGATGGAACTGGGCTTCTATGAGCAGGATTACAACGGCCACCGCATCGTTAGCCATGGTGGGGATACGCAGTTCTTTCACAGCTACTTACATCTACTGCTCGACGACCACGTGGGCTTCTTTGTGTCGGTCAACAGCGCCGGTCGTCCTGGCGAGGGCTTGCGCGGCCCACTGTTCGAAGGCTTCCTGAACCGTTACTTCCCGGCACCCCATGACCTCACGCCAATGGATTCGGCGACCGCGAAACTACACGCCGCGCAGATGGCAGGTCCCTATGAGGACTCTCGCCGTCCTGAAACCAACTTCTTCAGCTTCCTCAGCCTCTTCAATCCTGTGAAGATCGTGGATAACGGTGATGGCACGATCTCCTTCTCGATGTTGAAGGGCCAGAATCAGGTACCCCGTCGCTACGTGGAAGTGGCCCCTTACGTGTGGCGCGATCCGGTCACCTGGAACCGCCTGGCTGCCAAGGTCGACAATGGTCATATCGTCCGCTTCAGCACCGACGAAATCTCCCCCTTCATGGTGTTTGAGCCGGCGCCGGCGTATCGGTCAATGCGCTGGCTGATGCCCGCGACGATCGCAGCGACGGTGGTCATCTTTGGAACGGCCCTGCTGTGGCCGATTGCGGCCCTGTCGCGCCGTCGGCACGGCGTGACGCTCAAGGTGACCGGTGCGGCACGCCGAGCCCATCTGATCTCGCGCAGCGCCGCTGCGGCGATCGCCATTGTCACCGCCGGTTGGATCGGCGCAGTGGCGGTCGGCGCATCCAGCCTCGGCTTTACATCGGCGTTGGACTGGCTGCTGATTCTCATGTTCACCCTATCCACACTCGTGTACTGGGGCGGTGCGATTGCACTGGTCTGGTCAGCGCGAGCCGCCTTCGCGCACGCTCGTCCGTTATTGGCACGCGTGTGGTCGGTGGCGCTGGCACTGAGTGGACTGGTCTTCCTGTGGTTGGCATACACCTACCACCTGATGCACTTCACCACTCACTATTAATCAGACCCGGGGCCTGCTGTGACGCAGCAGGCCCTCACCTTCCATCTGCGGAGTTCATCATGCGACCCATCCGTTCAGGCCGTCCGCTGTCCGCCCTCCTCTGTGCTCTGGCTAGCGCAACGGCGGCTGCCGGCACCGCAGCACCCACGTACGACACCGTGATCCGCCAGGGCACCGTCTACGATGGCTCCGGCAAGGCACCCTACGTCGGTGACGTTGCCATTGAGGGCGATAAAATTGTCTATGTCGGCGCACACGCACCGGGCAGCGGCCGCACGGAATTCGACGCCCACGGCAAGGCCGTGGCACCGGGTTTCATCAATATGCTGGCCCACCCCGAAGAGTCCCTGCTGATCGACGGCCGGGCGTTAAGCGACCTGCGCCAAGGTGTGACCCTCGAAGTCATGGGCGAGATGTCGATGGGGCCACTCAACGACGCGATGAAAGCTGACATGAAGCGAGGGGCCGATGTGCCCATCGAGATCGACTGGACGACGCTCGGGCAGTACCTGCAGAAACTCGAGAAGAAAGGGATCACGCCGAACATCGCCTCCTTCGTTGGCGCCGGCACGATACGTGAATACGTCCTGGGCGCGAACAACGTCGAGCCCTCGCCTGCACAACTGGCCGAGATGCGCGGCCTGGTCCGCCAAGCGATGGAGGAAGGCGCGCTGGGTGTGACGACAGCGCTGATCTACAACCCGAATACCTATGCCAAGACCCCAGAGCTGGTGTCGCTGGCGCAGGAATCCGCGCAGTGCGGCGGCATGTACATCGCTCATATGCGCAGCGAAGGGGACCGCCTGGTCGAAGCCGTCGATGAGACCATTCGGATCGCACGGGAGTCCGGCGCGCCCGCTGAGATCTATCACCTGAAAGTGGCCGGCCGTCAGAATTGGGACAAACTCGATGACGTGATCGCGCACGTTGAAGCGTCACGCAAAGCGGGCGTGCGCATCACGGCCGACATGTATCTGTATACCGCCGGTGCCACCGGGTTGGATGCGAGCATGCCGCCCTGGGTACAGGAAGGCGGCTACGACCAGTGGGCTGAACGACTGCGGGATCCAGCCATTCGTGCGCGGGTTGCCGCCGACATGAAGGATCCGAAACCGACCTGGGAGAACTTGCTGCAGCGGGCCGGTCCGGATGGCCTCCTCTTCCTGGCCTTCCATAATCCCGCCTTGCGCGGCTACATCGGCAAAACGCTGACCGACATTGCCAACGACCGTCACACAACGCCTGAAGAAGCCGCGATGCAACTCGTGGTGGAGGACGGTAGCCGCGTAGGCGTTGCTTACTTCCTCATGTCGGAGGACAACATCCGCCGGCAGGTGGCCTTGCCGTGGGTGAGCTTCGGTTCGGATGCCGGCGCGCCGGCACCCGAGGGCGTCTTCCTAGAGTCCGCCGAACATCCTCGTGCCTACGGCAACTTCGTGAGGGTACTCGGCAAGTACGCGCGGGATGAGCAGGTCATAACCCTCGCCGAAGCGGTGCGCAAATTGAGCGCACTCCCGGCCGCAACCCTGTCCATCCCCGCGCGCGGACATTTGGAGCCGGGCTATTTTGCAGATGTGGTCGTCTTCGATCCCGCGACGGTTGCCGATCACGCCACGTATGAAAAACCGCACCAACTGTCCACGGGCGTGACCGACGTGTGGATCAACGGCGTCCGTGCGCTCCAAGACAGTGAAGCGACGCGCGCAGCCAGCGGTCGTTTCGTTCGCGGCCGCGCAGCGTTGAGCGACGCCGGCGGCGGCTGCCGTGCGACAGCAACGGACTGGACGTGGGTCCCGTAAGGTGACTGACCGGCGACGCTAAGGCGTCGCCGATTTCTTCACCCGATGAAAGTCGAGGTCGTGGAAATCGAAGCTGAAGTCCGTCGCCGCCGACACCGCTTGCATCGTGAAACCTTCCGGTACAGCGCCATAGTCGCGACGGAAGCGCACGTAGGCATCGGCATGCAACGTTCGATCGTCCCAATGCACAATGAAGAGTTCGGGTCCAACCGCGACCATTTCGCCAGTCAGTCCCTTCGTTCGACTGAAGGTGAGACGCAATGCGCCTTGCGACTCGCTCACCGTCGCAACTCCCCGCCAAGCATCAGCATATTCGCCGACATACGTCGCGCGAGTCGCCGCATCCGGCTGAACCTCGGCCGCTTTCGGGGTCTGCTGCGCTTGCGCAGCCAGCAGGCTCGCAGCCACTTGGTCCATTTGCGATTTGGTCAGCGACACCCAGTCGTGCCGTTCGCTCGTGGCATAGGACTCGAGGATCTGATCGGCGATCGTCATGAGCGGACCGGGGTCTTCCTGATTGGTGAGGACGACGACCCCCAAGCCCAGCTCAGGCATCAACGAGACGTGGGTGACCATGCCGAGCACGCCCCCGTTGTGCGAAACCCGCTCGTACCCATAGAAATCGTTGAGGCCCCAGCCCAAGGCATAGGCCTCGAAATGCGTGCGGGTCATCGCTGCACGCGGGCCACCGATCGGGATCAGGGTTTGTGGCGTCCACATGTCCTCCTGGCGCGCCGCGCTAAAGAGTTGGCCCCCGTCCGGCATCTTCCCACCCGCCAGCTGCACGCTCACCCAGCGCGCCATACCCGAGATATTGCAGTGGATGGCGCCGGCCGGTGCAGCCACCTTCAAATCCAAGGGCTTCACAGTGCGCACCGCACCATCGATCAGACTGTGGGGAGACGCCAGCTTCACGCTCGCAGGCAAGGCCTCGGGGCCCGACGCGCAACCGGTCATGCCCAATGGGCCGATCAACCGGGTATCCACAAAGTGTTCCCACGACTGACCCGTCACGGCGGGGATCAGTTCACCGGCCACCATGTACAGCAGGTTGTCGTAGGCGAACTCCGATCGGAAACTGGTCACCGGCTTGAGATAGCGCAGCGCGTGAATGACTTCTGCACGACTAAAGTCTGTTTCCGGCACGAACATCAGATCACCGGCGCCAAGCCCCAAGCCGCTGCGATGCGTGAGCAGATCTCGCACCGTAAATTCGCGAGTGACCCAAGGGTCCATCAGTTGGAAACCCGGCAGCAGGTCGATCACCTTGTCTTCCCACCGCAGCTTGCCTTCATCGACCAGAATCGAGAGCGCGGCGGTCGTGAAGGCTTTGGTATTCGAGCCGATCGCAAACACGGTATCAGCGTCAACCGGATCGTTCGACCCCACGGTGCGCACGCCATAGCCGCGCGCAAAGATCAGCTTGCCGTCCTTGACGATACCGACCGAAATACCGGGGACGTGGAACGCTTGCATCGCCTGGTTGACCAGCACGTCGATCTGCGCCGCCGTCATGGGCTTCGGCCCCTGCGTCGTCGCCGGCGCTGCGGCCCACGCACCCAGCACCCACCCCATCCCAACCAAACCCCAAACCACGTTTCTGAGACGGACACGTATCATGACTGACCCCCACCCGACGGTTGCGCTGCGCGTGACTCTGGGCGCAGGGTGGTGGTGCTGTCAACGCGTCTGTCATGTCCACCCTCACGCTACTCACCACCTTACGATCGCCATCGACCGGAGTTCGCCATGTCTCGCACACTCGCCACTTTCGTCAGCCTGATGCTCTGTGTGGGCGTCGGCGCACAGCCGTCCACCTCCCCTTCTAGCGGTGCCAGCCCTCCTTATGATCTGGTCATCGTGGGCGGCCGCGTCATGGATCCTGAAACCGGACTGGATGCGATTCGCAATGTCGGCATCACCCGAGGAACCATTGCGCGAATCAGCAGCGAATCGCTCAACGGGAAGCGAACGTTGGACGCTCGGGGCCTGGTGGTGGCGCCGGGATTTATTGATCTACACCAGCACGCCCAGGACGAGGCGAGCAGTCGACTGAAGGCACTGGATGGGGTCACCTCGGGACTCGAGATGGAAATCGGTGTTCCGGACGTGGGCGCATTTTTGTTGCGCAAAGATCACCACTCGCTGATCCATTACGGCTCAACCGCGAGCCATCCTGCCGCACGGGCGCGGGCTTTCGGCACACCCATCGATGATCCGTTTCTCGTCGCTCCGTCCGGTCCGTCCACCAACGAGGCCTCAACGCCCGCGCAATCGCAGGCCATCCGCCAACGACTCGAAGACGAGATCCGAGCAGGTGCGCTGGGAATCGGCATGGGAATCCAATACACACCGGGTGCGACACGGGCGGAAGTGATCGATATCTTCCGCCTCGCGGCTTCCCACCGTCTCCCCGTCTTTACGCACGTCCGTAGCTTCGGACGTCTGGAGCCTGGTTCGAGCATCGAGGCCGTCAGCGAAGTCATTGGCGCCGCGGCCGTGACCGGTGCCGCACTTCAAATCGTGCACATCAACTCCAGCTGTGTCGCGGACGCACCGGCCTGTATCGAAATGGTGGCGGGTGCGCGTGCGCGTGGGCTGGATATCACCACCGAGGCCTATCCGTATCTCGCCGGCATGACGACGATCAATTCAGCCCTGTTCAACCCAGGCTGGCGCGAAAAGCTCGGCGTTGACTACGACGCACTGCATCTGCCCAATACCGGCGAGGTTCTGACGAAGGAGCGTTTCGATGCCCTGCATGCCTCACCGGAAGCGCAACCGGTGCTGCTGTTCGTCAACACGCCGGCGACCGTCGATGCCGTGATTGCCGCCCCGCTCGTCTCAATCGCCAGTGATGGCGAAGACGGTCATCCGCGCAACGCCGGTACGTTCACCCACATCCTAGCGCGCTATGTCCGCGATCTGCGCTCCATCACGCTCATGGATGCGATTCGCAAGATGAGCTTGATGCCCGCACAGCGCCTTGAGACCGCAACCGCGAGTGCTCGTCGCAAAGGTCGCTTACAGGCAGGCGCTGACGCGGATGTGGTGGTGTTTGATCCAGCGACCGTAACCGATCATGCCACCTATGCCGCGCCGCGCGCACCGAGCACGGGGATGCAGTATGTCGTCGTTGATGGCACTGTCCTGGTGGATCATGGGCAGATCGTCGACGGCGTGTATCCGGGGCAGGCCATCTTGGGCGATCGACGCCAGCGCTAACCCAGCGGTGGGTTAAGGCAACAGAAAACCGTCGATGCGAGCCGACTGGATACACTCGAACAGCAGTGCGCTCGCATCTTGGGTTGGATCGACTGCCTCCAGCGCCGTGATGGCCTCGCCTAACGGCGCGTCACCCATCAAGGCGCTCACAAAGGCATCGCTCGCCGGATCCAAACGGCGCACGACAATTTTCTGGTTGACCCGATGGATCAGCAGCGAATCGCCGCCGGCATCCAATTGAACGTCCATCGCCTCAGCATCGGGGCTGCGATTCGCTTCCCAGAGCGCGATGATCGGGTATTGCGAGCGCACATGCCGAACCGAGGGTGCCCAAGAAAAATTAAGCATCTCGTGCTGTTCAGGGGACAGCGCCAAGAAGGCCTGCACGTCAAAAGCCCTTGCGTCTGCAGCAACCAGCGCTTCCTGATAGGCCCATTCGAGCCGAGCGACGTCGCCGATGACCGCATACACGGTCCCTTCGAGTTGCTGCGCCAGGAATGCCGGTAAGGCCGCCCCGACATCGTGCAGGTTGCCACTCGATGATGGACACGCCGTCCGATACGCGCGCGCCAAGCCGTTGAAATAATCGACACCGACCAGTCGTTCCACGGCAGGAAAAGCGGCTTGGAGGTACTGGGTCAGCATCGCGTCGACGTTGTGACGATAGATCTGCAAACGTGCATCGGCAGCAAACTCACCGCCGATGACCCAGTCTTCCGCGCCAGCGACATCCCCGCCGAGCGCGCGCGCAAAGCGTGACTGCAGTTCAGCGAGCGTCGACATGACCGGTCTCACGAACGGCATCAATCCGTTGGGCTTCGGCCACTAAGATCGGCAGCGACGGCAGATCGGCATCCCATTCAAACAAGGTCGGCACATTGACGAAACGGCGCGCCGCCTTCGCGTAGAGCGCCAGCACCGCGTCACAGGGAGGACCGATATGCGTATCAATCAGAATGTCCTGCCCGTCATGCACATTGATGCTGTGTCCCGCGAGATGAAATTCACCGACGAGTTCGACGGGCAATGCATTCAGGTAATCGTCGGGATCGAGCCCGTGATTGCGGGCATTGACGTAGATGTTGTTGATATCGAGCAGCACACCACAGCCGGCGCGCTGCGCGATCTCCCGAACGAATTCCACTTCGCTCATGTCATCGGCGCGGTACCGCAGATAGCACGACGTGTTTTCCACCAAGATCGGCCGACGCAATCGATCTTGCACGGCGCCGATGCGGGCGACGAGATGATCGACGCACTCGCGGGTATACGGCAAGGGCAACAGGTCGTGGTAATGAACGCCGGCGAAGGCACCGAAACTCAAGTGCTCGGAGACGATCGAGGGCTCGAAGCGACGGACGATGCGCTCAAGATGTCGGAGATGGATTTCATTGAGCGGATCGGTGGAACCCAGAGACAGCCCAACGCCGTGAAAGGCGATGGGATAATCGGCCCGGAGTCGTTCCAGTGCCGCCGGTTGCGGCCCACCGTCCGCAAAGTAGTTCTCGCTGTGGGCTTCCAACCACCCAACGGGTGGGCGAGAGTCGATCAAATCATCGTGATGAATGGCGCGCAGGCCAATGCCGGTTGTGAGCGGCAAGGCCTGCGCAGCCGAAGGCTGCGCGGAGAGTCCGCGCAATGCCTTACTTCGCCGGGGTCAGGCTACCGCCGACCAGACGCTCACAGGTACCGGCCGGCACCTTGATCCACTCCTTGCCCGACGCCGCGCTCGACTGGCCGGCACAGGCATGACCCGCGGACGCGCAGTCATTCTTACCAGCCTTGGCAACGCCATAGCACTTCTCGGTCGGGGCGTCCGCGGCCTGCGCCAGGGGCGCGATCGCAACACCGGCCGCCAGCAAGCTCGACAGGGCAACAACGGTACGGGTGGTCTTCAACATGAGGAAACTCCATTATATGAGTAAAGAAACATCAACCCTAAGACAAACGAAAGAACAATCCGTTCACGCGAAGATGCCTCGGCACCCCCGCTTTCGATCAGCGGATCTTACCGTTCAACAGGCGGTCTAGCGACAGGACGCCGGGACCGAAGACCGCGAGCGCCACCGTCATGCAGCCCCACAGAACGTGGTTACCCAGCGCCGCCTCGAAACCCTCGGAGAACAGCACGTCCTTATAGGAAATGACGGCCATCGCGTTCACGAAGAACAGGCCCACCGCCGCGGGGCGGCCGAGCAAACCGA
This sequence comes from Gammaproteobacteria bacterium, assembly GCA_947455595.1. Lineage (GTDB taxonomy): Bacteria > Pseudomonadota > Gammaproteobacteria > Steroidobacterales > Steroidobacteraceae > CAIKZZ01. Next base: position 41,996 of record CANGOP010000021.1, read on the forward strand.
GCACGAGGAGCGACGGAAACAACAACTCACCGGTCGTACCGGCCACCGCGGCGATCGCGGGCGGTAAGACGGGTACGTGGTATTCGCTGGTGAAGAGATCCAAAGTCTGCGACCAGTTGGTCAGTTTCAACCAGCCCGACGCGAGAAACACTTTGGCGAGGTACAGGCGCGCCACCAACAAGACAGCCGGTTGCAGCGGTACCAGCAACGGATCCAGCAGCGTCGAGACGCGTGCCAATAATTTCATACTTCCCCCTTTTCATGACGATCAGTCGGCCTCCCAGCCGGTACGCATCTTAGCCGAACCTGGTCAGCCGGGTCTCCCCCGACGGGTGGCAAACCACAACCTGCTGCGCGCGCTTAGGCTTAGAATCGACGCATGAGCTCGCTCAGCGCACTCGCCCAAAACCTCATGACCGCTTTGGGTTGCGGACTCCTCATCGGACTGGAGCGCGAGCGGCGCAAAGGTCACGGCCCGGACCGCCTGCCGGCCGGCATCCGCACGTTCAGTCTCGCCGCGGTCTGCGGCGCCGTGGCAGGCCAGTTGAATCAACCCACCGTGGTGGTCGCCGCAGCTGTTCTGATCGGCATCATTACCGCGATCGCCGCGTATAAGCGCCGCGGCCATGACCCGGGCATCACGACCGCACTGGCGTTATTGCTCACGTATCTACTCGGCGTTCTTGCGGTCACCCAGCCGCTCCTAGCGGCGGCCACGTCTGTGGTCGTCACCGCCCTTCTCGCCGCACGCGGACTCTTGCATCGTTTCTCCACAACGCTGCTGACCGAGCAGGAACTGCGTGACGGTTTACTCCTCGGCGCAGTGGGCCTGATTGCGATCCCACTGGCGCCGGACACCCCGCTCACCAGCTGGGTCACCACGACGCCTAGACGCGTCGTGGAAGTCGTACTCCTGTTCATGTCGTTGCAGGCACTGGCCTACATTGCACAACGCATTGCCGGCGCGCGACTCGGTATCGTGTTTTCTGGACTTCTCGGCGGGTTCGTCTCGAGCACCGCGACCATTACCGCGTTCGGCGCCCGCGCACGCGCGACCTCAGAACTCAACTCGGCCTACGTCGCCGGTGCGTTGGCCTCGAATGTGACGACGGTGATACTGCTGTTGATCGTCACCATCACCATCTACCCGCCGGCGCTGGCCGTGCTCGGCGCGCCTCTGCTCGCGGGACTCCTGGCCGCGTGTCTCGTGGCCGGCGCGGGGCTTTTGAACCGCACCCATTCCCCCGCGGCCGAGCCACCGCCGGGGCGTGCGTTCCATCCCCTGCACGCGGTGGCCTTTGCCTTGGCGCTCACTGGCACCTCCGCGGCGCTAAGCGCCGCGATCCATTCATTCGGTCCTGCGGCAGCCGACGTGACCGCCATTCTCGGGGGCCTGCTGGATGTCCACGCACTGACGGCGTCTACGTTGTCGTTGGGTGCGGCACACCAACTCTCTCTGCAGTCGCTCGCGGTTCCGGTGCTCTTGGCATGGTCGGCCAATACCACCGGCAAACTCATTGGCGCATGGCTCGGTGGCGGCGCGCGCTATACCGTCGCCCTCGCCGTCGGACTGAGTGCGCCGCTGGCGGCGGCCTGGGCCGTACTCTGGTTGCGATGATGCCGCCGCACGGTCGTAGACTCGTGCGGCCCGTGCTCAGGTTGCGACGGGATTGCGTGTCTTCAGCCGTGGGAAGTAACTGAAATCCCGGTCGGCCGTCCACAGTTCGCTCACGCCGTGACCCAGACAGATCGCTGCAATCCGTGCATCGTGTATGCGTGGCCCTGCGATCGAACTTGCCGTCAACAGGCCCGTCAGGATCTCAACATGTCGCGTTGTTTCGCTGAGGAACTGGACCTGCGGCAATGATGAAAAATCAGCCAGAAAGGCGATCGCCTCGTCTGTCGACGTCGGCCTTGCAAATATCCGCGGGTTCGTCACCACGTCAATGAACTCGTGAAGACACGGCCATGGCAGCGCAAAACGACTGCCCGAGCGAACCAAATGCTCGATCGCCGATCGACAGCGGGAATGAGCGGGCATATCGGGGCGGTGGGCGTAGACCAAGATGTTGGTATCAACCGCGATCATGAACGGCCCCCACCGCACTCCCTTCGTCATCAAGTGACCGGTAGCTATCGAGAATCGCTCGATGCAGCCCGAGACGATCGTAGGGCTTCGCTAGGCCCGGTAAGTCCCCGAATCCCCCCCGAATCCCGTAAAGACCCGCAATTCGAATGGCGGAGCCGATCGGGGTTCGTTCGTCCGATCCAGTACACAGCGCAGCCCCTCCTCGACTAACGCCCGAAACGTGGTTCCGGTTTCGTCGGCACGCTCGCGCACCTGACGAAATAGCTCGTCGTGTATATCAATCGTGGTTTTCATATGGGTATATTCTCAACGGCTCTTTCGGCCATCAAGGGCGGCGGCAGGCAGATGGACCCGACGCACGCGCCAAAGACCTCAGACCGACTCATGAAACGAGAACTCGGTCATGGAGCCTGCGGCAAGGGCGCGCAAATCCGAGAGGCCTTTCCCCGTCAGAGGAAGGGCCCGGCATAATGGGGCAAGCGCGTTGCCCGACTTACGGGCTGCCCGCCAACTGCTTGACCGGCTCCGCCTCAACGCCACCAACGCCCCGCAGAGCCGCCAGAGCCTCTGCCAAACGACGCAATTCAGCCAGTTCCTGCTTGAGCACCACCACATCGGCCATCTGCGCCTGCAACGCCGTGACTTGCGCTTGCGCCGCGGTCAGTGCGGCAGCCTGTGCCGCCAACACCTCGGCCTGGTCAGCCAACTGTTGCTGCTGCTCTACCAAGACGCGGTGATCGCGTTCGTAGGCACTTAACAGCAACGGTGCCAATTCATCGTAGCGCACGCCTTGAATCGTACCGTCCGCGTCACGAATCACGAGTTCCGGATAGACCTTATCGACCTCTTCGGCAATGAGTCCGTACTGCAATGTTCCTGACGGCTCGGTCTTGAGATGGAACGTCACAGGGCGCAACGCCGTGAGCTTCACCGTATCGGCCTCGAGTGAACGGATGTCGGTCTTGTACCGTTCCGATGAGGCCAACACGCCGAGCTGACCCGACGAATTAATGAAAACCGGCGAGCCCGTCACACGGGAATTATTGATGCCAGCGATATAGGTCGCCGTCTGGTTGTTCGCACCGGTTTGCGTACCAATGCGAATCACGCCCGAGTCACTTGCGCCCCCCACATTGCCGATATCAATGTTGTTATTGGCGGTTGCGGCCAATGAACTACCCGCATACTGACCGAGCGCGATGTTGTAGCTACCCGTCGTGATCTTGTTAAGCGCGTCGGCACCGAACGCGGTGTTGTACGAACCCGACGTGACTCGAGACAACGCGGCATAACCCCCACCGGCGTTGAACACGCCGGCATTTGTCAGGTTGGTCAGTACGCTGTTACCAAGCCGTGTGTTGAATTGCGCATCTTCCAAGCTCACCGCAGGACCCGTTGCACCAGTCGCACCGGTGGCGCCGGTCGCACCGGCTGTGCCAGTGGCACCGGTCGATCCCTTTGCGCCTGCCGCACCGGTGGCGCCGGTGGCGCCCGTCGCACCCGTAGCACCTTTAGCGCCGGCGCTACCCGTCGATCCGGCGGCACCCGTTGCGCCGGTCGCGCCCGTCGATCCTTTCGCGCCCGCGGTACCCGCAGCACCGGTGGCGCCGGTGGCGCCATTTGCGCCGTTGGCACCACTGAGACCCGTTGGCCCCTGAACGCCTTGGGTGCCAGTGGGACCCGCAGCGCCGGTCGCACCAGCCTGACCGGGTGCGCCCGTAGCGCCAGTCGCACCAGCGGTGCCTGCCGCGCCAGACGATCCGGCCGCTGCTAACAATCCCCAAGTGCCGGCATTCGCCGGAACGGTTGGATCGACCGCACTATTGGGGCTCAGCGCGATAAAGGTCGAACCTGCTGACGTGACGAGATCATTGGCCGCATATGTTGTGGCAACAGACCAATCGCCCCGGTAGGAGACGCCCACGCCAGTCGCACCGGCTGCGCCCGTCGGACCCACAGCACCGGTCGCACCGGTGGCGCCACTCGATCCTGCAAGACCCATCGCACCGGTGGCACCGGCAGGTCCCTGCTGGCCAGCAAGGCCAGGCAACCCGTCAGCGCCGGTTGCTCCGACCGCGCCGGTCGCACCCATCGCCCCAGTGGCTCCGGTAGCTCCGTCCACGCCGTTTGAACCGGAAGCACCCGTCGCACCGACGGCGCCCGGGGCGGCGATGAGCGACCAACTGCTGGCATTCACCGGCGCGCTGGGGTCCAGCCCAATGCTGTCACCCAAGGCGATATAGGTCGCACCACCGATCGTGACGAGATCGTTCGAGTGATAGTGGGTACCGAGCGCCCAAGCACCCTGGAAGGACAAGCCAGAACCTGTTGCACCCGTCGCACCGGTTGGACCTTGCGGACCCTGATCACCTTGCGAGCCCTGCGGGCCCATCTCCCCCATCGGGCCCTGATCACCCATCGGGCCTTGATCGCCTTGCGGGCCCTGATCACCTTGCGGGCCCTGATCGCCTTGAGGACCCATATCGCCCATCAAGCCCTGATCGCCCTGCGAACCTTGGTCGCCCTTCGCAACCAACAGCGCCCAGTAACTTGCGGATGCACCTTGCGGCTCTACGCCTTGGCTCGGCGCGATCGCAACGTAGGCCGAACCGTTCTCCACAACCACGTCGTTGACGCTGTAAACCGAGCCGCCGTTCCA
>CANGOP010000022.1 GCA_947455595.1 Gammaproteobacteria bacterium
ATGAGGGGGATCGGCCGACTCGGATGGGCCATGACCCACGCCGCCGTCGCCACGGCACGGGAGACACCCCGTTCGTTCGCGAGCGTATCGAGCGCCGCGATCACCGCGCGCTCCCGATCTTGACTGCCGTCGCCCATCAACCGGCCGCCCGCGAGCGGCGACCATGCGAGTACCGTGAGGCGCTGCTCCATCGCCAGATCCAAGGTGCCATCCTCCAACGGATCGAGGAACAAAGGAGAGTACTCCGGCTGGATGCTCGCTAACGGCATCGTAAGATGGGCGATGAGCGCGCGGGTTTGTGCCACCGTGTAATTGGACACGCCGATGGCGCGCACTTTGCCGTCGCGATGCAAGCGCTCCAGCGCAGCAGCGACCTCGGCCGGATGCGCGAGATGATCCGGGCGGTGGATCTGATAAAGATCAATCACCTCGACGCCCAGCCGCGTCAACGACGCCTCACACGCGCGCACTAAGTAGTCGGCGGAGGAGTCGTAGGGCACCGGCGGCGTGATCCCCCCTTTGGTTGCGAGCACGATCTGCTCGCGCAAGCCCGGTCGGGCTTTGAGCAGACGGCCGAGGAGTCGCTCGGCACCCCCAAAACCGCTCGGCGTGCCCAACCCGTAAATATCGGCGGTGTCAAAGAGCGTGAACCCCGCCGCCAAGGCCGCATCAACGGTCGCCAAGGCCGCGTCGAGGTCATCGCCCCCCATGCGCCACATCCCAAAGCCGACGGGTGAGACCGACAGCCCGCTACGACCCAACGCCATCTGACCGTTCATCTGCACCATCGCCGCCTCATTCTTTGGGTTTGCCCACACGGAAGGACAGCGCGCACCACCGGAGCGCGACCTCGATTCCACACAGTCCCCATCATCGCGCATTCCGCGTGTCGGGTCGCTCGGCGCGCGAGCATTGCCCAGCAGCCGTCGTTGCACCTGACGTGAGTGGTCCGGCCGTGTTAGCGTCAGCGCTCATTGTTGGAGACCGCCATGAGCCACGACACCCCCGAATCCAGCGTGCTTGAACAGCCCCGCCTGTCCCGCCGTCGCGCCCTGCTCGGCGCCGCCGCCCTGTTTGCGAGCGTGCCATTCGCCGGCGCGGAAGCCCAGAAGCGTGGGCACGTCGCCAACCCGAACCCGTCTCCTGCCGCGAGCGGACTGATCCGCATCGACGGCAACGAAAATCCGTACGGCCCCTCTCCGAAGGCCCGCGAAGCGATCTTGGCCAGCGTTGCGCGCGCGCCGCGTTACGCCGACAGCGAAGTCGATGCGCTGGGCGGCCAGCTCGCCGCGTCGCACGGCCTCCCTGCCAATCAAGTGATCATCGGCACCGGCTCGGGTGAGCTCCTGAAGATCGCCGCGCACATGGCCGCGAACCCAGGTCCCGGCGGTGAGTTGATCGCTGCTGTCCCGACCTATGAGGAACTGCCGGCCTTTGGTGCGCGCTTGGGACTCACGGTGAAGGGCATTGCTGTGGATGCGCACCACCGACATGATCTCGCGCGCATGCACGCGGCGATCGGACCGCAGACGCGCCTCGTCTACATCTGCAATCCCAACAACCCGACGGGCACAGTCGTCGGGCGCACCGAGCTCGAAGACTTCGTCAAGGCCGTGCCTGCGCAGACCCTCGTCGTGGTCGACGAGGCGTACATTCACTTGGTCGACGATGCGCAGGCGGGCTCCGTCGATCACCTCGTCAAGGACGTTCCCAACCTGCTCGTGATGCGGACCTTCTCGAAGATCCACGGCCTCGCGGGCCTGCGCGTGGGCTATGCCTTGGCGCACGACAAAACCGCCGCGACGGTCGCGGCGTGGGGACTCACCTATCCGAACAGCACCGGCATCGCGGCCGCCACGGCCAGCTTCAACGATCATGACTTTCTCGCCAAGACGCGCGTCGCCTTGATCAACGACCGCAACCGGATCCACGCGGCGATCGACGCCCGCGGCCTGCCGCGTGCCGACTCGCAGGGCAACTTCGTGTTTTTCGACACCGGCGGACCGCTGAAGCGCTTTCAAGACCGCATGCTCGCCAAGAACATCAAGGTTGGCCGTCATTTTGATGGCTACGACACCTGGGCGCGCGTATCGATCGGGCTCAAGCGCGAGACGGACGCCTTCCTCGCCGCCCTACCCGGAGCGCTCGGCGCCTGATCGCGTGACGCCCAAAGACCCGCCCTCCGACCCACGGGTTGCAGCGCTCATCGCGAGTGCCGCCTATCGGCCGGCGGACCGCGACTTGGATTTCATCGCCTCGGATGAGATGCGCAATCTGCGCATCGCGCTGGATTACGAGAAGGCGGAGTTGGCCTTACGCGCGCATCGCGTGCGCCACGCGATCGTGGTGTTCGGTAGCGCGCGGATCGAGTCACCCGAGGCCGCCAGAGACACCCTGGACCGCGCGGCCGCTCGGTTGGCCGAGGCCCCCCACGACCCGGAACACCAACGCGCCTTCCAAGCTGCCCAGCGGCGTGCGGATCTTTCCAAGTGGTACGAGGTCGCGCGGGAATTCGGTCAGCTCGTCGGCCGCTTACCGGAGGATGCTGACGGTGATCGGGTCGTGGTCGTGACCGGCGGCGGGCCGGGGCTTATGGAGGCGGCCAACCGCGGCGCTGCGGATGTCGGCGCGGTGACGGTCGGACTCAACATCGAACTGCCGCGCGAGCAGCAACCCAATCCGTACATCACGCCGGGGTTGTGCTTGTCGTTTCACTACTTCGCGATGCGAAAGTTGCACTTCATGCGCCGCGCAGCGGCCCTCGTCGCGTTCCCGGGCGGCTTTGGCACCCTCGATGAACTCTTCGAAACCCTCACCCTTGTGCAGACGCGGCGCATGCCGCCGGTGCCGATCGTACTGGTCGGCCGCGCTTATTGGGATCGCCTGATCCGCTTTGACACGCTCGTCGACGAAGGGCTGATCGAGCCGACGGATCGCGCGCTCATCGCCTACGCGGAAACGGCTGAAGAGGCTTGGCAGGCTGTCCTCGACTGGCACACCCGCTGTGGGACACCGGGCTTCCCGGCACCACACTGCGACGTTTAAGTCGACACTGGATCGAACTGCGCCAGCCACGCATCGCCACTCAAGAGAACAACCGTATGTCCGCTCGGCAGACGCAAGGCGTCGAGGGGTCGTAATTCCAGCCGAGATCCGTCGATCTGCACGACTGCCGCCTCCGGTGCCGCCACGACCACGGCCTCATGCGACGCCTGTTCGCAGGCTATCCCAGGCACCAGTCGCTGCAGGGAATGACGACACACACCCCGCCGACTCATCACGTTCAGATCCGTCACGGCCGCGCCGATCAGTCGCGCACGACACGGGGCGTCGGCCGCAAAAGAGAGTGGCGCACTCGTCGGATTGAGGGCCTGCTCGGACCCATTGTGAATCGATAACACCAAGGTGCCGCCGCCGAGCACGGCAAGCGTCCGGTCGATGCCCTCGAAGGTGGAAAAAACGCCGTCTTCGACCACCGCGGCGGTACTCACGCGCCACTGGAAAGTCTCGAGCGTGGCGCCACGCGGCTCCACCGCAATCTCGATCGTCTCGCCCCGTCCGTTCTTCCAACGCATGCGCCGGTGCGTATCACTGAGTAGCCATTCCATCACAGTACCTCGCGGTGTCGGCGCTCAGCATAACCTGATCATGCATCGCCAGCGTCACGCCACCAGACAGTCTGGACAACCCGTCGCTCGCCGACGCGCGCGCAGTACACCACCACATCGAGAACCGCCCCGAGCAAACGCCGCAGATCCGAGAGTGCCAAGTCACGCCCGGCACTGGACTCACGCACCAACAGCGAGACCTGCTCCATTGCCAGCTCCACGCTACCGGCATGCACGCTCGTGATCGATCCGGGATGTCCGGAACTTACGTTGCGCAGAAAGTGGTAAGCCTCCTCACCGCGCAACTCCGCCAAGAGGATGCGATCTGGCCGCAGCCGCAACGACGCCTCCAGTAACTGCTTGGCGCTGACGCGTGACCGACCCTGGTCATCCTTCGAGTAGTAAAGATGAACCGCATTGGGATGAGCGGCGAGATCCAGCTCAGCCGCATCTTCGATGCTGATCAGTCGTTCCGCACTCGGGATCTCCCGGATCAACGCTTTGGTCAGCGTCGTCTTGCCCGAGCCCGTCGCACCGGCGACCAGGATATTCAGCCGCGCACGGACCGCGAGCGACAAAAACCGCTGCCACGCGCCCGCCCGATAAGCGTGCTGCAAGGACGAGTTGTCCGTACGCACAGTCTCACCGCCGGAACACGCCGCAAAGGCCCCGCCCTGCGCCAGATCGTCGAGCGTATACAGCTGCCCCGTGGGACGGCGCACCGAGAGCACCACGCAACCGGCCGCGGTCGCCGGTGGCAACACAAACTGCAGGCGCTCCCCACTGGGCAACGCCGCTGATAAGAGCGGCGTCTCGGCACCGACGCGCTGTTCGGTGCGCGTGGCCACAAGGCGCGCAAAATGCTGCGCCCACGCCAGGGTCGCCCACGGCGCCGCGTGTCGTTGCCAACCCTCACTGCGCTCAATCCACAGCTCACCCGGTCGCTGCAGACAGATCTCGGTGATATCGGGTTCGGTCAACACACGCAGTAAGGGGCGCGTGTAATGCGACAGTGCCGACGACGTCTCGCGCAGCTCACTCAGACTCATGCGGCACCAGTCGATAGACCTCGGCAAAATCGACATCGGTGGTGACGATGACATCCACGCGGGCACCGGGATCGACGCGGATCGTCGGTGGGATATGAATTGACTGGCGCAGAGCTTCGGTCGCCACATCGCGTGAGCCTTGCACGTTGTAGACGACGCCATTGCCCGCCTGGCGCCGGTTCACGAGTGCACTGACCGCCGAGTCGATGACCGAGAGCATCACCGCTGCACCAAATCGCTCCGTCGTATGCCGATCGAGACTCCCCGGTACGCCGGTCCGCCCGAGCGCATCCGTGGCTGCCGCGCCGAGGGGCAACACCAGACCTTGCGGCGTACGCGCCTCGGTCCAGGTGATGCCCACACGCGCCTGACCCGCGCGCACATCCGAATGCGTGTCGCCCACCAAGCGCGACCCACGCGGCAACAAGACCACCGTGCCATCTGCGCCATAGGTATCCGCGGAGAGCAAACAGGTGGCAAGGCCCGCCAGCGTCGAGTCGACAGCAGTTTCGAGCGTGCAGTCGAGAAACGACCCGCGTGGCAACAAGAACCTCTGTGCCGGCAACGGCGTGGCGTGCAGTACTTTCACCGTCGGCCGCTGCGTCGCCTCGACCGCCGGCGGCGAGGCCGTCGGCGTCATCACCTCCGCCGACGTCGGGGCCTTGATCAGTACGGGGCTTACCTCCCGATGATGCACGGCGGCGGTCCCAGACAGGCCGCTGGTCACGGGAGTCCCGTTGAGGGGCACCAATGCGGGCATCGCGGGCACTGGGGGTACGGCCAGCGTCGCCGTGGCTGCCTCGGTTGCATTCGGTGCCGACAGCGCATCCGTGGCGGCGCTGTGCGGCGGCTCCGGCAGATTCAATTTCGGCAGATGCATTTCCGTGGCCGCGGCACGTGCGGCGGGATTGCGCGATGCCGTTCGCACTTGCGGATGGTGGTGATGCCAGTAATACGCCAGCACGAAGCCCGCACCCGCCAACACCAGCGATACGCCGAAAACCAGACGATACGCCGCGGCACGACGAGCGACACCGGGCATCTCGATGGCGTCGGCCCGCTCCCCCGCCACCGTAGCGCGGCGGGTCATGGCGTACCCCCGCGCAACACCCGATCGGTGGACGGGTCGATCGTGCCGGTGGGCGGTGCGACCACCGCGCGTTCAGCGCTGCGGTTAACGAGACACCCGGCGAGCCCGCCGCGGCGCAGTGACAAGCGGCCCGCGACGCGATGGACGTAGACGGTCGCGCCTTCGATATGCGAGTTCGCCAACGACAAAGAGCCGTCCCCGTTCTCGACATAGACGGCGGGTAATTCGGTGGCTCGCCCAAAGGTAAGGCGGGTCATGAGCCCATCATCCTCCGCACGCGCCGGTCGAAGGTCCTTCGGTCCTGCGTAGACGTAGTCGGTATTCACCACGTTGCGCCGTGCGGGAATCACCGCCGGCTGCGCCGGCGGCGGTGCCGGTGGCAGCGGGTAATCAAAGACAACGGCGTACACGAGTTCAGTGGCCTTGGGCGGACGAGCGAAAGCACGGTAATCGACGTAGTACACCCGCCGATCCGTCAGGATCGTCAGGTTGGTGCCATTCGTCGGCGTCCGCGGTTTGAGAAACAGATGATTGCGCTCAGCGGCGGCCTCGACGAGTGCAGAATCCCCGGCACCCAAATTGACGAAGCGCTCGTCGGCGGCAAATTCGAAGTGCACGTGATACCCGACGAACAATGTCAACGGCAACACGATGCCTGGCTCATAAGCCACATGACGCACCCGCTCATCGTCATCGGCATGCGCGCCGAGCGGCATCGCAAACACGGTCGCCACCGTTGTGGCGAGAAACGCGCGACGCAACCTCATGACGCACCGCCATGCGCATCGCTCGTAGCGCTGTCCCCGACTTCCGGCTCACGCCGATATTCCAGCACTTTAAATCCCAGGGGATTTGCCGTGCGCGCCTTCAGATCGTCGGACGGCTTGCTGAAGCTGCTCGATAGCGTCGCAACCCAATCATCGCTGCGTTCTTGCGCGCCCGCGATCGCCTGGACGGTGCGCCGAAAGCGCACTTGGGCTACGTCCACGCCGGCGTCGCGCTTTAGAAACGCGATGGAGCGAATCTGTACCGTGACCCGACTGCCGTCGGCATAGCGATTGAGCGGAGAGTCGGGGTTGTTGCGTGCCCACAGGCGCGACCAGGCCTCGTTCATCACCGCGGTATGAAACGCGCCGGTCTCCTCGTAATCGGTTTCGGCCAACGGCGCGATGTAGCGCTCGCGGCGGGTGACGTATTCGCCGAGCAGATGGCGGAGCACCGCCTCGGGCAGATCGGCCTCGCCGACATAGCGGGGCACGATGTCGACGACCCCGGATGAGGCGTCCACTCGGACGACATACGGCTCCGTACGCTTCAAGGGCATCGCGACCACCAGGGCCGTCGCCATCACCCCAGCCACGCCCACGGCTGCCGCCGCGAGCCACCCCATGGCCCGTGCACGGCGACGATCTTTCCGTCGCTCGTCCTGCAGCCACCGCTGCGCTTCGGCGTAATACGCATCCAACTCAGACATGCGCCACCTCCGCATCAACGGCGTTGACGAGTTCATACGGGCCCTGACACGGGGTGGGGGGATGACTGGCACAAGCCGACAGGCACAGCGCATAGGCCACCAGCAGCAATCGACGATTCATGGGGTGATCCTCGTAGGTTGAACAAGCGGAGTAGTCGACGCCGATGACGATGGCGTCGTGAGATAAGCGTATCCATGGCTGCCGAGCGATCGGACGGCACGCCGCAAGCCATCGACGCCACGATCGACAACACCCTGGGTGGCCAGAGCGAAGCCGCCGGCCAGTCGCGCGGACATCGGCATGACCTGCAGCAGCACCAGAATGACGAGCCCTGCCGAGAGCGCGAGGTTCAGGGCGTCGACGGTCAAGAGATCACCGCCGCGCGTCGCCGTCTGCTCGGCGTAAGTCGATAGCAGATCCAGCAGCAGGGTCGTCACCATCACGGTGAGAATGGAAACCAGGCCGTAGTTGGTCAGTTCGTGTATCCACGCATCAAAGAGCCGACGGGTGGCATCGAACAGCGTCAACAAAATGAACAAGGGGCCCAGCGCCAGCAGCACCGCAAGGGCAATCTTGGCCAGCGAGATCAGAAACAGCGTGTAAAGGCAGGCGAAGCCGACCAGCAAATAGACCAGCAACCCGGCGATATAGAACCCGCCATCGCCGGTGAGCAAGCTGCCCTTCGCCCAGAGCGTGTCGGCAACCGCTCCGCCTTGCGTCCAGATCGTATCAATCAACGCGACCGGGCTTTGTGCACCCACGATCGCGGCCGCTAGGTCCGTCGGACCCTGATAGAAGATCGCGACCAACACGTCGTGATAGGCCCACAAATGCAGCGCAACCCCCAGCACGAGAAAGAGCGTGAAGATACGGCGCACACCTTCCATAAAAGGCTCTTCGATTTGTCCCCGCAGGTGTAACCAGCCCCAGAACATCACATAGATCACCGCGAGCGTGCCGGCCACGGGTTCCAGCGCTGCGGCAAGGTCCGCGGCATGCACGCTGACGTAACTTCCCAGTCGTGCATCCAACCACGTCCAGAAATCCCGGAAGAACATCACGGCACCGGATTGGTGGGGATGAAGCGCGTGGCAAAGCGGCCATGTCCTTTGACCACCGCTTCACGCGTCGCCAGTTCGCGCGCGTCCCGCTCGGCATCGGCGTAATGATCCAGCGTCGCGATCTTGGCGTTCTCGTTCTGCAGCATGGTCTGCTCGGCCGCAATCCGCGCCTGCAGGTCCGCAACCGCCTTGGCATCAGGGGCCGCAGCGATTTTGTCGATCAGAACACCGAGCGCCGTGAAGCGTTCGCTCGAATGGGCATAGGCCTCGCTCATGAGGGCCTGGCGCATGGCAATCGTCTGGCGCAGCGCGCTCAATCTCGCCACGTCGTTGGGGGGTAATTGCGCGAGATCCTGCGCGGTCAGGACGGCGTTGCCTGAGACGTATTGGTTGATGCGACCGGACAGGGCGCTGTAAGGGCCGGTGCCGGCGACCGTGGCGAGAAGTCCGGCCGCATCGAACGGCAGGTAATTGCGGTCTGCGGGCGTCAGCGGCAAGAGCTTTTCCATGCCACGCCAACCGGTCAGCGCAATCCGCGTCTGTTCCATCTGCAGCAACTGCAAACGCATCGACATCAGCTGCTGTTGCCATGCGCTCATCTGTTGTACCAATTGGTTGACCGCCGCCACGTCGATCACAGCGAACTGAGCATGCGCGGTGCTACTCAGGGCACCCGCACCGACCAGGAGGAGCGTGGCCACAAACGAAGTTCGGGGAGTCATGGATAGGAGGCCTCTTTGAGGGATGGGATGAAGTGATGGAGCCAAGCGTCCGCCGAAGCCCCATAGCGATTGATCAAGTCGCGAACCGCTTCAACCGTCGACGTCCGCCCGGAGATCACCCGCAACTCCTCGGCGAGGTCGCGCAGATCTAATTCGGCGATGACGGCATCGCGGCCCTGACGAATCAGAAAGCGACGCGAACCGGGTGAGAGTTCCTGGCGGAGCAACGCCCATTCCCGCTCGGTCAATCCCATGCCTTCGACATAATCGGCGAGCGCTGCGTCGGGATTGGGAAAGAGGATTTTGGTGGGCGTCTGTTCGACCAGGGAGCGAGCGACCCGACTGCCGAGGATGTCACCCGGGCTTTGCGTGGCGAACGCCATCACGGCGTTGCGCTTGCGCCAAGTTTTCGTGCCGTCCGCGGCGAGTTCCGCGAATTCCTCTGTCCCGATCAATTTGGAAAACTCGTCGATCCACGCGACCAGCGGCCGGCCATCTAGGAGCGCTTCGATACGTTGAAAGAGATAGGCCGTCAGCGGAGCGCGCACCACCGGATCCTGCAGGATCTCGGTCATGTCAAAGCCGACGAGGCGGGACTGTGCGAGTTGCGTAGTGATCGCATCCTCTGGGGCATCGAACACCCATCCCAAGGGACCGCCAGCACTTTCACACCACGGGCGCAGACGGGCGTGCGGTCCATCGACTCGTGTCGGATCCAGGAATTCGAGTAACCGTGACAGGCGCCGCGAGGTTCGATCCAGCGCCAGGAGGCCTGCGAGTGCCTCATCGATTTCGGCCTCTTCGCTCACGGCCAGCGGTCGCCCGGGCCGCTCCATCAACATCAGCAGCCAGCGCCTTAAAAAGGCGCGCTCGTTCTCGCCGTCACCGATCTGCAACGGATTACAGCCGGTGGCGGCGCCACGCTTGAGCGGCAGATACAACCCATCCAACGCCCGCACTAACACTTCAAGGCCGCAATCTTTATCAAACAGGATCTGCGTGGTGCCGCGCTGCGCGAGCAGGCAAACAAGAAAACCGATGAACACAGTCTTCCCGGACCCGGTGGGGCCGCAGACGAAGGTGTGCCCCGTATCGCTGCGCGATCCGCCGGTCGGGTCGCGGGGATCCGTGGCATGTAAGGAAAAGTGATAGAGCGTCTGCGCCCGGGTGCGCAGTTGCGCGAGCGAGGCACCCCAATGATTTCCCTGTGCGCGGCCGACTGGATAATCATGGAAGGGGGCGAGCGCTGCGAAGTTGCGACTGGTGATCGGCGCTAAGCGCGGCCGCTGCGCGTGATTGCCGGGTAGTTGCGACCAAAAAGCGGGCGCAACCGCAAAGTCCTCGCGCGCGGTCAGACAACCGACGTCAGCCAGAATCGAGCGCGCGCGCGCCACGGATTCATTGAGGGCTGCGATCCGGCCGTGTTCGCTGCCGTCGCGGCGGAAGGACGGCGTCAGAATCTGCAGGCTGAGATGGTGATCGCCCATCACAAACTCGCCGCTGGCAAGCGCATCGAGGGCACTGCGCAGCGCGACCACTTGAGAGACGGCCGCGTCGCCGGCATTCCCGAGGCGATGCGCCTGCCGATCCAACAGCCCCAGAGCCGCTCCACGACTCAGGAAAGTGAAACTTTGCGTGAGGACCAGTGGGAACGGAGCGGCCAATAGGCCATCCAACATCCCGGCTCGTGTGGGGTTGGGGTATTCCTTGAGGCCTAAGAACGCACCCAGACGTGTCATCGTCGGCATCCGATATTCCACGGTCTCCCATCCGAAGAGGAGGCGACTGGTGCCTAAGGCATGCGCCACGGGTCCATGGGTCAGCGGGACGGGTTGCCAGACGCCATTGATCAGGCGAGCCAGAAATGCCAAGAGGTGCGAACGCGCATGATCCTCGTGTGCGTACACAGCCAGCGCGTGCGGATTGTAAGGAGCAAGGCTCGCTTCGAGCGTGCGCGCAAGATTACCCACTGCGGCAATGGCGGCTGCGAGATCGCCTTCGCGGGCGCCCTTCCGGAGGCCCGATGTCACTCGGTTCAGCCCAGCCGGCTTGTAGACGAGGCTGACAAACAACTCGTTGTGCATCAGCCGCGTGTCAGCGAGACCTGCGGCGTAACGATGCGCGACGCGAGCGGCAAAGCCATGGCTTGGCGCACTGGACGGCAGCTGCGGCGCGTAATCGCGCAGCAGATGCGTCCACAGCGACACTTCCGGCGATGCCAGATTGCGCAGGAAGATGTTCAGTCGCTCATGGGCGGCAGCCAACTCCTCATCGGTGAGACATTCGAAGGCTTGGCCGCCGAGTTTCCAGGCGAGAACGAAGGCACCGTCCTCTAAACTCACGACGGTGGGAGTGACGTGCACGCGATACGGCACGGCTACCGCAATGGCGAGATCATCGTGTGAAGGCAGGCGTTGGGCGCTCAGCATGGCCGCACCTCGACGAGCACGAGTTGGGGCTCAGACGGTCGGTGCTGGCGTCGGCCGAAGGGGCCGTACGACAGCACTGACCAAGGGGCGGAGGACCCGCCCCCCGCGCGCGCCCGCACCAACGCCCAGACCTTCAACAGTTCGAAGAAACGGGGTTCCGACACCGACAGGGCCCATACGAACCCATGGATCGGCGCCGCCGCCAACAGACTGAGCAGGTTGCGGGTCAGCAGGAACAGCTCCAGCGTAATGAGCGCGTTGACGATGAGCGCGGCGTAAGGAACGCCGAAGCGCAGCGCCGGTCGCGTCATGCCGACAAAGAGCACATCCGTTGCAGCCGTAGAACGTTGGGCGGGCGCGTGCATCTCACACTCCGCCGAGCGTGCGGACCCAGGTCACCACCTGCGGTGCGCCGAACACCAACAAAATGCCCATCGCACCCCCGAGAGCCCATCCCCA
This sequence comes from Gammaproteobacteria bacterium, assembly GCA_947455595.1. GTDB lineage: Bacteria > Pseudomonadota > Gammaproteobacteria > Steroidobacterales > Steroidobacteraceae > CAIKZZ01. The sequence goes on from CANGOP010000022.1 coordinate 11,894, forward strand.
GCTGATGCGGTTGAACCAGGCCGCGACACCGAGCGCCATTACGGCAATGACCGCAATCGGCGTCAGTGTCGTGAGTAGGTCCGTCTGAAAGGCGGTGGCGCCGGTTGAGAACGGGCTGGTCTGAGCAAACACGGGCGTCGAGGCCAGCAACAAGGCTGGCAGGGCGCGCGTCATGATCGGTCGAGTCTTCATCGTCGAGATCCTCCTGTGGTTGGGAGGCGCAGCATCCGCCCGCAGCGGGGCGCGGCGTGAGCCGCATTTCTGCCGCGTTTGTATAGAAATGGACCTTGATTCCGCGGCCCTCGACCGGTTACGCGCGCGCGGGTAATCTGCAGATCACACGGCGGAGAATTCCATGCACACAGACGATCCGATGGCCCTCGAGGCAGCCGCCGAACTGCTCTCGCATCACCCGGACTATCGAGTCATCCGACGACTACCGGTACGCGACACGTTCGGCCCATCTGCGGATGGCGACGTGATCTACGTCGTGATCGTGGATACCGAAACTACCGGTCGTTTCGCCGATGACGCGATGATCGAGATCTCCCTGTTGCGCTGCGAAGTAGAAGCCGCCAGCGGTCGGCTGACTCGCATCATTGATACATACTCATCGTTGGAAGATCCTGGTTTCCCGATCCCGCCTGAGAGCACTGCCATCCACGGCATCACCGATGAGATGATCGCCGGTCAGCAGATGGATGACGCCCGTGTGGCCAGCGTCATCGACGGCGCTGCCCTCGTCATTGCCCACAATGCAGCGTTCGATCGGCCCTTTTTGGAGCGTCGTTTCAAGGGGTTTGAAACGCTCGCCTTTGGCTGCTCGCACGCGCAGATTCACTGGGAACAGGAAAATATCCGCGGCAGCAAGCTGGAGTATCTCGGTTACCTGTACGGATTTTTCTACGACGCGCACCGCTCCGAAATGGATTGCCGAGCGCTGATTGAAATTCTATCGCGTCCCCTCCCCGTGTCGGGTGTCTACGCGCTGCAGCGCTTGTTGGACGCAGCAAGCGAACCTTCGTTACGACTCTGGGCTACGGGCTCTCCCTTCGACAGCAAGGATCGGCTGCGTGAACGTGGCTATCGTTGGGAAGCCACGGTGAAGACCTGGTCACGCCTCGTTCCCAAGGCGGATGCCAAAGCCGAAAGCGAGTGGCTGAAAGCCGAGGTCTACAACGGCCGGGCCGCCCAGATCGACGTCGAGGTCCTGGATGCCACAGTGCGCTTTTCCTCGCGTTCGGGGCCGCGCAAGGCACGCGTGATCTAGGCCACCCGCGACCGGTGACCCGCGAATTTCTGCACAAACGCAGTAAAAATTCCCCATACGTCTTCGGTTACGCGGCGCGCACCATCGGCGAGTCTCACCCACCGATTGGGAGTTTGTCATGGCTCGTGTGGATCTCGACGTACCGTACAACGAACGCACCGCTGCGCAACAACGCGGCGCCCGCTGGGATCCTGAGCGGAGCTGCTGGTTCGTCCCGGAGCACATCGATCCGTCCAGCTTGATCGGTTGGTCGCCGGCCAGCGATATCGTCAACGCTCGCGCCCATCACTACTACCTGCTCGAAGGCATCCAAGCCTGTGAGCGTTGTGGGGCGCAATCGCGGGTACACGCGATCGTTCTCCCCACCGGACACGAAGTTCGCCTACAAGGGCAGGATGAGGGTCACGAGGAGTGGGAGCGTTCAGACGAGCCGTCGCTGTTGGCGTTTGTCACGGCGTTAGCACCCAGCGTGGCGGCTCGGATACGCGAGGAAACGTACAGCTACCGCGCGCGGCAAACGTACCCCGTGGCCTATCACTACAATCACTGCGAGTTTTGCGGCAGTGCCTTCGATGAATACGCACTCTTCGCAACGCCCGGCCATGGCTTTGACGTGCTGAGCGAATCAGCGGCGGCCGCCATTCACGTGACGGTCGTGCACAGCGGGTTCGCGGGCGCCGCTGATCATTTTTCCTACGGCGTCGCCTTCCTCGATGCGATGACGAGACGTTAGCACCTAGGTCAGCGCGCAGCGCATCACCGCCATCGCGGCATGTTCGACGCGAATCCCCTTGGCGGTGATCGCGCTGCGTTGAAACGTCTCAAAGCCCGCCGCGCGATAGCGCGCGAGGACTTTGTCGACGTCCGCCATCGCACGTAACCAAATCCATTGGCGGCCATCTTCCCGGGCAGCGGCCATGGCCCGCTCGATCAGCAGCGATCCAATGCGTTGGCCAGCAACCTCGGGCGCGACGTAGACCCGTTCAAGGTACGCCGCGTTGGGCAGCGCATCGGTATCCGCTCGGCGGTGCCATTTCACGAAGGCGACGTCGTGATCCCCTTGTTGGAGCACCTCGTAGACGAGGTTGGGATCCGCCAGTTCACCCGTCAGCAGACGCTCGTCAAAGGACGCTTCCAAATACGCCTCCATGCCACCGGGATGCCACAGGTAGGCATAGAACGGGGGATAGCAGCGGTAGGCCAGTGCCCGCAGTCGTGCGGCGTCGTTCGGCAGGAGTCGCCGGATCGCCATTCGTCTTCCCTCCCCCTCCGCGCTTGGTTCGCTCATTGCCCGTACTCACGGTCTTTAGGATTGATTACAGGACACTATAGGAGATACAGGGGGAGTTTCCAATGCATTGAATACATTAAGAAAAAAAGGGTTTTCGTGGAGAGATGCGACGCTTTTCCGCGAGATCTGCGACGCTTTTTCGGGGGTGTTGTCACGGCAGTCGGGGAGAGTTGTCACGCGTCGTCGACGAGAGACAGCTGCGGTACGGCGCGAATAAAGGTAATTAAAACAGTCACTTATCAGTTGGCCGTGAGAGATGTAACGGCCCCTGATCAAGTGCGTGAAAGTGCCTGAATTTACGCAAGTTTTTAGCCCTGACCTGGGTCGGGTAAGCGCTTTTGCGTGAGAGTTGCAACGGCCGTGGGCTGTGGTCACCGGCGCGCGGTGCACGTTAGCGGGGTTTGCTTCGGGAGGGCAGATGGGGGCGTGAGGGCAGCAGCATCAGGCCACCCTCCACCACCGTCACATTGGCCTGCGGATAGACCGCGCGGACACGGGCCAAGGAATCGAGGAAAAAGCGTCTGAACTGGCGCAGCTCTGCGTAGGCATGACCGAATTGATCGGAGAGCTGTTGCCAGGTCACGGTGCTCGGCTTGCCCAGATGGAACAGGCGGTGCACCAGCCACGCGTAGACGTCCAGATCCATCGGGCTCTTGCGCAACGCCTTGATGGCCGCCGTCGACAGGGGTGCGGACCGTTCAAGGATCGACTGGAACAGGACCGCCGATAATTGCAGCGTGCTCCCCTGCCCCACCGTCGCGTCTTCGTCCCACCACAAGCGGGCCTCATCGGCAAACAGTGCTTGGCGAATGTGTAGACCTGTCCGACCACTGGCATCACGAATATTTTCGTCGATGGACAAAGTGCAGTGGATCAGGCGCAGCAATTGGTTGGCATAGACGCGCAGATTCCCGCGCTCACCGCGGGTGACCGGCACATCGAGAAGACGCAGGAATTCGTGGACAGACTTGCCGAGGTAGATTTCGGGTGAGCCCGTGCGCACGGCTTCACTCGCGCAGTAGATCGTCAGCAGTCGTGCCGGGACGCCATACGGCAGGCCGGTTTCCGGTCGCGTGGTGCCGAGGGTGAGCTCGAGCCAACCATTGCGGCGACTGAAGGAGGTCAGCTCGTGCGGGTCCGCGTGTGGGAAGGAGCACTGGATCAGCGGCACGTAATGAAAGGAAATACCGTCGAGTGTCGGCGTCGGATCGTGCTGCGCGACAGCCGTCGGCCGTGCGGTGGTGGGTGGTGTAGCGGCCGGGGTTGCGGTGCTCGGCGCAGGCTTCAGCCGTGCGGCTACGTTTTGAGGCGTGACGGCGCGAGGTCCGGGGAGCTCGGCTCGCACGAAGGCCGTCTCCGGGAATTCCAAGAAGAGCGGCCGCAACATGTCGGCCGGGTGGCCATCAGCGACCAGACGAGCCAAAATGCGCGCGCGCGAGTAACCTGCCGCTTCATATCGCTGCAGCGCGGCCTTCAATCGGGTGGTGATGTCGGTCGTTTCGGTGCTCACGTTCGCAAAATACTGCCTGATAGCCCGGTTGTATGCACGGATTTCTGGTAGATTCGCCTGAAAATCCGTGGGTGAGCCCATCACCGGGAGGACAGTGTGCCAGTGACCCCTGCCATTGACAAGTTGCAGTCCATTCTCGAGTACAGCGAGAACTTCTTGTCCAAGATGCACGAACTCGGCCAAGCGCCGCATTCGCGCAAATCGCTTCAACGTCTGTTCTCGCCCTCGGAGGCCGCCGACATGGTGGGACGAGACCGCACCACGCTGGCGCGGGCCGAGGCCGAGCTTAAGGTGGACCCGCCGGTCCGCAACCCCGACAACAATCGCCGAATTGGTTATTCGTTAGAACAGATCCAGGCTTTCCGGCAGCACTTTGGGACGCTGCCGTGGCGGGATGCGGCCACTGACCGGCCAATGGTGATCGCCTGCCAGAACTTCAAAGGGGGTGTCGGTAAGTCTACGACCTGTATCAACTTCGCCCATTACCTGGCGCTGAAGGGGTATCGGGTTTTGGTCATCGACACCGACAGTCAGGCGACGACGACCTCCATGTTCGGTTATGTCCCCGATGAGGAGATTCGTCAGGAGGACACGATCCTCGGCTATCTCGACGGGTCGCATTCCACGCTGCAGCCTGTGATCCGCCGGACCTATTTCCCGAATGTGGATCTGGTGCCGGCGTGTCTTGCGCTGTACGAGGCGGAGATTGCATTGGTTATCCACATCGCGGAGCAGTCCTCGCTGGAGGCCCGGCGCGAGGTGTTCGCCGAGCTCGGTTACGGGATCCAGTCGGTGGCGGACAATTACGACGTCGTGCTGCTCGACTCGCCGCCCGCGTTGGGCGTCATCTCCTTGAATGTGCTCCTGGCGGCCGATGCCTTGCTGGTGCCGACCGCGGCGAAGATGTTCGACTTCTCCTCGACGGTGCAGTTCTTCCGCATGATCCGTAACTACGTCGCGCAGTTGGCGCCGGAGAAGAGCTACCGGTGGATTTCGGTGCTGACCACACTGTTCGATCAGCGCTACGACAGTCAGCGTCAGTTCGTCGACGTGATGCGCGCCTGTTTCGGCGAGAGCGCCTTCCAGCGGGTGTTCTTCCATGCGGCCGAGGTGATCAATGCGTCGGCTCAGTTCGTCGGACCTTATGAGCAGGTGAAGCCGAACCGGAAGGTCTTGGAAATGATGGACAGCGTCTTTGGCGAGATTGAAACCGCCATCCTGCGCGAGTGGCCATCTAAGCGCGAAGCACTGCATGCCAAGGGCATCATCTGAGGGGATGGGAATGAACAAGCGACTGTTTGGTGGCGCGAAGCTCGGTGACATTGCCAAGACGGTACGGGATCGTGCGGACGCGGCGCCGGCCACCGCGGAACGGCCGGTCTCACAGGCGGTACTGCCCACGGCGGAATTGGCACTGCAGGGGCGCACGAGTCCGGGGCTCATCCGCGAGACCATCCTGTCGGTGGATCCGAAGCGCTGCCGCGGTTGGCGCCTGCACAACCGCACGGACGGGTGGTACACGCGCGAGCGATGCGAAGATCTGATCCGGTCGATCCCGACGGATGGTCAGCAGGAACCGGCACTGGCGCGGCGGCTCAAGGATGACCCGGATTTCGAGTTCGAACTGATTTACGGCATGCGCCGGCGCTTCGCCTGTGAGGCCACGAATACGAAGCTGAAGATTCGGGTCGTCGATGTGCCGGACATGCAGGCCGCGGTGCTGATGCATCTGGAGAACGCAGACCGTAAGGACATCACGCCGATGGAGCGCGCGCTGTCGTTCCAGGCGCAACTGGAGGCGCGGGTGTTCCCGACGCAAGAGTCGTTGGCGGCGGCGCTCAATGTATCGAAGGGGCAGGTCACCAAGATGGTCAAGGCGGCGCAATTGCTCACCTTGGCGCCGGTCGCCAGCTTGTTCAAGGATCGCTCCCTCGTGCCGGTGGAACAGGCTTACAAGTTGGCCTCGTTGCTTGATCGGCCGGGCGCCAAAGACGTTGTGTTGCAGGCGGCGAAGAATCTCGGTCGCCGGGAGGAAGAGGGCGGACGTGATCCGCGTGCCGTTCTCAAGGTGCTGTTGGCGAGCCTCGATCAATCGCGCAAGCTCGAGCCCATCCGCCGGGAGTACAACGTGGGTCGCGCGGGTCGAGCGATCGTCGTTCGCAATGCGCGCGGCAAGGTAACCGTTGCTTTTCCGCGAGGGCTGGGCACCTCGGATCGGGAGGCGGTGATGGCGGCCATGGAGCAGATCCTCAAGGACCTCTCCTGACGGTTTCGGACCCGAGGTTTCGAGACGAAACCTCGGTAACTAATTGAATGTAAAAGAAAAATAGGCAAGTCCACTACACGGAAACTTCGACGAAACCGGTTGCTCACGACGTCTGCGCCAATCGCGCCGGGGCAGAGCGGTCAGGGTCGAGCGCCGGACAGAATCCCTGTCGAGGCGGGTACCTGCGACTCGTGGAACATGCCGTGAAACAAGTGATCGCGACAACTCGTTGAAAAATAAGGAAACCGGTCGGTCAGTCGACCCTGAATCCCGCCGAATCTGAGCATTCGGCCGACGGTTTCGGAAAACTTTCCGTAACCTTGGGCGGCGCGTATACTCGGCGAATGCGCCCCCGTCTGCTAACTGACGAGATGATTTTGTCCGCCATTGCCGACCTGTCGGCACGCGGTCGAGTCACTGGGGTATCCGTGCGGCGGCTGCTCGCCCAGCGCTACGGCGCCAAAGGCAGCGTGGCCCGCGTCTACCAGTTCTTGCAGGCAGCCAACCGGCCAGCGCCGACTGCCGTGTCACGGTCGGTGCCGCCAGCCGACCCGCGAGCGCTGGAGGACGCGCTGGCCCGGGTTGCGCTCGCCGAAGAACGCGAACGGGTGCACCAGACCCGTTGGGCACGCGAGAACGATGGGCTACGGGCGCGACTGCAACAAGCGGAACAAAGCGCGCGCGACGTGCCAGCGCTGCGTCTCAAAATCGCGGAATTGCAGCGTGCCTTGGGTGCCGCGCAGCGCCGGATCCAACAACTCGAGATGGCGCGCCCGGCGGATGCGCCCGCGGATCTGTCCATTCATGAGTAGCACGCCGGCTGGATTTGTTAGCGTGCGCAAGCGGTGCGCGGGGTTGCGCCGCCGCGGAGTCGCGTGATGTCTCAGGTGATGTTTCCCGTCGCGCCCGTCACGGTGCCGGTGGCCGGTCAAAACGCCCGATTCTGCGTTCGGCGAATCTTTTGCGTCGGACGTAATTACGCGGCACACGTGCGTGAGATGGGCGGGGACCCGCAGCGTACACCCCCGGTGTTTTTCACGAAGCCGGCTGATGCGATCCTGAGGGATGGGGCCGATTTTCCGTATCCACCGCGGACTGAGAATCTGCATCCGGAAGTGGAACTGGTGGTGGCGATCGGACTGGGCGGCACCAACATCGCGGTCAGCGGAGCGTTGCACCATGTGGTGGGCTACGCCGTCGGTAACGATTGGACACGGCGTGACTTGCAAGCGAACGCCAAACGCGGCGGCGAGCCGTGGGATATGGCCAAGGCTTTTGATCATTCTGCGTCATTGGGCCCGATCCATCTGACGACCGATGTGGGCCATCCGTTTGCAGGCACGATTCAACTCTCGGTCAACGGGCAGGTGCGTCAGTCCGGTGACTTGAGCGCAATGATCACGAGCGTCCCGCAGCTCATTGCGGAGCTGTCGACCTACGTCTGCCTGCAGCCGGGCGATCTGATGTATACCGGCACGCCGGACGGGGTGAGCGCGGTGGTCCCGGGGGATCGCGTGGTCTGCGTGATCGAGGGGCTCGGGTCGCTCGTCAATACGGTAGTGGAGCATTTATGAAGCATGTCGACGTGTTGGTGGTGGGTGGCGGGATTGCGGGCGCCTCGGTGGGATACTTCCTCGCACCCTCACGCCGGGTCTTGTTGATTGAGCGCGAAAGCGGCTATGGCTACCACACCAGTGGACGCTCCGCCGCCGAGTGGACGTCGTGCCACTTCGACGGAATCATGCGCGCGGTGGTGCTGTATGGCCGGCCCTTTCTGGACGCACCGCCCGCGGGCTTTGCGGACCGTCCGCTGTTGGAGCGGCGCGGCAATCTGATGTTTGCGTTGGAAGGTGGTGAAGAGCAAGCCGATGCCTTCTACGCCCAGGCCCTGCCGGACAATCCCGGTCTCGTGAGCCTGAATGCGGAGGAGGTTCGTGCCATCGTGCCGTATCTGCGCACGGAGCTTATTCGGCGCGCGATCTGGGATCCTGAAAACTGCGAGATCGACGTCGACGGTCTGCATCAGGGTTTTCTGCGCGGTCTGCGTGCCGCGGGTGGCGAAACCCGCGCGGGCGTGGAGTTTCTCGGGGCAGAGCGTACAGGCGGGATGTGGCATGCGCGCATAGGCGAAGAGAGACTCACGGCCGATGTGATCGTGGATGCCGCTGGCGCCTGGGGCGACACGGTCGCCCAGCTGTGCGGTGTGGCCCCGTTGGGGTTAGAACCGCGGCGACGGACCGCGTTCACCTACGACCCGGGTTTTGATGCCACGGGTGTGCCGGCCATTGATGAGATGGGCTCGGGCTTTTATTTCAAATCCAGCGGCCCGGTCCTCTTGGTCTCGCCTGGCGACCAGACGCCCTCCGTGCCCTGTGATGCACAGCCCGAGGAATACGACCTGGCGGTTGCCGTTGATCAGTTGGAGACCCTCACGACCTTGCAAGTCCAGAAGATGAAGTCACGTTGGGCGGGCCTGCGCACGTTTACGCGGGATGAGCATCCGGTGGCTGGCTTTGATGAGCAAACGCCGGGGTTTTTCTGGCTGGTTGGGCAGGGCGGCGGCGGCATCATGAGCGCCTCGGGTCTTGGCGATCTGGCGGCTCGAATCATCACGGCTGACGGCTGGCCAGAATCGGCGCAGCGTTTAAACCTCACCGCGGAAAGTTTGTCGCCAGCACGCGTGCGCTAGGTCCTCGCCCTGTGTCATAAAGGGCCATCTCAGGATCATGCGGTGATCCCTGCAAGTCGCTGGACCGCTTCTGGCCGGTACACTGTGACGTGAGGGGAGCACACGCTCATGGCCTCGCCGCATAGGGAACCGTGGCATGGCGCGTTACGAACGCGTAGCGGAAATTTACGATCTCTTGACGACGGCATCCGAGCCGATTGCGTTGGAGTCGCTTTGTTCGACGTTGGATGCGTCTAGCGCGACGGTGAAGCGTCTGGTGCGCTTTCTGCGCGAGCAGTTGCTCGTGCCGGTCGAGTTCGATCGCGAGAAGCGTGGCTATGTCGTGGGCAAGGTTGCGCGTGATTCACCGCGCCCAGTAGGCCCGGCCTACGATTCGCGCGAACTGTCGGCTTTGCTCACCGCCTACGATCTCCTCGATCAAATTCCCCCTGGGTTGTTCCGTAAGGAAACGGCGGAAGCGCGGTTACGTCTCAAGCAACTGCTGTACCGCCGCCCAACCGGACGAGGTGAGCTCAAAGATCGTGTACGGCTGCAGATGCCGCAAAATCGGCGCATCGACGAACACCGCTTTCAGGCGGTACTGACGTCGTTGGCGACGGAAAAGCGCCTCAAAATCACCTATCGCAGCCGCACGCGCCAGGCCAGCCAAACGCGGGTGGTTTCACCGCAGCGCCTGACGTTCTACCGCAGCAACTGGTACCTCGCCGCCTGGTGTCATGTGCGCAGTGACCTGAGGGTGTTTGCGCTCGACCGTGTCATCACGGCCGACCTGACGCCGATTCCCGCCCACATGCTGGCGGCAAAAACTCTCGATGCGCGTCTGTCGACCGGCTACGGCATTTTTGAAGGCGAAGCCGACGCTGTGGCGGTGCTCAAGTTTACGGCCGAGAGTGCGCGCTGGGTCGCCGATGAAGAATGGCACCCACAGCAGCGTCAGGAACGTCTCGAGGATGGGGGTTTACTGCTCCACATTCCCTACCGGCATACGACTGAGCTGTCCATGGACATCCAACGCTATGGCGCAGAGGTAGAAGTCCTGTCGCCACCCGACCTGCGCAAGTTGGTTGCCGATTCGCTGGCGAGGGCCGCAACGCAGTACGCTTAAGTCCACAGCGACCTGCGGAGGGGAAGATGGACTTTGCAACGTTGAAGGAACGCCATCGGGCTGAGCGAGAGCAGTGGCCTGGCATGCACTCGTTGCGCGTGCATCGCAGTCTGAGTTGGCTCAAGGCCGCCGAAGCGCGGCGCACCGATGGCGATGCGCGCTTTCTGTTCCTTTGGATCGCCTTCAATGCCGCGTACGCGGTGCAGTTTGATGAGGGCGGACGGCTGTCCGAGCGCGCGGCCTTTCGCACCTTCCTGCGCCGGCTATTGGAACGCGATCCACGCGGCCGGATCGCGGATCTGGTGTGGCAGGAATTCGGCGGCAGTATTCGTGGGTTGCTCGACAACCGCTTCGTCTTTCAGGACTTCTGGGATTTTCAGAACGGATTGATCAGAGAAGACGAGTGGAAACGTCGTTTCACGAACGCGAATCGGGCAGCCCGGCGGGCGCTGGCCAATCAACACACCGGAACGGTCCTTGGGATTGTGCTCGGGCGGATCTACACACTGCGAAACCAAATCGTGCACGGGGGGGCGACGTGGGGCGGCTCGCTCAATCGTGAACAGATGCGCGACTGCTTACGGTTTATGGAGCGATTGGTGCCGCTGGTGATCGACGTGTTGATGGATGCTCCCGACGTGCCCTGGGGGCCGGTCGCCTTTCCGGTGGTTGAGGCACCTTAAGCGCTCGTTTCGTAGACCAGAATTGCGGCCGCCAGATCCTCGAGGGCTGCACCCACCGACTTGAATAGCGTGATGTCGGTGGGATCGAGTCGACCCATTGATCCGCGGCACAGATCCGCAAGTTCCAATATCGCGCTGTCTTTGAGCAAACCTTGCGCGAGCGGAATGCGTACATCGTCCGCTTCCGCTAGAACGCCCGATCGTGTGTCACACACAACCCGTGACGCAGCCACCAAGGCGTCCTCGGCTTCGCGCATGCCGGGCCGAAACGCACCGACGAGATCGAGATGGGTACCGGGCTGAATCCAGTCGCGCTGCAAGAGCGGTTCGGTGGACAGGGTCGCGACGCTGATGAGGTCCGCCGAGCCGGCTGCGTCTGCTAAGGAAGGGGCGAGGGCGGCAGGTAGCCCGCTATTGTGCAGTTCCGCGACCAGTACGCGCGCCCGGTCTGACGTACGACTCCAAATCCGCACCTCACGTAGAGATGGTCGGGCATCCCAATGAGTCAGCGCCAATTCGCGTGCGATGCGTCCGCTGCCGACGACGAGCATCGACTGCGAGTCTTCGCGGGCGAGGTAGCGGGCAGCGAGCGCCGACGTCGCTGCTGTGCGCCGTTCGGTGAGCGCATCGCCGTCCATGAGTGCGAGGGGCGTGCCGGTTAAAGCATCAAAGAGTATGTATATCGACGCGACTGCGGGTTGATTCCGAGCGGAGTTGCCGGGGAAGACCGTGACCAGTTTGGTCCCCAGATAGCGTCCGGACTGCCACGCCGGCATCAACAGCAAGGAGGCATCGACCGCATTCGGTACGGGCAGCGTATGGGCGTGGCGAACCGGAGCAGTGCAGCCGTGTTGAAACAGGCTCTGCAAGGCGTCGAGTAGGGCGGAGGTATTCAGGCGTGCCCTGACGAAGTCGGCGTCGAAGTGTTGCATGCCGGTCATGATGCCAGTCCGGACTAACGACCTAGCAAGATCTTCGTGCCCACAATCGCGAGCATGATGGCCAGCAGAATGCGCAGCACCCGGTGCGGCAGTCGAAGGGCCAGGCGTGAGGCCAGCAAGACCGCTGGGATAGATCCCATCAGCAAATAACCGAGCACGGCCGCATCCATGTGCCCGAGCGACGCGTGACCCAGCCCCGCCAGTAGGGTGAGCGGTACCGCGTGCGCGATATCGGTTCCCACCAATCGATCCGTGGATAGCCGGGGAAACAGGTAGAGCAGCGCGATCGTGCCGAGCGCGCCGGCGCCGACGGAGGTCAAGGTGACGGCGACGCCGAGTAAGACCCCGATGCCGATGGTCAGCCGCTGCCGCGTAGCATCCGTGAATCGGTCCTGATCGCTAATACCCGCGGCATCCTCAGGGCGGCGCACCCGAGCACGCAGCACGCGTTCGAGCAACATGGCCGTGGCTGTGACTAAGAGCATGCCGCCGAGCGCCACCATCACCAGGCGGTCTGCCCGCAGGTCGCTGTGGTGAGTGAAGGCCAAGAGAGCCAAAACGACAGCGGCACCGGGCAGGCTTCCCAAGGCGAGGCGGCCGACGAGAGGCCAGACGATCCGGCGTGAGACCCCGAAAGACCCCGTGGCCGCAATTTTCGTGATGGCGGCAAACAGCAGGTCCGTACCGACCGCGACCGAGGGGGATTGTCCGAAGAACAGGATCAGGAGAGGCGTCATGAGAGACCCTCCACCGACGCCGGTTAAGCCGACAAGACTGCCTACCAATGCGCCGGCGGCGACATACAAGGACGGGTCTGACACACAACCTCCGATTGGGAGCGTACGGCGGGATGCCGTAGTATCCACAGGTTTGAACTGTTAGCTATCCGTAGCCCTGCAGATTCCGCCCTGACGGGTGGTGATGGCAGCGGCACGACCGACAGAGGATGAGCCCTTCATGACCGATCTGCTGGACGCCCGTAGTACCCATTTGGATCGGCTCGAGGCGGAGAGCATTCAGATCCTGCGTGAAGTCGTCGCTGAGTGTGAGCGGCCCGTCATGCTGTATTCCATCGGCAAAGATAGCGCTGTGATGCTGCATTTGGCGCGCAAAGCGTTTTATCCCGCACCGTTACCGTTCCCGCTTCTCCATGTCGATACGACGTGGAAGTTTCGGGATATGTATAAATTGCGCGATGAGGTGGCCCGCGATCCGGCCGTGCGCCTCCATGTGCATGTGAATCAGGATGGGCTGGCGCGCGGCATCTCGCCCATCACCCACGGCTCGCAGGTGCACACCGATGTGATGAAGACCGAGGGTTTGAAGCAAGCGCTTGATCAATTCGGCTTCGATGCCGCCTTCGGGGGCGCCCGACGCGATGAGGAAAAGAGCCGCGCCAAGGAACGAGTCTTTTCGTTCCGCTCGGCGGCTCACCGATGGGATCCCAAGCGACAACGTCCAGAGCTCTGGTCGCTCTACAATACCCGTAAGGCGCCCGGGGAGAGTTTTCGCGTGTTCCCGCTGTCTAACTGGACCGAACTGGATGTTTGGCAGTACATCCACGCACAGCGTATTCCGGTCGTGCCACTGTACTTCGCCGACTGGCGTCCGGTCGTCGAACGCTCGGGTTCGTTGATCATGGTCGATGACGACCGCTTGCCCTTGCTGCCCGGTGAGCAGCCGCAACTGCGGCGAGTCCGCTTCCGAACATTGGGCTGTTATCCACTCACCGGTGCCATCGAGAGTGAGGCGACGACGGTGGAGGACATCATCCTCGAGATGCTCGCGGCTCGAACCTCTGAGCGACAGGGTCGGCTCATCGATCACGATGGCGCAGCCTCGATGGAGCAGAAGAAACAGGAAGGGTATTTCTAATGTCGCAGTCCACGGTGACCACCACGCATTCGCAGTTGGCGACGTATCTGGCCGAACTCGAGCGTAAGGATCTGCTGCGCTTCATCACCTGCGGCTCCGTCGATGACGGCAAGTCCACGTTGATCGGCCGCCTCCTGTTTGAAAGTCAGCAGCTGTATGACGATCAGATGGATGCGTTGAAAAAAGATTCCGCCAAGGTCGGCACCCGCGGAGGTGATATCGACTTTGCTTTGCTCGTCGATGGATTGGCCGCGGAGCGCGAGCAGGGCATCACCATCGATGTTGCGTATCGGTTCTTCACGACCCAGCGGCGCAAGTTCATCGTGGCCGACACGCCAGGACACGAGCAGTACACGCGCAACATGGCCACGGGCGCCTCGACGGCGGATCTGGCCGTCATTCTGGTCGATGCGCGCAAAGGTCTCCTCGTACAGACACGTCGTCACAGTTATATCGTCTCGCTGCTCGGCATCCGCCGGGTGGTGCTCGCCATCAACAAGATGGATCTGGTTGGCTACGATCAGGAGGTGTACACCGCCATCACAGTCGACTATCAGATGCTGGCTGAGCGTTTGGGGATTGAGAGTGTGGTGGCGATCCCGGTGTCCGCGGTGAATGGCGACAATGTGGTGTCCGCCTCGGTCGCGATGCCGTGGTACACGGGTCCGACGTTATTACAGCACCTCGAAACCGTCCCCGTCGGCCAGCGAGAAACAGACGAGCCCTTCCGCATGCCGGTGCAGTGGGTGAATCGCCCGCATCAAGATTTCCGTGGCTTCGCCGGCACGATCGCGAGTGGCGCGGTACGCCCGGGCGATCGACTCCGTGTGCAGCCCTCGGGTCGTGTGAGTTCCGTTGCGCGCATCGTCACGGCCGATGGTGACGTATCGCTTGCCGACGCGGGCTGTTCGGTGACGTTGGTGCTTGCTGACGAAGTGGATGTGAGTCGTGGTGACGTGCTGACGACCCATGACCGCCCGCTCGAATGTGCTGACCAGTTTGAAGCGACGGTGATCTGGATGAGTGAGGCGCCTCTGCTGCAGGGCCGCCAGTATTTGTTGAAGAGTGCGACCCGCACGGTCTCCGCGACCGTGATGCCCGTGAAGTACAAAGTCAACGTCAATACGCTCGAGCACATACCGGCTGAGCGACTTGAACTCAACGACATTGGCGTTTGTGAGATCGAATGTGATCGCGCCATGGCATTCGCGGCCTATACGCAGAACCGCACGCTCGGCGCTTTCATCCTCATCGATCGACTAACGCACGACACCGTGGGCGCTGGTCTATTTCATTTCGCGCTGCGGCGTTCGCAGAATATTCATTGGCAAGCGATCGATGTTGATCGCAGCGTACGCGCTGCACAAAAGCGCCAGCGCGGCTGTGTCTTGTGGCTGACAGGGTTGTCGGGTGCGGGTAAGTCGACGATCGCCAACCTCGTGGATCGCAAATTGGTCGCCATGGGTCGGCATACCTATGTGCTGGATGGCGACAACGTGCGCCACGGCTTAAACAAAGATTTGGGCTTCACGGCGCAGGATCGGGTCGAAAACATTCGTCGCGTGGCCGAGGTTGCCAAACTGATGGCCGATGCCGGCCTGATTACGCTCGTCTCGTTCATCTCGCCGTTCCAGTCCGAGCGCCAGATGGCGCGCGAACTTATGTCGCCGGGTGAATTCTTTGAGGTGTATGTCGATGCGCCGCTGGCGGTGGCCGAGTCGCGTGACCCGAAGGGGTTGTATCAAAAGGCCCGGCGGGGCGATCTGCGTAACTTCACCGGTATCGATTCCCCCTACGAGGCGCCGCTCGCCGCCGAGATCCGTATCGACACGACTAGCCTAACGCCGGCGGACGCCGCCGAGCAGATCGTCGACTATTTGGATCGGGCGGGAATGTTGGTATCTGGATGATTGTTAAAGATTTTGTTCAAATAACGAATCGATACATGAGCTGTATTCATGCATCGGTCGCAATAAGAGTCTTTTGTCGCTGAGGGTGGTGCCGGGTACAGTTTGACCCATGGACGACGCGGGCACCGCGCTCCTACCGAACCCCCTCGGGGCGAGCATGATGCTCGCCCTTTTTTTTGGCCAGGCGAGCGGGTTCACGCGCCTGGGCGGTGGCCCTCATCCTCGGCTCTCGTCCGTCGCCTGATGGCACAATGACGGCCACCGGTCGTAATCGATGTGGAGTCCGCATGCCCGAATTCCCGCAGGATTGGGGTGCCTTGTGTTGGTTGGCCTGGATGCTCGGGGTGAAGCACGGACTCGATGCTGATCATGTCGCTGCGATCGATGGGCTGACGCGCACCCATACCGCGGCGGGTCGACGCTTCGCGCTTCTCTGCGGCGCCCTGTTTTCACTCGGGCACGGGATAGTGATCCTGACGGTCGCCGTATTGGTGGTTCACCTCGGTCACGCTGCGAGCGTCCCTACCTGGTTGGAGCCGATCGGCGCCGCCTTCTCCTTCGCTTTATTGGTGGTGATTGCGATCCAGAATCTACATGCCGTTCTCACCACTGGACCGGGGATGCGAGTAGCGGTGGCCGGTTTGCGTAGTCGCCACTTAGCAGGGTTTTTCCAGGCGAAGACGCCGGTTGCCGTTGCGTTAGTGGGGGCCGTATTCGCGCTGTCATTCGATACGGTGACTCAGGCTGGGCTGTTCGCGATCGCCGGCGTCCATGCCGGCGGTCCGCTGCGGGCGCTCGGCCTTGCGAGCCTATTCGCCGGTGGAATGCTGTTGGCTGATAGCGCCTGTGGTTGGTGGATCGGGCGTCTGTTGAGCCGAGCCGACGCGTTGGCTGCCGTAGCGTCGCGTGTGATGGGGATAGCGGTGGCTTTGCTGAGCCTCACGGTCGCCGGTGTCGCCGCAGCCGCCTGGCTCGCGCCACGAGCGTTTAGAGCGCTTCCTCAAGGCGTCATGACCGGGGTGACTGTCTTGGGACTTTCGGCTCTGGCCTATCTGTTCGCCGAGGGACTCGTGCGGCTGCGATCGGACCGACGCACCTCGCGTGTATCGTAAGTACAACAGTGATTCGTCCGGCGTGCATCCGTATCCGGTTGACGTTGCGCCCCTGTCCAAGACAATCGGCCACGCGGAAGCGCTAGAATGATCGCTGCGAGGGGAGTGCTCGGCTTGGGTTGCTTTCCTACAACGACCGTTTCCGGGACTGCCGTGGCCAACGAATGGCAGCCGGTTCCGCACTCAGAAGGGGACACTCGATGCGTTCGATGATCAGAATTCTGCTGGCGACCGGCGTGGCCGGATCCGGATTTGCTTGGGCGGCCGACGCGCCCACCGGACTGTCACTCGACGAAATCGTCGTGACGGCGCAGAAGCGCTCGGAAAGCGCACAGAGCGTGCCATTGTCGATGACCACCTTCGGCGCCGCGGCGCTGGAAGAAAAGGCCGTCGCGACGTTCTTCGACTACGGTACGAAGGTGCCCAACCTGGCATTCGCTCCCACCGGTGACGGTGTCGGCACGTCGCGCACGATCTCGATTCGCGGAATTTCGGGTGATAACGTCACCGGCTTCTATGTCGATGAAACGCCACTGCCGGATTCGATCGATCCCCGCATTCTCGACATCGACCACATCGAAGTGCTGCGTGGCCCGCAGGGCAGCCTCTACGGTGCCCGCTCAATGGGCGGCACGGTTCGCATCATCACCAAGCAAGCCAACCTGAGCACCTTCGAGGGCCAGGCACATGTAGGCATGAGTAAGACCAGCGGCGCCGGCCGCGCCAACGCCACGGGCGACGCGGTACTCAACATTCCGCTGATCACCGACAAGGTGGCGCTGCGTGTCTCGGGCTTCTATGACCGTCAGGCCGGTTACTTCAAGCGCAGCTATTGCACAGATCCGGCGACTGCCGGCATCACCTGTTTCCCGCTCTCGGGTGGGGGACATACGACAACGGTGGATGATGTGGGCGCGACCGAATCCTCGGGTGCCGCGGCGAGTCTGACCATCAAAGTCAATGACAACTTCACCGTCACACCGCGCGTGATGATCCAGACCCAGAGCTACAACGGCTTTCCGATGGCGGATTTCCTGTCGGCTCCCGGCAATGGCATCGGTTACCCGTTCGGTCCGTACTACGCGGATGGCGCCCCGCTGCCGGCGGCGATGAAGCCGAGCACCTTCACACAGGCTCGCTGGTTCAATGTCCCAGAAGGCGGCACAGACCGCTGGCACCTGTATTCGTTGGGTCTGCGCTGGCATACGAGCATCGGTGACTTGACGTCCTCGACGGCGTACTTCGATCGCATCGTGCGCGAGACCGAAGACGAAACCGACTTCGTGTGGGGCGCGATAACGTCGAACTTCGGCGGCCTTGCCAATTGCGGTAATCCCGACGTGGCGATGAATTACTGCGGCCTGCCACAGCCAGGCGGGATCACCGAGATCAAGAACTACCAGCGCTTCGCGCAGGAAGTACGCTTTGTCTCGGATCTGCAGGGACCGACACAGTTCGTCCTCGGCGGCTTCTACTCGAGCTTCCACGGACGCTTGCCGTTCGCTGCCCAGTATCTGCCCGCGCAGGTTCCGGGATTGGACGACGCGCTCGGCGGCCCGAACAATCCGGATTACGCGAACCTCGTGTTTGCAACCGATTACCACACGAAGATCGAAGAGCCGGCGATTTTCGGTGAAGTGTCCTACAAGCCTGCCGAGGCGCTGAAGGTCACGCTGGGTGCGCGTTGGTACCAAGTGAAGACCACCGCCTTCGGCTACCAAGAGGGTCTGGCGGTGGGCGGCGGTCCGGCGGTCGTCGACGCGCCGCGTTCCACCACGGAGAGTGGCGTGAATCCGAAGGTGCAGGTGGACTACCACTTCGCGCCGGATCGGATGGTGTACGCAATGATCGCGAAAGGCTTCCGTCCGGGTGGCCTTGTGCCATCCGTGCCGGCAGGTGTGCCGGATACGCCCCTCGATTGTCAGGCGAATCTCCAGCAGATCGATCCGAATCTCACGCTCGACAAGGCGCGTGACTTCAAGTCCGACTCGCTGTGGAACTACGAAGTGGGCACCAAGACGTCCTGGTTGGATAACCGCGTGACCTTGAATGCGGCGGCGTTCTTCATCAAGTGGAAGAACATCCAGCAGCAGATCCTCCTCACCTGTGGTTTCCAGTACCGCGCGAATGCCGGTGGCGCGGAGTCCAAGGGTGGTGAAGTCGAAGTGCGCGCGAAGGCGACCGAACATCTCGAACTGTCGGCCGGCATCGGCTACCAGAATGCCAAGATCACCGAGGCGAGCGACACGTCGCCGCAAGCGGTCGGTTCCCCGGTGTTCCAGGTGCCGGATTGGACGGGTAATGCGTCAGCCACCTATCGCACGCGCTTGAACAGCGAGTGGGATCTGTCGGCAGGCCTTGATCTGTCCTACATCGGTCGCAGCTTCAGCGGTAACAACACACCGACGATGCCGCGTGAACGCCCGGCTTACAACCTGATCGATGCGCGTTTGGGGTTGACGCATGGTGGTTGGGAATACGCGCTCGTGGGCAAGAACTTGTCCAACGAGCACGCCAACCTTGGCGACAGTCGCTCGATCGCTGCTGAGACACCGGGGCGTCCGCGCCTATTCGTGAATCAGCCGCGCACCATCGGGCTTGAGGTTCGTACGACGTTCTGATCGAGGAGGCCCCCGGGCGCGAGGCCCGGGGGCGATTCCCATGCCCACGGATCTTTTATTCGCGACGCGGCTCTATCGAGCGCGGTTGGCTGCGCGTGGCACCGCCGCGCTGAATGCGCAGATCTTGCGTGAGGCGGCGGTGCTGCGTGAGGACGACGGCGGTGGGCGTGTCTGGTCGCGCACGAATTACCCCGGCGGCTATACGTCCTATGGGTCGGTGTGTCGTCTGCAGACGGTGTCACCGACCTTTGCTCGGCTCGAGGCGTTGTTGAAGCGCCACGTGAGCGTTTTTGCGCGCAGTCTCGAGTGGGATCTGACGGGAAAACAGTTGGAGATGACCGACTGCTGGCTCAACATCATGCCGAAGGGCGTCACGCACGGATTACACCTGCACCCCACGTCGGCCATCAGTGGGACTTACTACGTGCAGGTGCCCAAGGGCGCGCCCGGATTGAAGTTCGAAGATCCGAGGCTTGATCGCATGATGGCGGCCCCGCCGCGTCGCGCGACAGCTCGCGCCGCCAATCGGCCTTGGATCATGGCGCCGGCCGTCGCCGGGTATGTGACGCTGTTTGAAAGTTGGCTGCGCCACGAAGTGCCCGCCAATCCAGTGGACGCTGAACGCATCAGTGTCAGCTTCAACTATTCGTGGTTCTGAACATCCGCGTTTCTGAGCGGATCGCCGCCGAGCGCCATCGCATCGCGGGCAGCACCGAGCACCGCTGCTGCCGCCGGCGCGAGACGACTTGATGAGGCGCCACTGCGCGCAAGCTGCTGATAGGTTTGCAGACGTAGACGCCAGAGCGCGTAGGCGGTCGCGATCGCGTCGTTGATCTCGTGAGCGTCTTGCATCATCGCTGCCCGTTCGACCCGAAACGGAGCGCAAGCGTAGGGGCCCTGCGTGACGGTGACGTGACGCCTCAGCGATTTTTCAGTCGTTGCGACTCGGCTTCCAGATGCTCCCAGCGCTCGAGCTTTTGCATCAGTTGCGTCTCGATCTCGGCGATGCGGGCACCATCGGTCGTCACCCGGGCGGCGTCCGCGTGCGGATAATCCGCAGATGACAAGGCTTCCGTCAGCTGCCGCTGTTCCGCTTCCAATTGCTCAATTTCACCCGGCAGCCCCGCCAACTCACGCTCTTCCTTGTAGGAGAGTTTGGATTTCGTCTTGCCCGCTGCGGTGGCGGGTGCCGCCGGCGCAGGCTCAGTCTCCACCGGGCGAGGCGCGGCGGTGCGTAACGCGGCATCGCGTTCGCGCAACCAGTCGCTGTAGCCGCCGACGGATTCGCGCCATCGGCCATCACCGAGCGGTGAGAGTGTCTGGGTGACGACGTTATCAACGAACGCGCGGTCATGACTGACCAGCAGCAGAGTGCCGGGGAAATCCTGGATGGCGCTTTCTAACAACTCCAGCGAATCGATGTCGAGGTCGTTCGTCGGCTCGTCGAGGACCAGCACGTTGGCCGGGCGCGCAAAGAGCCGCGCCAGGAGCAGACGATTGCGTTCGCCACCAGACAGCGCCCGCACCGGCGTGCCGGCACGCTGCGGTGAGAAGAGAAAATCCGCGAGATAGCTCGTCACATGGCGCTTCTCGCCATGCACTTCCACCCAATCGGATCCCGGTGAAAGGGTTTCCGCCACTGACTTGTCGAGATCGAGTTGTTCGCGCATCTGGTCGTAGTAGGCGATGGCGATTTGCGAGCCCTGCCGAACCTTGCCTTCATCCGGTGCCAATTGACCGAGAATGAGACGGATCAGCGTCGACTTGCCCGCACCGTTAGGACCCAGCAGACCGATGCGATCGCCGCGCATGACGGTCAGATCCAGATCGCGAATCACGGTGCGTTCACCAAACCGTTTGGTGACGCCGGTCAGTTCAGCGACGAGTTTGCCGGAGCGCTCGCGCGCATCGATGGCAAGACGCACATTGCCCATGCGCTCACGACGCGCCGCCCGCTCGACCCGTAACGCCTCGAGGCGTCGTACACGACCCTCGTCACGCGTGCGCCGTGCTTCGATGCCGCGCCGGATCCAGACTTCTTCCTGCGCCCAGAACTTATCGAACTTGCGATTGGCAATGGCTTCTGCTGCCAACTGGTCCTGCTTGCGGGTCTGGTAAGTGGCGAAGTTGCCCGGATAGGAACGCAGGTAGCCGCGGTCCAGCTCGATGATGCGCGTGACCACACGGTCGAGAAACCAGCGATCATGTGTGACCAGCAGGACAGCCGGACCGC
Organism: Gammaproteobacteria bacterium; assembly: GCA_947455595.1. GTDB lineage: Bacteria > Pseudomonadota > Gammaproteobacteria > Steroidobacterales > Steroidobacteraceae > CAIKZZ01. Next base: position 33,400 of record CANGOP010000022.1, read on the forward strand.
CGATGAGGAGCTCTTCGAGCGCAGCAATGCCATCAACGTCGAGATGGTTGGTCGGCTCGTCCAGTAACAGCAGTTCCGGATCCAAGGCCAAGGCAAGCGCTAACGCCGCGCGTTTACGTTCGCCGCCCGAGGCCTGCTCTGGACAGACTTGGCCGTTGACGCGCAGGCGCTCCATGTATTCCGTGAGGCGTGCTTCGACACGCCACCGTTCCCGTTCATCGTGGATGCCTTCGAAGTCACCTCGGACGCGCAGGCTATCCAAGAGCGTGTCGGCGTTGGGCAGCACAGGCTCCTGCTCGACCGTGACGACGCGCAGCCCCGAACGAATCTTCAGGTCGCCGTCTTCCAACGGTACACGACCCGCCAATACGCCCAAGAGCGTGGACTTACCGGTGCCATTACGACCGATCAACCCGATCCGTTCGCCCTCGACAATCGAGAGCGAGGCGCGATCAAGCAGTGGCGTGAGTCCGTAGGCCAGCTCCCCGTCAATCAGGGAGATCAGCGTCGCGGCCATGACGGATCAGTCCCGGACGACGGGGTGGTTGTCACGCCGGTACAGCACGCCTTGGCGCATCACAAACGTGGCGTGGCGCAGCGTCTGGAGATCCTTGGCGGGATCAGCCGCGACGGCGACGAGGTCGGCATCGTGTCCGACCGCGATGGTGCCGATGTGGTCCGATAGGCCGAGCAGGTCGGCAGCCTCGCTCGTCGCAGCCCGCAGGGCCGCCAACGGAGTCATGCCGTTGTCGACCAGGAGCTTGAACTCGAGCGTATGGTCGCCTTCACCGAGATCCGTGCCGTAGGCAATCCGCACACCGGACTTCACGGCGCGCGGCAGATTCTGTTTGGGCAGGAGATCGTTCGCCAGTTCTTTGGCGGCGGTACCGGGTGTCAATAAATCGGGACGGTCGCGCGCCGTGGCGTAAAAGATGTCGAAGACCGACAGCGTGGGCACTAGGAACACGCCTCTCGATTTCATCAACGCAAACGTCTGGTCCGTTGCGAAGGAGCCGTGCTCGACGGAATCCACACCCGCGTTTACCGCCGCTTCGATCGCTGCCGCCGGATAGATATGGGCGGCCACCTTCATACCGAGCGCATGCGCGGTATCGACGGCGGCGCGCATTTCGTCATCCGTCATGAGTTGCTGACGGGGATCATCACCGGTGGAGGCAATGCCGCCCGAGGGCATGATCTTGATTACGTCTGCGCCGCGGCGACGATGCTGGCGAACGCGCAGACGCGCCTCGCTCGCGGAGTCCACCCGTCCGTTGTCCCAGCCCGTGTGGTCGAGGGCGGGATCCATTCCGCTGCGGGCATCGCCGTGGCCGGCGGTGGGTCCGAGCGGCTCGAGGGCAGCCAAAATGCGCGGTCCGTCGACATGACCGGCCGCGATCGCATGCTTGACGGCGACCGTATCATCGCCGCCACCCAGATCGCGCACCGTCGTGAAACCCTGCTGCAGCATGGCGCGGGCGAACGTGGCGCCTTCAAAAGCGCGATCGATATCTGAATGACTCAGCGCATCTTCGACCGCGTTGGTGCGGCTCGGCAGCTTAGCGGCGATATGCACGTGGCAATCGATGAACCCCGGCAGCAACGTCGCATCACCCAGCTCGATCAACTGTGCGCCGGGATGCTGCGGCACACCGTGCTCGATAGCCGTGATGCGACCGTCGTTGACGATGACCGAGACGTTCTTTTGCGGCGCGTCGGAGAGACCGTCGTACAGTGAGGCCGCATGCACGATGACGGTCTGACTGTGGGCGGTGGCCGACAAAACCACGAGGAGAGCGGCAGCAAGCGTCTGATGCATGGGGCGAGCGTCCCAGAGTCGAGGGGCGCCCAACCTACCATGCCTAGGCGGTGCCTGCAGGTTGCTCAATGGGCGAGCGCCGGCAAGGCGTGTCCGGTGTCCGCCGCGCGCGCCTTTTTGGCCTCGGCGATAAAAAACGCCGACAGCGCACGGACGTCTTGCTCGGTCAGCACATCATCAAAACGGCCCATGCCCCGCGCCGAGAGCGCGCCCTTGAGCACGATATCCGCGAGGATCGCATGCTTCTCTGGTGGGAGGCGCCTCAGGTCCGGCAGCATGCCGTAGCCCATGGTGTGGCAGCGAGCGCAATACTTCGTGTACGTCTCCCCACCGTGCGCGATCGTCTCGGCACTCGCGCTGGAGGGTGGTGGTTCTGGCATCGGCGGAATCACGACGGCGGGGGGCTTCGGGATGGCGCCGCCACCGACCTTCAGAACCACGACCCGACCCTGGTTGTCATAGTGGGCGGCCGCGGTCTGTGGCGGGAAGGGCTGGGCAATGCCGCTGGCGCCGCCGTAGCCGGCGAGCACGGCGATGTATTGCACGCCCCTCACTTGGTAGGTCATGGGTGCTGCCATCATGCCGGTACCGATATCAAGGCTAGTCAGCTTCTCGCCGTGGTCTGCGCTATAGATATTGAGATGACCGGTCGCATCCCCCTGCAGCACGAGGTTCCCAGCGGTGCTCAGCACACCCCCGTCCCAATTGGTGGCGTTCGGCGCTTCCCAAACAATTTTGCCGGTGAGTGGATCGACGGCTCTGAGCACGCCAATCGAGCGCAGCGGCGCTTGGCTGCCCTTGGCGAGGGTACTCAAGGCCGGAACCGGCCCAACCAATGCCGCCAGATTTGCCGGGTTGTAGTCTTCTGGGAAAATCCCAAAGACATCGAAGGCGCCCTCTAGCAGTCCCTTGCGATGAGAGTCGATGAACACCATCGGCGCTTCAAGGGCTGGGATATAGACGAGGCCGGTGGCGGCACTGAACGACATAGGCTGCCAGTTGTGGCCGCCCGCCATGCCCGGTGCGATGAAGCGCGGGCTGCGTGAGTAGTCGGCTGCGGGATTCGGGCGGGGGCGGTGCGTCTGGGGATCAAGTCCCAGGGTCCAATCGACATGCACGTAGTTGTGCGCCGCGAGCACGTCGCCGGTGCTGCGATCAAGAACGTAGAGAAAACCATTCTTCGACGCCTGCATGACAACCGCACGGCTTTGCCCGTCGATCGTCAAATCCGCGAGGATAAGTTTCTGGGTGCTGTCGTAGTCCCAGGCGTCGCCTGGCGTCGTTTGGTAATGCCAAGCGAGAGAACCGTCCTTGACGCGGATCGCCAGAATCGACGCGGCGTATAAATCATCGCCGCCGATGCGTCCGTCTTCCTTGATGTCATAGGGTGCGCCGTTGGCGGTGCCGACGTAGACGAGGCCGCGTGTCGGGTCATAGGCAATGCCATCCCAGACATTGCCGCCGCCGCCAGCACTCCAGTCATGCCGCGGATCCCACGTCGTCAGGGCTTTTTCGAGGTGAGCTTGCTCCTGCGCGCCCAATTTCGGATCACGAGGGACGGTGTAGAAGCGCCAACGAGCTTGGCCTGTCTGCAGATCCCACGCGCCGACGTAGCCGCGCGCGCCGGAAAAGTCGGCGCCGGCTGCGCCAATGATGACGCTGTCACCGGCGATGACCGGCGCACCGGTGATCGTATAGGGGTGCTGCGGGCCACGTGCCGGCAAGGTGTCGACCTTAAAGATGCGCTGCCCGTTCGCGGCGTCGATGGCATGCAAGTAGCCGTCGATGGATGCGATATAGACACGGCCCTTCCACACGGCCAACCCGCGGTTGACGGAATCGCAGCAGGCATAGCGTCCGTACTGGCCGTCCATTTGCGGGTCGTAATGCCACAACGGTGAACCGGTGGTGGCATCGAGCGCGTAGACGTGACCAAAGGGCGCGCTCACATACATCACGCCATCCACCACGATGGGCGTGGATTCCATGCCGCGGTGCGAGTCGAGACGGAATTCCCACGCGAACCCCAGTTGCCCGGCATTGCTCGCGTCGATCTGGCGCAGCGGTGAGTGATAGGTTCCCCCGCCATCGCGACCGGCCGTAAACCATTCGCCGGGCTCGGCGGCTGCTTGGGACAAACGGGCGTCGTCCACGCGACCGGCGGTGGGCGCCGACTGCCCGTGACACGCCACGAGAAGGATCGGAATGAGCAGCATGCTCAGTCGTAGCAGAGGCAATTTCATAGGCGACCCCCTCAGTAGGCAACCGAAGACAATGGACACAACCAACGCCGTATCGCGACGTGCCCGAGCGCAGCGGCCGACATCAGTACGACTGCCGCCCACGGCGTCCCATCATGCAGCCGCCCAAACAGCTGGGCAATCAGGGCACCACCCGTCAGTTGTAGAAAGCCCAACAGCGCAGAGACGCGCCCCGCCGAACTGTGAAACGGCGCCAACGCGCCAGACTGGGCATTGGGCTGCAGCATGGCCCAACCGAAGTTGTAGAGCGAGACGCCCAGTAGGAATGCGCCGAGTGTGTGGATGGCAAAGTGGTAAGCGCAGGCCAGCGCAACTGCGGCGGCCAAGACCACGTAGCCGCCAAATGCCAAGATGCGATCCGGCGTCGTGCGTCGCAGCAGTCGCACACTCGCCCAACCGCCGGCGAGATAGGCCAGGATGCTGATGCTCCAATACAACCCAAATTGGAGCGTTGGGCGCCCGTACCAACCGGTGATGAGATGAGGCGACGCCGATACCCATACCGCAAGCCCGCCGTAGCCGGTCACGCAACAGAGGATGTATCCGAGGACGCGGCGGTTTCCGAGCGCCTGACGGGCCGCATCGATGACAGTGGAGAACTCGATAGGCGTGGCATCTTCAGGACGAAGTGTCTCGTGCAAGACCTGTCGGGTCATGACCAACGCAATGGAGAGGACCACCACGTACACCACGGCCGTCGCGCGCCAACTGAACTGCGCCACGATGAAGGCATTCAGGCTGGGCACGAGGAGGGGAATTAACGTGAGGCCCATGGCGACGATACTGAGCACGCGTGCCCCGTCGCCGCGGTTGTACACGTCGCGAACAATCGCGCGCGCCAAAATAGGCCCTGCGGCGGCGCTTGCGCCTTGCAGAAATCGAAAAAGCAGCAACCTCGGCAGAGATGGGGCAAAGGCCATGCCGACCGACGCTGCGATAAACAAGCTGATGGCCACGCTCAGCACGGGGCGCCGACCGTAACGGTCGGCGAGTGCCCCCACGAATAACTGTGCGCAGGCGCAACCCAGCAAGACGACGCTGATGGCGGCTTGTGCCGCTGACAGCGGCACTTGGAAGTCGCTCATGACGGGACGAATGGCGGCAAGGAAGCCGTCGGTGATGAGTGGCAGAAACCCGCTGATCAGACACAGCAGTAGGATCGCCCCGCTACTCAGCCTATTCACAGGCGCACGTCCGCGCGCACGAGCCCCCGGAAGCGGGCACGATGCTGATGCTCGGGCACACCGTTCAGTTGGGCATTCGGTAGGCGAGTCAGGAAGGTCCGGATCGCGACTTCCGCCTCCACCCGGGCGACGGACATGCCGGCGCAGGCGTGCCCGCCGGCTGCAAAGGCGAGATGGGGATTGGGCGAACGTCCGATATCGAAACGATCGGGGTCCGCAAAGACCGTGGGGTCGCGATTGGCAGCCCCGATGGCGAGCGTCAGGTAGTCGCCCGGCGCAAACCGGTGGCCGCCGATCTCCACCGGCGCAATCACCAAGCGATTGCCGAGCTGATTGGGGCTTTCAAAGCGCAGACATTCCTCAACGGCCATCGCCATCGCCGACGGCGTCTGCACCAACGAGGCGCGATCGGCCGCGCGCGGTAGCAGGGTCACCAGTCCGTTGGCGATCAGGTTGGTGGTGGTCTCGTGGCCCGCATTGAGCAGAAAAATGCAGTTGTGCAGGAGTTCGTGTTCGCTGAGGGGTTCGGAGCTGGCGTCTTCGCGTAACAAGCGCGTGACAATGTCGCCATCGCCCAACGGGTGGCGGCGACGATCCGCGACGAGGCGGCGCAGATACTCCAGAAACTCGGTGACGCTGCGCTGCCCGAGCGCGAGTGCCGTACTGGACGGCGCCGGGTCCAAGGCACCGAGGATGGCGAGCGACCAGGCTCTCAGCGGGCTTCGCTCATCTCGGGGGACGCCCAACAGGTTGCCGATGACCTCGATGGGAATGGCCGACGCAAAGTCCTCGACCAAATCGCAGTGACCACGGGCTTCAATCGCATCGCACAGGTCGTTGATTAGTCGCTCAAGACCCGGGATCAGTCCACGGATCGCGGAGGGGGAGAGTGCGCCGACGATGCGACGGCGAACCCGCGTGTGATACGGGGGATCGGAAAACACCAGACTCGTGGTGTGGTGCTCGAATAGCGGCGTCGCGACGCCAAATTTGGGGCCAAAAGCCGCTTTTTTATCAGCGCTGAATGCAGTTCGGTCGCGATAGACCGCGTCGAGGTCCGCATGGCGGGTCAGTAACCATCCACCGTCCGGCAATCGGTGAATCGGGGATTCTTGGCGCAATTGCGCGTAGATCGGATAAGGGTTTTCGAAAAAACCGTCTTCCAATCGTGTCAGATCGAAATCCGCCACGGATCGTGTTGCGTCGTGCCCCATTGCCGTCTCCCCTGCCACGGACGACGGTAACACGGAAGTGGCTATCCGGCGGTTCCCGCGGGTTGTTACACTGGACGAAGACCGCGGTGGATGCAGCCCTATACCGGCGGACCTGCGCGACTGTGCTAGCCCGGGGGTAGGGGCTCCGCAATGATGGCGCCCACGGACCCGTGAATCAGCTGACGGAAATTGGGGGATAGATGATGCGCTTTTCAGGATCCTCGCTGTGGTGTCGAGCCGCGCTCCTGGCCGCGATGATGCTGGCCGTCCCGATGGCCCAGGCTGAGTTGCCATCAGATATCGGCTTGAAGCCGGAGAATGTCAGTCTCCCTCCGATGTCCAAGCACTGGGTGTGGGTCAATGACATGGTCTTCCCGCACATGAGCGACGGGCAGATCCACTTGTTTGATGGTGATACGGGCCGATTCCTCGGCATGGTCTCAACCGGCTACAGCGGTCATGGCGTGTTATCACCGGATGGCAAGACACTCTGGTCTGCCGAGACGTATTTCTCGCGCCATACGCGTGGGACGCGTACGGACGTGGTGACCGTGTACGACACGAGCTCTTTGAAGGTGACCGCCGAGATCTCGATGCCGCCTAATCGAGGCTCCTCGATTCCCGTGGTCGGCGTGTCGGGCGTCACGGACGACGGACGTTTCCTGCTGACGTACAATTTTAACCCCGCCCAGTCGGTGTCGGTGGTCGACACGCGCGCAAATGCTTTCGTCGGTGAAGTGGAAACGCCGGGCTGTGCGCTCGTGCATCCGAGCGGCCCGCGCAGTTTCTTCAGTGTCTGTGCGGATGGTGGTGTGATGACGGTGGTGCTCGATGACACGGGGCACGTCGTCTCGCAGTCGCATACCGACCCCATCTTCGACATGACCAAAGATCCGGTGACGGAAAAGCCAATCCGCATCGGCGACGTCTGGTACTTCGTGACGTTTGATGGCGATATTCGCCCGCTCCATGCCAATGCCAAGGGTGTGACTGCGCTGCCCGCATGGCCGCTGTTCTCGTCGGAGGAAAAGAAAGCCGGCTGGCGTCCGGGCGGTGTGCTCCAGTTGGCCGGTCACGCCGGCCACAAGCGCCTCTACGCCATCGTCCATCAGGGGCCTCGTGACAGCCACAAGGATGGTGGGCGGACGATTCATGTCTACGATCTCGAGTCGCACGCGCGCGTGCAGACGATCCGTACCCAGCATCCGGTGGGTGTGATCGCGGTGTCATCGGACGATCATCCGCTGCTCTTCGCTGCGTCGCCCGAGGCGACCGACCTGTACGTGTACGACGCTCGCTCCGGCAAACTGCGTCGCACCGTGACGGAGGCGGGCACGTCGATCATGTACCTGAACACCCGCTGACCATGCCTATCGACCCGACCGTCGGAACCGTACTGGTACTGTCGTATGCGGCATTGCTGCTGCCGGCGGCGTGGCACAAGTTCCGCGATTTGCCGGTTTTTGCTGCCGTCTTGGATGCCTATCGAATTCTGCCGCGTCGACTGGTGCCACTGCTGGCACCCCTCGTACCCGTCACCGAAGCGGCGTTGGTCATTGGGATCTGTGTGCCGGCCAGTCGCCCGTTCTGTGCCGTCGCGATTGCGGCACTCTTGGGCCTTTATGCGCTGGCGATTGGCTGGAATGTGGCGCGTGGGCGGACGGACCTCGACTGCGGTTGCACCGGTCCACTGGAACGTCGTCCGGTGGCGGCGTGGATGGTGTACCGAAATGCGTTACTGGCGGGCCTTGTTTTGCCCGTGGCAGGGACATGGGATAGCCGCGCGATGACGGCGTTGGATATCTTTGCCGTCTTGGCTGCGCTCGTGACGTCTATTTTTCTCTGGCTCGCGGTTGATCGTCTGCTCGGGCAGGTGGTTCCTCGCGGTGCCCTGCTGAAGGTTTCCCGATGAATCCACTTTTGGTCTCGAACGTTCTGCTTTGGATCCTCGTCGTGGTGCTGGCGCTCGTGGTGCTCGCACTCGTGCGCCAAGTGGGTGTGCTGCATGAGCGCATCACACCGGTCGGGGCGTTGATGTTGGCCAAGGGCTTGAAGGTCGGTGAAGTGGCGCCGACCATTCCGCTTGAAGCCCTTTCGGGCTCCGGGCTCACGATTGGTGGAACTCGACCGGACGGTCGCAGTCTCCTCGTGATGTTCGTGTCCCCAACTTGCCCAGTCTGCAAGGCCTTGCTGCCAGTGCTGAAGTCTAGCCGCAAGGCAGAGGCCGGCTGGCTGGACATCGTCCTCGCCAGTGACGGCGATCTCACGGAGCAACGCGCGTTCGTCGCTGAACACGGGCTAGATGCCTTCCCGTATGTGGTCTCGTCACCCTTGGGCGTCAGCTATCAGGTGAGTCGTTTACCCTATGCCGTGATCTTGGATCACGAGGGCATTCTGCGCGCTCGCGGCATCATCAATTCGCGTGAACATCTCGAAAGCCTGTTCGAAGCTAAGCGCCTGGGCGTGGCCTCGATGCAGGATTTTCTGGAAGGACATCGGCATTCAACGACGGCCTGAAGGCCGCATCCATCTGGGGCAATTCCATGAAGTGGCTCGATAGCATCATCGAAGGATCAACCCGCTCACTGGCACGGCGCTCGTCGCGGCGCGGTTTCCTCGGCGGCCTTGGCGCCTTATTGGTGGGTGCGGCGGCGTTGCCTTTGCTGCCGGTTGCGCGTGGCGCTGAGCGTGCGGCGGCGAAGCCGGCCGGCACGGCTGCGGATCCGGGCGATCCGGCGACGTGCGAGTACTGGCGGCACTGCGCGATCGACGGCTTCCTGTGCAGTTGCTGTGGCGGCACGCAGACCAGCTGCCCACCGGGAACGGAAATGTCGGCCGTCACGTGGATTGGTACGTGCCACAACCCGGCGGACGGGAAAGACTACGTCATTTCCTACAATGATTGCTGTGGCAAGTCGCAGTGTGGACGTTGTTTCTGTAACCGCAACGAGGGTGATTCACCGCTCTATCAGCCGGGCCAATCGAACGACTACAACTGGTGCTCGGGCAACAGCTCTGCCAACATCCCTTATCACTGCTCGACCGCACGTATCGTTGGCGTCGCGGAGTAGGGTGATGGCGCGCCGACTGGCCGGCTTGATTTTGCTGTGTTCAGTCGTGCTGCCGGTCAGCGCTTATATGCCGCGGGTCAACTATCAGCTTCAGTGCATGGGTTGTCACCACGGAGATGGTGCGGGCGAAGAAGGACGCGTACCGAATGTCCGTCGCACGCTAGTGCCGTTTTCTGAGATGGTAGACGGGCGCGATTTCGTAATGCGAGTGCCGGGCGTCGCTCAGGCCAAACTCAGCGATGGTGAGATTGCAGCTCTGCTTAACTGGATGGCGCGCAATCTCAGCGATGTTCCAATCCCTGCGGGTTTCGTCGATTACACGCCCGAAGAAGTGGGTGCAGCGCGGCACCGGCCGTTGTCGGCCCTCAAGCAACAGCGGGAATCGTTGTTACAAGCGATCGGTACGCCGTAACTCAGCGCAAGCGATACACGATGTTCACCGACGTCGTTTGATCCAGTTTCTTGGCGCCCGTCGGTGGGTTGGAGTTGGCGCGAATTCCATACCCCACACTCAAGGCGAGTTGTCCGCCCATGGCGACATTGAGCGCAAGATCGTTGGCGATGGATGTTTCACCACTCGCAGTAATGATCGCGAGATTCTCTAATACTTTCGTATTGGCACTCAGATTCCGTTCACCC
>CANGOP010000023.1 GCA_947455595.1 Gammaproteobacteria bacterium
CCCGCAATTTCGTAGTATTACTTTCGATCGCGCGGTCAATCGCTTCGGCCATGGCTTCCACGTCACCGTACGGCACAGCGGCACCGAGATCAGCGTCATCGAGCAATTCCGGTATGCCGCCGGAGTTCTTGAAGGCCACCACCGGGACGCCCGCCTCGAGCGACTCAAGCGCAACGGTCGGAAATGGATCCTCGCGCGAGGTCAGCGCGAACGCGCTGGCCGCGGAGAAGGCCGGCACCACGTTCGACAGCCCCGGGATATGCAGTGTTCCGGTGGCCCGTCCGATCTCGATTTCCGACTCGAGCCAACGCCGCAACTCGGGATCAAAGTCCCCCAACCAGCAAAAATGCACGCGGCGACGCTCATTCACGCGGCGCCAGACTTGCAGGAAGAGATCGAAGCCCTTACGAAGATCGGCATAACCGATCCCAAGCACCACCGGTTCGTCTTTGGGAATCCCCACCTTTGCGCGAAACTCGGCCGCGGCCTCGGCGCTTGGGGTGATGCTCTGGTAACTGCCCTGCGGCTGGATTCTGGTGTGCTGGGCCTCGTCGGGCGCGATACCCAGCTCGTCCAACACGGCTTTGCGGACGTATTCAGCCGGGAATATCACTCGATTCGCCGCGCGGATACCCTTACGAGCCGCCTCGAGCAAGCCCTTTTCCATCAGAATTCTTGGCAGCTCATGTACGAGCAAGACCGTGTGCAACCCGTATTCATGGCATTCCGCCGCGGCGAGTCCTGCTGCCGTCGTGTTGACAAGCGCGTTCACAAAGCCGCGTGAGGCGAAGCGTGCAATTGCATCGCCAAGCCCGCTGCCACCGGACAGTACCGTGGTGGGCGCAAGCTGCTCGTACTCGCTGACCAGTTTGCCGCCATCAAGAAGCAAGTACTCGAAATTCACCCCGTGGTTACGCTTGAGCGCCCGGCCAATGTTCAGCAGAAGCCGCTGCGCACCCGAGGGAAAGGCGTCGTGCCCGATTAACAACAGGCGATGCCCAGAATCCGCCTTGGTTCCGCCGATACCCGCGACGGCCCTAGCCGTCGCGTTCAGGTAAGAGCTGCCGAAATGCACGTCCGGTTCAAGGTAGGCGCCTTCGCACCATTCGTTCCACGCGTTCACACACACAAAAGATTCGCCATGGAAGCGGTGAGCGTTCGCACGCTCCACGAGCCTGGCGAGCCATTGCTCGTACTGACCGGGGGTCGAACCGGTCAGAACCAGCCCCGAACCTTGGCGACGTGCGTCGTTGTCCCAACTTGGAACGGCCGTTTTGATCAACGGGAATGAGGGCGTCGGCTCAGAGAGTGACTCGCTAACGACGGTCTCATAACGATAAACTTTGCCAGTGAATTCAGGGTCAAGGATCTTGAGGTCGCTATTGATAGGCGGCAACGATTTAGTCAGCTTATGAGGCGGAAACTCGATCGCGCCATCTAAGCCGAATGTATTGGGATCCGTGTCGCCAAAGGCTTGAGCCATGACGATAATTGGATCTTCCCCATGATCGCGATTCCATATGGTTCGCCAGCGCGCAATGGTTGCTGCGGCTTTAGGAATAATGCCGGGCCGATAGATCATGAACAGAGGGCGGCCCTGTATTCGTATGTATCGCGCATCCTTAAAATGACGCCCGAAATCCGCGAGCATTTCGGCATCATCTTCAGATCGATAGTCTTGCGAGATCAGCACCTCGCTCTCTGCGCCATCCCAGCGTCGCGTCCAGTTTTCATTCGCCCACATCAGGCAAAACGGAAAATCGATTGAGGCGTCCTGAAGGAAGTGCTCGACCGGCCCTGCCATAAGTCGCCGTTTGTTGAACCAATAATGATAAAAGACGAAACCATGGATGCCGCTATCTGCCGCCAACCTCACTTGCTCTTTTAGAGTTGACTTTACGTTGTTGGAATCCAGACGATAGAAACCAAGATCCCGTGGAATTCTCGGTTGATAGTGGCCTTGGAAGCGTGGGGTGCCGCGCGCAAGATTCGTCCATTCCGTGAATCCCTTGCCCCACCATTCATCGTTCTCCGCAAAGGAATGAAATTGCGGCAAATAATATGCGAGAACTTTTGCTTTCCGGGTTGCGGACTTTGGCAATGGACGAAAGTCCTCGAACTCAGCTGCCGCCTTGACGAATTTCCGAATCTCGCGAGCGACAGTTGGCTCGTCATCGGGGAATTTGCCGTGAACACCGGGCTCGCCTTTATGCGCGAGCCAATGACAGAAAGGATTTGGCTCTGTGGCGCCATTGAGATACCGATCGGCGTACCACCTGGCGTCAAAGTCCGCCGACGGCCGACGGCCCTCACGGTATCCAAACGCGATGTAATGTTCGAATGGGTCAATTTTCGCCGCAATTACATCGGGACAATGCTTTGCGTAATATTCGATATCAAACTCAGGGATAGGGCTTACGCCTCCGTCCTTGCGACGAGAAAGGTAGTGCGCGAGGGCCGAGTCCGTCAGGCCAATACGGTGTTTCTCTCGGTACCAAGGCGTATTGAATAATGGTCCGGGCCAACGATTCTCTTGATCTCCGTGCAAAATAAAATGTACGAAAGGATGAATCACGAACGCGTCGATATCAGGATATCGCTGAAGGTAGTATTGGACCTCAAAATATGCGTTTGGCCGCACACCGGACTTGGGATCAGAATCTAAGTAATGTTCGAGCAAATCCTCAGGACTGCCTGCCAGTCCACTGGCTAGACGATAATAGTCAAAGTCGAATAGCCCAGATTGGGCAATAACCGCATAGTAGTGCGCGCGTCGCCCGGTCGTTCCCTGCGGATCGGATTGCGAGTTCTCGCCCAAAAAATTCAAAAGCACGTTATCCATATGGGTCGCGATAGTCCTGTATGTTCCGGGGAATCATTCGACCAAATAATTGATGCAGGCCCACTTTTTAAGTTTGCTCACGAGTACGACATGGTTTCCCGCAGCAAAACGAAAATTCACGCCGGTCGAGTCATCGACCTTCTCCCTCATTCCGCCAAGGTCTGATGCGCCAACCGGGACACCTAATGCCAGTGCCTCTTGGATCACGAGCGGTGAATTTTCCCACCAAATACTTGGGACCAACACCAGATCCAGCGGTTCCATCAGCGCAGCCACATGAGATCTCTCATAAGGGCCCATAAAAATCACGTTATTGCCCGCCGCGGCTAGACGGTCACGAAAGTCTTTCTGAAATTCCGGAGGTTGCCCGGCATCATCGCCATAGATCTCAAAGACGATTTGCCGACAATCTTCCGAATCCAAGATTTGGGCAGCCTCGAATACGACATTGATTCCCTTCAATACCGATATCTGTCCAAATATTCCGATCCGTTTCGTCCCGTCACCGGCACGTTTCGTGAGTCTGGGAGATCGAACGGGCATTCGGACAATATTCTCGATCACGGAAATTTTTTGTTCGTCGATTCCCCACTGGATATACCGTTCCGCCAAGAATTGGCTCGGTGAGACAAATTGATCGACCAGGGAAAATAACCTTTCAATGTAACGCTGTCGGAGAAAGAAATCTTCAGGCGCATTCTCTGGAAAGCAACCTACGCATTTCCGGTAAGTCGCCGATGAACATAACTTTAACTGTGGTTTGGTCACCATCTGCCCATAGTGATGGCAGATCGCCAGATACTCATGCAGGGTCATCGTGATCCGACAATCCGGCAATGTTTCCCTCACATGCAATATCGCCTCAAGCCCGATATTGATGTAGTGATGAAAATGCACTTCATCCGGCTGTAGTTCTTGCAGTAATGCGCGAAAGGCATCCGGGAACTGCGGATCCATATTCGAAAAATTAAACCAATCAAAAGCCCCGCAAGCGTAGATGTATTCGCGCTCGCCGAACGGTTGGCTGAAGACCGCACCCACATGATGGTCCAGTGGGTTACGCGCGCAACCTAAGAACCACGCGTCGACACCGGCGGTCTCCGTCAGCGTCAGATACTGATTGTACGCGGCGATCTCCGCCCCACCCTTGGTCAGTTCCGGGTGGCTGTGCGAGATGACGAGCACGCGACGACGCATTGCGCTCGCCGGCTGCTTGACGGACTTGGCGGTACGCTTAGCCATCAGCGACCTCCCCGTGGGGTGGATCCCGCAAACCAGCGTCGCTGATGCAGCCAGGCGTTATAGAGCGTGAGATTCATCCGCCAGTGACCGCTGAGACGATTCTGGGATTGTCGTTCCAAGTGATGCAGCACAACGTCCGTGTCGACTGCGCATTGAAGCCCTTTGGCTGCAAGGCGCTGACACAAGTCGGCATCTTCAAAATCGCCGATGATAAATGATTCATCAAAACCCTTTAGATCGTTGGCGATGTCTCGCTTCATGACGAGGCACGCGGCCGTAATGACGGGCGCGATGAGCACGCCCTTCCCTGCTTCCGGTCGGCGCCCCTTGTTCGGGTGATCAACAAAGTGCCAATCGCTGTATTCCGGCAGGGGGCGATAGACGCAGCCCTCGTGTTGGACGGAGCCATCTTCATAGAGCAATCGCGGCCCGATCGCGCCCAGTTTCGGCTGACGCTTCAAGCGCGCCGTGAGAGCGTCGAGCCAGCCGGACTTGCCCGGAAACACATCGGAGTTCATGAAGGCGACGTACGGCGCCTCGGAATACGCGAGGCCCAGGTTGCTCGCCGGGCCAAAGCCGCGGTTCGCGCTTGAAAGCAATAACCGAAACGGCAGCCGAAAGCGGGCATAGACGGATTCGGCCAGCATCAAAGCATCGCGCCGCTTGGGGGGATCATCCAAAACGTACACGATATCCAGTGAGTGGCTGGCCGGGTCCGCGGATAATAACGCCATCTGGTACTCCAGATAGTCGATCCGACCATACAAGGGAATCACAAGCGTGCACGTCGGCTTGGGCGGCAGCGAACCATACCGGTGCGCCTCTACTGTGAACGGCTGTGCCAGTCGTGCCGCATTCAACGCGCGCACGGCCGGCCCGAACACGCGGTCGAACATCGTGTCGATATCCGCAAACTGGCACTCGGTACCTTCGAGCACGGCTCGAATGGCCTCAAGACCCTGCTGACGGGATACCGTGACCCCGCGATAGGCACGTCCACCATTCTTCAGTTCCACCTCGAAATAGAGTGGCTCATCCGCTTGGTAGATATTCGGCAGGTACGCCATGAAGCCCACGACCGGGTCTTGGACGCCATAGCGAGCACCGAGCGCCTCGATCACGTCTGGACGATGGACCGGGACGCAATCCGCAAAGCTGATCTCAGCGATCTTGGCACCACAGCGCAGACGCACCGCGGCCACTTGCTCGCTGACCGAGAGACACCAGCCTTTGAGCAACAGTCCATCGGGTGGGCATACGATCGCGGCGTCGACATCGAGCGCCACGACGCTTGCGATCGTGTTCAGCGTGTCCACGCCCACATAACCCGGGCGGCTGGAGAGGCCGCGCAGATGTTCGCGACCGGCCGAATCGGCCGACTGGAACACGAGGGTCGGACGCACAAGGTCGTACAAGCCGCGGTCGTCGGCCCGACTGGTCGACAGCGTCGCTTGCATCCCGTAGGTCACGCCGTCGATCCGAACGAGCAGGCGGCGCAAGCCCTCCGCCAGTCGACGCGTGCCCCCCACGTACGCGATGACCCCTACCCGGCTGTGATCCAAATCGGGGCGTTCAAAATACGCCAACACAACCTCAACCGAGGTGGCACCGTGGGCGGTCTCGAGGCGCGCCGGGATGCTGACCTCGTCGGCAGACTGAAATGGACGCGGCATCCAACCGACCAGCCACCAACCCGCGGATTCCGCAAGATGACCGTAGGTGTCGATATGGCCAAGAGCACTGTCCGGCAACTCATCAAAGGACGTGTGTGCGCTGGTCGCCCCGCGACGTACGTCCGTTTGTCGTCCTTTTGTGCGAGCTCTCATCATTCAATCGCCCTATTTCGTTCTCAACATGCAGTTCGTCGCCGCAGATGATGGCCAAGCAAAACGCGCTCAGATCACATCCGCGAAGAGAACGCTAACCGACGCTGTTGCCGACTATGTCAAAGCGCCGTCATTAGAACGTGCGAATCTTAACGAAACGGTGAAACAGGTCGCGGTTTATGCGGATTGGGATGCGAACTTTGCATAAGTTCACGTCAGATCGCGGTGGCGGCCGCGCTCGGTACGGTGAGCGTTCGGGAGGTGGCGGTCCAATACTTCGGTCAGGTTGCAAACGGACGCAGCAGCGTTGATTGCACCGGTCGGCGATTGCCCTGACATGTGAACAGCGAGGGTGGAGCGGCACGCAGGTCAAGTCGCATCCCCACAGCCTGGTAGAAGAGCCTCTTTCTGACCGATCTGACATAAGCACACCAGTGGTCATAACCACTTGCCTACCGTAGGCGAAGATGTGTGAATTTTCGAAGAAAAATCATCGATTACTGGTACATAAGGCCTCGCAATACGTTGAAAAACGGTATAAGGACTCCGTGCAAATTGTGCAGCTCCTGCGAATTTGCCGGGCGGAACTGATCTGCGGATGGCTGCCAGTAACGGCGGCGGTCCCTTAAACGAGGCGATGCGAGTATGGCTACGAACTATGTGACGATTGGTGCTGGCGGCTCGGCCACGGTGGCGGACGTTGACGCGAATGTCTACGGCCTCGGCAATGCCACGCTGAAAGCGGGCAACGGCGCCGACTCCGTCAATATCCTGGGCAATGGCAGCGTGTCCATCGGTACGGGCGCCGACACCATCCGTATTGGCGGCAACGGAACGATCGCGGTGAGCACCGCCTCCACCGCACCGGATCTCGTCACCGTTGTCGGGTCAGGCAAGGTCACTTTGGGCGGCGGTGCCAACCAAGTGCAGATGGGCAGCGGCTCGGTCCAAGTCGGCAACGGCGCCAACAACATCTCAGTCACCGGCGCGGCCTCGGTCGCGATCGGGGCCGGCAACAATAATGTGGTCATCGGGAGCGGCACTGTGGGCGCCGCGTCGTCCTCGAGCAGCTCGAGAGACAAAACTGCGGTGGCGGCCGGCGGATCGGGCAACAACCACGTCACGGTGCTCGGCGCCGGCAATGTCAACCTCGGCAATGGCGCCAATACGGTGCTGGCCGGTAGCGGCAACGTCACCGTCGGCAACGGCGCGAACACGGTCACGATCACCGGCGCCGGCAAGGTCACCTTCGGCACGGGAGCGGATTCGGTGTCGATCGGCGGCAGCGGCACGGTCGCCGGCAGCACGGCCTCCACCGCGGCGGATCAGGTGACGGTGGCCGGCACGGCCGGTGTCACATTGGGCGGCGGCGCGAACCAGGTCTCGATCGGCAGCGGCACGGTGTCCACTGGCAACGGCAGCGATTCGATCGCCGTAGCGGGCGTCGCGAGCGTCAAGTCCGGCAATGGCAACGACTCCATCTCGGTGGGCAGCGGCACGGTCTCGCTCGGTACCGGCAATGACCGCGTGACCATGACGGGCTCCGGCAGTATCGCAGCGGGCTCAGGTAGCGATGCGATCACGCTCGGTACCGGCAATAACACGGTCAGCGCAACCGGCTCGACGACCGTCACCGCGTCGTCAGGCACCAGCGCGACGATTGCAAGCGGTTCCGTGCAGGTACTCAACAACGGATCGGTTCAGACCGACAAGGTGGTCAGCGGTACTGTCACCATCTTGGGCGGCAGCGGCGCCGTCCGATTCGTCGGTGGCACGAGCACGACCACAGCATCCCTCAAAGGCGGCACGGGGAACGACACCTTCGTGGGTGGCGCGGGCAAGGACACGATGGTCGCCGGCAGCGGTTCGAACCTTTTCGAGTTCTTCAAGTCGACCCAAACCGGCACATACGGTGGTGGCGCGGGCGGTACGCACGTCATCCAGGGTTACACGTCGGCCTCCGGCAGCCTGTACGTTGAGGGCTACTCGCTGGCGCAGTTGCAAACCATGGGCGCTATCAAGGTGACGGGTGGAAACACGGTCATCACTCTCGCGGATAAGACGTCCATCACGCTGGTCGGCGTCACCAATGTCAACTCGTTGAACGTCACGACCACGCCGATCTAATCGGTCGAGCTACCGGCTAAGGACGTGAAAACCCGGACGGGCAGCTGTCCGGGTTTTTCTTTTGGGTGAACGGGTTAACAGAATGATCTCGGGCTAACTGGCAAGATTCATCTTCCCCTTGGTGAATCCGATATGCGCCCCGACCGACGCCCAAAACCCAAATTCCCGCTCAACCTCACCCTGCCCGAGTGCGTTGCAATCCAGGCAACGGGCGATCGCTCTGACATCTGCGGCAGGCGAGCTGACCGATGCAGGGTTGGATCGGCGAGCCGAGGCCTTGGCCTAACGGCTGCGCGCAGTTGGCCTTGTGCGCGGCAGTTTTGTGGGTCTCTCGAGCACCCGGTCGCTCTCGATGGCGAACCTGTGTTAACACCGTTTCACGCCGACGAAGCGATCGCGGGAGGTTCCGCTCGGTTTCCTGACGGTTGGCACGGCGTTAGGCACGCCGGGGCTACCGATCCGCCCGCTCGCCGGCGGGAATGGATCCGCTCGCGCGCACGCGCCGGCGGATCCGTATGGACCATGGCCGCGCAAAGGACTCTCTGTGACCGCATGTGATAGACGCTCGACTGAGACGCTATCGACACTGTTGAGCGCCAGTGCCCGCGCGGCGGCCGACGGTGATCTGCGCACAGCGCTACGCACGATCGATCGCGCCTATCGGCGCTATCCCGACGAGCGGCATCGTATCGTGCGACCCTATGCTCAGTCGCTCTACGCGGACGGACAGGACGACGCCGCCACCCTAGCCATGCTGCAACGGGTATCTTCCGGCATCACGGATGAAGCCTGCGAGGCGATGATCCTCGATATCCTGTTGCGCCAACACGACGTCAGCGGCGCCCGCCGTCGATTAGCACAGGCCTTGGCACGCTTGGCCGTCCAGATCGACGGCCCACTCTGGGCAGCGGCGCGCCGGGTCCTGAGCGCTGATGTCGATTCGTCAACCGGCGTCATCGCCCTCACGGCCGATTTCACGCTACTGGGTCTGTCGATCAGCGGACGACGATGGTCGGTGATCGTCGACGGTCAACGCCTGACGGTTCCTCGCCCAGACGCAAAGGGCTACTGGCAAATCGCGCTGCCCCGCCCGTCCCTCATGGCCCACATCGAGGCCACCCTCGACGGGCGCCCCGTGTTGGGCATAGAGACCCAACGGTCAGCCCATGCAGGCTTAAGCGTGCAGAGCGACCCCGGCGCCCACACGTTGCGCCTTCGGGTGCAGTGCGAGTGGGACCCCCACTTCGCACCGAAGCTCCACGTTCGCGCAGCCCGTCGCCGGGTCCTCACGCCCACCACTCGAGAAGCCGATGGTCTTGTCGTGTCGGAATTTTTGCTCCGCCGCCACGACGACGCTGCTGATCGGCCGTGGCATTTGGCGCTCAGCCTCCCGGACGGCTCGACCTGGACATTACCCGACAGTCCGTTCTTGTGGCCCATGGCGGCTCGGGCCGATCTCCCGCCGGCGCGCTCACGGCCACCGCGTCGGGTCCCGCCACGCGCACCGTGCGCCATCGTCATTCCGGTGTACGCGGATCTGGAGGCGACGCGCGCTTGCCTTGAGTCGGTCCTGGCAACGCGCCCACCCGACGTACGGGTGATCGTCGTGGATGACGCAACGCCGGAGCCTGCGATCGCCCAGTTGGTGGATGAGTGGACGGCTCAAGGGGCCATCGAGCGGTACCGGCACGCCCGCAATCGCGGTTTCGTCGCCGCCGTCAACACGGGGATGGCACGTTGTGATCATCACGATGTGATCTTGTTGAACGCGGACACCGTGGTGTTTGGTAACTGGGTCGAGCGACTGCAGGCAACCGCCTATGCCCATGAGCGCACCGGCACCGTGACGCCCTGGAGCGGTGATGGGACCATCGTCAGCTACCCGGCGCGTCGCGCTCAGGAACGCGCGACGGCGGGTGCTCAATTAGATGCGCTCGCTGCAGCCCTCTTGGAGGGTCAGTCCGCCGAACTGCCGGTGGGCGTTGGTTTTTGTCTGTACCTGCGTCACGACTGTCGCGCCGCCGTCGGCCTCTTCTCTGAAGCCGTCTTCGGACACGGGTATGGCGAGGAAACCGACTTTTGTTTGCGGGCGGCGGATGCAGGCTATCGCTCTGTTCTGGCTGCCAGCGTTTACGTCGAACATCGCGGCGGTGGTTCCTTTGGATCACGGCGCGCGGCTTTGTTGAATCGCGCGCAACGCCTCATCGGTCTACGTCACCCGCGCTTTCATCGCCGTGTTGCGCGGTTTCTGGCAAAGGATCCGCTGCAGGTCTACCGGCGCGGGCTCGACGAAGCGCGCCTGCGCAACCATGGTGGACCTTTCGTACTCCTCGTGTCTTTGGCCTTAGGCGGGGGTGTCGGCCGGTTTGTGGAGGCCCGCCAAACCCAATGGTTGCAGGCGGGCATGACGCCCCTCGTGCTGATGCCCGATGGCCTCGAGAACCCGCAGCACGTGCGTCTGCGCAGCAGCGGTCTCGATTGCGAGGATCTGCGCTATCACGGCAGGACCGACCGCGAGGCGTTACGCACATTGCTGCGTGCGTTGCCGCTGGATCACATCGAGATCAACCATGTCCTCGACCTACCCTTCGACTTGGTTGATGAATTGTACGAACTCGGTGTACCGGTCGATGTGCAGTTGCACGACTACGTCTACCTGTGTCCCCAAGTGACGCTCATGGGACCGGAGGGTCGGTACTGCGGCGAACAAGGCCTGAGCCAATGCCGCCGTTGCGTGAAGGTCCAAGGCTCGGCGGTCGGCGCTGGTATGGCGGCGAGCGCCCTGCGCCGTCGCAGCCAACCGTGGTTGCGCAAAGCCCGATCCATTCGTGCCCCCAGCGATGATACGGCGGAGCGGTATCGTCGGTACTTCGTCGATCTCCCCATTGAGGTGGTCCCACACGGTCACGATCTGATCCCACCGCCAACCCTCATTCCACGCACCCGCCGTCCACGCGTCCGGGTCGCCCTGCTCGGCGGGATCGGCGATCACAAGGGTTATCGGGTGCTGCGGGACTGCGTCGACTACGCCACCCGTCAGGACCTGCCCCTCGAGTTCGTGGTGATCGGCTACACGCACGATGACGCGGCGCTGTTGATCTCCGACCGAGTGTTTATCACAGGTCCGTATGCCGAACCCGAGCTCATCCCACTGCTCCAACGGGAAGCGCCCGATGTCATCTTTCTGTCCTCTGTGTGGCCCGAGACCTGGAGTTACACGCTAGATGCAGCCCTTTCGACCGACTTACCGATCGTTGCGTTTGATCTGGGCGCCATAGCGAGACGCGTGTCGCAGTCTGGTCGTGGGAATCTGCTACCGTTAGCTTCTCCGACGGCCGCCGTTTGCGCAGCACTGATGGCTCCCCGTCCGTCGGACTCTGTGTTAGCAGAATCACAATCGCTTGGAGTGCCCCGCATGGCTGATGCTGATCCGAACGCCCTGTCCTCAAACGTGCAGGTGCTGCCCCTGCCGGCTGGCGTGTATCTCTTTTCCGTGCAAGGCGGCTCGAGCGCCGGCACGACGCCGGCGGGTGCTTTAACGCTCCCCGCGCTGCATATCGGCGTCGGACCGGGTGTGGCCAGTCAGGATGTGGAATTCATGGGTCGTCCCGGTAGCAGCGAAGGCTGGCTCATTCGCAATGGCGACTTCCTCGTGCTGCGGTTGCACGCGGCGCAAACACCGGTACTCGTGACGTCCTTGCAGGATGGCGGGGGCAATGCGCTCACGGTGCGCGCGGAGCGTTTGGACGCTCGCTTCGAAGATGCGGTCGCGGCATCGGTAGAGAATGGCGTGACCGAATCCGCCGTCGGTCTGCCGCTTGAGATTGCAGCCCACGTGCGCAATCGCGGGGATATGACCTTCACCCGCAGTGCCTGGGCCGGTCGGATCGACAAGGGCCTTTGGATCGAATCGTTCTCCATTCAGCCATTGGACGGCCTCACGGCGGCTGAAATTGAATACAAGAGCTTGACCTCCAGCGGCTTTGAGACACCGTGGATCTCGGATGCCAAGCTGTGTGGGACCCAGGGCATGGGCGTACCGCTCATTGGCTTCGCCGTGCGCTTGAAGCCCGGCGCGCGCGCCTCGGCCTACGAGGTGGAATACACAGGCGCCTTCGCGTCCGGCGCGCTCGTGGGCCCGCTCAAGAATGGCGTTCCGTGCCGATCGACGGTCGCAAACGATCCCCTCGAAGGGCTGCAGGTGCGCGTCGTACTGCGGGCGCAAGGGTCACGCAGCAAAGCGAGCTCCGCCCCATCGCCCATCCGAGCGGCGAGTCCTGCGCCGTCGATCGTCAAGAAAAAGCCGGCGTCGACGGCGAAGGCCAAAGCAAAAGCGAAGGGCAGCGCCAAGTCAAACGCTCAGGCAAAGGCGAAGACCGCATCTCAGAAAAAGGCACCGACGAAACGCCCAACGAACCCGGCAGCGAAAGCGCCTCCCAAATCCGCGGTGAAGCCACCCCGTCCGGCGAGGACGACGCCGACGTCAGCGAAGACGGCGGACGTATCGGCGAAGTCAGGCACCGGCGGAACTTCCACCGCGCGTTCCGCGCTGACCGCTTTGCGGCGCACGCGCTGAGCGTTGATAAGACTCCCACCCGCCCGCGTGCGGGTGGCGTCCCACCGCCATGAACCTCTTGTTCGTCCATCAGAATCTTCCAGGACAGTATCTGCACCTGGCGCAGCACTACGCGCGTGATCCGGCCAATAGAGTGCATTTCCTCACTCAAGCGAATAACAACCAACTCGCCGGCGTTGAGAAAGTGGTGTACTCGGTCGAATCCCGGGTGCCGTCGATGTGCCATCCATTCTCGATGGAATTCGATCGCATGATCACGGTGGGCACGGCCGCCGCCGAGGGCGCGAGCCAATTGGCCGCAACCGGCTATCGCCCGGATCTCATCGTCGGTCACGCGGGTTGGGGCGAGTTGTTGTATCTGCAGGACGTGTTCCCCAATGCGCCGATCCTCGGCAATTTCGAGTTCTATTACCACCCCAACGGATACGACGTCGGCTTTGACCCTGAGTTCGAGTCGATCTTCAACAGTCCAGCTCGGCTGCGGACACGCAACGCCACGACGTTACTGAGTTTTGAATCGGTCACCTGGGGCCATACCGCGACGTTCTGGCAGCAGAGTCTGCACCCGACGCATATGCATGCGCGGTTGAGTGTGCTGCACGAGGGCGCCGACACTGATATTGCCCGCCCCAATCCGAGCGCTCAGTTCACACTGCCCAATGGCCGTGCCCTCAACGGTGCCGATCAAGTCGTCACCTACGTGGCGCGTAACCTAGAGCCCTATCGCGGATTTCACACCTTCATGCGGGCATTACCCCTCATCCAAAAGCGCCATCCGCGGGCTGAAATCGTCTTGGTGGGCGGCGACGGGGTCAGTTACGGTGCGCCGCATGCACCCGGCTCCTCCTTCCGGCAATGGCTACTGGATGAGGTCGGCGATCAACTCGATCTGAGCCGCGTCCATTTCGTCGGCCAGATTGCGTACGACCGCTATTTGAATCTGCTCCAAATCTCCGCCGCCCACGTGTACCTGACCTATCCGTTCGTGCTGAGTTGGAGTTTCATCGAAGCGATGGCCATCGGGTGCGTGGTGATTGGCTCGCGTACGCCACCGGTGATGGAAGTGTTGGAAGACGGCATCAACGGCCTCGCCGTCGACTTCTTTTCACCCAACGAGGTCGCGGAAGCCGTCACCACCGCACTGACCAAGCCGCGACTCACCGCCAAGTTACGTCGCGCTGCACGTCAGACCGCCGTGCAGCGGTATGATTTGAAGCGTCGGCAGCTACCGGCCTGGGTCAAACTCTTAGGCGATTTGCAGCACGGCCGACGACCGAACACCGATCATGGCTGATACGAACGCTCTGCACACTCTTGCCACGAACACGGCGATGCCGTGCCGTTTTCTGTTTTCTTAAGGGACGCCCCTGTCATGCCGTCAACTCTCGTTGCCCGTCTCGTCGCCATCACCCTGACCGCTGGCACTGCAGTGCTTCTGGCCACCGGTGCCTCCGCCGCCTCGTGGGATCCCTTCGAGACGGAAAGCCTGATTGCCAAGACAGCGCCTGAGTTCCGGCCTAACGCGGGTGTCGGCTGTGAATTGCCGAGCAACGCGCTGAGCCTTGAGAAAGCCATCGATCTGGCGCTGTGCCGCAACCCGACGACCCGAGCCGCCTGGGCGGCCGCACAGGCGCAGGCGGCCAGTCTCGGCGCGTCGGAGAGCGGTTATCTCCCCACCGTGACATTCAGCGGCGGTGAAACACACGTTGAAGGCGTTGTGCAGACCGGGTCGACCGCCCGAAGCGAGCAGGATACGGAAAACTCCGTCACGGCCCTGTCGTGGACGCTGGTGGATTTCAATGCACGACGCAGCGAAGTGGCCAATGCACGCAGCCTACTCCTCGCGGCGGCCCATTCGGGCAGCGCGACGGCACAGCGAACCGTCTACTCCGTGATCCAGGCCTATTACGGCGCCATGGCGACCGAGCAGGCCTTTCACGCGAATCAACAGACAGAAGGCAACTCCGCGCGAAGCCTTGAAATCGCGCGCGCGCTGCAAAGCGGCGGCGCGGCCACGCTTGCGGACGTGATGCAGGCGGAGACCGCCTATCAGCAAGCGGTGTATCAGCGCATCCAGTCCAACACGGCCGCCCTCAACAGTCGTGCCAATTTAGCCGTGCTGCTCGGCTTTTCCGCCGATCAAGCGCTCGCACTCGTGCCGGCGACAACGCCGTCGGCGCCCGCCGTCACCGCGCGGGTCTCGGAGCTGCTGTCTCTGGCGGCCCGTCAGCGACCCGATCTGGCCGCTGCACGTGACCAACGCGCCGCGGCGGAAGCCGCGGTGACCAATGCTCGGGCGGTGGGGCGCCCGAAGGTGTCGCTCGGTGCTCAGCACACGGTCAATGACGTCCATTTACTGCCGCGGGCAAATTACAACTCGGTGGGTATACAGATCACCGTGCCACTTTTTTCTGGCTTCCAGACGCACTACGGCATTCGCCGTGCGGAGGCGGCACTCGAGGAAGTGACCGCTCAGGCGGAGCAATCGCGCCTGTCGGTTTCATTAGACGTCTGGAATGCCTTCCATGGCCTGGAAGCGGCCAATCAGGAACTCACCACCAGCGCAACGCTCGCCAAGGCGGCGGCCACGAACGAAGAGATCGCGATCGGCCGCTATCAGTCCGGCGTCGGTTCGATGCTGGACGTGCTCACCGCACAATCGGCCGGTGCCAATGCGCGCATCATCCGCATCCAAAGCGAATTCAATTGGCAGGCGGCCCGTGCTCAAATGGCACTTGCCGTCGGTAAGCTGACCTCCGCAGCGGATCTGGACGTGATCGCGCCCATCACGGCGCGCTAACGCACGGTATTCACTCAGCGCCTCGGGGTTAGCACCGAGGCGTGAGACAGCCGTCACAAACTTCCAACACTGTCAGGGCTCATCGCCGGTAGAGCCTCGTTTCGTGACGGGCTGCACGCTGTGCGCATCCTCGTCCCCCGTAGCATCCGCGCTCATTGGATTCACCTCTGGATCCGCGGGAGACACCGATGGCGACGACGAATATCACGATCCAGGCAGGCGCTTCGACCACGATCGCCAACGGCGACACCAACGTCTACGGCTTAGGCAATGCCACGCTTAAAGCGGGCAACGGGGCAGACTCCATCAATATCCTCGGTAACGGCAGCGTGTCGGTTGGCAGCGGCGCCGACACGATCCGCGTGGGCGGCAATGGCACGGTCGTGGGCAGTACCGCCTCACTGAACGCAGATCTCGTCACCATCGGTGGCTCAGGTCGTGTGACGCTGGGTGGCGGCGCCAATCGCGTCCAGCTCGGCAGCGGTACCGTCGTCGTCGGCAACGGCGCTAATCAGATTTCGGTCACCGGTGCGGCCTCCGTGTCCCTCGGTACGGGTGCGGACACCGTCATCATCGGCAGCGGCACTGTCGGCGCGGGCAGCAACACAATTGAGCGTGGTCGCGGCGCTTCGACAGGATCCGTGGCCTCGGGTAACGATGCCGTCACCGTCCTCGGCGCCGGTTCGGTCAACCTGGGCGCAGGCAACAATCAAATCAGCTTAGGTTCTGGCAGTGTTTCGGTCGGAAACGGCAACAACCGCGTCACCATCAGCGGCGCTGGCAGTGTCCGCGCGGGCACCGGCAATGACACCATCTCGATTGGCAGCGGCACGGTCTCGGTGGGCGCCGGCAACGACGTGATCAGCCTGGGCGGGTCCGGCAGCATTGCGGCAGGTACCGGCTACGACACGATTACGCTCGGCTCCGGAAACAACACGGTGAGCGCGACGGGTCACGCGACGGTCAATGCCGCGGGTGGCACGACGGCTACGATCGCGAGCGGCTCGATTCAGATCACCAATGGCGTGAACTACCAGACCGATAAGGTCGCGAGCGGGAGCGTGACCCTCTTGGGTGGCAGCGGCGCCGTCCGCTTTGTCGGCGGCAGCAGCACCTCCACGGCGTCGCTCAAGGGCGGCACGGGTAACGACACCTTTGTCGGTGGATCGGGTAAGGACACGATGGTTGCAGGCAGTGGCACCAACCTGTTCGAGTTCTTCAAGTCCACTCAGACGAGCGCGTACGGTGGTGGCGCCGGCGGCACCCATGTCATCCAGGGCTACACGTCGGCCTCGGGCAGCCTGTATGTCGAGGGCTACTCCCTCGCCCAGCTGCAGACGATGGGCGCGATCAAGGTGGTCGGCGGCAGTACCGTGATTACGCTGGCCGACAAGACGTCCATCACGCTCGTCGGTGTCACCAATGTCAATTCGGTGAACGTCACGACAACGCCGATCTGATCCAAATCAAGCTCGTCTCAGCAGCGGCGGGCAGGCCCACTGCCCGCCGTTGACGATACGGCGGGTTGACCCGCATCGGGGACGCGCGGCTCATCGGCGGCTCATCGGTGGCATGACGACCGCAGGCATGCGTGAGACCCGTCGCTCGTTCACAAAGATGACTCACGCGGTCCTGAAACCCCATGAGGTGACGATCACGGACCGCGCACGACCTGTCGCTATCAACGCCCCGCCCGACCCACGACCACAACCGCTTGTTAACGCCTGGCTAAACTGAGACGGCGGAGTTGCGAAGGCAGATGCCGGCGAACGCTGCGTGGAGTGCGGCCCTGGCTGATGAGCGCGCCTCGTGCGGTTGCGCCATGATCGTTCAAGACGCCCCATGGCCGAAACACCGCATCGAGGTTCATCCTCGCGTGCCCGGTAACGGTCCGTCTCGGAGCCAGAGAGCGGCACGCTCGAGGCCCTGTGGATAGCACCTCGAGACGTATGCTCGCGCAACACGAATGACCGAGGTCCACCCGTCACAACCTCGGCCTGCAGCCCCCCCGCGCACGTAGTCATCCACACCGCCCGCAAAACGCACCCGGACGCGTTTTCCAGTCCGTCTTGATACACTCTGAGTGTTGGAATCAGCCGCACTGAAGGATCGCGCCGAATGAACAAAGTGTACCCCTCCGCCGACGCCGCCCTCGCCGGCCTCATCGAGGACGGGCAACTGCTCGCGGTCGGGGGCTTTGGTTTGTGTGGTATCCCGGAAGCGCTGATCGATGCCCTGCGCGATACCGGCGCGCGGAACCTTACCGTGATCTCGAACAACGCCGGCGTCGACGGTTTGGGTCTGGGCAAGCTGCTGGAGACGCGCCAGATCAAGAAAATGATTTCCTCCTATGTCGGTGAGAACAAGGAATTCGAGCGGCAGTATCTGGCCGGCGAATTGGAACTCGAGTTCACCCCGCAAGGCACCCTGGCCGAAAAGCTCCGCGCCGGCGGCGCCGGTATCCCTGCCTTCTTCACGCAGACCGGCGTGGGCACGATCGTTGCCGAGGGCAAAGAGACCCGCCAGTTCGATGGCAAGACCTACGTGATGGAGCGTTCCCTCGTTCCAGACGTATCGCTGGTCAAAGCGTATATGGCCGACCGCAGTGGCAACCTGCGCTTTCGCTTGACGTCCCGCAACTTCAACCCCGCGGCAGCCACCGCCGGCAAAATCTGCGTCGTCGAGGTGGAGCAGTTGGTTGAGAACGGTGAGATCGCACCGGACGATGTTCATCTGCCGGGCATCTACGTGCACCGCATCGTCGTCAACGCCCATCCTGCCAAGCACATTGAAAAGCGCACGGTCACCGTGCGTTCAGGAGCCTGATCATGCCGTGGACACAAGACCAGATGGCCGCCCGAGCCGCGTTGGAACTGCGGGATGGTTTTTATGTGAACCTCGGCATTGGCATTCCAACGCTCGTCGCCAATTACGTGCCGGCCGACGTCGAGGTGTGGTTGCAGAGCGAGAACGGCATGCTCGGCATCGGTCCGTTCCCGACCGAGGACGCTGTCGATGCCGACCTCATCAACGCCGGCAAGCAAACGGTCACGACCATTGCCGGCTCCTCGATTTTCTCCAGCGATCAGAGCTTCGCGATGATCCGGGGCGGCAAGATCAACCTCGCCATCTTGGGCGCCATGCAGGTCAGCCAGCACGGGGATCTCGCCAACTGGATGATCCCCGGCAAGATGATCAAGGGCATGGGCGGCGCGATGGATCTCGTCGCCGGCGTTGAACGCGTGGTCGTCGTCATGGAGCACATCGCGCGCAAGAAAGACGGCACAACGGACCTCAAGCTATTGCCGGCGTGCACCCTGCCCCTCACGGGACTGGGTTGTGTGGATCGCATTATCACCGACCTATGCGTGTTGGATGTCACCGCAGAGGGCTTGCGCCTCGTGGAGTTGGCGCCTGACGTCACCCTGGATGAGGTCCGCACCAAGACCGGCGCCCCGGTCTTGGCCGAATGAGCTGACGCGCGCCTCGCGAGGCGGTGGCGGGAGTCAGACATGACGGCATCACCGATGGCGGCCTTGGACAACGCCATGTGGAACTGCCTCTCGCAGGACCATGAGAGATACGCGATGGGCGCCGGCGCCACGCGTCGCTATGCGCGCGGCTTTTCGCCCATCTTGGGTTTTGCGGATCCCCAAGCCCCAGACTTCGAAGCCTTGAACGGCCTCGCAGACCCCGGCGAGCAGTTTTATTGTGAGCAATGGACCGGCGTACCGCCCCGCGGTTGGCAGCTCCTGAGCGAAGCGACGATGCTGCGAATGTGGGACACCGGCCGGGTTGCGCTACCGAGTCCGGCTCAGACGGTCCCGCCCATCGGGCACTTGCGGTCACTGGACCCAACAGATCCCGCGGACGCGCAGCGGGCCTTGGATCTCGCCCTCCTAACGCGTCCCGGCCCCTTCGGCCCCCGCACCTTGGAACTCGGCGACTACGTCGGGATTTTTGTGGAGGACACCTTGGTCGCTATGGCCGGCGAGCGCATGCAAATCGGTGTCTGGCGTGAGATCAGCGGTGTGTGCTGCCGGCCTGAGTACACCGGCCGGGGCCTCGCCGCACTGCTGATGCAGCAACTCTTGCGTCGACAGCGCGCCCGCGGTCAGCGCACCTTCTTACAAGTCATGAGCGCGAACGACCGGGCACGGGCGCTGTATGAGCGCCTCGGCTTTGCCGTGTATCGGGCCATACCGGTCCGGGTCGTTGAAAGGGTCGCCGCGACGACCTGAGGGCGAGGATCAGCTCGCCACCGGCTCCACCGGCATCCAGCGATAGCCCACGCCAGGTTCGGTCGTCAACAATTCCGGGCGATCCGGATCCTGTTCGAGTTTCGAGCGGATCGCTCGCACATACGCCGTGAGCAGTTTGGCCGTTCCGCCCACCTCGTCGCCCCACAAGGCTTGACGAAGCATGCCGGTCGTCGTGATGCCACCGGCCCGCGAGACCAGCGCATTAACCACGGAAAATTCATTCGCGGTGAGCGCCACGATCCGACCCTTACGCCGAATTTCCCGGCGTTTCCGGTCAATGCTGAGGCCGTTACATTGGACGGCCCGATCGGTCAACGCAAGATCCTCGCACCGGGATGCGGACCGAACGCGGCGGATCACCTGCTCGGGCAGGAAAGGCGGCATCAACAGGTCTCGAGCGCCCGCCTCCACATAGCGAGCCGCCACCTCGGCGTCTGTCGAGGAAAGAACGACAATGACGTGCGCCTGAAAAGACGCCTCCAAGCGTGCCGCTTGGAGTTGCTCCGCCGTCCACAGTTCGACACTGAGCAACAGCACATCGCCGTGGGCGGCCGTACCGATGTCGCCCGGCACCGTAACCTCACAACGGACCCGACAGCCATCTGCCGCCAAGGGCGCCGATAAGCGCGCTGCCCGGACGGGATTGGGGTCACAGATGACGATGCGTGCGGTCAAATCAGGATCCTTGCGACTCAGCCTAACGCGAACGACGGGCAACGACGAGCCGATCTGATTACAACGACTGCACATCACAGCAGCAAGACAAGCCCTGCTATTTTTGCGTAAAGAAGCGCAAAGAACGTGTGGCGTGACGAAAGCCGCACGCCAAATGCACACTCACCGTGCACGCACCCTTCGGCGTGCACGACCATAGGGCGCCATCCGGTTAAGCGCGTTTCCGTCCGCGGTGACCCGCAGACGTCGGCAATTGTCTCGTCGACCGCAGGAGACCGAGCCCCGCCAACACACCAAGGCCACCCAAGGCCGGCCATCCGGCCCCTGCAGCGGTGAGTAGCGCGTGCAGCCAACCGGCGCTGCTATCACAGGCCCGATAGAAGACGGTGTCGATGACGTTCTTCGCCTTGTATTTCGCATCGCCATCGAGTCCGGCGTAGAGCGCGTCGCGACTGGGCTTCGCCAACCCAAACTCCACCGTCCGCAGCACAATATTCACCGCAAGCAGCGTCGTCACATTCGCCGACAGTCCCCACGCGGCGAACGCGCCCACCGTCACCATCGCCACCACCGTCAATACGCGTGGCGCGCCGATCCGCCGCATCAGGTGGGAGGCTAGGCAGAATTGAATGGCGCACGCCGCCGCATTCACCCACAGATCTCGTTGGGCAAAAAAGGCCGTTCGCAGTGCGACGTCTGGATACAGTTGCGACGCACTCTTCGCCACTTCGATATACAGGATCATCCCGAGGATCGAACCGCCGGCCACGAGCACCGCGATCGCGCGTAACGTGGGGGAGACAGCCAGACTGCGCAAACCACTCCAGACGCTTCCGCCGACCGGTGCGTCAAACCGCAAGTAACCGCGCGCATGACCACCCGGCATCAGCGCGTGCGCCACCAGGGCGGCGATGCCGAGCAACCCTGCCGCAGCCAAGGTGAGTCCGGCTGGACCGAGGGATGCGGCCCACTGATGCACAAGCCACGGACCCAAGATGCCGCCGACACTGCCGCCGGCGGCGATCCGCCCAAATTGCCGCTCGGCCGCTTCCGTGGTCCACAGATCTGCCATGAAGCTCCAGAAGGTCGCCACCATCCAGAGGTTGAAGACCGCCACCCACAGATAGAAGGCTTCGGCCAGAAGCCGACTGTCCGGAAAGCGGCCGAACAACGCGGAAAATCCCGCCAACATCAGAGCGAAGACGCCATATAAGCCCGGCACAAACCAACGCCGCGGCACCACGGTCACGACGGCTGCGTACACCGCGGCCACCCCAGCGCTGATGAACAAGACGCCGGTCGAGAGATACTTGATCGAACCGCTCCCGATCCCGGCCACCAACGCGTCGCGAACGGGGCGGATCACATAGTAGGCACCGAGCAGTAACGCAAAAAAACAGAACGACGCCACCACCCGACGGGTCGCGCCGGGATCAGGCGTCGTCCGCAGCGCCTCGGTCACGGCACCTGCTGGTCGATGGTGATGCGCACGGCGTGGGCGCCCACCAGCACGGTGGCCTGTCCGTAGACATCCCCGCTCGCCTGCTGCGGCTGGCCCGATGCCGAGTAGCGCGCCACGATCATCAGTTGGTGCGCATCCTTGATCGTCCGACCCGGCATCATCGCGTCCTGCTCGGACAAGTCGAGTTCGAGCGGCAATGCCGCACCCGCGAGGCGCTTGGCTGCGAACGGCGGACCCGGCTGCGTCGGATCACGCGCCAACACGAACAGCGGTGCACCCGGTGGAATCTTGCCCTTCATCCCCGGTGCGACCTCCACACGGACATGCACCGTCATGCCACTGGGCGCCGGGGTGGCGGCGGCCGGAGACTCATCCGCCGCGGCCAGCGCCGGAGCCGCCGGCTTCTCACCCGCTGGCGAGATCCGATCCAGCTCAGGGTCCGACTTGCGACCCGACGCCTTGTTCAGCTCGCGGATGCGGTCGGCCAGCATCGGCCGAATCTGCGGCGGCAGGTCCTGCTGAATCAGCGCCATCCAACGATCATGCGCGACGCTAAAGTTCGCTTTACTGGCCGCAGCCATACCGCCGTACCACAGCGCTTTCTGGTTTTTGGGATCCATCTGTAAGGCTGTCTCGAACAACTCGCCGGCTTTACCCGCCAAGGCGGATTGATCGCTGACCGTCAGCGCCTCGGCGTAGGCGACGACCGCTTCGATATTCTGGCCTTTGGAGGCGCTGTAGGCATGTTCGAAGGCCTGCACTGCTTTGGGAAACTCGGTGCGGACAAAGTAGCTGCGACCGAGCATCAGCCAACCGTCGACATCATCCGGGTTCTTCGCCAGTTTCGCCTCAAGCTTGGCCACCATCTCCTCAATGGAGTGCGGCGCACCGGCGTTGGCCGCCACGGGGTTGGCCCACTCGTGATTACCGAGCTTCCAATAAAGACCACCACTCGCCGCGATCACGACAACCGCCGCGATCATGACGGTGAGGAGGCCGCTGCGGCTGCGGTCTTGCATCAGCGG
This sequence comes from Gammaproteobacteria bacterium, assembly GCA_947455595.1. Taxonomy (GTDB): domain Bacteria; phylum Pseudomonadota; class Gammaproteobacteria; order Steroidobacterales; family Steroidobacteraceae; genus CAIKZZ01. The sequence continues at coordinate 22,838 of CANGOP010000023.1, forward strand.
CACAGCCAGGAAAGCCAACGCCACGGACACCAACCCGGCACCGATTACAATGAATTCTGTCACGCGGACTCCTCCGACTCATCATCGTCTATAGGCTGCTGAGAACGCCGCATGACGGTGCGCACCACGACGCCCACCGTGAGCAGCACGAGTAGCCCGGGGGCGGCCCAGAGCAGCAAGGTTCGTGCGGAGAGCGGCGGGTCATACAGAACAAAGTCCCCGTAGCGCGCCGTCAGGAAGGATTTGATCTGCTCATCGCTATCGCCGCGCGCGATCATCTCGCGCACTTCGCGACGCAAATCCCCGGCGAGCGACGCGTTCGAATCCGCAATCGTCTGGTTCTGACAGACGAGGCAACGCAGCTCGTTGGTCAGGTGTTCGTAACGCGACTGCAAAGCCGGGTCTGGAAAGGCCGCTTGCGTATCGATAGCGCCGGCCGGCAAGGACAGCGCGAAGACGAGCCCCACCAGGGCGACGAGTGTCGAGAGGCGACGCATCAGCCACCTCCTGAAATGAACGGCGCGAACTTCTCCGCCCACACCGCTTCGGTGAGTGCGCCCGCGTACTTCACCAGCACGTTGCCATCGGCACCGACCAAAAACGTTTCCGGTGCACCGTAAACGCCCCAATCGATCGCGATGCGGCCTTCGTCATCGGCGACTGTCTCGGTGTAGGGATTGCCCAATTGCCCCAGATACTGCTGGGCCAACGCACGGTCATCCTTCCAGTCGATCCCGATAAACGGGATACCGGCACGGCGAGCGATCACGAGGAGCGCCGGGTGCTCATCACGACAGGACGGGCACCAGGTGCCCCAGACGTTGACGACGTACGGCTTCCCGCGCAGGGTCGAGGAGTCGAAGTTCACAGTCTTATCGGCAACCGTCGGCAACACAAACGTCGGTGCCGGTTTGCCGATCAGCGGGGACTTGATCTCGCGAGGGTCCATGGTGCCGTTTTGAATGCGCACGAGGGCGTAGGCAAAGAGCGCACCCAGCACCAAGAAGGCCGCCGCGGGGGTGAAATAACGCCACATGCTCAGCCCTCCACCGTCACAGGTTCGACAACGCCACGGCGGTAGCGGCGGTCGAGAATCGCGATCAAGCCCCCGAAGGCCATGAACACACCGCCAAGCCAGATGTAGCGCACGAGCGGCTTGTACTGCAGTCGCATGCTCCACTTGCCCGCGCCCAGATCATCGCCGAGGGCCACGAAGAGATCCCGATTCCAGGCTACCGCAATGCCGGCGTGCGTCATCGGGTTGCTCTGGATCTTAAATTGGCGCTTCTGGGTGGTCAGATCAGCCACCGGTGCGTCACCCTTCGTGATCGACACATGTGCTTCACGTGCTTGATAGTTCGGCCCACGCGCATCGTTGGTCGAATTGAAGTGGAAGGTATAACCGGCGATGGTCGCGGTATCGCCCGGCCCCATGCTGACGTCCTTCTCGATCTTATAGGACGCCACACCCGACACGCCGATCACGAACATCCCGATACCAAAGTGGGCGACCGCCATGCCGACCGCCGCACGCGCTTGCGGCTGCCGACGCCACAAGCGCACGAGCGGCTCCCACAATGCCGAGGCCATCAGGAAAAAGCCGCCGCCGAAGCCGATGATGGTGAGCGGGACACCGTAACTGCCGTAGAAGGCGAACGCGATGAGGCCGCCTACCGCAAGCCCACCGATGGCGAACATCCCCAACGTCCGGCCCTTCGTGGCATAGGAGGCACGCTTCCAAGTGGCATGCATGCCGACACCGACCAGCGCAACCAGTGGCAACATCGGAATGAGGAACACCGTGTTGAAGTACGGCGGGCCCACCGAGATCTTGCCAAGATTGAAGGAATCCATGATGAGCGGCCAAAGCGTGCCCAAGAGGATCAGACCCGCAGCCGCGACGAGGAGCGCGTTATTGAGCAGCAAGAAAGATTCGCGCGACACCGGCGCAAAGCCACCGTCCGTCTGCAAGCTCGGCGCCCGGATCGCATAGAGCGTCAACGAGCCCACGATAAAGAACAGCAGCAACCCCAACACAAACAACCCGCGCGACGGGTCGGCTGCGAACGAATGCACCGACACCAACACGCCCGAGCGCACAAGGAACGTGCCGAGCAAACTCAAGCTGAAGGCAAAGATGGCGAGCAACAAGGTCCAGTTACGGAACAGGCCCCGCTTCTCGGTGACCGCCAAGGAATGGATCAGCGCGGTGGACGCCAGCCACGGCATGAACGAGGCATTCTCCACCGGATCCCAGAACCACCAGCCGCCCCACCCCAGTTCGTAGTACGCCCACCAGCTACCCAGGGTGATCCCGAGCGTGAGGCACATCCAAGCGGCGACCGTCCACGGACGCGTCCAGCGCGACCAGGCGGCATCCATGCGTCCCGATAGCATGGCCGCTACCGCGAAGGCGAAGGCGACCGAGGTGCCGACATAGCCCATATACAACATGGGCGGATGCGCCGCGAGAGCCGGATCTTGCAGGATGGGGTTCAGATCAGCGCCATCCGCCGGCGTTGGAAAGAGCCGCGTGAAGGGGCTGGACGTGAACATGGTAAAGGCCAGAAAGCCGAAACCAACGAGACCCAGCGTGCCGAGCACACGCGCGCGGAAACTATCCGGCAGACCCTTCGAGAGACGCGACACCAACAAGGACCATGTCGTGAGAATCAACACCCACAGCAAGAGCGATCCCTCGTGCGCGCCCCACACCGCCGCGATCCGGTAGATGAGCGGTAATTCGTTATTGGAGTTATGGGCGACGTACTCGACCGTATAGTCGTGTGTGATGAAGCTGTAGACGAGGATGAAGAACGCTGCCAGCACGAAGGCGAAGACGCCGGCGGTCACGGCACTCGTTGTGCGCATCCACACGGCATCTTCGCGATGCGCGCCCGCAAGGCCAAAAAACGCCTGCAGCGCGGTCAGAGCAAGCGCGATCAGCAGCGCCAAGGTACCAATCTCAGGAATCATCGGGGTGTCCCCTCCATCGTCGTCGCAGAGGCGGGTGCGTTGGCCGAGCCACCCATGCCTTCGTGTCGCTTTTTGAGCGACTTGGCCACTTCCGGTGGTGTGTACTTCTCGTCGTGCTTGGCGAGCACCTCATCCGCCATGAACACGCCATCCTGCAACTGACCGTGCGCAATGATGCCCTGCCCTTCGCGGAACAAGTCCGGCAGGAGACCGGTGTACTTGACGGTCACGGATTCCGCAAAGTCGGTGATCACAAACTGCACCTGCAGATTGCCCGGCTCGCGCACCACGCTGCCCTTGGCCACCATGCCGCCCACGCGAATGGACTTACCCGTGGGCGCTTTGCCCCCGTGCACTTCACTGGGGTCATAAAAGTACTGCAGATTGCTCTCAAAGCCTTTGAGCGCCACAGCCGTGGTGAGCCCAAGACCGACGAGCACCGCAACCAAGGTCCAGAGGCGTTTCTGTCGAGGGGTCATACCGCGTTCCTTACATCGATCGAGTGGCGGCGTCGGTCGCCGCCATGGAGAGGGCGCGCTCCGCGCGATGGCGTGCGTCGCGGTGTGCCTCCAGTGCCGAGCGGATGTTCCACACCAGCACGATCGCGGCGAGTCCGTACGAGGTCCACACGTAAGCGCCGTATCCGCCCATCGCGAGAAAGTCGTTCATAGCGTTACTGCGCTCCCAGTCGAGGTGCCGTCAGATCCTTCAGCCAATGCGCATTCCGTTCCCGTCGCAGCACTTCCGCGCGCACCCGTACGCAAGCCAACGCGGCGTACAGGAACGTGAAGCCAAAAAAGCAGGCGATCAGGGGAATCAACATCGACGGCGGCATCGCAGGTCCGCCCTTGCGCAGGACCGTCGAACCCTGATGCAGCGAATTCCACCACGTGACCGAGAAGTGGATGATCGGCACGTTGACGATGCCTACAACGGCGAGCACCGCGCTGGCGCGATCGGCTTTGCCAAGATCGTCATAGGCCGAGCGCAAAGCCATGTACCCGAGGTACAGGAACAACAGAATCAGCTGCGAGGTGAGACGCGCATCCCAGGTCCACCATGTGCCCCACATCGGTCGGCCCCAGATGGATCCGGTCGCCAAACACAGGAAGGCAAACGAGGCACCGATCGGCGCGGTCGCCGCCGCCAACGCATGGGCAAGTTTGATCCGCCAGACCAGGCCCACCGCGGCGGCCACAGCCATGACCGAGTAACACATGAGCGACAGCCAAGCGGCAGGGGCGTGTACGTAGATGATGCGAAACGCATCACCCTGCTGGTAATCCGCGGGTGCAAGGACGAGCCCCGCATAGAGTCCGTACGCCATCAACAAGGCCGCCGGAATCGCGAACCACGGGATCATCTTGCCCGCGATTCGATAGAAATGCGGCGGTGACGAGAGTTTATGAAACCAAGTCCAAGTGCCCACAGTTGGTCGTCCTATTCCAGGCTGATTCGCAGCGCCGCCGCTGACGCAAACGGCGTCAACGTGATGGCAAAGATCAGCATCGCACCTAACAACCACAGCGGCCCGTCGGCCGCCTCACCCTGCATCGCCAGGTCCGTCGCTCGGGCGCCGAAAATCAGCACCGGCATGATCAGCGGCAACACCAGCAGCGACAGCAAGACGCTACCGCGTCGCGATCCCAGGGTCAGCGCCGCGCCCACCGAGCCGATCAGGCTCAGCACGCCCGTGCCCAGCGCAACCGACGCCATCAGCACGCCTTGCGACGTGCCTGTCGCGCCAAAAGCGATCGCGACGATCGGAGACGCGAGCACCAGCGGAACGCCTGACAACAGCCAGTGCGTCGTCGTCTTCGCCAACAGCAACAGCGCCAGCGGCTGTCCGGTCAGCGTCAGTTGTTCGAGCGTGCCGTCCTCGACGTCCGCTCGATACAACGTCTCCAAAGCCAACATGGAGGATAACAACGCCGACACCCAGACAACACCGGCTGCGATGTCCCTAAGCAGCGACGGTTTCGGATCCAGCGCCAACGGGAACAACGTCGCCACGATCAGGAAGAAGACCACCGGATGCGTGACTTGTTCCCAACGCCGAAACGCGAGCGCTAAATCGCGGCGCAAAATCAGCCCGGCCGCCCGCAACGCTGTGGTGGGTTGTGCTGTCATGCGACCACCAATTCGCGGACCTGCCCGCTGTCCAGTTCAATCGTCGAGTGACTCGTCACGATCGCGATGCCGCCAGCGGCGGTATGCGCAGCGATCAGGCGGGCAAAGTCAGCTACGCCCACGGTGTCCAAATTCGTGAAGGGCTCATCGAGCAACCACAGCGTCGCCCGCGCGAGCAGCACGCGCGCCATCGCGACGCGTCGCTTCTGCCCCGCGGAGAGCACCCGTGCCGGCAAATCCGCCTGCGCGGCGACACCCAATTGTGCGAGCACCGCGCGAATCTCCTCATCGGTGGTCGCAAAGCGCACATTGCACGCGAAGCGCAGATTCTCAAGCGCCGTGAGATCGCCCTTCAGCGCGTTCTCGTGCCCTAGGTACGCCAACGCCAAGGCATAACCGTCCCGATCGGCACTGACCGGTGCGCCGCACCAGCGGATGTCGCCCTCTTCCGGCCACAAAAATCCGGCTAGCGTCCTCAACAGCGACGTCTTGCCACACCCATTGGGACCTTTCAGGTGGATGAAGTCACCGGCCGCCGCCGTAAAACTGAAACCCCGCAGCACGTGCCGTTGGCCACGCCACAGATGCAGTCGATCAACGCACAGACTGGCGTAGGCGGAATCCGCCACAAGGTCGCTCCGCCTCCAAGAGGCGTGGGTGGTACACCCCTGAACTATACCGTACCGCGACGGGTCGCCCGATTGGGTTTCACGCGACGGCGGGCGGTTATTCGGTTGATGTGTGCGTTCGGTAACGCTTCAGCTCGAGCCGCGCGATGGTTCGGTTGTGCACTTCGTCGGGTCCATCGACCAGTCGCATCGTGCGGGCCCGCGCGTACAAACCGGCCAGCCCAAAATCGTCGGTGACGCCGGCCCCACCGAAGGCCTGGATGGCCGTATCGACCACCTCCTGGAACATCCTCGGCACCGCCACCTTGATCGCGGCGATTTCGGTACGCGCATTGCGGTTACCGCCCTCGTCCATCAGCCATGCCGTCCTGTACACCAACAACCGCGCCGCCTCGATCTGGGTGCGACATTCCCCGATGCGCTGCTCCCAGACCGACTGGTCGCAGAGCGGTCGCCCAAACGCCTGCCGCGCCAAGAGACGCCGGCACATCGCCTCCAGCGCCCGCTCCGCCGCGCCGATGGAGCGCATGCAATGGTGAACGCGGCCAGGCCCTAAACGCCCTTGAGCGATCTCAAAACCCCGCCCCTCACCCAAGATGAGGTGATCCGCGGGGACGCGGACATTCTCGAACACCACCTCGACATGGCCCGCGGGCGCCTCATGGAAGCCAAAGACCGGCAGGTGCCGCAGGATGCGCACGCCCCCCGTCTCGACCGGCACGAGGATCTGGGAGTGGCGCGCATGGGTCGGCGCCTCGGGGTTCGACAGCCCCATCACGATGAGGATGCCGAGGTGCGGATGCATGCCATTCGTCGTCCACCACTTGCGCCCGTTGATCACGTAGTGATCGCCGTCGCGGCGAATGCTCGTCGCGATATTGGTCGCATCCGAGGAGGCGACGGCCGGCTCGGTCATGCAGTAGGCAGAGCGGATCTCGGCAGTCAGCAGCGGCGTCAACCAACGCGCCTTTTGCGCCTCGCTTCCGTAGTCGTGCAGCAACTCCATGTTGCCGGTATCCGGCGCATTGCAGTTGAAGATCTCGGGTGCCCAGTAGACGCGACCCATGATCTCCGCGAGCGGCGCGTACTCGACATTCGACAATCCCATCCCGTGCGCGGGATCCGGCAGAAACAGATTCCACAGCCCGGCGGCGCGCGCCTTCTGCTGTAAGTCCCGAAAAAAGGTGGGATAGCGAAAATCACCGGTGGCCGCCGATGCCATTTCGGCTTCAAAGCGCTCTTCATTGGGATAGATATGCGCATCCATGAACGCCGTGACGCGCGCCATCAGATCGATTGCCCGCGGTGCATGTCGAAAATCCATCATCGTCTCCTTAAGCGAGCATCCCGCCATCGATGCGCATCGCAGCCCCTGTCATGTAGGCCGCGGCATCGGACGCAAGGAATAGCACTGCACCGGCTATATCGGTCGGTTCACCGATCCGTCGCAACGGAATCTCCGCGAGGGCAGCTTCCCGCACTGGACCCTCTGTTTGCAGTACCGCCGCAAATTTGGTGTTGATCAACCCCGGCAGAATGCAGTTCACGCGGACACCCTCGCTCGCACATTCCCGGGCGAACGCTTGCGTGAGATTAACGACCGCCGCTTTGGTGGCGCCATAGACGCCAATGTTGTCCATCGGCCGCTCCGCCGTCACCGAGGCGACGTTGATGATCGTGCCGGCACCGTGTAGGCGCATGCGGCGTACCGCCGCCTGACACATGAACCAATAGCCACGGAAATTGACGTCGACCACTTTCTGAAAGGCCGCCGGGTCGGTCTCGGTCACCGGCGCGAAAATCGTATTGGTGCCGGCATTGTTGACCAGGATATCGACGCGCCCGAACTGGGCGTCGACCTCGTTCCAGAATTGTTCGATCGAGGCCAGATCGCCCACATGGCAAACCCGAGCCGTCGCCCGCCCGCCGCTCGAGCGTATCGAAGCTGCCACCGCCTCGCAGGTGTCAAGCCGGCGACTGGCCACCACCACGTGCGCGCCCGCATCAGCCAGTAAGCGCGCCGACGCCTCGCCGATCCCGCGACTCGCACCGGTGACGATCGCGACTCGACCGCTCAGATCAAACAACTGTGCTACGCGCATGCAAGACCCTCTCAACCACTTTGCCGACGCCACGCCCGCCGTGGGGGATATGGCGCCGGCGTTGCGTGCAGTATAGCGGTCGGGACGATCGGGTCTGCAGGATCACCGGAGCGGGCTTGCGACCCGCTCCGGCGCGTCGATCAGTGGAACTGACCTTCTTCCGTCGAACCCTTCATCGCCGTGGTCGATGAGGTGCCACCGGTGCAGACCTGCGTCACGTCGTCGAAATAGCCGGCTCCCACCTCACGCTGGTGACGGGTGGCCGTGTAGCCGACGCTCTCCGCCGCAAACTCGGCTTCCTGCAACTCGACGTAGGCCGACATCTGCGCCGCTTTGTAGCCGCGCGCCAACTGGAACATGCTGTAGTTGAGCGCGTGGAAGCCGGCGAGCGTGATGAACTGGAACTTGTAGCCCATGGCGCCGAGTTCGCGCTGGAACTTGGCGATCGTGGCGTCATCCAGTTTCTTGCGCCAGTTGAACGATGGCGAGCAGTTGTAGGCTAAGAGCTTGCCCGGGAACTGCGCGTGGATGGCTTCGGCGAAGCGCTTGGCTTCGTGCAAGTCAGGCTTACCCGTCTCACACCACAAGAGGTCCGCATACGGCGCATAGGCGAGGCCGCGCGCAATCGCCTGATCCAGTCCTGCATTCACATAGAAAAAGCCTTCGCTGGTGCGTTCTTTGGAGGCAATGAACGGCACGTCGCGCGGATCGATATCCGAGGTCAAGAGGTTCGCAGACTCCGCATCGGTCCGCGCCACCAGCAAGGTCGGCACGCCCGCACAGTCGGCCGCCAGACGGGCCGCGATGAGTTTGCTCACCGCTTCTTGCGTCGGCACCAACACCTTGCCGCCCATGTGGCCACACTTCTTGGCCGAGGACAGCTGGTCCTCGAAGTGCACGCCGGCGGCACCGGCCGCGATCATGCCCTTCATCAGTTCGAAGGCATTCAAGACGCCACCAAAGCCGGCTTCGGCGTCGGCCACGATCGGCTGCAGCCAGTCGATGCTGTGGTCGCCCTCGGCGTGGTGCAGCTGGTCGGCGCGCAGCAGCGTGTTGTTGATCTTCCGGACCACTTCGGGCACCGAGTTCGCCGGATACAGCGACTGGTCCGGGTACATTTCTCCGGCAATGTTCGCATCGCCGGCCACCTGCCAGCCGGACAGATAAATGGCGTTCAGACCCGCCTTCACCTGCTGCATCGCCTGGTTGCCAGTGAGTGCGCCTAAGGCATTCACGAAGGGCTTATCGTGCAAGTAGCCCCAGAGCTTCTCAGCACCATGGCGGGCCAGCGAGTGCTCAATCGGCAGCGAACCGCGCAGACGCACCACATCGGCGGCGGTGTAACCGCGCTGCACGCCCGCCCAGCGGGGATCGGTGGTCCATTCGTGATTGAGTTCTTCAGCGGTCTTAAAGGTCATGGGGGCGTCTCCGTCAGGGTTGCCTTCGAGGGTGTGAAAAAATAGTATGTGAATTCCTCATGTGATGTTCACAATAAAAACTTCACATTGTGAAATTCACAAAAAATTCACTCCCGCGGAGCTCGCCATGGCCGTCCTGATGAAACAAGCGCACTTTCTCGGCGCCAAGCTCAAGACCCTGCGCAAGCGCCACGGCCTGACCTTGGATGAACTCTCCGCGCGCTGCGTCCAACTCGACGTCACCGCCGCACCGTCGACCTCCTACCTCAGCATGGTCGAAAACGGCAAGCGCTCCCCCTCCGCGGACATGCTCGCTCTGCTCGCCCGCGTCTTTGGCAAAGAACCCCGCTGGTTCCTGGACGACTCGGTGGATGTGCCGGGCACGGCCTCTTCCCGTCCCGTGACCGCGGCCGTTCGGACGGACGGCATCGCTGAAACCATGCCGTTGGAACCGGCGTTCCTCTTCTCGAAGGGCCTGCTGCAAGCCGCTCTGCCCGAGCTGCTCGCGCAGACTGGCACCAGCGGTCGGCATTTTGCGCAGCTGCTGATCCGCGTCTGGCAGGAAACCAAGCAGAACGATTTTCCAGAAATCGAACGCGCTGCGGATGAGGCCGGTGGCCGGCGCATGCCCTTATCGGTGGAGGACCTCATCGAGATCTGTCACAGCCATGGTCTACGCCTCGTATGGTCGGAAGGAGAGAAAGCGACCGACGGCCGCACCCTCCTGCGGGCCCGTTATGAAGCGCCCGGCACGCTCATTGTGAACCGCCGGATGAACCAACGCGAAGAACGCCTGAAATATGAGCTCGCGTTTTTCCTGGGTCATCAGGTGCTGCACGGCGGTGATGGCATGATCTCGCCCCACACGGCCTCCGGAATCTTGGGCGATGACATGTCCGAGCAGACTCGCCCGGGCATGGCCGCTCAAGATGTCCTCTACGCGTGGCGGGACTTTGAGTGCAGCATGTTCGCCGGCGCCTTACTCTGCCCGCGCCAGCCGTTCCGACAGTTCCTGCTGCGTGAGTCGCACAGCGTGACCGCGTGCAGCAAACTCGGCGTCACACCGGCCGTCGTCATGCGCCGCATGACGGCCGTGAGCCCCTATCGACACTGGCACTTCTTCGATGGCTATCCACCGGGGTATCTGCGTGCGGTCTACCGTGGCAACGGCATCGCACTGCCGTGGGGTAACATGAGTTTGGTCCCGGATCCCTGCCCGCGTTGGGCGGTGTTCCGCTTGCTCAATGAAGGCACACCGGTTGCGAAAAATGGGCTCCATCCCATCTCGCAGATCTCCGTCATGGACGCCGGCGCAGGACCCCGCCTCTACTGCTGTCATTCCTTGCACACGGAGGATGCCGGACACACGCCGCACGTGCTCTCGGTGGGGCTCGACCTCGCCCCGGCGCTCGAAGCGCAAGGCTTGCCGGCCGCAGACCTCATCGAGTCGGTGGCCAGCGCCTGCCGGCGCGGCAAAGGCCTGGCGCAACTGTCCCCCGACGTGCGCGATGCGCTGCGTACGGTCGCGCAGGTACAAAACATCGCGTGGATTGCGGATGCGGCGGAAAAGCCGGCCACCTTGATCTGCCCGCGCAATGGCGTCTGCCCCTTGCAGACGCCGTGCAGCCCATCCGCCCAGCGCGACGCATAAAACCGTCACACAAGCGTGTCGCCAACGCCCCGCACCGGCTATGATGCGCCCCACTGCGCGGGTGGCGAAACTGGTAGACGCAGCAGACTTAAAATCTGCCGCCGATAGGCGTGCGGGTTCGATTCCCGCCCCGCGCACCAGTCATGATTCGGTCATGCACCGGGCCTGACGGCCCGGGCCTTTCAATAGCGCGGTCGACGTCGAGCCGCGACCGGCTCATAGCCGCGACGACGCGTGGTGTCTTCGGTCGGCGCAATTTCCAAGGCCTTGCCCTTGAGACGGTACTTGCGCAGCTTCGCCACCAGCGCGGGCGGCAACTCCGGCAAGCTCACCAACGTGTGATCGTCATGGATGTCGATCTTGTTGATCTGATTGCCCGCCAGATCCGCCTCGTGCGCGAGTAAGCCCACGATGTTCCCGGGCTGCACGCCCTGGGCACGGCCAACTTCCAATCGGTATCGGACCTGTCGATCGAAGCGCTTGCCCTTACCGCCGCCGTCATCGCCCGGACCATCGGCAAACATCGCTTTGGTGGCCGGTGGCCGCTTGGACTTGCCCTCGCCGCCGGCAGCCCCGTTCTCGTTCTCCCGAGTGCCCGACTCCTGCGCACGCTCCGGCAAGAGCAACGAATGCCCACCCTGACCGAGGCCTGCCAGCGCGGCCGCCACGTCCACGAGGTCCGCACCCGTCTCGCTCACATATTCTTCGATGATGGCGCGGTACATCGCGTGCGGCGGTGACGTCAGCGCGGTGGTGAGCCCCGTCTTCCACTTTTCGACCCGCTTGCGGTTGACGTCATGCACGCTGGGCAACGTCATCGGCTCAATCGGCTGACGCGTTGCGCGCTCGATGATCCGGAGCATGTGCCGCTCGCGCGGCGAGATGAAGAGAATCGCCTCACCACTGCGTCCCGCTCGACCGGTGCGACCGATGCGATGAATGTACGACTCACTGTCGTAGGGCACGTCGAAGTTCACAACGTGGCTGACACGCGGCACGTCAAGCCCACGTGCCGCCACATCGGTGGCGACGATGATGTCGATCTTGCCGCTCTTGAGCGCCTGCACTGTGCGCTCGCGCTCGTTCTGTTGGATGTCGCCGTTCAAGGCAGCCGCGCCAAAGCCGCGGGCCTCGAGTTTTTCTGCAAGCTCCACCGTCGACTGCTTGGTGCGCGTAAAGACGAGGATCGCATCGAAGGTCTCAACCTCAAGAATACGCGTCAAGGCATCGAGCTTGTGTGTGCCTTCGACCATCCAGTAGCGTTGCCGGATATTCGTCGCGGTGCTGGTCTTGGCGCGGATGTTGATGACCCGCGGCGTGCGCAAGTGACGGTCGGCGATCCGGCGGACGCCGGGCGCCATCGTGGCCGAATACAGGGCGATCTGCCGGGTAGGCTGCAACCGCGCGAGAATCGACTCGATGGGGTCGACAAACCCCATCTGCAGCATCTCATCGGCTTCGTCCAACACCACGCAGGTCACCGTCGACACATCGAGCGTGCCACGCTCAAGATGGTCAATGACGCGGCCGGGGGTCGCGACCACGACATGCGTTCCCCGCTTCAGGGCATTGAGCTGGGGCGTGTAGCTTTGGCCACCGTAGATTGGCAAAACGTGGAAGCCCGGCATGTGCGCGGCGTATTTCTGGAAGGCTTCCGCCACCTGAATGGCCAATTCGCGGGTCGGCACCAACACCAGGGCCTGCGGCACCCGCCGCGCAACATCAATGCGCGACAAGATCGGCAAGGCAAAGGCGCCGGTCTTGCCGGTGCCGGTCTGCGCTTGACCCAGGAGATCGCCGCCCTCCAAAAGGGCCGGGATGCAGGCCGCCTGAATTGGCGATGGAGACTCATAGCCGACGTCGGCCAAGGCCGCCAGGATGGACTCGGGAAGGCCGAGGTCGGAAAAGCTTACCGCTTCCGTCGCGGAGGTGGTCATAGAAGGTATCCGCACGGGGGCAAGGCCGCGGAGTCTATCCGATAACCGGCCGTTCACCTAATCGGTTCAACCGAAACGAAGTCGCGACGCGCGAAAGCGCCTACGAACGCGCAAAAGTGAGACGTCTGAAAAGAAACAGGGGGCCTTTCGGCCCCCTGCGTCGTCCCACTTCGATCAATCTGATCAGAAGTGCGCGTTCAAGGACAGCATGAAGTACCGACCCATCAGGCCGGAGAAGTACTGCGAGACACCCGTCGCGTAGTTGCCACCCGAACCTGCGATCGCCGGGAACGGCGGCAGCTTCTGGAACACGTTGTCGACGATAAGTCGCGCGGTCACGTCATGCGGCAGTTCGTAGGAAATGGTCGAGTTGACCACCCACCACGGATGCACCGTCATGTAGTCCTGATAGTTGGCAGCGTACTGATTCGAGAAATTGGCATTGCCCGTGTAGAGACCCTGCCAATCCCACGCAAAAGCACCCTTGTGGTACAGCACATCAACCGAACCGCGACCCTTGTTCGTGCCGATCTGCCCCGCCGTTTCCTGCACCGGCACCGAGCCGATCTGAACGGTCAGGCGCTGCGTGTCAAGGTACTGGGCACGCATCGCGATGTCACCCAGGTTCGATGGCAGCGTGAAGTGGTAATCCGCACCGAGCTGAACGCCCGTGAAGTGCAGGTTGCCCGCGTTCACATACCCCTGCTGGAAGTTTACGACCTGATGCGTGTTCGGATCACGCTGGAACAGGCTGCAGTACTGGTTGTTGGGGTAGCTCGACGAGTCGTAGCACGAATCCATGATGTTCGTGAGCGACAACGACGAGATCGCGTTGGTCAGGTTGATGTCGATGTAGTCGGCCGTGAGGTTCAGACGCGGAATCCAGCGCGGCTGAATCACCACACCGAACGACTTCGATGAGGCCGTTTCGCTGGTGAGATGCGGGTTGCCCGAGTTCGTACCCAGCGCCGTCGCATTGACGACGTTGGAGTTGAACCCGACCGGAATACCCTCGGCCGCGCAGTTCTTCGCGCGGGTGGCCGGGTCGAGACCCTGCCCGAGGTAGTTCACATCGCACGGATCGTTGGCGAAGCTGTAGGTCGGCACCGACGGCAAGAAGAGCTCCGTGATCGCGGGAGCGCGGATGGAGTTCGTCTTGTTGCCGCGGAACATCAGGTCCTGAATCGGTGACCAGTGAACGCCGGCCGTCCAGGTGGTCGAGCTGCCGGCGATCGAGTTGCTGACGCGACGCGCAGCGGCTTCGAACTCCGAGCTGCGCAGGAACGGAATGTTCTGCGCAACCGACGTCAGCGGGATCAAGACTTCACCGAAGAACTCATTGGTCCGGTAGGACCCACCGATCGGAAGCACGGCGGCGCTTTCGCCGTACGCGCCCTGATAGAACTCGTCGGGACGGAAGTCCGCCGCTTCACGGCGGTTCTCAAAGCCGAGCGAGCCCTTCGCCTCACCCGCCGGCATCTTGAACAGATCGCCGTTGATGGTGGCCAAGAAGTCGCGCTGCGTCGTGATGGACGAGGCCACAGCATTGTGCGTGATGTAGTCACGTGCCGCTTGGCTTGGGCTGCCATTGCCGAACAGGTTGAGCGGTGCGCAGGTCGACGAGATCGACGACACCGGGGCACTGGTGTAACCCGGGGCGCAGACCACGTTGCCGCCGACATCGCGCGTCGCGTTCACGGCATTCAGGAAGTTCTGCCAGATGACCGACGGCGTGACCGACGTGTTGCGGTTGTAGCCCCAGTTACCGGAGATTTCCCACTGGTACTCATGGGTGCCAACGCTGAACTTACCGTCCGCACCGAGGACCACGCGATCGGTGATCTGGTCACCCGTCGCAAAGCCGCTCTGCAGATCCATGTTCGCGCGCGTCAGGTAGAACGTGTGATTGTTCCAGGTCGGATCAAGCAACCCGCCAAAGGACGGGTTCGCGCCATACGCATCCAAGGCCGACTGGATGCGCGCACGATCCCCTGCGCTCAGGAACGGATTGTTGATGTCGATCTTGATGTTGCCGTTAGGCTGACCGGCCGAGCCGAAGAACGGCGTGTTGTACTGCGGCTGCGCCAACAGGTTCTGGGCATGGGTCGACGAGAACCAGGCCTCGCCGAACAGGCGCACCTTGTCGTTCAACTGGTAGTGGCCCAAAACCTGCGTGTTGAACTTCTGCAGCGGCGACAGCAGGTTGGTCGTCTGCGAGAGGCGCTCACCGTCGCCATTCGAGGAGAACACCGGGTTGTTGTAGAACGTTGAACCCAAGTTGAACGGCACCAACGCCGAGCCGGCATTGCGGCGACTCGGGAACGCGAGCACCTGACCCGACCCATCTGTGACGCCGAAGGCTGCGGCGGGGATGCCGATACCCGGAGCGAAGAAGAAATCGTCCACCAGCGGAACGCCGCCGAAGTTGATCGCGGTCACCGTCAGGCCCGACACGAGCACCTGCGTATACGGGCTGTCGCCCAACGGCTTGATGAACGAGAGGTCCTTCGCGTACTCCTCGCGATCGGTGCCCAAGAGCCCCTTCGCGTCCGAGTATTCCGCCGACCAGATCACGTTGCCCTTGCCCTCGGCAAAGTTCGTGCCCCAGAGCGCACGTACACGACGCGACTGTGCGTCTTCGCGGTTCGACTGACCGACCTGCACGTCGAGGTCGAGCCCTTCGTAGTTCTTCTTCAGGATGATGTTGACGGTACCGGCGATCGCGTCGGCGCCATAAATCGGGGCACCACCGACCGAGATCGTTTCGACGCGCTCGATGAGCTTGGTCGGAATGACGTTGAGGTCGACCTGACCGCCCGGCGCGACCGCGCCGCCGGCTGCCGGCGAATTGCCCGACACGAAACGGCGACCATCGACGAGGGTGAGCGTACGCTGCGAGCCGAGACCGTACAGGTCGACGTAGCTCTGCGCGATGCCGTTGCTGGACTGCACGTTGGACGCGTTCGACGGCGGCACGCCGAAGCCCGGCATTTCCGACAGCGCTGCACCGACGTCGTTATAGCCACGCTGATCGAGCGTCACGCTCGTGATCACCGTCGTCGGCTCCAGACGATCGAGATCCGGACGCGCGATACGCGAACCCGTCACCACGACTTCTTCGAGAACGTCTTCCTTGTCCTGCTTGGCTTTCTGCTGAGCCACCGCAAGGGTGCTCGCGACCGTCATCGACAGCACGCTGGCTGTCAGCACCACACCGGTCATCCGGCGTCGGCGATCCTCTGGAGACATGGTCATAAAGGCTTCCTCTGGTTGTAGTGACGGCTCGACAGGGCCGCTTCGCGCTTCGAGGGCCGGAGTAAACCACGGCTGTCATATCGTTGAAAACAATTTTTTTGCATTGCGGAAACTGTGTTGTAACAACGCGACATTGCGTACTGGACGCGCTTAGTTTTTAACCCTTCGGTACTGGACGAGACGGCGCCATTTCCCGCCTCGATTCGCGCTATCGTGACGGCCTCTTCCTTTTTGTCCGAGGGCACTTGAATGGATCGTCGCGACTTTCTGAC
>CANGOP010000024.1 GCA_947455595.1 Gammaproteobacteria bacterium
ACGTTGATAGGCTGGGTGTGTAAGCGCAGTAATGCGTTCAGCTAACCAGTACTAATTGCCCGTGAGGCTTGACCATATAGCCCCAAGCTGTCTGACAGCCTGGTGGCGGTTTCTAGACTGTGACACCATAGACTTTCGTCTTCACAAACATCCAGATTGCGATGGGTTGGCTACACCGTACGGTGGAGTTAACGCATCGAACAGTTTTCCCTGGCGGCCATAGCGAGTGGGAACCACCCGATCCCTTTCCGAACTCGGAAGTGAAAACGCTCTGCGCCGATGGTAGTGTGCCCTTCGGGCATGTGAGAGTAGGTCGCTGCCAGGGTTCCCAATAAGAAGCCCCGGAGACAATGTCTCCGGGGCTTTTTTCTTTTCCACGCTATGATTCCGACACCACACAGCCTTGCTAACGGAGAAATGGAATGGCTTGGTTCCGCGGTTCTGATCCGAATCTAACGTCTGGGCTTGAGACAGCCGTGCTGCTGGTGAATCTCGGGACGCCCGACGCGCCTGAAGCGGGGTCGATTCGCCGATATCTGGCTCAATTCTTGGGCGATCGACGTGTGGTGGAAGCGTGTCCTTGGTATTGGCTGCCGATCCTCCACGGACCCATCCTCACGTTCCGTCCGCGAAAGACCGCGCATCTGTACCAGTCGATCTGGACGGAAGCGGGCTCTCCGTTGCGCGTGCATTCGGTTGCCTTGACCGACGCGCTGGCCGATTACTTCGGCCGTGACTCGTCGGTCCGGGTGGAATTGGCCATGACGTATGGCTCTCCGTCGGTGGACGAGGCGATTGAGCGCCTGCAGGGTCTCGGCGTCCGCAAGCTCATCGTGTTGCCGTTGTATCCTCAGTACTCGGGATCCACGACGGGCGCCGTCTTTGATGCGCTGGCGAGATCTCTGATGAAGTGGCGCCGGGTGCCGCAACTGACGTTCATCAATGAGTACTACACCCACCCTGAATACATTCGGGCGCTGGCCGACTCCGTTCGGGAGACCTGGGCGAAGGAGGGGCGCAGTCACCTCGTGCTATCCAACCACGGTATTCCCGTGAAGTACGTTGCGAAGGGCGATCCCTACCGTCATCAAGTACAGGAGACGACGCGGTTGTTAGCAGCCGAGCTTGGGTTGGCTGAGGGTGAATATTCCGAATGCTTTCAATCCCGCTTTGGCCCGACGGAGTGGTTACAACCGTACACGGACGATCGCTTGGCAGAGCTCGCTGCCTCCGGTACTCGGGCAGTGACGCTAGTCACCCCATCTTTTGCGGTCGACTGCCTAGAGACCTTGGAGGAAATCGGTGTCGCCTCGCGGGAAAAGTTTTTGGCGGCTGGTGGCGAGCGCTTTAGTCTCGTGCCGGCGCTCAATTCGACGCCGCGGCACGTGACGGCCTTGGCAGCGGTCCTGCGTGACCGTGCAAACGTTGGGCCGCGATCGTCCTGAGCCTCTGGGTCTCGGTGATAGACTTCCGCAGAGGGGACTGTCCATGCTGGAACTCGCGGTCAAAGCACTTCTCGCGTACCTACTGGGCTCTTTGATGGGCGCCCTGCTATTGGGGGCTGCCCGCGGAGTGGATATACGCAGCCTCGGCAGTGGCAATGCGGGTGGAACCAATGCGCTGCGTACCCAAGGGACATGGTTCGCCTTGGGCGTGGTTGTCATCGACGTGTCCAAGGGATGGGCCGCAGCCGCGTTGCTGCCGCATTGGCAGATGCCGTTCGGGTTCTCGGTCCCGACCCTGTCGCGTGATGAATTGACCGTCGCCTGCGCCATCGCCGCGACGTTGGGCCATGTCTATCCGGTTTGGTGGGAGTTCCGCGGTGGAAAAGGAGCGGCGACATTGATCGGCGTCTTGCTCGGCGCGGTCCCCAGCGCTTTACCTCCCGTGTTAGCCGTTTGGCTGGTGACGGTTGTGCTCACCGGTTACGTCGGTCTGTCGACGATGTTGGCCATGTTGGCGCTGCCGGTGGTGTTTGAATTGCGGGGCGATACGTCCGCCGCCATGCTGAATTTCGCGGTGCTCATGTCGATCTTCGTGATCTACACCCATCGGGCCAATATCCAACGCATGCGGATGGGCCATGAAAATCGGGCGCGGCGTATCTGGGTTGGCACCTACCTGCGCAGGCACTCCTCATGAGTGATATGCCCCCGAGGACGAACCTTGAGCGTTTGCTGCATGAGCGCGGTATCGAGACGATCGCGTCACTTGAACTGTTCGAGTCCATTGACTCGACGAACGACCATTTGATGGCGGCGCAGCCGACCGCCGTCGGATGCGCCGCCGTGTGTTTGGCCAGGGCGCAGTCCGCAGGGCGTGGTCGGCGCGGCCGGACGTGGGTGAGCCCATCCGGAGCGGGTATTTATTTGTCGATTGGCTGGACGTTTGACAGCGTTCCTCGCGAACTCGCCAACCTGTCCCTCGCCGTTGGCGTCATGATTAAGCGCGGGTTGCAGACGCTCGGAGCCGACCGCATCCAGTTGAAATGGCCCAACGACGTGCTACTCGATCACGGCAAATTGGGTGGCGTCTTGATTGAGATGCGCACAGTTCCCGCGGGCGCTTATGTGGTCATCGGTGTAGGCCTCAACTTGCAGGTGCCGGATGAAACAACGCAGCGGGTGCAAGCGCTCGGTGGGCTGCCGCCGCGAGACCTCCGGGCAAGCGGGATCACAACCGTTGATTTCATGGTGGTCAGCGCGACGATCATTGAAGCGATCTGTGATGGCTTGGCGATCTATGCAAACAACGGCTTCGATCCCTTCCGGGATGAATGGTTGACCGCTGATGGTCTGAGAGGTGCGTGGGTGGAATGGTCGACTGGCGATCAGCGTTGTACGGGAGTCGCTCGCGGGATCGGTGACGATGGCGCGCTACTCGTTGAACACGAGGGTCGCTTGGATCGATTGGTGGCCGGCGAGGTCTCCTTGAGGAAAGTGGCGTGACCTTACTCATCGAAACCAGCGCGACCCGATTTAAATACGCTCGACTGGTCGACGGCCGCCTGATGAATATCGAAACCCTCGGTGGCGGTTCGAGTGCTGCTGAGCCCCCTTGGGCATCGGCCCTTGCTCGGCTGACACCGACACCTCGGTTCGTGGTTGTCGCCAATGGCGGTCCTGCGAACTTTAAGCCTCGATTGGCTGAATGGATTCGCCGTGCCTGGCATGTGGATCCCCAATTCGTCGAGCCACCAGCGGGCGCCGATGTCGAGGCACCTGTTGAGCGTTACCTAGCGCTTGTCGGAGCGCGAGCCCGCGGCCTGTCCCCGGCACTCGTGGTCACGGCAGATGCTGCAGTTGGGCTGGATTTAATCGATGCTGATGGCAACCGGATCGGCGGATGGACCATTCCCGGTGAACGGCCGATGCGCGAGGCTCTGTATGCGCAAACCAGCGGCATCGCCGCCGCAGCGTTGCTCGATCCGGCAGCCGTTGACGGTCCTTTTGGCGTGAACACCTCCGGTGCCGTACAGGAAGGCGCCCGCATGGCGATTGCTTCCAGCGTGGCGGCGATCGCACGCCGACAAGATGCCGGCGTTCCCGTGATTGCGACCGGGCGGTTTGCTCAAGAAGCTGTCCGTTATATGGCCGAAGGCCCTGAGATCATCGAGGATCTCGCCCTGGAAGGGCTTGCGCGTTGGGTATCACAGGGAAGCGCATGAAAAAAATCGCCGCTCTGCTATTACTCGGGAACGTCGCTCTCTTTTTGTACTGGCGCTATCTCAGTCCTCCCGCACCGATGATGGTCGCTGAGAAGGCAGCTCCACCCGCGCGAATTTTGTTGGCGTCCGAGCGGCCGGCTCCCACCCCGGAGTGCCACAGCGTCGGCCCGCTCCCCAATCGTCAGGCGCTGGCGGCAGTGACCCATTGGATGGGCGATCGTTTTGGAGAACTGACCGAGCGTGAAGCGACGGCTGCAGCACCACCGTCCTACCGGGTTCAGCTGGAGACTGTCAGCGCAGATCAAGCCGCTCGTCTGGCACAACGCCTGCGCGGGTTGGGTCTCGGAGATATTGCGGTGCTGGCGCCTGAGCCGGGTGAAACCAAAGTGGTTGTGGCGATGGGATTGTTTAGCGATCGCGGCAATGCAGACCGGCGCGTACAGGATGTCCGGCGCCATGGCATTGAGCCTTCCATCTTGCCCATGGAGCGCCACACCAGCCAATGGTGGATTGATTTCACGTCTCTGGAAACCCCGGACCTGGCCGAACTCGTCCATTCCGCGTCCGTTGGCGCCGCGGTGGCTCTTGCGCCGTGCGAAGTGGCCGTTCCTAGTGATGAGGCCCCCACGTCCGCGCCCCAAAATGCCGTGCCGGAATCGAAAGGGAACGTGGCCCCGAAGCTTGGAAGTAGTCGATCTTCGGGCGCAGCAGCCTGACGGTTGGGGGGGTCAGGCACCCGCTGGAAGGCGCGTCTGTGCGCGCCGGCGCAGGTTGAGCAGGAAGGGAATGATGCCAATCGCGATGCCGCCGATGCCGACGACATCCGTCAGCCAGTCAAAGGTCGGGATGCTGTAACCAGCCACGAAGACGAGGAAGGCGGCGGATAGGCTCGGCCAGAGGAACAGAAATACAAACTGGCGCCAAGACTCGAACGCCGTCCGCCGGAAGTGCCAAGCACAGGCAAATCCAGACAGGCTGTAGTAGCAGCAGACCTGGAAGCCGATGGCGTTCACGGATGTGCGGATGAGGTCGCTCACGGTGGGTAACCAAGACGACAGAAAGATCAGCACGAACCCAATACCAGACACGACGGCCGTCGCGACCCACGGCGTCTGCCAGGTCGGATGTAACGTCGCATATCGAGGGTGCAGCGCGCCGTCGCGGCCCTTCGCGAACATCGTGCGGCTGAACTGCAGGATTTGCGTTTCCAACGTGCCCACCGTGCTCACCATGACCGCGACGATCGCAAGATAACTCCACGGCCTCGGAAGCAGTTTTTCCGCCAGAGTGAACATGATGTTCGTGCTCGACTGACTAATTTCTTCATCGGTCAGGACGTATTGGCACGCGATTACGAAGAAAATGAACAGCAGCGCCACGATGATCATCGCTGCGACGGCGCTACGTCCCGGCGCTTCGTTCGCGTTCTCTGTTTCTTCCGTCAAGTTCAAGGTGACGTCCCAACCCCAGAAGAAAAATAACGCTGTCAGAGATCCCGTCGCGAACAGCGTCGGCGTGAACTGGGTCAAGGAAAACCATTGCCACGCCACCGGATGAACGGGGTGAGCGGAATACTGTACGAGAGCGGCCACAATGAGCAGTACGAGCACGCCGACTTCAATCACGGTCATCAGAATCTGCAGGTAGCTCGTGGGCTTAATACCCTTGACCACCACCGCGCTGACCAGTGCCAACCAGCCTGCTGCAACCCACGCGATTGCGCCGGTGTCGTTGGCATGTTCCGGGCTGATGAGCAGCAGTGTGGCCGTCGCTGCGGGTGTGGTGCCGGACACCATGAAGACCGCGGAAGCTACGAGCAGAGACCAGCCCGCGATGAACCCGGCAGCTGGGCCGAAGACTTGCCCGACCCAACTGTAGGAGGCCCCCGCATTGGCGATGACCCGGTTCAAATGCATGAACGCGAACGTCACCCCGAACATGATCAGGCCGCAATACAGGAGCGTACCGGCCGACAGTAGACCGACCGCAGCAATTAGCGATGCAGTAGTGGCCGCTAGACTAAACGCGGGTGCTGTGCCGGCCACGCCCATGACGATGGACTCGCCTGTTCCGAGTGCACCACGCTGAAGGTCGAGGGTCGGCTGTTCCACAGATGCTGTTTTCCCGTTGTTAAGGGCCGGACGACATGGGGGCGCAGTCTACTGGCGAAGTCGGTCATTCCGCCACCCGATGCGATCTAGAATGGGCCGATCAGGCGGAGGATCACGACGATGACGTTCTGGCACCGGATGGGATTGAGCAGCGTACTGGCTCTGATCGGCGTGGGGTCGCAGGCCGACACGTTGGCGGGTATACGCGAACGGCAACTGGCGGAATATTGTCAGTTTCTGTCGCTGCCTAATGTTGCCGCGGAGCCAGCCGGACTTCGGCTGAATGCGGAAATGATCCATCGAATGATGCGCGAACGGGGTATCGCGGCGCGTCTGCTGGACACCGCAGCGCCGGGTACCGTACCCGCTGTGTTTGGCGAGGTGCGCGTGCCGGGGGCCGCGCGAACCTTATTGTTCTACGCCCACTACGATGGGCAGCCGGTAAATCCGGCGAAATGGGCGCCAGGATTGAAGCCATTTACGCCGGTTCTGATCGATGCGCCGATGGAGTCGGGCGGGCAGGTGGTAGGTCCCTGCTCGGGATCGGCGGCCAACTCTGCTTTGCGGATCGCCGCCAGAGGTGCGGCAGACGACCGCGCGGGCGTGATGGCGCTCCTGAATGCCTATCAAACATTGACGAGCACCGGCCGTGCGCCGAAGGCGAATCTCAAGTTCCTGTTCGAAGGCGAAGAGGAAGCGGGTTCCCCGCACTTGGGCGCCATCCTGCGTGAGCATCGCGCTGAGCTGGCCAGTGATTTGTGGGTCATCGTCGATGGCCCCCGACCGGCCGCGGGCTACCCGGTGGTCGAGTTTGGTGTCCGCGGGGACGTGAACGTCGCGCTGACCGTCTATGGGCCGAAACGCCCTCTGCATAGCGGCAACTACGGTAATTGGGCACCAAACCCGGCCCAGAGACTAGTCACGCTGCTGGCAGCCATGAAGGATGACGACGGACGCATTGCCATCCCACATTTCAATGACGACGCGATTGCGCTGACGGCAGAGGAGCTGCGCGCCCTGCAAGAGGTTCCTGATTCCGCGCCCGCGCTCGCCAAAGAGTTGCTGATTGCTAGGCCGGATGGCGCGGGCCTGCCGCTCGCCCAATTGCTGACGCAGCCGACGCTGAACATCAATGGTATCTCCAGCGGAGACGTCGGCGCGTCTGCCAGCAACCAGATTCCGACGCGAGCCGAGGCGGTGCTCGATCTGCGTTTGGCACCCGGCAATACCCTGGCGAGGCAGGTGGAAAAAATTGCTCAATTTGTCGCCGATCGTGGGTATTTCGTGATCGACCACGAACCATCAATTGAAGAGCGCGCAGCGCACGATCGACTGGTCAAGATCGTGTCCAATGATGGCTATGAAGCGCAACGCACGTCGCTGGAACTGCCGATCGCTCAGTCCGTAGTCGACGCGGTTAGCAAGGCCGCCGGCCAGCCGGCGGTTCGCGTGGTGTCGGTGGGTGGCAGCCTGCCGCTCAGCGTCATCGAGCGGGAGCTCCATGCTCACATCGTCACGATTCCCATTGTGAACTACGACAATAATCAGCATGCGGAAAACGAGAACGTGCGGATCGACTACCTCTGGTCAGGCATTGATCTGCTGAGCGAAGTGCTTGCGATGCCGTAATGCGGGCGCAGTGGTGACGGCCGCGGCGGCTTGGGTAATGACTCCCCAATCCAGAGGTGCAAAATTGGAAAAGCGGAATCCAGTCGCGCGAAAGCCGGCGTCTTTCGCTGGTTTTCCATTTCAAACCCGTCTGATTACGTGGAGCCCGTAACAGAAAGTCCTGACGCCGGTTCGGTTGGAGTTGCCTAGTCTGGGGCTATTGTGGGTATCGGCAGAGGGCGATGACCGCCACGGCGTCGGACAGATCGAGCTTGGGAATCCAGAGGGCTTGCCTGCATCGCTTGGCGGATACGGTCCAAGTCCTTCGGCGCCCCGTTGTCACGGCTGCGGCGATTCATCAGGCAAGAACGAACCTCAAAGCGATAGAGGCGCTCTTGATCGTCCTGCGTCCGCAGTTGCCACTGGCCACCTATCGACAGTCCCGCCACACCCTCAAGGAAGTGCGTCGTGGGCTCGGGGCGATTCGAGATCTCGCTGTCAATGCTAAGGAATTAGCGCGCGCCACGCGACAAGCCGGTTTAAGTCCAAAGTCCATCCGGACAACGGTCGGATCGTGGACGCACGAGCATCGCAAGGCGGCCACGAAGACGGTGTTTTCTCCCATGACAGCTGCGCTTGCGACGGTTCGACAAGCTTTAATCGTTGAGCCACCGAGGCCTGGGCGCCATGTATTGAGGAATGGATTGAGACGTCTCTATCGACGGGCGGCCGTGACTTGTCGGCGTTCCCTTGCGGATCCACGCGCACATCAACTCCATGAATGCCGGCAGCGCACACAGCGCCTCCGATATGCATTGGAATTCGCTGACCCTTGGCTCTCGGAGCGAGACCGCGAGCTTTGGCATCAAACAAAAACGCTCAGCACTCGCCTTGGTCACCACCGCGACCTTGGTCGACTCGATGCTTTGATTTGTCGATTGCCGATTCGGCCTCCCCATCGGCGTCAACTGCATGCCGAGCTCAAAAAACGCCAGGCAGCCGCATTACGCAGCTACATTTCGTGTGCCGGCAGGGCCTACAGTCAGAACCGCCGCCAGTTTAAAAGCCTAAAAAAAGCTGCGGATAACGAAAATACGGCATCGAAATAACATCTGCGCGCCGACTCCCGGTAAACTAGCCACCCTCGCGCCGGCGTAGCTCAGTTGGTAGAGCAACTGATTTGTAATCAGAAGGTCGGGGGTTCGATTCCCTCCGCCGGCACCAATCTCGACCCGTCTATTAGAGGCGGCACGATCATCGTGACGCTTGGCAAGAACTCAAGTCCGACTACTGCCAAGAGAAGTGGCAGACTCGATCGACGCGCCTCGGTGATTGGAGCCGATCGAAGGGGGTGCCTTGCCTTCAGTATGAGGGGAATGCCCCGTTTTTAACGATAGGCGCATCGACTTCAATAAGATCAGTGTCCCCGTGGGAAGTCGGCGCTACGTTAAGCCACACTAAATCCGCGGATCCCGTGTTGACCAGGCTGTGGACCTCAAAAGGTGCGATGGAGTAAAGATCCCCGACTGTTACATTTTGAACAGTTAAAGCGCCGTTCAATTGCCCGTCCGCGCCTAGGTGACCGGAATGCAATTCACCCGTGCCATGCAAGATCAGAAAAATATCTGCGCCTGCCGCATGGTAATGCGGATGTTGCGAGGCGCCGGGCTTCAAGCAGCCGAGTGCTGTCTGGTGATCCGAGCCGACATCGAACAACTCCATGAACGTCATGGGATATAGAGGATTAGGGTCGAGAGACCAGGTCGCCCGGGACCCGAGCGCGGTATTCATATTTTTTATAATTGGCATAGCGCAACTTCCCCATCGATTGCGATTTTCTTAAGCCCACGAAAATGTAGCAGAAACGGAAAGCGCCCGGAATCTCGCTGTCAGTTTTATGACCGACAGCAGGAGTAACTTTGCAGCCACCTTTCGCGAATCTCACTCACACTGATTGACTCGGCTGCCCGTACCCGTCTAGCTTGGGATTGGCCGCGCGGCAAATCGGACTTTTCTGCGCAGCTGCGCAGTATTGCGAATCAGCAGAAGCAGTCTTACGGCCTAGGCCGATCGATGGTCGGTGGAGCGAGTTAGGCGGTCGACGTCGCTGGAGTGAGTTGTCGAGGGGGGACGCATGAGCGAAGAACTCAAATCAGGCGCATTGACTTGGCCAAAAGTGGCGGCGCTGGGTGTGGCGCTCGCGATATCAGGGGATTTCGTCGGCTGGAACTATGGTCTCGCCGTCGGAGGTTGGGGCGGCATGATGTCCGCTGCTGTTGCCATGGTCATTCTTTTCTGGTGTCTGACCCAATGCCTTGCCGAATTAGCGGCTGCCATGCCGGAGGGCGGCGGCTTTGATTATTACGCGCGTCGCGCACTCGGTCCGGCAGCTGGCTTCGTGGCCGGTATGGCAGCGGCTATTGCCTTGGCGGTCGGCGCTGGTCTCGCCATGTCTTTCGCAACGGGCTACACGGAATCCATGTTTGGCCTGAGCGGGTGGGGGCCTAAGATCGCCTTGTTGATCCTCGTCGTCGGACTGCAATTGCGCGGCGCACAAGAAGCGGGATGGATCACGCTTCTGATCGGGGGCGTCACGCTGCTCGTGCTCGCGGTGCTCTTGTTGTATCTGATGCCGTGGTTCCAGCCAACGAACTTGCAAACGACAACGAGCGGGGCCGGGCCCACTGCATTTCCGGGCGGCTGGTCGGGTGCGGCGTCCTGTATCCCGTTTGCATTGTTCTTGTTCTTGGGGGTGGAACAAGCCGCTCAAGCGGCCACCGAGATGAAAGATATGGCACGGTCCATTTCCAAAGCCTTGGGCGTTTCCATTGCAGTGGTCGCCGTGATGGGTGTGTGCGTCCTGCTGCTTGTCACCGGATCTACCGGCGCCGGCCAGTTAGGTGATGTCGCCGATCCTTTATTTGCAGCGGTGATGACGCATGGTAGTGCGCACTGGGCAACGACGGTCGCCCGGTTCGTCGGTACGGGCGCCTTGATTGCTATCATCGGCACTTTCGTTTCCCTGGCCTATGCTGGCTCGCGGCAGTTCTACCATTTGGGCCTCGCCGGATATTTGCCACGAGTGTTTCGCCACACTAACGCACGCCAAGCCCCCGATACTGCGTTGCTGCTGCTAGCCGTCATTGCTATCGCGACGGCTGCATTCAAGCCCGACGATGCAATGGTGGTTTTTATCTTCCTGATTAGCGTGTCGCACGTATTTGTGCTGCTCACGTTTATTCATCTGCGACGCAAGTCTCCTGTTTTGGCAAGACCGTATCGGGCCCGTGGCGGCGTCTTCTTGGCCTGCGTTGCCATGGTCTTGTCCGTGGCGGTCATGATGTCTTGCTACCATTTGCAAGCGAAAGCGCTGACCGTGGCCATCGGTGCGCTAATGGCGCTGTGGGTGTACTACTTAATTGCGAAGCCAGGGTCGATGGAAGCATGACTATTCAGCACGCGCCCCATATTGCGGCACTGCTGGCGCGCCGGGATCGATTGCTCGGTCCGGATACGCCGCTCTTTTATGATCAGCCGTTACATCTCGTGCGCGGTGAAGGTGTCTGGCTGTGGGACCACGAAGGGCGCCGATACCTGGATGTTTACAACAATGTGCCCAGTGTGGGCCACTGTCATCCGGACGTGGTCGCCGCCCTTGCGCGTCAAGCCAAGACCCTCAACGTACATACTCGGTATCTAGACGAAACCATACTCAATTACGCTGATGATCTGGTCCGGACCTTTGATCCGGAACTTTCGACGGTGACGTTCACGTGTACCGGAAGCGAGGCGAACGATGTCGCTTTGCAGATGGCGCAAGCGGTCACCGGTTCCACCGGCCTTATCTGTACCGATACGACTTATCACGGGAATACCGCGGCAGTTTCGCAATTGGCGAGCGTTTTCACGCCGGTGGGCGGTTACAAGCCGCACATTCGGAGGATTCCGTCCCCGGACTCCTATCGAGTCGGCGCGGGCCTCACGGGCGATGCACTGCGAGATGCCTATCTCAGCCAGCTTGCTGACGCGATCGCATCGCTGCAACATGCCGGGCTCGGCGTATCGGCCATGTTGGTCTGTCCGATATTCGCCAATGAGGGCTTGCCGCAACCACCCGACGGGTTCATGGAGGCGGCCGTCAAGATGGTGCGAGAGGCGGGCGGACTGTATATCGCGGATGAAGTGCAGTCCGGATTCGCCCGAACCGGCGAACACATGTGGGGATATCGCCAGGCCGGACCGGTCCCTGACATCGTGACCTTAGGCAAACCGATGGGGGCGGGTCACCCCATTGGCGGCGTCGTCTCGCGTCGCGATCATCTGGTCGCGTACCGCCGGCAGTTTTCGTATTTCAACACTTTCGGCGGCAATCCAGTCTCCGCGGCGGTTGGGCACGAGGTGCTCAAAGTCATTCAACGGGAGCGCTTGCTAGACAACTCTCGTGAAGTGGGGCAGTACTTGCGATACGGGCTAAGGATGCTTGCGCAACGGCATGAAGTCATCGGCGATATACGGGGGTCTGGGCTTTTTGTCGGCGTTGAGCTCGTCAGTGATCGCAAAGCGAGAAGTCCGGCGACCCAATCCGCACGGGCCATTGTCAATAGGCTTCGTGAGCGCGGCATTCTCATAAGCAGAATTGGGGCGCACGATAATGTACTGAAGCTTCGCCCCCCACTGGTGTTCTCGCGCGAGCATGCGGACCACTTGTTGACAGAAATGGACGCCACCTTGACCGAGTGTCAGCCCAACGCTGGATGACAGGTTGATAAAGGCCGGTTGTTAGAGAAACCAGACACGTTGATGCTAAGCGATTGATAAGCGACAGCGAGTGTCGATTGACGCGACTTGAAAGAGAGGGCCTAGCGACCCTCTCCTAGTTCACAGCAGTTGGGAGGGCGTATTGCCCTCGCTCTGCTGAGTTTAACGAGGCAAGGCAGCCTCAATCGCTTTACGTAAGACGTCTGAATCCGGCGCGACGGTGCTATCGAAGTGTTGAATCGATTTGCCATCAGCGCTCACCAAATACTTATTGAAATTCCAAGATGGCTCAACAGTCCGTCGGTTCAGTTCTTTGAAGACTGCATTGGCCGCAGCACCGCGCACCGGTGATGCTGAAAGCATGGTGAAGGTTACGCCGTAATTCACAAAGCAAACCTCAGCGGTTTCTTCGGCGTTTTGTGCTTCCTGATGGAAGTCGTCAGAAGGGAAGCCAACGACGACCAGTCCTCTGGTGCTATACGCCTTGTGGAGTGCTTCGAGTCCCTTAAATTGTGGCGTATAGCCGCAGTGGCTCGCCGTGTTGACGATCAAGAGGGGCTTTCCAACTGCGATTTGGCAGAGGTTGACCGAGTCATGTGATCGCAGCTTTTGAAAGTCGTGATTGAGAAACTGCGGACAGTCGGCGGCAGCGACTCGAGTAACAATGACCAGCAGGGCCGTGGCGGCAAAGCGCATGAACATGAGGGTGTCTCCAAATGGCGGGGTAAACGGTCTACAGACATCGAAACTGTGGCCGAGACCGCGGACCACTCGATACCAGATGCACTTTACGAGATTTCCAAAAAATAGGGGGTGCATCCTGCGGTGATCCCTTATCTTCGGCAGAGCTGCTTGAAAACTTAAACAGCAGGCCGCTAGCTGCCGCCGACTCTTAAAAAGCTATTAGAATCAGTTTATTAGGCCTCGACGGATGAGTGTCCGCCATTTATCCTGAGGGCCAGGGTCTGAAAAGGGGTTCCCGTTGCCAACCAAGAGATATCTGTACGGAATCGACGATCGTCCATCGTTCGCTGCAACCTGCCTTCTGGGCATTCAGCATGGCGTGCTTGCATTGGTTTTCTTGGTCTATCCGTTGGCCGTTGCCCAAGAGCTCAACCTAGATTCCGCAGAGACACTCGGCTTTCTAACGGCATGCGTGCTCGCCATTGCGTTGTCGACGGCCTTGCATTTTTTCAGGCCACCTATCGGTAGCGGATCGTTGGCTGTCGAGATTCCGACCCCCATTTTCTTGCCCACGGCCATACTGGCGGGTAGCTCGGGAGGGTTACCGGCTATCGCAGCGATATCATTACTGAGTGGCTTGACGGAGCTCGTATTCGCCCGTCTATTGCGTCACGTTCGAGCGCTGTTTCCCGCCGAGGTCTGCGGGATTGCAGTCATGATGCTCGGCATTTCGATCATTCGACCGGGCATGGTGAACGCGTTCGGGCTGAGCAGTGGCCATGACGCGATGCATCTTTCCTCGCTTATCGTGTCAAGCGCAACGCTGGCAACGATGGCGGCTATTTCAATCTTCGGAAGTCCGCGAATTAAGCTCTTGGCACTCGCGGGCGGATTAGTCATGGGTGTGGCGCTGTCTAGTCGACTAGACCTTTTTGCCGCGGATGCCTGGTCCCGCATCATGGATGCCCCGATCTTAGCGATTCCCCACTTGATGGTGGCCATCCCTCATCTGGAATGGTCGATGGTGCCACTCGGGATCGTTATGGCGCTTGTCTTGAGCGTGGACAATATCGGCATGCTCGTTGGCATTCAGCGACAAGTGGATCCGACATGGCACAAGATCGATCTGCGCCAGGCGAGCGGTGGAATCCAAGTGAGCGGTATTGGTGATTTGCTGGCCGGTGTGTTTGGAGGAATACCCACCGGCATTTCATCGGCCAATGTGGGGCTTGCTCATGCGACCGGCGCGGTCTCGCGAGTCGTTTCCCTAGCTGTCGGCGCCAGTTTATTGGCCGCTGCGTTCGCGCCGAAAATTATTCTTGCGCTGTCGCTGGTTCCTCGTCCGGTTGTCGGTGCCATCATGGTGTATGCGGCTATTTATATGGTCGTGTCCGGCATGAGCTTGATTCTCAACCGAATCTTGAACGAGCGACGTATTTTCGTGATCGGCTTCTCGATTGTTCTCGGGTTGTCGTCTGCTCTGCTGCCTGGCGTCTATGACGAAGTGCCGGTCATTCTGCGGCCAATCTTGGAATCAGCTCTAGCCGTGAGTACCTTGTCGGCGATGCTCCTCACGCAACTCTTCCGCGTCGGCGCGGCACTCAAAACCTCGTTTAAGTTGGAACTCAGCGAGACGCGTAATGAGTCTCTGCAGGAAATGGAGGTCAATCAATCGCTGCGTAGAGTGCTTGTTAGCCTTGGGGCTGACGTAGGCGCTGACAAGGCACTGATTGATCGGGCGATTGACATCACCGCAGAGCTGGTTGCCGCTATGCGCATCGTTGGCTGTGTTGAGGGGGCGGTGCAGTTCTCGGCGCGGCTAGAGGATGCCCGCGTGGAAATTTCCCTGCGCTATGACGGGCTGGCCGTACCGGTGACGGAGCCATTGGAGGAGTCCTCCTCGCAGGCGGTCATCCCGGGTTCGCCGTTGGGACATGTCCTTCGCCTGACGCGGCACGTCGATCGGCTGGCGATGTCCAGTCATGGGGCGCAGCAGACGCTGGTGTTGAGTTACCAGTCCTAAAAGTGTTCATCTGGGCCGCGAGGCGCGCTTTTGGGTCCGCGTGGAGATTGGCTCCCAGCGCACGACCGGGTACCCTCTAAGGGTGACGCCCAATTCGGGCTTTGGGATGGGAGCGCGTAATGGATGAGGTGTTTGCACGGCGCGATGTGCTTGATAGCGCGACACTCAAGGCGCTGTGCCGGCCATCAGATCTCGCCGGCGCCTTGCAGACGATTTCCCAACTGGGCGTTCTGACGGCAACGGGATGGCTGCTATTGCAAACCTGGGGCACCGGCTGGTCTGTGGTCGTCTTCATGGTGCACGGCGCCCTCCTGAATTTCCTGTATGCAGGTCAGCACGAGCTCAGTCACTGGACGGTCTTCAAGACACGGTCGCTGAACGAATGGGTGGGGCGAGTCTTCGGCTTCGTTTTGTTCTATCCGCGAACCTTCGATCAGGTTCAGCACGTCGCCCATCATCGTTTTACCCAAGACTGGAGCCGTGACGGCGAGTTGGCTCGGCCCCGGTATACCCTCTCGTCGTATCTGCTCTGGCTCACCGGGGTAACGTATTGGTACACGCGCTGGCGGCGTATCTTGCGCTTTGCGTTGGGAATCGTGACGGAACCGTATTTGCCTGAGCAGCGGCATGCCGAATTCATTCGCGAAGCGCGTTGGCATCTGCTGGGATACGCGATGATCGCTGGATTTTCGATCTATCTTCACACATGGATGGCTGTTCAGCTGTGGTTGGCACCGATGCTGGCCATGAAGGTGGTGCATCAACTGCAGAATACGATCGAACACTTGGGGCTACCCCATGAGTCGAACGTATTCGCCAATACCCGCAGTACGCGGACGAACGCCCTGCTCAGATGGGCGTGTTGGCAGATGCAATACCACACAGCTCATCACGCATTCCCCGGGGTGCCGTTTTTCCGGTTACGTGCGCTGGACGCTCTGCTCACGCAGCGGCGCGGTAGTCCGCCGCCTTCGATGACCTACTGGGGATTCCAGTGGGCCGTCATTCGGGCCTTTTCAAAAGGTCGTACGGAGGCGGAGTACCCTGACGATCGTGCCTGGATCGGGGATTCGATCGCGAACTGAGGCACAGCCTTGGGCAAATGTGACGTGCTTCCTGCCTCTGAGACGTCGTCGTCGACGAATCCCTCGAAAAACGTGGTTTTCGCTATCGAAGGTCGTCGTCTGGCTTTATCCTCTGGGCGGTACCTTGTTTTGTTGAGGTTGGGATGTCGGGCGCCAAGACTGTAGAGAACCTGACGCTAGTTGCGGTAATCACGTGCGCGATTGAGTTTTTCGTCAGCGGCGCGATTGCGTATGTGAGTCAGTCGCTGCTGATGACCGCCGATATGTTCAATTCGGCGATCGAGTTTGGCTCTGCGTTTGTCGCGTACCTCGTTTTCCGTATGTTGCGGAAGAATCGACGCGGGCTGTTCGATTACGGCCTTGGCAAGGCAGAAAACATCGCGAGTCTGCTGATCGGCTTGTTCATGCTGGCGAGTACCGTCTTGCTCGTCGTGCTGGCGCTCTACCGATTCTCACATCCTGCGCATATCGGCGCGCTTGGTGTGTGGCTCGCCCTCGGATTGGCGGGCACATTTTTTTTCATCAACGCCTATATCTTGTGGTCGAACGTTCTGCACAGCCGGCGGACGCCTTCTCCGGCACTGCGAGCGCAGATTCGGCTATTCGGGATCAAGGTGCTGATGGATCTTATGGTGGTTGCGACGTTTTTGACCACGCTGTTGGTGCACGCGCAATGGGTGGATTACCTCGACACGATTGCCTCCTTGGTGGTCGTTGCCACCCTGATCCATTCAGCTTGGGACCTGATCCGTATTGCCTTACCGGATCTGCTCGATCAGTCGTTAGCAGAGCCTCTGCAGATGATCATCAATCAGGTGTTGGTCAAACACTTTGATTCTTATATGAGTCTGGACAGGGTTCGCTCGCGTACGGCGGGTAATGCGGTCTTTATCGATATCTATCTGGGATTCCCTGCCGAGATACGAATGGCAGAAGTACAGCCAGTGATTGATGATATGAGGGCGACCCTGGAGCGGGAAATTCCCAACGCCGAAGTCGCCGTGATCAGCCGAGCCGTGACCGGCTAGCGTGATGGGCAGTGGGAATGTAGGGGCGGATCGGGTTGAAAGTCGCGCCACCCTTCCGTCGGAGAGAGAACGCGTCGTCCTCCGGGGCTGGTCAAGGCGGCAAGGATCGCCAGAGTCTCGACGTCGGGTTCCCCCGTAATCAGGGACTGCCGATAGCGCCCCTGAAAAACCGAGAGCACTCGCCGAGTCGGCGGGTCTAAGTCCCCCGTGCAAGGCACTTGGTAACCTTGTAGTGAGAGTCGCGACTGCACCCAATTCAGGTCCGGCAGTCCGTGATTCTGAAAATCCTGCGTGAACTGTTCCACTAGGCGCGGATCCGTGGTGGGGACGAGACCTTTGGCGATCAGTCGCTGCCAAGGGAACAGGCGGCCGGGGTCCGTGCGTCCCTCGGGTTGAACCTCTCCGTGGCCGACAATGCGGTCAGGTCGTACCTCGTGACGTTGGGCAATATCGGCCACCAATCGCTCGACGGCGGTGATTTGTGCCTCAGGAAATCCCGCTTCAGTGGCTTCCGGCATGCCCGTTGGCACGCTGACGATTTCGATCCCAATGGAACTGGGGTTGAGCGGCGTCGCGCCTTCCCAATAACTCGGACCCGCATGCCACGCACGCCGGCTCTCGGGCACTAGTCCGTAAATCGTGCCATCGCGATCCACCAAGTAATGGCTACTGACATCGCCGCGGGTCAGGACTTGCAACGAGGTCGGGAAGTCGATTTCGGTCGCATGGACAACGATGAATTGCACCCGACTGTCCTGATTTCGGGACAGATGGCCCCAGTTGATCGACGGGCCGTGTTGGCAACCGGCAAGACCGACTAACGAGAGTAGGGCCCCGTAGACCAGGCCGGACTTCCTATGCGCGCTCATACAGCACATGGTCCGGTAAGCGGTATTCTCTGGCAAGCTGGAGAAGTGTTGGGGAGACTGCCGATGGTAGTGGGCGGCTGTTTTTGCGGGTCGGTTCGATATGAGGCAGGGAGCCCTCTGTACGCGCCGACACTATGCCACTGTCGATCCTGCCAGCGCGCGAGCGGAGCGCACGCCGTCGGCTGGTACACCGTGCGCCCCGACACCTGGCGGGTCACGGCAGGCGACTTGGCGGAGCGGCAGTCGTCCCTAGGGGTCTGGCGCGGCTATTGCGCGAATTGCCACAGCCCGTTGACGTATCGAGTTGCGACGCGCCCACTGGAGATTGACGTCACGATCGCTTCGCTCGACGACCCCGATGCGGTGGCGCCCGCCGACCACATCTATATGGCGGACGCTGCCGCATGGGACAAACCCTGCGACGGATTGCCCCAGTTCTTAGCAACCAGGGCCCCAAACTCGTCAAGTTCGCAGGGTGAAGGGTGAGAAATCGGTCGAGTGATCGTAGTAATCCTCGTTCTCGAGCTTCTTCAGCTTGTTGACGAGCCAGTAGGTCAGCGGCGTGGACAGAACTTCCCACAGCACCTTGAGCACGTATTGCGTGACCGCCAAGGTCACGAGGTCGGCCGTCGCGATCGCGCCATAAAACGCTAGGGTATAGAAAATAGCCGAGTCGACCGCTTCGCCACACATGGTGGAGCCCACCGTTCGGGTCCAGAGCCATCGACCCTTGGTGAGTATTTTGAGTTTTGCCAATACAAAACTGTTCACAAACGAGCCACACCAGAACGCACTGATGGAGCCGGCGATGATGCGTGGGGTGGAGCCGAATACGGAGGCGACTGCCGCTTGTTTGTCGACCCAATGCGCCGCGGGAGGTAGAGCGACAACCGTCGCCGCCATGATGCTGGCAAAAATCAGCGCGGCAAATCCCGCCCAGACCACGCGTCGGTCACGTCCATAGCCATAGACTTCAGTGAGAACGTCGCCGAAAAAATATGAGATTGGGAAAAACAGAACGCCTGCCAGAAACGTCACTGGCCCGATGATGGGTAGATTGACGGTGGTGGCTTTGGCGGGGCCGATGAGATTGGCGCAAAGCAAAATACAGACGAACGCTGCCATGCAGAAGTCGTAGTACTTATAGGTGCGGGATGCAGACATGCGCGGGCCTCGCCAGAAAAAGGAGACCCACTGTGTCAGGGTGCGGCAGCCTTGGGAAGCACTATCCGTCTAGCGCGCAGCCAGAGACTCCATGCGAAGACCGGTGCCGCCCTGGGTGACGTGGGCTACCACAGCGGTTCTGCGGTGGATCCGCGTGACGCGACCTTCGGTCACTGCGAAGGCAATTTCGACGAGGCTGCCTTTGCGCAACCCTAGATTCTCGGTTTCAACAAATGCCCCATTGGCACTCAAATTGCGGGCACGGCAAACCCGTCCGCCAGTACCAGGAATCTGGATATAGACGGTGGTGTGCGCGTTGTGACGCGAATGCTGCCGCCGCTCCATGGGTAATCTGCTCCACCCTCAATCATTCATGGGGGGGCGAGTATCTACTGATTGCAGTCGTCAAAAAGTTGCGCGAATCCACAGAATCGGCACCGCGAGTCCGGGAATTCGGGCCAGTGGATCCTCAGGGCCCCACGTGGCGACGCCGGCCCCGCGCGGGCGGAACGTCGGTGGGTAGAGTCGAGGCAAATTCGGTCAGTGCGGCATCGGCCCGTCGCCACAACGTGTAGTGCTGGCGAACCCCGTCGACCATGACGTCCAGACTGTCGGGTGGATGGTCAGCGAAGGCGCGAATATCCGCAGCCTTCATTTCAAACCAGCTATCGCCCATGCGGCTGACGGGTGGTTCAAGCAGTGGATTGCCCGCGCCGAGTTCTCTGGGCGTATGCGAAGCGACACGCCACTCCCGTGCCCCCATTTCCAGTCGCTCCGGCAGAGCGGGCATCGGCGCACCGATCCGGGCGCGATCAATCGTGCTCCACGACACGAGGGCGAGGAAAATTCGATGTCGGCCCATGTTGTCCAGTTCAACCGCGCCCACCGACAGGTAGTCACGCGCGTTGACCGCGAGCTCTGGAACGTCTCGGCCGTAAACGAACGGCTCTGCGACGACCCGAACGGTCATGGCGGTCTGCGGGTCTAGGTATTCGCTAATAAGCGTCTTATCGGCCGGTGGCGCCGTGTGCGCGCAGCCGCTACACAGGAGAAAGAGGAGGGCGGCCGACGCGCCGCGACGTACTGCATTCATCGCATCAGACCTTCACAACCGCGCCCTTGCGGGCTTTAAGTGTGTCACGCGGTCCGCCGTTGTCGGGCGACCACCTGTGAAAGTGTGACGCAGTTCGGGTTTTGATAGACAAGTGGCGCCTGTCGCCCCTAAGCGACGATCCTCGCGTTGTCTTTTCGGAAACCCCAAATATGATTCCGTCGTAGAAGCGGAAAGTGGGATTGGGGAAGATTAAACGACTCCATCAGACCTCCCCCGATGGGCAGACTGTTTTCCAAGAGAATTTATGCAGCCGATGGGCCCTCGTGCGTTTGTTCGACTGATTGGCGTGTTATGTGCGCTGCTCTTGGCCTCTTTGACGGCCAGTGCGGCGTCGAGTTCCTTTGACCACTACACCACCGGCTTCGATCTCGTCGGCCTGCACCGCTCAGTGGCTTGCGAGAGCTGCCACGTCGGCGGGATTTTCAAGGGCACTCCGAAGGACTGCTTTTCCTGCCACGCAGCGGGCTCCCGGTTGGGCGCGACGGCCAAGCCCACAAACCACATCCTCTCGTCGAACGATTGCCAGACTTGCCATACCCCGTACGGATGGAAGCCGGTCGCAAAGTTTAATCACATCAACGTATTAGGCACCTGCAGTTCGTGCCATAACGGCGTTCAGTCCGTTGGCAAGGGGCCTAACCATATCCCGACGACGGCGGAATGCAGCACCTGTCACCTCGTGTCGCTGCCCTGGAGTGCCGCCCACTACGACCACGCCGGCATTACGGACAACTGCGCCCGGTGCCACGACAATGTCCATGCCCCAGGCAAGCCGCGCACCCACGTGCCGACGATGGAAGCCTGCGAGGTGTGCCACGCGCCCACCAACTTCGTGACCTTTGCGGGCACGGAGATGAATCACGTCGGCATCACGAACAACTGTCAGTCCTGTCATGAAACGGGTATGCAGTGGTACGGCGTCATGATGGTGGATCGGCCGACCATGGCAGAGGATCCCTACCACCCGACGGCCACGTCCCCCGGTGGCGCGGATTGCGCGAACTGCCACGCGGGCTTCATGGTGGGCGACTTCGCCAAGCTGGTGAAACCGGCCAATCACATTCCTACGGCGCCCGTTCCGTGTATCAATTGTCACGTCCTGACGGACATGTCGATCATGGCGCCGCTGTCGGTCATCCACCGCAATGCGCAATCGACGACCACGAACTGCCAGCAGTGTCACGGTTCAAATGCGGCGACCTTCTCGTTGCCAGCGATTAATTTCCAGATCGTGGGGATCCCTTCGAATCACCTGCCGACCACGCTGTCGTGTGAGGTGTGCCACGTCGGAGCCGGTTCCAGCCTGACGTCGTTGCCGGTTCCGGATGGCGCTAAGTTCACCAACTCCCTGATGAACCACGCCGGATCGACCTCGTGCAATGCGTGCCATGGCCCGAATGTCACGACCTTCGTGGGGGTCGACCGCATCATTGTGCTGCCGCCGACGTCGCCGGCGGGTGCTCCCAGCGCGCACATCCCGGTCAGCACCGACTGCGCGAGCTGTCACTCGGCCGCCACGCCTAAAGCCCCAATGGCGCCAAACGCCACGTCCTCCGTGCCGGGTTCGCTGTTCTTAGCGCCTGCGCCGACCACG
The DNA here is from genome assembly GCA_947455595.1 of Gammaproteobacteria bacterium. Taxonomy (GTDB): domain Bacteria; phylum Pseudomonadota; class Gammaproteobacteria; order Steroidobacterales; family Steroidobacteraceae; genus CAIKZZ01. The sequence goes on from CANGOP010000024.1 coordinate 21,706, forward strand.
AATCAGATCCACGGGGGCGTGACGAGCGGCTGCCAGACGTGTCATGAAGGCGGCTATGCTTGGATGTCGATGTCCCAGTACCCGTTGGCGCCAGCCACATTGACCGGCAGCACGACCACGCAGTACACGGGTTTCCAAACCCGACCCGGCGCCGTCGGCGGTCCGTTCATGGTGCAGGATGCAAAGCATCCGGCGACCGGTGACTGCGTCACCTGCCACGGGTCTTCCACTCAGTACTTCAGCGCGCTGGCCTTGCCGGCGGGCCATATCCCGGTTTCGCCCACGTCTACCTGCACCGACTGCCACAAGGTCGGCGATTTGTCGGTTATGCCGAGCCTCTCGGACATCCACACGTACGCGCCGAGCCAGACGACGAATTGCACCCAGTGCCACTCGGGCACGAACACGAAGGTCGGGCCATTCGTGGGTGGTGGCGGCACGTTATCGATTGTCGGTACGCCCGTGGGCCATATCCCAACCACGCAGTCGTGCGAGGTTTGTCACGCCGGTGCAAGTTCAAGTTTCGCCAGTCTGCCCATTCGGGACGGGGCGAAATTCAGCAATTCCCAGATGAACCACACCGGCATCTCGACGTGTAACGAGTGCCACGGCCCCCAAGTGACCGGCTCGACGTTCTACGGGATCAATCGCATTATCGCGTTACCGTCAGCGTCACCGGCGGGTTCGCCATCGGCCCATATCCCGGTCTCCGGTGATTGCGCCAGCTGCCATCAGGCCACGATGCCGGCCGGGCCGATCGCGGCCAATGCAGCCCGCACGTTACCGGGATCCCTGTTCCTCACGCCCGCGCCGACCAATGGGCAAATCCACGCAGGCGTTTCCTCGAATTGCCAGAGCTGCCACGAGGGTGGTTACGCCTGGATGTCGATGGGCCAGTACCCCATCAACCCCACGACGTTCTCGACTGGCTCGCACTACACAGGCTTCCAAACCCGACCGGGTCTCGTGGCGAGTACCTTCGTGGTCAAGGATGCCGCCCACCCGGCCACGGGCGATTGCGTCGCCTGCCACGGCAATAACTTCGATTACTTCGACAGCATCGTGAAGCCGTCGAACCACATTCCGTATGCTTCGACGGCGACGTGCGCCAATTGCCATAAGAACGGCGACTATTCGGTGATGCCGGCGTTGGTCGACATCCACACCTATGCGCCGAGCAAAACGAATAATTGCGGCCAGTGTCACGGTGCGAATGCAGCGACTTTCGCGATTCCGTCGGCCAACTTCAGCATCGTCGGTCTGCCCTCGGATCACTTGCCGTCCACCCAGTCGTGTGAGGTCTGCCACGTGGGCGCCGGCTCCAGTGTGGCCACGACACCCGTACCGAACGGCGCCAAGTTCACCGGTTCCAAGATGAGCCACGCGGGTGTGACTACCTGCGTTGAATGTCATGGCCCGAGCGTGACGGGTTTCGCCGGCATTACGAAAATTGTGGTGATGCCGTCGACGACACCGGCCGGAGCCTCTTCTGCGCACATCCCATCGGGTACGAATTGCGAGCAGTGCCATGTGGGCACTGTGCCGTCAGGCTTGATTGCAGCGAACGCCGCGACGCTGGCGCCGAATTCGCTGTTCTTAAAGCCGGCACCGACGACGAATCAGATTCATGCCGACGTGACGGGTCGCTGCAACAGCTGCCACGAGAGCGGCTTTGCCTGGATGTCGATGGGGCAGTATCCGCTGAATCCGGCCACGAAGTCCGCGTCCTCGACGACGCACTACATGGGTTTCCAGACGCGCCCGAGCGCGGCGTCGGGCCCCTTCATGATTCAAGACGCGGGCCACCCGGCCGGCGGCGAATGCGTCAACTGTCACAGCACCAATTTCGCGTACTTCAGTGCGCCGGAGAAGCCGTCGAATCACATCCCGGTAGCGGCGTCCTCGACATGTTCCAGTTGTCACAAGGATCCGGGTGGGGACTTCTCGGTGATGCCGAGCCTCCTCGACATCCATACCTATGCCCCTAGCCAGAGCACGAACTGCGCTCAGTGTCATGGATCGTCCGCGTCGTCCTACGCGATCCCGTCGATCAACTTCAATGTGATGGGGCTGCCGACGAATCACATGCCGACCAGCCAGTCGTGCGAGGTCTGCCACGTCGGGGCCGGATCCAGCGTGGCCGTCACGCCGGTGGGCAACGGCGCGAAGTTTGCGAACTCGAAGATGAACCACGCGGGCGTAACCACCTGCGCGGGCTGTCACGGCCCCACGGTTTCGCCGTCTTCGTTTGTCGGTATCTCTAAGATTGTGGTGATGCCGCCCATCACGCCGGCTGGCAGTCCGTCCGCGCACATCGCGTCGGGTACCAACTGCGAACAGTGCCATATGGGCACGATGCCCAACGGTCTGATACAGGCTAATGCAACGCTCACCGCACCGGGTTCCCAGTTCCTGACGCCGGCGCCGACGACGACACAGATCCACACCGGTGTCACCGGCAACTGCCAGAGCTGCCACGAGGGTGGGTACGCCTGGATGGCGATGAACCAGTATCCCATTACGCCGACCACGTTCCAGCCCAACGCCCAATACACGGGATTCCATACCCGCCCGAATGCCGCGGGCAGCACATTCCAAGTGAAGGACGCGGCTCACCCGGCGACCGGTGACTGTGTGACCTGTCACGGCAGCAACTTCGACTACTTCGCCAGCCAAGTGAAGCCGTCGAATCACATACCGGTGTCCGCGTCTTCAGCGTGCGGCGACTGCCACAAGGGATCTGATTTCTCGGTGATGCCGGCCCTCGTCGACATCCACACCTACGCGCCTAGCCAGACCACGAACTGCACGCAGTGCCACGCAACGCCGGGCACAACCGTCGGGCCGTTCGCCGGTCCGCCGGGATTCAAGATCATGGCTGCCCAGTCGAATCACATCCCGACGACTCAGTCCTGCGAGGTCTGCCACGTCGGCTCCGGCTCAAGTATTGCGGTCACACCGGTTCCAAATGGCGCCCACTTCTCCGGGTCCAAGATGAACCACGTCGGCATCACGACCTGCGTTGCGTGTCACGGACCGACGATTTCGGCGAGTTCGTTCGTGGGCATTGCGAAAATTGTGGTGATGCCGCCGACGACCCCCGCGGGTAGCAGTACGGCTCATTTGCCCACGGGCACTAATTGCGAGCAATGCCATCTCGCGACGATGCCGAGCGGCCAAATTGCTGCGAACGCGCTCATGAGCGCGCCGGGTTCGCGGTTCTTAACGCCGGCACCCAGCACTAACCAGATTCACACGGGCGTGACGAGCAATTGCCAGAAGTGCCATGAGGGTGGGTACGCGTGGATGTCGGTGTCGCAGTACCCGATCTCACCCTCCACGCTGTCTTCGAACACCTCGACGCAATACATGGGCTTCCAGACGCGACCCAATGCAACGGGCAGCGCTTACCAGATCAAGGACGCGGCACACCCAGCAACGGGCGACTGCGTCAGTTGCCACGGCACCAGCTTCGCGTACTTCTCAGGTACCGCGTTGCCCGCCAATCACATCCCGATCAATCAAGGGGCGGCCTGCTCCGTCTGCCACACGACGGCCGGTAACTACGCCCTCTACACGAACAACATGACCACTTTGCACAGCGCCGTCTCGACGACGTGCAGTACGTGCCATGCCGACGGCAAGGGTCCGTTTGCCGGTGCGCCTGGGTTCAAGATCGTGCAGATGTCGACCCGAGGCATGCACATCCCGATCACCAACAGCAAGGTGCCAGTGGAGTGTTCGGGCTGCCATAAGACCACCACCACGTTCGCCGGCACGATCATGAGTCACATGGCGATCGGCGATGTGGGCTCGTCGGCGGCTGGTAACGCCTGCGATGCATGTCATGAACTTGGCATGCGTAACATGTTCTATGGCGTCACCATCAATTGGGTGCGTGACAGCTCCAAACATTACATCTGTGGTCCACCAGGAACGCCGACCGCCCCGAATACGACCATTTGCGCGACCGGTGGATCCGACTGCACGACGGGCTGCCACGAACACAGCATCTCGGCGAAATACAAGGCGGCACCTCGGCCAAGAAAGACGGTGGCGGCCAATGGCGCGGGCGTGAACCCACGCGGCGGCGAGCGCGGCGGACTCCTGGGCAGCGTCGTCAGTGGTGAGCGCCCGGATCGTGACGGTGCCCGCTTGGCGGCGATGGCTGGACTGCCCATGGCGGCGATACGGGAAAACGGTCGCTTTGATCACTCCCAAGCGTTGGGTCGCCAGTGCGTGTCCTGTCACGATGGCGTCACGGCAGCTGGCAAGTCTGCCGCCCATCCGCGGACAACGAATACCTGTGCGAGCTGCCATGGCACGATCGCCTGGAGCCCCGTCATGCGTATCGACCACGCTGAAGTGTTGGGCGCCTGTGTTTCCTGCCACGATGGCCGCAAGTCGATCGGCAAGCCGGCCACCCACTTGCCCACAACGAATGCTTGCGATACCTGCCACACCACGAGTGCTTGGAAGCCTGCGGCGTTTGATCACGCGGGTGTGCTGCAGGGTACGTGTCTCACATGCCATAACGGCGTGACCGCGTCGGGCAAGCCTTCAAATCACCCGGTCACGATCGCCTCGTGCGACACCTGCCATTACGAGCTGGGATGGACGCCGGTTCGGCCGCAGGCAATAGCGCCAACGCTCCGTGCGAAGCCCATTACGCCGCGGCTGCCGGTTCTGCCGCCGCGCAGCCGACTCTTGTCGGGAGCGCCCAACCGTTGAAGCTGAGAGGCGTGATGAGGCGTTCAACGTCGCTGGCGGCCATTGGGTTGGCTGTTTCAGCTGTCTTGTCGTCTGGGTCAGCGCGAGCTGCTGACCGAGCATTGGATCAGTTGTCTACGGAAGCGGGATCCGTCGTCATTCAGTTTGGTTGCCCGATGAGTTTCGTGTCCAACTACCCGTTGCGGACGGGTGACGAACTGCGCATCGAGTTGCAGCCACTGCCTGGATGCGGGCCTATCTCTGGCCTAGGGGAGAGTCTGCCGGTGCCTGCCGACAATCCCTCGGGGCTCTTAGACATCCGTCTTGAGCCGTCGTTAGGGTCACGTCGCTCGCTGACCTTACGCTTTGCCCGCAACGTCGAGTTTCTGATTCGGCCGAAACCCGGACTGACGGGGATCGAGGTGGTCTTGTCGCGTCGCGCAGGGCGCGTCACCGTGGAGGCGTCAGACGTGCCGGCGCCCAAGCCTTCTCGAGCTGCGACAAGGGATTTGCCCGCCTCTGCGGAGGAGATGGACAAATTGCTGGCGGATGCTCGCGCTGCGATGCAGGAGCGGGACTACGATTCGGCCATCCGGTTGTATACCAAGTTGCTCGAATACCCTGAAAACGCTGCGAGACCTCAAGCGCAGGAATTTCTCGGTCTGGCGCGTGAACGAAAGGGTCAGTTGGCGCAGGCCAAGAAGGAATACGAGGAATATCTGCGTCGTTACCCAGAAGGTGCCGACGTCGAGGCAGTTCAACAGAGGCTCGCGGCGATCGTGACGTTGGATGGCGCTACCCGCCCAACGAAAGGGGCATTGGATGCCTCCCGTTGGACTGTCGATGGCGCAATTGCGCAGGAATATCGGCACGACAAGAACGATGTGTTGTCTAACGGCGTGACCGCGAATGGCGTGGGACAAACTGCGCTCGACTCGGAGGCTGATCTTCAGATTCGACGTCGTGGAGACCAATACGACTTCAAGAGCCGTGTTTTCGTCGGGTACGTGCGCGATATGCTCAGTGGTACCGGCGCAGCGCCCAATATCATTCGGTTGCCGCAGGCGTTCGTCGAGGTCGACGACCATAAAAAGAACTGGATTGCTCGACTCGGTCGGCAGTCGCAGACCAACGGCGGCGTCTACGGCAGTTACGATGGCGCCTATTTCAGTTGGCAGCCGCGGACAAACTTGAGGTTGTCGGCTGCCGCCGGTGCGACCCTGCAAAGTTATGATGCCAGCCTGCAGCATGACCGAACCTTCGGCAATTTATCGCTTGAGTGGTTGAGTGTGCTCCCTGGCCTCGATGTCACCGGTTTTGCATTCGAGCAGAAAGCGGGTGGGACGCTCGACTCTCGCCAGGTCGGTATCGAAACGAGGTATTACCGGGACGGCAAATCGATCATTGGCCAGGTCGACTACGATCTCTTTTTCAAAGAATTGAATTCCGTCACCTTGCTGGGAAGCCTATCGCTTCCGCATCGGTGGGTGGTCACCAGCGTGTTGGATCACCGCCACACGCCGTTCTTAGGCCTGTATAACGCCTTGATTGGACAGCCAACCAGTTCGATCTCGGATCTGGTTCGAACGATTGGGATTGAGGCAGCCAAGCAATTTGCCTTGGATAGAACCGCGTTGGCTGACATGGGCACTCTCGGTGTCCAGCATCCGCTGACGGAACAATTGCAGTGGGGCGCGGACATCTCGTTCAGCCGCGTGGGCGCCACTGTCGCATCGGGCGGCGTGGCGGCGACGCCGGCGTCGGGCAGTGCAGTGGGTGTCTCCACCCAATTGCTCGGTGGCGGTTGGCTCATGGACGGCGACGTCGATACGGTCGGCGTTGGCTATACGACCCGCCAGGGTACGCGCGCCATCTCGGTGTTCAGCACCGCCCGCTATCCACTCACGGATTCCATCCGAATTGGGCCTCGTCTGCAGGTGAGTCACACCAGCGGCAATGATCCTCTCACGGGCACGAGCTCGGGCTGGTCGGCGAGTCCGTCTTTGCTGGCAGATTGGCGGTTCCGTCGGGGGGTTGTGCAGTTTGAAGCCGGTTACGAGCAAGCTGCCCTGAATGCCAGTTTGATTCCAGGCACACCCTTGGATCCAAACTTGCCGTCGTCAGAATTACTGACGCAAAAAACCAAACGTTTCTGGTTTGGCCTCGGCTACAACTTCAGCTTTTAATTCCGGTTGAGCGCGTGCACTTGAGCACCTGTTGCGGTGCTCGATCCGATGGCGTCAGCGTCGCACCCCTGCACCGCGCCAGGTGATGCTGGTATGGCATCGTGCGCAATCGCGACCAAAGCCGCCGTGATGGACGTCATCTCGCGCATGACAGTCGCCGCATTCCTTCGATAACTTCACTTCATCGGCCGGTTTCACATGGCATGCCTCGCACAAGATCTTGGCGTGGGCACCCTCTAAGGCGAAGTGTGTCGCCTTGCCATGGTCGAATTGCCAGAACTTCCAGCCGTTGGGGTTGTGGCACGTTGCGCAGGCTTTGCCAAGGTTGCCCCTGTGCACGTCGTTAGCCTTGTGGCAACTGAAGCAGTCTCTTGAGGTGTTGCGATAGGCGCGTGTTGGATGACATTCCTCGCAACTGACGGTGGCGTGGAGACCGACGAGCGGGAAACGCGTCATGTCATGGTCAAACCGAACCTTATCGCGCCATCCGGATTCGACGTGGCATGACCCGCACTGTGTACCCATAGAGCCATGGTGAACGTCATCCGCCTTATGGCAGCCGGCGCAGTCCTTGGGCAGTTTCGGTCCGCTGATAGGCCCAGTGTGGCAGGCGTGGCAGTTCACCTTCTCGTGCTTGCCCTTCAGCGCCCAGTGCGCCTGCTTTTCGTGGTCGTAATGGGCGTCCGTCCATTTTTCTTCTGAGTGGCACTGCTTACAGTCGTCGCCAAATCGGCCGCCGTGACGGTCGTTGGCCGCGTGGCAGCCGGAGCATTGGTCGGGAATCTTCGCTTTGGTATCGCCGGAGCGATGGCAAGCGTCGCACGCAACCTTTGAGTGCGCGCCATTCAACGGAAAATGCGCGAGTTTGGCGTGATCGTAAGTCGCCGTTTTCCATTTGTCCGTATTGTGGCAGGCCCCACATTCGGGTCCTCGGCCACCCTTGTGGACATCGTCTCGGGCGTGACAAGCCACGCACTCTTTCGGGGTGTTCTTATAAGAGGGGTCGCGATGGCAATCCGAGCAACCGGCTCGGGCGTGCGCGTCCTTGAGCGGGAAATGGGTCTTCGAGTGATCGAAATCGGTCTTTTTGAAGCTGACCTGGTTGTGACACTGCGCGCAGTCTTTGCCGAGCTTGCCTTTATGAATGTCTTGCTTCTCGTGACAGCCAAAGCAGGTGGTGGGTGCCTCGCGGTACTTTTTGCCTGTGACGTGACAGTTTGAGCAGGCAACCGTCTGATGCCGCCCTTCCAACTTGTAGCCGCTCACCGCATGTTCGAACGATTCGCGGTCAAAGCGCACGATATCGGCGCCACGACCTTTATGTTCGTTATGGCACGCGGTGCATTCGGTTCCGGTCTTGACGGCATTGCCGTGAAAGCCGCGCTTTGACTTTAAGTCGGTCGCGATATCTTTATGGCAATCGAGGCACAGCGCTGTTTGACGCTCGCGATGGGAGCGATCGTGGCACTTGACGCACTCGGTTTCATATTTCGCGTGCGCTTTCGAGACTTCCCCTGGCATCAGGATCTTCTCGATGGCGGTCGCGCCGGCGATAGAGGTCGTCCCGAGGCACATCAGGGCAACCATCAATCCAGCGAAATAGCGACATGCGCGCATAAGCGCCCTCAGTAGAGGTTGACGGCGAAGACGTGCACGATGCCGGCTACCAGCAACATTCCAAAGAGCGGTAGGTGCAGCACGTGCCAGAGACCAAAGAGTTTTTCGCAGCTTTGGAATTCCGCCACGCGACGCGCAGCGGCCAGGCGAGCTTCAGCGTAACGGCTGGCCGCTAAGAGCAACTTTTGCTTTTGGTCAGCAACCGCTTTGGAGGTTTGCGCGGCTTTGGTGAGAGAGCTGCTGATAAACAAACGAATCTGAACGCGCGCGAAAATCCAGAGCATCAGCGCGGATCCTGCCTTCGGCACTAGCGGGAGACTGAAAAAAATCGACTTTTCTGCTGCATCAAGACGCTCGGCGAAACCGGGCAAGAGGCGGCCCGCGCCGGTCCCTTCAAGGCGGATCTTGCTGGCTTGAAAGTGGATCTCATCGAGGTTGGCTCGGCTGCCGTAGAGACCGAAGTGGATTCGGCTGTAGAGATAGCGACCAATCAGGCCGCTGGATGCCACCACGATCATGGACCAGAGCGCGACGTTTGAGTTCGTAGCGCCCATCCGGTAGGTGCAGTGATACAAAATCGCGATCGGGCCTGCAACGCCTAAGATCATATGGATCTGGAACCAGATGCGAGCGGAGCCGAGAAACGCAAAGGCACGGACCCGCTTACGCAGCGGATAGATCAACAACAAGACCATCAACGAGCCACCAATGATGCCGAGCCAATAACCAAGGCCGGATCGGGGCGTGATGTAGTCACGCAGCGGGAGCATCCAGCCGGCTACGACCAACGCGGTCGTAAGCAAGATCCCGATAAACGTCGAGCTGACGCCGCGTGACTCGGTGGCTTCTAAGGTGTGGATTGCTTCCGCGCTCATCGTTTCGTTCCTGTCCCATCGGCGAGGCGCTCCGCCTCTTCGAGATTGGTTTGTACGATCTTGGCGTCACTGGAATCGGCCGGCAGTTCTTTCAACAGGCGCCGCCACAAATCTGCGGCGGCCGCGAATCGCTTCGACTGCAGTTCCAGACTTGCTTTCAGCCAGAGCGCTTTCGCATGCCGCGGGTCGATTTCCAATGCCCGATTAATGGCCGCTTCGCCTGCCTTCAGGTCACCACCACCCGCTGCCGCTTGTGCATCTCCCAAATCGGCCCACCCGTCTGGGTCAAACGGCGCAACTTGAGTGACTTCGCGAAAGAACGCGGCCGCCTGAGCGTAATTCTTGGCACGCCGCGCGTCGTCTGCTTGGCTTCGCAAGGCAGCGACTTTGCCGCCTGCGGCGTCGGCTGGCGTCGTCGAGCCGGGCACTTCTACATCGCCGGCATTGCCGCCACGGTCGGCGACCGCGGGTGCCGGGCCGTCGCCCGGCGTCTGGCTCGGAAATCCTTTCGCGCCCACGAGGACGTACACCATCGCTGCTGCCAATGGCGAGGCGACGATCAGGAGCATGGCAGAGCGGGGCAAGTCACGCCGTGTGGCCATGAAGGCTGCGGCGAACATACCAGCCAATGCGATAAACGAGAGTGTCAGCTGCAGGCTCAAGTCCGTGTCCCGTTGAGTTTGAATCGGTTGCCCAAGAGAGGGATTGTGACTATCCGGCTGAGGATATCAGCCGATTGGGCTGCTCCGACAGGGGCTACCGTCGCTGCGTCGCGACAGGTTTTCAGGATGCGGAACTGGCTCACGGTTTGGCACTCTCGCGCTAGCCCTTGTGACCAGATTAAGACAACTTGTGCGAGTTTGAACGCCGCGCTTGACCCTATCCCTCCGCCATTTGAAGTGACCATGGAATACCTGATCTACTCCGCGCCTCTCGCGATCTACGTCATCTGGTACTTCATCAGCCGCTCTCGTCTGAAACGGCAGAGTTTTGTGGCGCAGAAAGAAGCGCTGGAGGCGGGCTTGACGGAGCCGGCCTCGTTACACCCTTCGATTGATTACACCAAGTGCATCGGTTGTGGCTCTTGCGTCAATGCCTGTCCTGAACAGTCTCATCACACCGTTCTTGGCATCATCGACGGCAAGGCAGATCTGGTCGGGCCTACCAACTGCATTGGCCACGGCGCGTGCGCTCCGGCCTGCCCGGTCGATGCCATTACGCTCGTCTTCGGGACCTCGCGTCGTGGCGTCGACCTGCCCCGCGTCAGCCCCTGGTTCGAGACCAACGTTGCGGGCGTCTTCGTCGCCGGTGAACTGGGTGGCATGGGACTCATCCGCAATGCGGTGGAGCAGGGACGTCAGGCGATGGCCGAAATCTTAGCCCGCCGGCCACGCGGTGAAGGTGAGGAACTCGATGTCGTCATCGTCGGCGCGGGCCCTGCAGGTTTCTCGGCATCTCTTGCGGCATTGGAAGCAAAGCTGAAGTTCGTCACGATCGAGCAAGAGTCTCTGGGTGGCTGTGTATTCCAGTATCCGCGCGGCAAGATCGTCATGACTCAGCCGGCGGTGCTGCCCATCATCGGCAAGGTGAAGGTTTCTCTTACGACCAAAGAGGAGCTCCTTCAGGTCTGGATAGATGCGCAGAAAAGCACGGGGCTGCAGATCAACACGAATGAGCGGGTCGAGAGCGTAACGCCTGCTGGCGAGGGTTTTGTCATCAAGACCTCCAAAGGCGAATACCGCGCGCGCACGGTGCTGCTGTCAGTCGGTCGCCGCGGCACGCCACGCAAACTGGGCGTCAAAGGCGAAGAGCAGTCCAAGGTCGTTTATCGCTTAATTGATCCTGAGCAATACGTCGGTCAAAAGGTCATCGTCGTCGGGGGTGGTGACAGCGCGTTGGAGGCCGCGGCGAGCTTGGCGGAAGCTGGCGCCATGTCCACCTTGTCGTATCGCGGCGATGCGTTTGGCCGTGCCAAACAACGCAATCGAGAGCGTATTAAGGCGGCGGAAGCAGCGGGCACGCTGAATCTCATGCTGAAGTCGGAAATCGAAGAAATTCTCGAAAAAACCGTCCGTTTACGCCATAACGGCAATGTCGTCGAGATTGAAAACGACGCCGTGATCGTGAACGCGGGCGGCGTATTGCCCACCGACTTCCTCAAAGGGATCGGCATCAAAGTCGAAACCAAATGGGGAACCGCATGAGCCCCTCACTTTGGTTGGCCATGATGCTGGCGGCTGCCGCGCCGTCTAACCCGGAACTGGAGCCCGCGCGCGACGCCCTGCGTCGGCACGAGTATGCGCACGCAGCAGAGTTGTTGGCGGCGCTCTCGGAGAATGGGAATGCCGAGGCGACCTATCAACTGGCGCTGCTGTATTTGCCGCGTAGCCATGATGTCGGGATGACGGCCGATGCGCCACGTGCCTGTGCGTTGTTGATCGCAGCCGCGAATGGTGGTTGGGCGAAGGCCTCGTACACGCTTGCGTCACAAGTCGAGTCGGGCGTCTGTGTGAATACCGGCCATACGGCCGAGGAGTGGTCTACATCGGCTGAGAAAGGTGGTTTCAAACCGCATGCTGCCACGATAGAGGCCAGCGCTCCGGTTGAGATCAAAGATCCGGCCACCTTGTTACGCCGTGCAGCGCAGGAAGGCGACCTCGCGAAGTTAGCTTCGCTGCTGACCAAGTTCCCTGCCGACTCATCGGGCAGTGATCAGCGGGTGGCGTTGCACGACGCCGCCGAATTTAATCAACCCGAAGCCGTGCGAATTCTTCTCGAGCGGGGCGCGTCGGTCGATCTGCGTGATAGCGCTGGCGACACCTCCTTGCTGATCGCTGCGCGCCGTGGTGCCGCCGCCGTGGTTCGTCGGGTGCTAGCAGCCGGAGCTGATCCCAATGCGGCCGATCGACGGGGTGGTTCTGCACTGATGCTGGCAGCGGCAGCCGGTTCGCGCGAGTCGGTCAGTCTCCTGCTCGCACACGGCGCCGATGCCAACGCACGTAATGCGCAGGGGTTGGGTGCATTGGATTTGGCGGAGCGCGCGCCCAAGAGCGCGGAATCCGCCGCGATTCTCAACGATTTGAAGTCCGCAGGTGCGACAGGCGTGTCGCGCACGGTTGTTAAAGAGATCCGCCAGGACGATCGATTCTCCGGATGGTCGAATCTGCTGATCGCCTGCGACCGCGACGACCTCGCAGCGGTTAAGGTCGCAATCAGCGCTGGGGCGAGCCCCAATTCAACCGAGCCCTCGGGGATTCCCGCCTTGGCCATCGCAGCACGCTCGGGGCACGTCGCGATCGTCCGGGCTCTGCTGTCGGCCGGGGCACAGATTGAGGCAAAAACACCGGATGGCGATACGTCGCTCGGATTGGCCGTCCGACGGCGCCAAGCCGCCGCCGTGGACGCTCTGCTCAGCGCTCACGCCGATCCGAATGCCCGACAGAGCCGAGGTGCCTTGCCCCTCGGGGTGGCGGCGGAGCTCGGCGCCCGGGACTTGGTGCAATCGTTGCTGGCCGGCGGGGCGAAAGTAGCTGCGGCGGATGCGCAAGGTCGCACGGCGCTCATGCAGGCTGCCGAGCATGGTGACCTCGATGTGGTTAAACAGCTGTTGGCTGCCGGCTCGGACGCCCGGCAACGGGATGTAGCAGGGCGCACGGCCCTCGCCATTGCGGCCGCCGCGGGCGCCCAGGCGACGGCATCGGCGTTGGTCGCCTCGGGGGGATTAGATGTGCAAGACGTCGACGGCTTGACCCCGCTCTCCATTGCGGCTCAACGCGGCGCCAACGACTTGGTTGCGCAGTTCTTACAGGCGGGCGCTGCGCGCGAAACCCGCTCCAAGTCCGGAAACACCCCCCTGATCGTCGCAGCGGGGGCGGGTCGTGTTGATGTGATCAAAACGTTGGTTGCCGCCGGGGCGAAGCTCGAGACTCGGAACGATCTCGGTAACACCCCGTTGCTCGCCGCCGTCGCTGCTCGCCAAATTGAAGCGGCTAAAGCATTGATTGCACTGGGATCCGATCGTAGAATCCGCAATTCTGCGGCGCAGACGGCGGCCGATATCGCGACGCAAGTGGGCGACCCTAAGCTCATCGCGGTGCTTGCCGAGAAGCGCTGAGGGTGCCTGCCCGGGGCATCAGATGCCCGCGCTGTGAATCTTTTGCGCCGGACCCGTTGACAGGATGGGGTTCGAGGCCGAAAATGCGCGGCTCATTTGCCGGAGGGGTACCCAA
>CANGOP010000025.1 GCA_947455595.1 Gammaproteobacteria bacterium
CCCGTGGGCACTGAGCGCTGCCTTGCCTTCGTCCTCGCGCAAGGTGCGAGCGGCGGTGCGGCCGGCGCGTGGACGTTGCAGCGTCACGGGTGGCGCGTCGCGCCAACGGGCGCCGATATGCGCGGCCGCGTTCAGCGCTTCCAAGCCTTCGCGCTGACCCTGCAGCGGGATGACGCCATGCTGAGTGCAGTGGGAACGAATGTCTTCGTAAAGCGTCTCGGGCAGCGAGGCCAGCATGGCAGCGCGTGCGCCGGCTTTGCGAGCCTCGTCGACGAAGAGTCGAATTGGACCATCGAAGGCTGAGGTGTCCGAGCGATCCGCCGGCGGACAGTCGAGCATGAAGGCGACGGCGTCGTAGCCGGCCTTGAACACGCTCGAGAACAGCGCCTGCATCTTCGGTTGGTTGAACCAAATGTAGGTGTGGAAATCGAAAGGATTGGCGATGGTGACGCGAGGGCCTACGGCCTCTTGCACCGCGTCGCGGATATCGGCCGGGAGCGGCGGGAATTCCAGCGACGTGTGGCGCGCCACATCCGAGGTCATGGCCATGTCGCCGCCGGACGCGCCCATCACCAGCACTTTGTGGCCGTTGAGTGGGCCGCCCGAATGCAGCACCTTCAGCGTCTCCACTAAGGAGGCGAGGGTGTCGCAACGCGCGATACCCGCGTCGCGACAATAGGCGTCGAAGACCGCATCCGCGCCAGCCATGGCACCCGTGTGGGTGGCAGCGGCTTGGGCAGCGGCCGCCGTGCGGCCTGATTTGACCAGTGCGATGGGCTTGCCGGCCGCGCGCGCCGTATTGACCGCCTCGGAGAAGCGCTGGGCATCCTTGATGCCTTCGATATAGAGACCGAAGGCGGTGACACGCGGGTCTTCACTGAGCACCTCGATGAGGTCCTCGAGCGCCAGACGCGTTTGGTTGCCCACCGAGATCACATAACCAATAGGCAAATCGCGCTGATTGAACATCAGCGTCAGCGAAATCGTGCCGCTTTGGCAGAGGATGGCGACGCCGCGATCGGAGCGTGCACCACCGACCACCTGATCGGGCCAGAGCGCGGCGCGATCGAAGAAATTGACGAGCCCGTAGCAGTTGGGGCCGGTGAAGGCGAGGTCCCCGGCTGCCGTCACGAGGTCTGCGGTGAGCTTGCGACCTTCGTCGGTTGCCGTTTCATCAAAGCCGGACGCAAAGCAGACGAAACCGCCTGCACCACGACGCGACAAACCCTCCGCGAGCGCGGGGATATCTGCGGCCGGTGCGGCCAGGAACGAGGCATCGGGTGCGCCGGGCAACTCGTCGATGGACCGGTAGTAGGTGGTGGTCTCATCCGACGGGCGCGTGGGATGAATGCGCCAGATGTCGCCTTGATAGCCGATCTGTCGGCAGGCGTTGGCGACGGCATCTGTCCAGTTGCCGCCGACCAAGGCCAGCGTCTTCGGTGCGAGCAGGCGCCGCAGCGATTCGCGGTTCATGCGCGCTTGGTGAGCGTCAGTGCCCGCGAGACAGGACCTGCCCACTCGCCGGCATCGGGGCCGTTGAATTGCTCAATGGCCGAGCGGATTGTCGCCGGAAACGTCGCGGCGCCCGCTTGCTCACCCTGACGGTAGTGCAGCAACATGAATTCGCCGGTGGCGGCGAGTCCGTCCTTCCCTGCGACCCGCACTTCAAAGCCCACATGGACCCGTTTGGAGTCCACGGCGATCACGTGCGCACCGATCTCCAGCATCTCGCCAAACTTCACTTCGCGCAGCCAGTGGGCGTGCGCTTCCAGCGAGTACAGCGTGCACTGAGTGCTGCTGCGATAGGCTTCATCGATGCCTACCGCCACCATGAACGCGTCACAGGCACGGCTCATGGCGACGATGTAGTAGGCATCGTTCAGATGCTGGTTGTAGTCGATCCAGTCAGGCTGAATCGCCGTCCGGTAAAGGGTCCGTGCGGGCATGGGATGACCTCAACCGATCTTCAGACGCTCACGAACCTCAGCCGGTCCAATGACTCGAGCGCCCATGGCTTCGACGATGCCGCGGGCCTTGGTGACCAGTTGCGCGTTTGAGGCGTAGACGCCCTTGGACAGATACAGGTTGTCTTCGAGACCGACGCGGACGTTGCCGCCGTTGAGCACCGAGTTGGCGACCCACGGCATCTGCATGCGGCTGATGGCGAACGACGACCAGACGGCATCGTCCGGCAGGAAATTCTTCATCGCGAGCAGGTGTTCGGTGTTCGCCGGTACGCCCCAGGCAATGCCCATGCACAACTGGATCAACGGCGGCGGCAGGACGAGGCCTTCCTTGATCATTTGCTTCACGAACCAGAGGTTGCCCGTGTCGAAGATTTCGAATTCCGGCTTGACGCCGAGATCCTTACAAATCGCCGCGCCCTGGCGCAGATAGTTCGGGGTCGACACGTAGGCGCGGTTGCCGTCGCCGAAGTTCAAGCTGCCGCAGTCGAGCGTGCAGATGTCCGGCCGATACTTCCCTTCTTCGCACAGGTCGATCACGTGGCGCATGCGATCTTCCTGCGAGCAGAAGTCGCTACCTGGCGCCGGGGTGTCCTTGATGCCGTTCTCGCCGATGACGATGTAGCCGCCCATGCCGCAGGTCAGGTTCACGATGACGTCGGTGCCGCTCTCGCGGATCGCCTTGACGACCGCGCGGTAGTGGCGCGTTTCCATCGAGAAGTCGCCCGTCTCTGGGTTGCGAACGTGGATGTGGACGATTGACGCACCCGCTTGGGCGGCCTCAATGGCGCTTTGCGCGATTTGCTCTGGCGTCACTGCACAGTGAGGGCTCTTGGTGACCTTCGAATCATCGCCGGTGACCGCGCAGGTAATCATCACATCTTGGTTCATGGGGCTCCCCTCTAAAGACCGTTCCATCATATTATCGCGGTCATAATATTTACGCTACCGCGTGCCGCGGCCCTTTTCGGGCCTGTCGGCGGCGGGATTAACGGGGTAGGGTGGGGCATGAAAAAGACGCTCGGTACGTACCTGATTGAGGTGTTGGAAGCGCAGGGTGTCCGCCATGTGTTTGGCATCCCCGGCGTGCACAACCTCGAGCTTTATCGCGGGCTTGCCGCGTCGTCGATCCGCCATGTGGCCGGCCGACATGAGCAGGCCCTCGGCTTCATGGCCGACGGTTACGCCCGTGCCGGGGGTGGCGTTGGGATCTGCTTCACGATCACAGGACCGGGACTGACCAACATCGCGACCGCTATGGGGCAGGCCTTACAGGATTCGATCCCTCTGCTCGTGGTCTCCAGCGAAAACCGCCGCGGGGAGATGGGAACCGGACAGGGCTTCCTGCACGAAATCCCCGATCAGATGGGCATTGCGCGCATCGTCTCCGCCCACGCGGAGCGGATTTTGGCGCCCGAGGATCTGCCGCCGGCGTTGGAGCGCGCGTTCCGCCTGTGGGCGACGGCGCGTCCGGGTCCGGTGTATTTGGAGATTCCGCGTGATGTGCTGACGGCGGATGCGTCGCATTTGCCGGTGGTGACCTGGCCCCGGCCCGCGCCGGTTGTCGCAGCACCGGACGCGGTTGCGGCAGCGGCCGCGCGACTCTCAACCGCTTCCCGGCCGGTCCTGCTGGTCGGCGGCGGTGCGGTTGGCGCGCAAACTGAAGTTCGGATGCTGGCGGAGCGTCTCGATGCGCCGGTCGTGATGACCGTGAATGCGCGTGGGTTGATGCCGATCGACCATCCGTTGGCGGTGCCGATGAGTCCGTCGATGGCGGCAGTCCGTCAGTTGGTGGCGCAGGCTGATGTGGTCCTGGCAATCGGAACTGAATTCGGTCAGACCGATTACGACATGTACTCCGTCTCGGCTTTTGCACAGCCACCGGGCTTGCTGCGGATCGATATCGATCACGATCAGATGCAACGCTCGGTTCGTGCCGAGGTCGCGCTCGTGGGGGACGCCAAGGCAACACTCAGCGCTCTGCTGGGGCACGATGTGGGCCCATCGCGCGACAGCGCGGGTGCGGCGCGTGCGCAGGCCGCGAATGCCGATGCAATGGCAGCACTGCCGGCTGCCTACGTGCGGGAGATCGCCCTCCTCAATCTGATCCGGGACGCCGTTCCTTCTGTGACGATCGTTGGTGATTCCACGCAAATGGTGTATGCGGGCAATCTCGGTTATGCCGCATCGGCGCCCAGGACCTGGTTCAACAGCGCGACCGGGTACGGCACGCTCGGCTATGCGTTGCCGGCATCGACGGGCGCGGGATTGGCGCGGCCGGACACGCCGATGGTGTGCCTCGTGGGTGACGGGGGGCTTCAGTTCACGCTCGGAGAACTTGCCAGCCCGCGCGAGGCGGGGGCGTGGACCGCCATCGTGATCTGGAACAACGAAGGCTATGGCGAAATCAAAACGTCCATGATCGCGGTGGACATTGAGCCGGAGGGTGTCGATATCCGGCCACCGAATTTCAGTTTGCTGGCAGCAGCGTATGGTTATGCCCACCAGTGTGTCGATACGCCGGAGGCACTCGCCGCCGCGTTACGGGATTTTGCAGCGCGCCGACAGATCGTGGTCATTGAAGTGCGCGCGGAGGCATTCGAATGAAGCGTCGTTTTGCACCGATCGTGGATTGGATCGCGCATGAAGGCGGGGTCGACCCTTGGGCGATTCATTGGGAAGCCCGACAAGCCAAAGACAAGGGTGAGGACGTCATCATCCTGAGTGTCGGTGACCCACCCATCGACACCCCCGTGCCTGTGGTTGATCGGGCCGTAGCGGCGCTGCGCGGCGGTGATACCCACTACACCGAAATTCTCGGCAAGACACCGCTGCGTGAGCGGATCGCCGCGGTGCACGTCGCGCGCACCGGGATGTCGTGTTCGGCGGACAACGTCGCGGTCCTTGCGGGCACGCAGAACGGCTTGTTCGTCGCGTCACTGTGCTTGGCGAGTCACGGCGATGAGATCATCACCATCGACCCGATGTACACGACTTACCCGGCCTCAATCCAGGCGTCGGGTGCGAAATTGGTGCGCGTGCCAGCACACGCTTCCGCGGGCTTTCATCCTGATTTGAAGGCGCTGGAAGCAGCGGTGACCTCGCGCACTCGCGCGATCTTTTTGGCGACGCCGAGCAATCCATCGGGTGTTGTCTTGTCCGAGAAAGATTGTGACGGTATCGCTGACATCGCGCGTCGCCACGGGCTGTGGATCGTCTCCGATGAAGTCTATGCTGGCATTGCCGATGGCAATCGTGTGCCGAGCCTCGCGGCGCGTCTGCCGAATCAGGTCGTCACCGTGGGCAGTCTCTCCAAGAGCCACGCTATGACCGGATGGCGCGTCGGCTGGCTGATCGGGCCGCCGGATCTTGTAAAGCTCGTGGAAGAATTAGCACTGTGCATGCTCTACGGCATCCCGGGCTTTATACAGGAAGCAGCGATCGCTGCCCTCGATCTGCGGGAGGACACCGAACGGAGCATGCATGAGTACTGTCGTGTGCGGCGCGATGTGCTCTACCGCGCCCTGGCCGATATTCCGACCGTCACGCCACACTGGCCCGATGCCGGTATGTTCATGCTCCTCGACGTCCGCAAGACAGGCCTTGGCAGCGCAGGCTTCCTGCGCGGCTTGTTCGAGTCAGAAAAGGTGTCGCTGCTCGATGGTGCGGCGTTTGGACGCGAGACGGATGGGTTTGTGCGCGCCTGCTTCGCCGCCGAGCCCGCTGAGTTGGAAGAGGCCGGCCGGCGCATTCGCCGGTATGCCGCGAGTCTGGGCGGTTAACCCAGACTCGCCGCAATTTGCCTACATCCGGTAGGTGAACGTCAGGCCGATCGTCCGTGGGCGGAACGTCCACGAATTGCGTTGCGGCGTGGGTTGCGTCCAGAGGTAGTTGTTGTTTGCATCGACCGGGATGTTGTAGTCGGACTGTCCCAACTGATAGTTGGTGATCGTCCGTGCGTCGAACAGATTGTCGATGAACAAAGCAACCGACGCATTGCCGAAGCTCATGCCGGCGCGCAGTGAGGCGAACTTCGTCGAGGCGACAGGCACCACGTAAGGATTGTATTGCACTGAATTGGGATCTTGCATCGCGGTCAGCCAGGTGTTCTGCGCCGAGTACTGCCAGTCGAAGCGAGCAAAAGCGTCACGCTCCGCGACTGCAAAGTTGTATTGCAGTCCAAGCGACAACGTCCATGGAGGGGATGAGGCGGGGCTGCCGTTTACCGCACCTTCGCCTGAGATCGCATCACCCGCCGAGGCCAGGAGCGGCTTCGGCGCCTGCGTGGCTTCAGTGTAACGCGCGCTGGTATATCCAAATGCGGCGTCGAGCGAGAACCCACCCCCGAGTACCGACTCAACTTGAAGGTCGAAGCCCTTGGCCACTGCCGAGCCCAAGTTGTCGGTGAACTGCAGGCCACAGTTGTAGGAGACGTAGACGCTCTGCTGAATGTTCTGCCATTTGATGTAGTAGACGCTCGAGGCAATGCGCAGGTGGCTCGAGAGATTGTTCTTCGTGCCGATCTCGTAGCTCTGCGTCGTGTCTGAGTTGTAAGCGAGAGGCGCTCCACTCGGGTAACCCGCCTGGTTCAAGCCACCATCGCCATCGCAGTAGCTCGGCAACGGATTGTTGCCGCCGCCTGGCCGAAAGCCCTTTGCATAGGTGAAGTAATAGAGGTTCGCGGGGTCCATTTGGAACGACAGTCCCACCTTCGGCGTGAAGGCATTCTCACTGTGATTAGCGGAGGCTGTTTCGCGACCAAAGTTCAGGTATCCATCACCGACGTGATTGAGATCAAAACTCATGTGGGCGAGGCGGCCGCCCAACGTGAGTTTGAGACGGTCGGTGATGGCGTAGCTGCCTTCGCCGAAGACCGCAACCTGTCGGTCAGTCACCGTGGTGTCATTCAGATAAGACGCGCAATTAGGCACTTGATAGCCCTGCGGATTGCCATCGTTGCAGGTGTAATCGGTCGTCCCGAAGAAATCAGCTGGCGCAATGCCTAAGAGGTCTGACCACAGCGACTCAATGCGCGGATCGTACAGCGCCTCGACACTGCGTTCCTTGGAGGTGGAGAAAAAGGCGCCGACGGTCCAGATCAGGCGGCTTGCCGGATCGTTGGACTGCCAACGCACTTCCTGTGTGAACGAGGACTGGCGGTTGGTCATGGTGTTCGGACCCGCATAGCCGGCATAGCCGGCCGGCAGGTGAATACCATTGCCGTCGAGCAAGGGGTACCAGCTACAGGGCACGCCGTTGAGCGGGTCGCCGGCATAATTGCCGCAGGAGCCCGTCAGCGGGCCTTGAGACTGGTAGAACGCCAGGTCATAGACGCTACCCTGATAGCCCGTCTGTTCGTTGCGATGGAAATAGGATGTATTGGAAATGAAGCGCGTCTTGCCGGCATCGATGTCGATCTTGAGCGCCGGGAGATAGTACTCATCCGGGGTCGGAATGCGCTCGGGGCTCGCGTTGTTGAAGCGGCCACTGCTGATATCGGAATACGCATCCCAGAAGGTCGACTGATCGTGCTTGCGTGAGTTCTGATACATCACACTTGGTGTGATGGCCACATTCTCGGAGGGCTGCCATAGGAACGCCAGTCGAGCCGCCATGGCATTACCGCGGTTGGCGCGCGGATCCACCACGGCTCGGCTCGTCGGGTCCACGCGATCGATCCAGCCGCCATCATGGCGATACCAGACGCTGGCGCGATAGCCGAGTACGCCGTCGATGAGCGGGCCACCATGCGCGATCCCGGCTTCGAAGCTCGGGTCACCACCGCGAGTGCTCGACAACTCGGAGCGGACGTAAGTCGACTCCTTCGACACACTTGGCTGGTTCATGATGTAGCGAACCGTGCCGCCTTCCGAGCCGGATCCGAACAGCGTGCCCTGCGGGCCGCGCAACACTTCGACGCGGTCGAGATCAAAGGTTTTCGGGAGCGCATCGTCCGGGTTGAAACCCACCGCACGCATCTGGAT
The DNA here is from genome assembly GCA_947455595.1 of Gammaproteobacteria bacterium. GTDB lineage: Bacteria > Pseudomonadota > Gammaproteobacteria > Steroidobacterales > Steroidobacteraceae > CAIKZZ01. Next base: position 7,949 of record CANGOP010000025.1, read on the forward strand.
CGGCGTGTCGTCGATGTAGATGCCGGTCGTGCCGGCACCGCCGGACGATGAGATACCGCGAATCGAAATGGCGTTCGTGCCGGTGTTGTCGATGGTGACGCCCGGTGTAAAGCGGGCAACGTCCTGAAAGTCCTTGATGCCTTTCACGTCGAGGGATTCTTGCGTCAGGGCGGTAACGGAAATGGGGACTTTGCTGAGCGACTCTTCATGTCGCGTCGCGGTTACGACAATTTCTTCCAGCTGTCCCGTCTTGGCATCGGCCGCGAGAGCCTGCGAGATGACGGCACTGATCATGAGACCGAGCAGTCCCGTTGCCGCTTGCGTCTTGTTCATCCTGTAAACCCCCTATCCCCAGATTCTTCGGATCAGCGGCAGTTCATGACTCCAACACTGCCGTGGCCTCCGGTGACCAGTGCACCTGCACCCGATCGCCCCAATCGATCGCCCAGTCGAGCGTACGCTTCTCGTTCTGAGAAAACACCGTCAGCAACTGGCCATCGGGCGTCTTGATGCGATAAATCGAACGGTTACCGAGGTAACCGAGTTCCCAGACTTCGCCGCTGACGCAGTTGTCTTGGTCGTCGGCCGGCGTCGTTTTCGACAGCCGCATTTTCTCAGGTCGAATGGCGAGGGTCACGGCCGTACCCGGCGCGAGGGCCCGTACATCCTGTGCGCGCAGTGAACCTACGGGGGCGGCGACCGTGAGTACGCCGTCTTGATGAGACTCGATCGTCCCCTCGATCAGATTCGCGGTGCCGAAGAAATCCGCTACAAAACGGCTGCGCGGATATTCATAGACTTCCGCGGGCGTGCCGACCTGCAGAACGTGGCCGCAGTCCATTACCGCGACGCGGCTCGCGAGCGCCATGGCCTCGTCCTGGTCGTGGGTCACGACGACGAAGGTCATGCCGAGCTCGTGCTGCAGATCCATCAGCTCGAATTGGGTGCTTTCACGCAGTTTCTTATCGAGCGCACTCAACGGTTCATCCAGCAAGAGCACCTTGGGCCGCTTCACAATGGCCCGGGCGAGGGCAACCCGTTGGCGTTGGCCGCCCGAGAGTTGGTGGGGCTTGCGACGGCCTAAGCCACCTAACTGCAGCATCTGCAGCGCCTCATCCACCCGACGGGCGCATTCGGGGCGGTCGACACCGTCACGTTTCAAGCCGTAGGCGATGTTGTCCTCGACCGTCATGTGCGGGAACAGCGCATAGGACTGGAACATCATGTTGACGGGCCGCTCGTAAGGCGGCACGTCCGTCATGTCGATGCCATCAATGAGGATACGCCCGGCCGTGGGCGTCACGAATCCCGCGAGCATCCGCAGCAGGGTGGTCTTACCGCACCCCGAGGCACCGACCAGTGCGAACATCTCGCCGCGATAGATGGAGAGGTTCACACCCTCAACGGCGACGAAATCGCCGTAGCGCTTGTGGACGCCGTCAACCACGATTTGCGGCGCAATTGACGCATCCAGCCAAGGGCGTGGGTTCGTGTTCGGTCGCTGTGGTGCAATCACCATGCCAGGTCCCAGCTGCAGAGCGGTTCGTGTTGAGCGTATCCGAATACAGCGTTCACTGGGATGCCTTTCAGCGGTCGGCCGGCGGCGTGAGCCGGCGCCGTTCAGGCGCAAAGAACGGCCGTTCCACCACGGTGGCCGTCACCATTCGCCGCTCCCAGACCAGTTCGCGGTGCAGATAGATGTCGGCATGCACCCGTCGGCCCATTTCAAAATGCGGGGTGTCCAAAATGGCCAGCGCGATATTGCGCTTGCAGGTGGGCGACCACATCGCGGAGGTGACGAATCCGCACTCTGTTTCGTCGGTCGGATTCGCATACAGCAGGGCGTTGTGGGCCGGCTTATTCCCGTCGATGTCGAGCCCGACGAGCATTCGTTGCAATCCGGCCGCCTTTTGCTTTTGGAGCGCGCGACGACCGTTGAAATGCGGCTTGTCGAAATCAACGAGCCAGGCCAGCCCCAACTCCAGCGGGGTACGCTCGCGATGCATTCGCACCGTGTGTTCCGCTGAGATGAAATCCACATTGGGCATCAAGAAACCGGCTTCTATGCGAGCGAGGTTCAAAGCCTGTGAGCCGATCGCACGGATACCGCGCGATCGCCCCGCCTGCATCAGGTCATCCCAGACGGCGGTGGCGTGCTGCGGCGCCATCCACAACTCGTAGCCGAGATCGCCAGTGAAGCCCGTGCGCGAGACCATGAGCGAGCGCCCCTCGGCCTCGAAGATGCGAAATTCAAAGGGTTTCAAACTTTCAATGCCGGAAAGTCCGAACTTCTTGAGCACGTAGGCGCTGGTCGGTCCTTGCAAGGACAGTGCGGCCACTGAGGCGGTGATTTCCTCCACCGCCACGTCGAATCCGATCGCTGAATCGAGAAACCAATCCAACTGCCGCTCTGCCGTACAGATCCGGTAGTCGGTTTCGCTCAGGCGGAAGACGGTGCCATCGTCAATGATGTGCCCCTCGTCGTTGCACCAGACGACGTAGCTGACGCGGCCGACTTTGAGTTTGCGGATATCGCGCGTGACGAGCCGGTTGATATACCGCTCGGCATCTCGACCGGCGACGCGGTATTTCACCATCGGCGTCAGATCGTAAAGCGTCGCGGCATTACGGATCGCAAAGTATTCCTGCTCAACGGTGGTGAAGACGTCGACCGTCGAGTAACCGGCCCAGGCAACGAACTGATCGTTCTGCGACAGGGCGCGCGCACGGTCGTGGAACGGCGTGTCGATCAGCGGCTTACGAAAGTGTGGCGGTGTAGGGTAACCAGCGTCGGCCGTCATGGGGCGGTCCTCTGAATCTGTTCGGCAGCGAGGCGACCGGGCAATCCGGTCAGTCCGCCGCCGGGATGTGACCCAGCCCCGCACAAATAGAGGCCGCGGATGGGGGTCTGGTACTGAGCGGCGCCTGGGAAGGGCCTGACCATCAGGTATTGATCAAAGGCCAGATCGCCGTGATGCCAATGACCACCGGTGACCCGGCAAATACGCTCGAGATCCATCGGCAGTAACAGTTCACTGGAGCGGATCAGGCTCCGAATGCCCGGCGCGACGGACTCCAGAACGGCGAGTGCATTGGCCTCTAACTTCTCGCGAGCCGTCCCTAAATCATCTTTGGCGTCGTAGGCGGCGTAATTAACGATCGCGGTCAGCACATGGCCACCCGCGGGCGCGAGGGTTCGGTCGTGGACCGTGGGAATCGAGATTTCAAGGGCGGGCAGCACAGAGACTTCTCCGTACTTCGAGGCGTTATAAGCCGTCTCTAGGTAGTTGAGTGACGGCGCGACGACAAGGCGATCTCCCAGTTGTGCCGATGGCAGTCCCGTGAAGGTCGGCAGCGCGTCTAGTGCCAGATGCCACTTCGCGGTGATGCCGCGGTGGCGGAAATGATCTACGCGCCGAACGAATCCCGTGTCCAGATGCTCGGTGCCGAGCAACGAGAGGAAGGTCTGACGTGGGTCGACGCTGGAGACTACGCGGGCGGCACTCAGACGCTCACCGTTGGCAAGGTCGACACCACGCACTTCGTCATTCTCGATGACGATGCCGGCTACGGGGGCATCCGTTCGTACGGTGGCACCTGCCGCTGTCGCCGCGGATGCGAGTGCCTGAGCGAAGGCGCCGAGGCCACCGATGGGAAGGCGATAACCGCCGGTCGTGGTCGCTTCGCCCGCGCGACGCGTTAAGAGGGTCAGGACGGTTCCCGGGGCGCGGGGTCCGAAATTGGAGCCCAGAATCGCATCCATCCCCAAAGCTGCTTGCAGCAATGGATCCTCAAGCTCGTCGGTCGCGAGGTCATACACGTTCATGCCAGCGATACGCAGAAACTCGCGCATCTCGCGACGGCCGAGCAAGCGCAGACGCAGGCCCATCTTGAGCAGTGTCCATCGATCCTGAAAGTCGCTGCTGCCCAGTCGTGGTGCCATCGTGCTCTGCACGGTTGCCATGAACTTCGCAAAGCGTGCAAGGCGAGTATCGAGCTGCTGCCAACGCGTCGCCTCTTCAGCCGAAACGCCGTCGACGTGATCGCCGGCGATGCGCACGTGGCGTCCCGACGCCAACACTGTCGTCGCGAGGCCGGTGGCGGCAAAGCGCAGGCCGTGGCGCTCAAGTTGTAGCGACCGCAGCAGCGCATCGGAGAACTGATGCAGATATTGCGCGGCGATGCTCGCCCGAAATCCCGGCGCGAATTCGCGCGGTGCGGCAAAGCCGCCCACCTCGGCACCGGCTTCCAGTACAAGCACGCTCTGGCCAGCACTGGCGAGCATTTGCGCGCAGACGAGGCCGTTGTGACCGGCGCCAACGATGATGGTGTCCCACGCGCGGTTCATGCGGATGCCCGTCCGAAATCAGCGATCACGCGACGTGCGCAATTGGCGCCCGGCGCGCCCATGACGCCACCCCCGGGGTGTGTTGACGACCCCGACAGGTACAGATTGCGGACCGGTGTGCGGTACTGGGCATAGCCAGGTACCGGACGATTGAACAACAGCTGATCCATCGTCAGCTCACCCTGGAAAATGTTGCCTTCGGTGAGGCCCACCTCCCGCTCGATGTCCCACGGCGTGCGGATTTCGGCATGCCGGATGAGGCTCTTGAAGTCGGGACTGTGCTCAGCAATCGCGTCGATGACGGTATTGCCGAAAGCCTGTCGCTTATCGTCCGTCCATGGACCGTCGGCCAGTTCGTAGGGGCAGTACTGCACGAATACCGACATGTAGTGCTTGCCATCCGCCGCCATGGTTGGATCAATCTGCGACGGAATCAGCATGTCGACGTACGGTGCACGCGACCAACGCCCATCTTTCCAGTCATCGTAGGCGCGCTCCATCATTTCCAGCGTGTCGGTGATGTGCATGTCGCCGCGCAAGGCCGGGCAACCGGCCGGAATGGCGGGGAAGGTCGGCAATCCGCCGAGTGCGATATTGAGCTTGCCGGATGAGCCGCGGATCTTAAACCGCTGCACTGCTGTCAGGAATTCCTCGGGCAGATGCTCGGGCTCGACGCAGTTCAGGAACGTGCGCTTCACGTCCATGTTGGAGATCACCACACGCGCGCTGAGTTGCTCGCCCGACTCTAATTCGACACCCACTGCGCGGCCGCCACGGACCACGACGCGGTTCACAGGCGCCGAGACACGAACATCGCCGCCGCTCGAGCGCAGGGACGAGGTCAGGGCAGCGGTCACTGAACCCATGCCGCCACGGGCAAATCCCCATGCGCCGACGGTTTCGTCGATATCGCCCATGTAGTGATGCAGCAGCACGTAGGCACTGCCGGGTGAGCGGGGTCCGAGTGCCGTACCGATGATCGAACTGCCAGCGAAATGCGCTTTGACGATTTCGCTTTCAAAGTACTCGTCCAGAAAGTCCGCAGCCGACATCGTCCAGAAGCGCAGCGTGTCGTACATGCGCTGTTCGCCCATGTTGTGAAAACGAGCGCCGAGGTAGAGGAGCTCGCGGATGTCTCGCGGCTTGAAGGAAGTCGGATCGGGCGGTTCGCGCAGCAACAGCGGGCGGATGAATTTGCACTGGCGCATCACGTCGCGGGAGTAGCGGTCATAGGCTTCCGCATCGCGTGGCGAGTGCCGCGAAATCTCGCGTCGCAGCGCGTCGTGGTTGTCATAGAGCGCAAGGTGTCCGCCGCCGCGCATCATGGTGCAGCCGGCATCGTAGGGGATAATCTGCAGGCCGTGCTTGGGGAGCTCCAAAGCCCGCATGATTTCCGGGCGCAGCAGGCTGCACACGTACGAGCAGTTCGAGTAGGTGTAGTCCTCGAAGAGGTTACGGCTGACGGCAGCTCCGCCGATGTAGTCGTTGCGCTCCACCACCAGCACATCGAGTCCCGCACGGGCGAGATAACACGCCGCCACCAGTCCGTTGTGACCGGCGCCGACGACGATCACGTCATGTTGCTGTCGCCCGGGTTGGCTCATGAGATTAACCGTGCTTCTCGAGTTGGCCTGCGGCGCGAGCTTTGATCGTCGCGTCTACGGCGATCTCAAAGCCCTTGAGCGTATCGGCGAGGCAGGAGTCGTCATGGGCCGCGGAAATAAACCACGGTTCACGTGAATCCGGTTCGCACAACACGCCTTCGTCATGCAGCACCTGCGCCATGGCGTCGTAAAAGGCGTAGTCGCTGCTCTTCCAGGTGCGGTAGTTACGCGGTGGCTTGGCGTCGAAGTAGAGGCCGAGCATCGACGGATGGCCAACGAAGCTGTGCTCAATCGAGCGTGCCGAAAGGACGTTGGTCATGCCCTGCATCAGGCGGGTGCCGTAATCGGCAATGCGCTCAAGCGCATCGGTCTCATCCAAGATCTCAAGGCACTTCTCAGCCGCGGCGAGCGAGACGGAGTGGGCGGTGTAGGTGCCGCCGTGAGCGACTCCGTTGCCGAATTTGCGCATGATGTCCTCGCGTCCGGCCACCACCGAAATGGGGTACCCGTTGGCAACCGCCTTGGCAAGAGTGCAGATGTCGGCGTGAACGTTGTAGAGCTGCTGCACGCCACCGCGGGCGACGCGAAAGCCGGTCTTGACCTCGTCGATGAAGAGCAGAACACCGTATTGGTCGCACAGCGCGCGCGCGCCGCGCAGGTATTCCGGATCTGCCGCGATGCCAAGGCAGTTGCCCATGATCGGTTCGATGAGCAAGCAGGCGATCTTGCCGGCCGTGCGTTTGAAGGTGTCTTCGAGCTGGTTCAGGTCATTCGCCTGCACAAAGTGCGCAAAGCTGCGCACGCCGAGCGGGATGCCTTGGCTGTAGGGCGCAACTTCCGGCTCGCCTTGTTGAGACCACTTCTCCATCGGCGTGTACCACATGGCCGCATCGAATAGGCCGTGATAGCTGCCTTCGAGAATGATGTACTCGTCGCGACCGGTGTAGGCACGGGCCAGACGCAGGCCCGCCATTACCGCTTCGGTGCCGGAGTTGGAGTAACGCACCAATTCGGCGGCGGGCACCATTTTTGAAATGCGCTCAGCCACGCGGTATTCCCGTTCGGTAGCGAGTGCGAAGACGCCGCCGACCTCCATGCCTTCTTTCGCTGCGGCATCCACTTCGGGGTGGGCGTAGCCGAGGATGGCGGGGCCATAGCCCAGGCGGTAGTCGACGTAGCGGTTGCCATCGATGTCCTCGATGCGCGCGCCACGGCCTTGCTTCACATAGATCGTCCGGTCTTCGCCCCAGTAACGGAAATTCGAGGCCACCCCAAGCGGCAGTCGCGTCACGGCTTTCTTCCAGTGCTGGTGGCTTCGAGTCAGGGTGCGCGGCATATCGGGCTCCAACGGGTCGAAAAGGAAATAATCAAGTCCCGACGCTAGCATTCGTTGGGCGGGCGAGTCCACGGTAATTTATATGAGTGTTCAAAAAGAGAATTTACTGCGGCGCAGCATTTCGATCGCCGCCATTTTTTTGTCCAGTTCAGACAAAAATGTTAATATAAATAACGATCTATATAGTTTAGAAGAGCCGATTACCGGGGTTTTTTTAAAGTAATCGCCTTGCCAACCACGGGGTGGTCTGCGTAGATTGAACGCTCGTATACAGTTGAGGGTGATGCCGTGAACGCATCGAAAGTGCCGCAGCGTCGTGCCTTGCCGGCTTGGGTGTATCAGCACCCTGAGATGACGCGCCTGGAGATCGAACGGGTGCTGCGGCCGAGTTGGCAGATTGCCTGTCACGTCAATTCGATCCCAAATGCCGGTGACTTTCTGACAGTGGATCTGGGTCCTGACAGCGTGATCGTGCTGCGCGATCGCGCAGGCGACGTGCGCGCCTTCCACAACGCCTGTCGCCACCGCGGTGCAAGGCTCTTAGACGACGCCGGTCACTGTCCGGGGCTGATCGTCTGTCCGTATCATGGGTGGAGTTATCAGTACGATGGTCGCTTAAGCGGTGTGCCGCTGCGGGAAAGCTTCCCGGGGTTCGCGCGCGACGAGTTGGCCTTGAAGCCCGTGCACGTCGATAGTTTGTTGGGCCTCGTCTTCATCTGCGTCGCCGCAGAGCGCCCGGCGCCGCTCATGGAGACCTGGGGTGGACTAGTCGACGAGCTCGTTCCCTACGGCATTGAGCGGATGCAGCCGCTGGGGCCGATCGGAGTCGAGCACTGGGAGGTCGACTGGAAGATCGCCATGGATAACTATCTGGAGTCCTACCACGTTCCGATCGGTCATCCGGGCTTGAACCGCCTCGCCGTCCCCGATTACGAGGATCAACGCGGTGTCCCCGGCGTTGCCCGCGGCATCGGTTGGTTGCGCGAGACGCCCTCGCCGCGCTGGAGCGAGCGCGCCTATCAGACGTTGTTGGCCCGAACCCCGATCAATCTGCCCGACGATCTGTGTCGCTCCTGGCGTTTTTACAGCGGCTTGCCGAACCTTGGGATGGATCTGTATCCCGAGCAAATGGACTTCTTCCAGATCCTGCCGCGTGGAGCGGGCCGTTGCTCCATCCGCTATGCGCTGTTCGGGCATCCGGATGACCGACGGGAAATCCGCGTGTTGCGGCGCTTAGGCGCGCGAATCAATGCCGCGGTCAATGGCGAGGACCGTTGGCTATGTGAGCGGGTACAGCGCGGCTTGGCCTCCTCCAGTTACCAGCCGGGTCCGCTGTCGGCACTGGAGAAGTGGATGTTCGAGTTCCATGATCTGCTCGAACACGCCATCCCAGAGATTAGGCAGCCGCAGCCGCCAGCACACTTTTCTGAGCCTTCCTCGAGAGCCCCATGAGTGAACGTCATCCCACCGATCCGACGGCCGGTGATTTCAACGGGTTGCGACAGCTCGTCGACACCTTGCCCAGTCACTGGTACTTCGACCCCGCGCATTACGAGCGCGAACGGGCGACCATTTGGTGGAAACACTGGGTGTATCTGTGCCGCGCCGACGCCTTGGCCGAAACGCGCTCGTTCCGCACCTTCGACCTCGTCGGACAACCGATCTTGTTACTGCGAGATGAAGCGGGCGAAATCCGTGCGTTTTACAACGCCTGTCGTCATCGCGGCGCCGCCTTGTGTCGGGAGCCCGAGGGGCGCTTGCCGGCGAGTGGCATCTCTTGTCCCTATCATGCGTGGAACTATCGACTGGACGGGCAGTTAGCGCGCATCCCCAATGCCGGTCGTCCGCATCACGTGCCGATCGCGGACACGGCGCTGCATCCCATCGCGGTCAAGGTCTGGCGAGGATTCGTCTATGCGAATCTCGCCGGCGCCGAGGCCACACTGGGTGACAACTTCAACGCCAACCTCGAGCAGTTCGATCGCTGGCCTTTGGAGCGTCTCGTCGTCGGTTACCGACTCACTAAGCGCATTCGCTGCAACTGGAAAGTCTTCTGGGAAAACTACAACGAGTGTCTGCATTGTCCCGGCGTGCATCCGGGGCTGATTGACGTCGTGCCTATTTATCGACGCGGCATCATGGAAGAGCGCGATGACCCGAACTGGCGGGCGAGTGCAGATCGAGATGATCCGCTCTATCAGGGGGGCTTGAAGCGTGGAGCGACCACGTGGTCAGTCGATGGTCAATCGCTCGGCCACGAATTTGCGGATCTGACGGCCAGCGAGCGGGCGCTCGGCTATCACTACATGACAAGCTTGCCGTCGCACTATCTCGTGCTGCACGTCGATCACGTTCGCTCGTCCCGGATCCTCGCGATCGGACCCGAGGAAACCGAACTTGAGATCGAATGGCTGTTTCCGCCGGAAACCCTCGCTGATCCTGCGGTCGACATCATGAAGGCCTGCGCGTTTTCCGCGCGAGTTATGCAGGAAGATGGGGAGGTTTGCGAGCTTGCGCAGCGGGGCCTGCATGCAGCGCCGCACACGCACGGCATGCTGATGCCCGAGGAATACGATGTCTGGCGCTTTCAGGAATGGGTGCGCACGTCGCTCGGATCGGAGTGATCCGAGCGACGCTCGTGGCTCAGCCGAGGTGGACCCACGCCGACTTCGTCTGCGTGTAGCTGAGTAGGCTCTCGAGGCACTTGTCACGGCCTTGGCCGGACTGCTTGTAGCCGCCGAAGGGCTGCGTCATATCGCCGTGGTCGAAGCAGTTCACCCAGATAACGCCTGCTTCTAGATCCCGCACGGTCTTGTGTGCGGTGACGAGGTCACGCGTCCACACCGAGGCGGCGAGGCCGTAGATCGAGTCGTTGGCAATGCGGATGGCCTCGGCAAGTTCGTCGAAGACGATGACCGACGCGACGGGCCCGAAGATTTCCTCGCGCGCAATGGTCATCTGGTTCGTGACGCCGGAGAACAACGTCGGGTTCACGTAGGAGCCCGGCAACGCTGGGCGGCTGCCACCGAACTCGAGCTTGGCGCCTTCGCGCACGCCCGTCTCGATTAGGCCCGTGACGCGCGCGCAGTGCGAGTCCGTGACCATGGGTCCGAGATTCGTTTCTGGGTCTAATGGATCACCAGCGCGGTAGGCATCGGTGCCGGCGGCGCGGAATTTAGCAATGAACTCGTCGGCAATGGCGCGATGCACGAGTAGACGCGAACCGGCATTACACACTTCACCCATGTTGCCGAAGATGCCGTTGATCGCGTAACTGACCGCCCGGTCCATATCACCGAGGTCGGGCAGGAAGATCTGCGGCGACTTGCCGCCGCACTCGAGGCTGACTCGCTTCATGTTCGATCGACCGGCAGCCACTAGCATGAGCTTACCGACTTCGGTGGAGCCGGTGAACGCGATCTTGTTCACGTCCATGTGCAGAGAAAGCGGCGCGCCGACGGTTTCGCCGAGCCCGTTCACCACGTTGAAGACGCCGGCCGGGCCACCGGCTTCGATGAAGAGCTCCGCCATGAGCAGTGCCGACAGAGGGGACTGTTCGGCCGGCTTGAGCACCACGGAATTACCGGCGGCGAGGGCCGGTGCGACCTTCCAAGATGCCATCAAGAGCGGATAGTTCCACGGCACGATGCAGCCGACCACGCCCAAAGGCTCGCGCAGGATGTAATGAAACGCGTCCGATGCGGTACTTGTGACGCTGCCGTCAATCTTGTCGGAGAGTTCCGCGAAATAACGGAAGGTCTGCGACGAGGACGGAACGTCGATCGTCAGCATGTCGCGAATCGGCTTGCCCATGCACAGCGTGTCGAGCAAGGCGAAACGCTCGGCGTGTGCATCGAGGAGATCGGCATAGCGTTGCAGGATCGCCATGCGGTCGCGTGGCGCCATTCGGCGCCAGACGCCGCTGCGGAAGGCGGCTCGGCCGGAGGCCACCGCGCGATCGACGGTGCCCGCATCGCCGGAAGCGACGGTGCATAACTCACGACCGGTGGCCGGGTTGGTGACGCTGAAGCGGGCGCTGCCGCCGGCGTCGTGGGCGCCGTCGATGAAATGCCCGGTTGGGTAGATGAGGGCGGCGGCTTTTTGGTGCCAGTCTTGCGCGGTCAAGGTCGTCATGTGGGACTCCATCCAGTGAGCGTGAGGTCTCGCGTCCGTGTGCTTCAGGGACGACGAGCACCGAGGGTCTGTGCCATCGCGTCGGCATCGAGGCCGCGTTGTAAGGCGGCGGCGACCGCGAGGCTTTCTCGAAAGTTGCGGTTGAGAAGATACCGCAGCACTCGGGTCTGCGGAGGAGGCGATGCATCATACCGCCACTGACGCACCGCGGATTGGCCCGGGCGCGTCGGCCGGATCGCCGTGATCGTGAGGCCCGCCGGTCCCTGATCGATCAGTTGACCTAACGCCAGCCACGTCTGCACGCCGGTCGGGTGAGCAGCGGTCAGCGTGGCGTAGCGATCGTGCGACCAACCCGGCACGCGCCCGGCGGGGACGGCGGGTCCCGGGGTGTCGGGGGAGCGTCGCCACAGATCCATCAGCACGGTCCAGTCAGCCGCGACCTCGGTGTCGACCACCTCGGGCACACCGAGCGCAGGGCCGCTGTAAGGCAGTTGTGGTGCGGGAGACGTTGATAACGACCCGCCGCCCGAGGCGATCCACAGGAAGTCACCCTGGATGAAGCAGATGCGCGGAGCGAGTGCGGGCGTCGTCGGCTCCAGGGGTGCGCCGCTCAGGTCATAGGCGAGTCCATGGGTCCGACACTCGATGCGCCGCAGTGGACGCGGATAGACGGCATCGGCAAGCGCGTGAGGCCGGACCGGGCAGCGGTTGGCAAACGCACGCAGCACCCCATCCTCGCCACGCACGGCCATCAAGCGTTCACCGGGCGCATCGATCGTCGCCACACAGCCTGTCGTGGGCAGATCCAGAATACGGCCGGCGTAGAGCCAACCGGTCATTTCGAGGTGGCCGGGCTGGCCGGTCGTGTCGCGGCGTCCAAAGGACGCGGGGAACACCGAGCGTAGATAACTTTCCACCCGACGCTTGGCCGCCCCTCGATCAATGGCGGATTCGGTCTGGAAAGCATAGCCCTGCCAGAGCATTTCCAGGGTGCCGATCAATCCGAGTGCGATGGCATCCGGCTCGACTGAACTTCCGAGCTCGCGATCCACGAGGCGGCGAGTCAGGTCGTACACCAGCGCTTCGAATTTGGCGTCACGAGCGCCGCAGATGTCGTAGTACTCCTGCCGTGAACTCGCTTCGCCCCAGAACGAGTACCAGACCGACACCTTGCGGGTGCTGGCCAGTTCAGGGCCCAAGTACAACGCCACCAACTCGTTCAACGCGCTGACCGGATCGTCGATGCGCTGGGAGACCGGCAGCAGCAATCGCTGTTCGAACTCGTTGGCCAGAAACTCGAGCGATGCGACCAGCATCGCGTCCTTCGAGTCGAAGTAGAAGCGCACGATGCCCGGCGACAGACCGGCGAGTGCGACGACTTTGTCGACGGTGGTCTTCGAGGGTCCGTACAGATGCAGCGCTGAAATACACGCATCGATCAGATGCGGGCGATGGCGCGCACGGGCCGTGCGCGCCGTAGCGACCGTCTTGGTTTTTTGACGGGCCATTTAGTGCGCCTCAACCGACGCCCGGTGCGCAGGGCTTCCCGGAAGGATCGACGTGCGGCAGACTCGACGGACGGGGCACATGCAGACTCCTAGGGGGAGAGCAGAGTGGGGCAGGGGTGGGCACGATTCGTTGCGCGGCGTGGCCGGTGGCTCATTATCCTGCCGCCTCTGCTGTTCCTGTTCGTATTCTTCCTGATCCCGTTCGGCTTCGCACTCAAGATTAGCTTTGGCGAGGCGGCGCTGCGTATCCCGCCGTTTACCGACCTGATCGGACGGGTCGCTGACGGTCACCCGGTCTGGCAAGGGACCTGGGCGAGCTACCGCTATCTCATCACCGACGACGTCTACCTGGTTTCGGTGTTCTATTCGGTGCGCACGGCATTGATAGCCACTCTGCTCTGTCTGCTAGTCGGATATCCGATGGCGTACGCCATGTCGAGAGCGCGCAAGTCGACACAGAACATCCTCATGATGGTGATCATCCTGCCGTTCTGGACGTCGTTTCTGTTGCGGGTCTACGCGCTGGAAAGTCTGATTCGAGACAACGGATTGGTGAATGCCGTATTGCTGCAGTGGGGCGTGATCGATCATCCCTTACGGATGATGCACACCTCGTTCGCGATCTATTTAGGGATCGTCTATTCCTATCTGCCCTTCATGGTGCTGCCGCTGTATGCAACGTTGGAGAAGATGGACCGGTCCTTGCTGGAGGCGGCATCCGATCTGGGCAGTCGCCCCTGGCGCGCATTCGTGGATGTGACGTTGCCCTTGTCGGTGCCGGGTATCGTGGCGGGTTCGATGCTCGTCTTCATTCCGGCCGTTGGTGAATACGTGATCCCTGCGCTCCTTGGGGGGCCGGACAATCTCATGATCGGCCGAGTGCTCTGGGACGAATTTTTCGGCAACCACGATTGGCCGGTGGCCTCGGCGGTCGCGATTGCGTTCCTCGTCTTGCTGGCCGGCCCCATCGCCATCCACCAGTACTATCACGTTCGCCAGGAAGACTACTGACCATGGAACAGCGGATGCCGATCTCTCTCGTCACAGTGTTGTGTCTGGGGATCGCATTTTTGTACGTTCCGATCCTCGTACTGATCGGATATTCATTCAATGCCTCCGCCCTTGGCAGCGTGTGGGGTGGGTTCTCGACGCAGTGGTATGTCGCACTCCTGGAAGATGCGCAGATACGTAAAGCGGCGCTGCTGTCGCTGAAAATCGCATTTGCGAGCTCGACTGGTGCCTTGATCCTTGGCACGCTTGCGTCCATCGCGCTCGTGCGCTTCGCCAAGTTCCGCGGACGCTTTCTCTTGGCTGGGATGATCAATGCGCCCCTTGTCATGCCTGAGATCATCACGGGTATCACGCAGTTGTTGCTGTTCGTCTCGATGCTGCAGCTGCTCGGCTGGCCCGCCCGTGGTGTGACGACCGTCATCCTGTCGCACATCGCGTTCTGCTCGGCGTACGTCGCAGTGACCGTGCAGTCGCGATTGCAGTCAACAGACTTGAGTCTCGAAGAGGCGGCGATGGACTTGGGTGCCACGCGCGTCAGGGCGTTTATCGATACGACCTTACCGATCATCGCGCCGGCTTTGCTCTCCAGTTGGCTCTTGTCCTTCACATTGTCGCTGGATGACCTCGTCATCTCCAGCTTCGTCGCCGGACCGCGTTCGAACACCTTGCCGATGGTGATTTACTCGAAGGTCAAACTAGGAGTCAGTCCGGATGTCAACGCGATGGCCAGCGTCATCATCGCCGGTGTAGGGGCGTGCGTAATTCTGGCCAGCGTCTTGATGCGCCGTGCCGAGCGCCGCCGCCTGCTCGAGGAGCAGGCGGCCGGGATCTGATCTCAGGTCGTGATGAAAATCGGATCGTGCGCGGGACGTAGGAAGACCTCACGCACCATTGGCTCGAACGTCGACAGCGGTTCACTGGGATAGTCTGGATCAAACGCGGCTTGATCCCAGCGCTCGCAGAAGCGCACGCACGCGTCGTACCACGGATGGTCCTTGAAACGGTCGCGACCGTTGCGGTTCTTGTCGAAATGATGCGCGAAGTAATAGCTCTGAAAGAGCCCGTGCTGCTGCACAACCCAAGTCACTTCGGCGCGCACATACGGTTTCAGGATCGCCGCCGCGACATCCGAATGGTTATAGGGTGACAGATCATCTCCGATGTCGTGGATGAGGGCTGCGACCACATATTCGATGTCGGCGCCGTCGCGCAGCGCGCGCGTCGCGCTCTGCAGGCAATGCTGATACCGCGTCACCGGATAGCCACCCATGCCGAGGCCACCATCCAGTCGTTTCAGGCTGTCCAAAATGCGATCCGGTAGCGATAGCGCGTACTGATGTTCGTGGCGGCCGATGAGTTCGTAATCCGCGCGCGTACCGTCAATCATCTGTCGAAATTGTGCGACTTCGGCCATGGTGAGTTCCAGGGTTAGCTGTTGCGAATGAAATCAGCGGCTTTTTCCGCGGCCATCACGACGGGCGCGTTAGTGTTTCCCGAGGTGACGGTGGGGAAGACGGACGCGTCTACGACACGCAGTCGTCCCAAGCCGTGGACGCGCAGTTGCGGGTCCACGACCGATGTGGTTGGGTCCGGTCCCATTTGCAAGGTACACGACGAGTGATACACGGTCCCCGCCCGCTGACGGAAATCGGCGAGTACCGCCGCATCGCTAGTGACATCGGGGCCCGGCAGGTATTCCCGCTCGGTGATCTGACTCAAGGGCCCGGTAGCGGCCAGTCGGCGCAAGAATCGAGCGCCCTCGTAGACATCGGCGATGTCTTCAGGGGTCGCGAGGAACGACGCATGAATCGCCGGCGGGGCGAATGGGTCGGCGGAGCGGATCGACACGGCACCACGGCTGGTAGGGCGGCAGGTGTTGAAGGAGATCAAGAAGGCCGAGAACGGATCGGCGTTCGCGAGCGTCTTCGGCTTCGTAGAGCTCGTCGTGTAGGTCAGCGGATTGAAGTACAAGTGCAGGTTCGGTCGCTCTAGGTCTTCGCGACTGCGTACAAAAGCACCGGCCTGATTGACGCTGCGGCCGAGCGGGCCGCCGCGGTTCCATGCCCAGTGGAGGGCTGCTTTGACCTTGCCCGAGAACGGGTGCAACACATCGTTCAATGTGCGCTGTGTGCAGCGGTAGTAGTAGGAGACCGCGACGTGGTCCTGCAGACCTTGGCCGACGCGAGGCTGGTCAAGCACTGTTTCGATGCCATGTTGCGACAGCACGGCCGCATCCCCGATGCCCGAGAGCATCAGAATCTTTGGTGAGTTGATGGCGCCGGCGCAGAGGATGACTTCACGACGCGCCTCGGCTAACTTCAGACGGCCGCGATGGAAGTACTCCACACCACGCGCTTCACGGTCGCGCATGACGATGCGAGCCACGTGTGCATGCGTTTCGACTGCCAGATTGCCTCGGCTCATGGCCGGCCGTAAAAACGCGGTCGCTGCCGAGACACGCCATCCCTTGCGGAGGCTGAAGTCCCAGGTGCCCGAGCCTTCCATCTGGGCGCCGTTGAAATCATCGTTACGCGGAATGCCGAGTTCATCGCAGCCGGCGAGGAAGTTGTCGCAGATCGGGTGCGTGTACTGGCGGATGCCCGAGATGTGCATCGGCCCACCGGCGCCGTGATAGGCGGAGGCGCCCCGTTCGTGGTCCTCGCTCTTCAGAAAGTACGGTAGGACGTCCTGGTAAGACCAACCGTCGTTGCCCATTGCCGCCCAGTCGTTGTAATCGCCGGGGTGGCCGCGCATGTAGACCATCGCATTGATGGAGCTTGAGCCGCCCAACACCTTGCCGCGCGGACAGAACCCGCGACGACCATCCATGGTGGCGTCCGGTTCCATTTCGTACATCCAATTGAATTTTGGATGCCGAAACGTCATGCCGTAGCCCACCGGAACCCGAATCCAGGGGCTCAGGTCTGAGCCGCCGGCTTCCAACAGCAAGACCGTATTGCGGCCGTCTTCCGAGAGGCGGGAGGCCATGACACAGCCAGCGGTACCGGCACCAATAATGACGTAATCGAACTGCGACAAGGGACTTCTCCACTGGGGCGAGGCGCGAGTCCGTGCGCGAACCTGCGGACGACCTCACCATCCTGATAGTCTACCGCCGACGGTCGCCGATTGCCGTAGGCAACCGCCGAAGACGGGCTCATTGTGAGGAATCTGCGTGACGACGAAAATTGATCTGCGCAAGCTGCCGCCGCTCAATGCCCTGAAGGGCTTTGAGGCGACGACCCGCCGGCACAGTGTGCGCGAGGCGGCGGACGAGTTGTGCGTCACCCATCCGGCCGTCAGTCACCAGATTCAGCTCCTCGAAAACGATCTGGGTGTGCAGCTCTTCTCACGCGAAGGCCGCACGATCGCGCCAACAGCGGAGGGGCGACTCTTTTACGGTTACGTACGTCGGGCGCTCGATACCTTGATTGAGGCCGCCGAGACTTTGCGTCGCTCGCGGGTGGAGCAGCCCTTGCGGGTGCAGACCTACGTGACGGCCTCGATCCGCTGGTTGGCGTCCCGCATCCCGGCGTTTCAGGAGCAGCATCCGGACATCCGTCTGCAACTGTCCACGTGCGCTATCGAGTGGGATTTTGACGAGACCCTTGGCGATGTGGGTCTTGTCTATCGCGAGGCGCCGCCGGGGCCGGAGTTCGAGTGGGTGCCGCTCTTCGACTACGCCCTCTATCCGGTCTGTAATGCGGCTATGCGCAAGCGAATGCCTGAGCGCCCACAACCGAAGGACCTGATCGGCTTACCACTCGTGGTGGTCTATACCGAGACCCGTAACTGGGATAACTGGTTTCAGGCGGCGAACATCGACTACGTGCCGGATGGCCGTATCGTTGTGGACACCGAGGCGATGGCTCTGCAGATGGCACTTGATGGGACGGCTGTGGCGCTCGTCAACGGGCCCTTTGCAAGTGACGATCTGAAGGCCGGGCGACTCGTGATGCCGGTCGATCATGTGGTCCGCTGCCCAGGGGCGTGGGGATTAATCTGTCGCCGCGATGCGCTGGAAAACCCCAAGGTGCAAGCCTTTATGCAGTGGTTTGGTCGTTTACCTAGCGCCTAATTGGGCGGGCCAAGCGGCCTGCTGTGAAGCCGCATGAGCCTATCCATGAGACGGCTCTGGGGATGATGGGAGCCATCAAGTCATTCTTGCGCATCACCATAGCGAGCGCGCCATCGGTTTCATAGGTTGAGAATCCGCCCCGCCGCACACGCGACGAGGGCGCCCTCTTGCTCCCTCGCGCCGCAGTGCATCTTGCGGCGCGGGTGAGAGACGCTGGCGTTCCCGATGCCTGCGTCTCGGCTCAGGCGCGACAGCTTTTACTTGCGATTGGTCGGCACGACCTCGTAGCCCTCTTCCTTGGGCTTGTCGTCGGTCATCTGGGCCGGGAAGCCAACGCCCAAGACCTTTACGCCCATCGGTTCTTCGTAACGACGAATCACGTTCGGCGATAATTCCCGAGGGCCGTAGGCCGCAGCGCTTTTCTTGAAAATGTCCAAGATCAGCGGGGAGAGATCCAAGGGTACGTGGTTCTTCTTGGCGATCGTGTCGAACAGGCCGACGTCCTTGATCACGAGGTCCATCGTGAAGTTGATGTCGCGGCTACCGTTCAGGATCACCTGTGATTCCGTCTCATGAACAAACGAATTGCCTGAGGAGATACGAATCGCCTCGTAGACGGTGTTCATGTCCAGCCCCACCACCTTCATGGTGGTGAGCGCTTCGGCGAGTGCCACGAGGTGGGCCGTGCACAGGTAGTTGGTCATGACCTTGAGCACCGAGGCGGTGCCGATAGGGCCCGTGTGCAGGATCTGGCAGCCCAAGATCTTCAGGATCGGCAGGACTCGCTCAAAGCCGGCCCGCTCGCCGCCGGCGAAGATGGAAATATTGCCGGTGGCCGCGCGATGGCAGCCGCCCGAGACCGGGCACTCCATGGCAAGTGCTCCTTTGGCTTCCACGAGTGGTGCGAGGCGCTTGATCTCCGCCTCGTCGGTGGTGCTCATTTCCATCCAAACCTTGCCCGGCGTGAGTCCGGCAATGACGCCGTCTGCCGCTTCAAGGACTTCCGCCGAGGCAGCGGGGGAGGGCAGGCAGGTGATGACGACGTCGACCTGTTCGGCCATTTCCTTCGGTGAGTTCGCGCGCTTGGCGCCCATCGAGACGAATTTGTCGACCAACTCCGGGTTCAGGTCACGCACGGTCAGGTCGGCACCGCTGCGAAGCAGGTTACCGGCGAGGCTCGCGCCGACGTTGCCGAGACCAATGAATCCGATCTTGGGAAGGGTCATGGGACGCTCTTTTATATGCTGAAAGTTAACGACGGGGGTGCCGGGCGGGCGACCCACTGATGTCGTAAAGGCTAGCGACCGATGAAAATGCCCGGCAAGTGAAATTTTTTGCCATTCGGACAATAAATTTGGGGCCGCTGTGCGGCGGCGCAGGGTGACGATTTGCGGGTTATGATGAGGCGGCATCCGGCCCGTCGACGGCCGGGGTGGGCCCTCCGCGGGGGGGTTCTGTCGGAATGACCCGGGGGGGTGTTTGTGGAGCGAAACTCTTTGCAGGCGGGCGACGTCGAAAATACGACCTCGACGCTGATCCGCTGGTATGTGCTGATCATGATGGTGCTGGTCTACACGCTCAGCATTGCCGACCGCTATGTGGTCTCCACGGTCCTCGATTCGATTAAGGCTGAGCTGCACCTTACTGACGGTGGTGTGGCGATGCTCACCTCGTGGCCGCTGGCGCTCTTTTATGTGGTGCTCGGGTTTCCCATCTCCTACGTGTTGGATCGCAACAGTCGACGCAATATCGTCGCGATTTCGATCGCGCTGTGGTCGGCGATGACCATTTTCTGCGGCATGACCAAGACAGTGCTCGGCTTTGCCGTAACGCGCATCGGCGTGGGTGTGGGAGAGGCCGGTGGTACGCCGGGCGCGAACAGCATCCTGTCCGATTACTTCCCCGCGTTCCGTCGACCGATGGCGCTGACGATTTTCTCGCTCGGTGCCCCGCTCGGGGCGTGGCTGTCGTACAACTTCGCCGGCAACATCGCCGTGCAGTACGGCTGGCGCAAAGTTTTCCTAGTGCTCGGCGCGCCAGGGTTTGTGGTGGGACTGCTCATCTGGCTCACGATCCGCGAACCCAAGCGAGGTCAGCTGGACCACACCCTCGAAGCCGGTGCGCCGGGTGTGCTTGAAACGGCTAGATTTCTCTGGCAGCAGCGCTCCGCGGTGCACGTGATGCTGGGCAGCGCACTCACGGCGTTGTGGGGCTGGGGACTGATTTATTTCACACCGTCGTTCTTGCAGCGTATCTACTTGCTCGATGCCGCGCAGGCTGGAGCCATCACGGGTCCAATTCATCTGTGGGGCGGCGGGTTGGCGACTGCGTTGACGGGCTGGCTCCTGGGCCTCGGTGCATTCAAGGATCCGCGCCGAATCGTCTGGTTCATGGGCACGATCATCGGTATTGCGACATTTGCCTCTATCGGCATCTATTGGACGCGGGATCTGGCGGTGGCGCACGCCCTGTTCTGGATCTTTATCCCGTCGATCTATTTTTACATCGGCCCCTGCTTTGGAATCCTGAATAATCTGGCCAAACCGCGCATGCGCGCGATGTTCTGCGCCGCGACACTCTTCGTTGCCAACGTGGGTAACCTGCTCATCGCGCCCTCGTATGTCGGGGGCTTAAGCAACTGGTTCGATCCGGCCCATCAGGGCACAGCGGAATCCTTGCGCCTCGCACTTTTGTGCTTGGCGCCCGTCGGTTTCTGGGCCACCTTCCACTACTTCTGGTCCGCACGGCAGCTCGTGCAGGATCAGGAGCGTGCGACGGGTATCAAAATCTGAGGTTCGTGATCGCGAACCCAAACCGTAGGTGAGGGCACCTGCGGCGACACTCTGGAGACTTGAGATGAAGACCTTATTGCACTATATCGACGGCGCCTTCGTGAGTCCGGTGACGGACATGGGACGCTTTGCGGTCGTGAATCCGGCCACGGAAGAGCAGGTGGCGGAGATCGCGATGGGTTCGGCGGATGACGCCAACCTGGCTATCGCAGCCGCGCACCGCGCGTTTCAGAGCTACTCCCTGACCACGCTGGATGAGCGCATCGCGCTCATGGAAAAGCTGCTGGAGGTGTACATGCGCCGCTACGGCGAAGTGGCCGAAGCGATCACCACGGAGATGGGTGCGCCGAAGGACTTTTCGTACAACGCCCAGGCGGAGTGCGGCTCGGGTCATATCAAGGAGACCCTCAAAGCCGCGCGCGAACTTGACTGGGAAGTGCGCAGCGGCGCGCGCGGCAACGTGGTGCGCGAGCCGATCGGCGTCTGCGGTCTCATCACGCCGTGGAACTGGCCGATGAACCAGGTCGCCGCCAAGGTCGCCCCGGCGCTGCTCGCCGGCTGCACCGTGGTCCTGAAGCCGTCCGAGCAGAGCCCGCTGTCGGCGCAGATCTTTGCCGAGTGCGTGCACGAAGCCGGCTACCCGGCGGGCGTCTTCAACATGGTGCACGGCACCGGCGTTGAAGTCGGCAATGCGCTGTCGGTGCATCCGGACATCGAGCTCATGTCCTTCACGGGCTCCACCCGCGCCGGCATTGCGGTGGCGAAAGCGGCTGCCGAGTCGGTCAAGCGCGTCTCGCAGGAACTCGGCGGCAAGTCGCCCAACATCGTCTTTGCCGATGTGGATGTGGAGAAGGCGGTCAAGCGCGGTGTGCTGCACTGCATGAGCAACACCGGCCAGTCGTGCAATGCGCCGACCCGCATGCTGGTCGAGGCCTCGGTCTACGACAAGGCGGTGGAGATCGCCGCAGCGACGGCCGCCAAGGTCAAGGTGGGGGATCCCACCCAGCCGGGCAATCACATCGGACCTTTGGCGTCGAAGATCCAGTTCGAGCGTGTGCAGCACTGGATTGAGGAAGGCATCGCCGAAGGCGCGCGCCTGGTTGCAGGCGGTCCGGGCCGACCTGATGGCATTGAGAAGGGCTACTACGCCCGTCCCACGGTGTTTGCCGGCGTGAACAATCAGATGAAGATCGCCCGCAACGAGATCTTCGGGCCGGTGCTCGTAATGATTCCGTTCAAGGATCTTGATGAGGCCATCGCGATTGCCAACGATACGCCCTACGGGCTTGCCGCCTACGTGCAGACGGGCGATCATGCCAAGGCCTTGTACGTCGCCAAGCGCTTGCGTGCCGGCAGCGTGTACTTAAACGGCGTGGGCCAGGACTACAGCTCGCCGTTCGGCGGCTTTAAGCAGTCCGGCAACGGTCGTGAGTGGGGTAAGTACGGTCTGCTCGACTTCCTCGAGTTCAAGGCCATCAACGGCTACTACGAGGCCTAAGGCAATGAAGCTCGTCAGCATCGAAACCTTCGTCGTGGGTAACCCGCCACCGCATTACGGTGGCCGCTACTTTGTGTTCGTGAAGCTCACGACCGATGGCAATGTCTCAGGTGTTGGCGAGGCTTATTGCGTGCCCTTCGAGCCGCATCTTGTCGCCAAGATGTGCGAAGACCTGTTCCACCGCTACATGGCGGGCGAAGATCCCCATCGGATCGAGCACATGTGGCGGCGGGTCTATTCGGCCGGCTTCACGCAGCATCCGGACCTGTCGGTCATGGGCTGCATGTCGGCGCTCGAAATGGCGTGTTGGGACATCATTGGCAAGGAAGCCAATCAGCCGGTCTACAACCTCTTAGGTGGCAAAGTGCACGAGCGGCTGCGCTCGTACACCTACATCTACGCGCGACCCGGCGACACCGTCGACGTCTATCAGGATCCGGAACTGTCGGCGGTGCGCGCAGCGGAATACGTGGCGCAGGGCTTTACCGCGATCAAGTTTGATCCGGCCGGCCCGTACACCGCCTTTGACGGGCGTCAGTTGTCGCTGCATGCGCTAGATCTCTCTGAGCGGTTCTGCGAGGTGCTGCGCGAAGCGGTGGGCTCAAAGGCCGATCTTCTGTTCGGCACCCACGGACAAATGACCGCGGCGGGGGCCATACGGCTTGCCCGTCGGCTCGAGAAGTACGATCCACTCTGGTTCGAAGAGCCCGTGCCGCCAGATGCCCCGGAGGAGATGGCGAAGGTCGCGCGAGGCACCACCATCCCGATCGCCGCAGGTGAGCGACTGACGACCAAGTACGACTTCGGGCGGATGCTCGCGGCGGGCTCGGCGGCGATCCTGCAGATGAACTTGGGGCGCGTGGGCGGTCTGCTTGAAGCCAAGAAGATCGCGGGGATGGCGGAAGTCAGCCACGTACAGATCGCGCCACATCTCTACTGCGGTCCGGTCGTCGGCGCGGCCAATGTGCAGTTGGCGACCTGCAGTCCGAACTTCCTCATTCAGGAAAGCATTGAGCGCTGGGGTGGGTTCCATTCGGAAGTCCTGAGCAAGGGCATCCGTTGGGAGGAGGGCTACATCATCCCGCCGACGGAACCTGGCCTTGGGATCGAGTTGGACGAAGCGGTTTGTCGCGCCAACCCGTACACCGGCACGATGCTGCATCTCGACATGACCGGTCACCCGGTCATCTGAGGGTATGAGTCCGGTGGCTGGCCGCTGTGAATGCGGGGCGGTGGCCTATGAGGTGACCGGCCCGCTTCGCGATGTGGTGGCCTGTCACTGCACGCAGTGCCGGCGCACCAGCGGTCATTACAGCGCGTATACCTCGGCGACCGCTGCCGACCTGACGCTCCTTTGCGCTGATGGCCTGCGTTGGTATCGGTCCTCTGATTCGGCGGAGCGGGGATTCTGTGAGCGCTGCGGCAGTAACCTTTTTTGGCGGCCACTCGCCGAACCGCTGCGCATCAGTATTGCGGCAGGGTCCATCACGGGTCCCACAGGGCTAAGCGTCAGTCGTCATATCTTTGTCGCGGATCGCGGTGACTACTACGCCATCCCATCCGATGAGACTCAAGTCTTGGGCTGGTAGATCGGCGAGAAGATTTATCGACGCGGGATGCCGCTGATCTGATTGGTCCAACTTGGAAGCATTAGAACGACAACAAGCTCCCCAACCTGTACCTCGTCCTGCAGGCCGCATTCGGGTGGGAGGCAGGAAGTGGTCCAGAATTACTTCTGCGTTGACAGTTCGCGCCATTCGTGGCGGCCCGGTCGATCGACGGAATAGCTCGCATAGGAACATAGCCAATACACCGAATGACTAAGCACACGTCCTTACCGCTCGGGCTATTGGCACAGGCCTGCCCAGTGAATTTCACGTGTCATCGTGAAGGTGATCGGTTCGAGATGCGAAGCCACGCCATCCACCATCAGGTCTGGCAGTGTCACGCTAAAGACTCTGGGCTCGTTAACGGGAAGGTCTACGGAAAATCGATATATCGATGGGACCGAAGTGCCACTACCGTCAGGTGGGCGGCCGATGCCAACAAGTTCCATTAATGGAGTGAACGTAACCGGCCCGCTCCCGGGTGATGTAGGCGCTCTCCTCAATATTTCGGGGATTCGGACCGTAAATGAATGATCATAACCCTGCGCATCGATGGTAAGAACGTCGGACCGTAGCGTTACCTGATGACTTTGCGGAATGTGAAGTGTTACCAGCAGTTGCGTTCTATCGTGTGGACCTGCAGCATTAATTGCGTGGGCACTCAGAGCGTCGAGCGCCATCACAACGTCAGCGGAGAGGCGCACATACAGGGTGCGGCGGCTATTTACGCCACATGGGCCCTGTGTCTGTATATCAGTGCTGCCCAACGGACTATAGAATTCCTCGCTAACCGGCACGCACGCTGCGAGCAGCAGCGAAGTGAGCGCAACTAAATGTCGTTCCCTTCGGCCTATCCCTTTGCTCGAGCGTTGAGCGGGAATCGTAGGAGCGGTGCGTATGCTATCGAACATATGCCAATTCCGGCGCGTAGGAGGCGCTAACGATCGCGGTCGCTGGAAACAGAGCTGCACCACCATAGATTGTTTCTATAACACGACCAACAGCGGTCTGCGTCCACGCAGCAGCATTGCCCATGGAGTTGTAGCCGAGCGAGCTCAACCAGTCATGAGGTCCTGCGTACGCTTCTGCCCGGCCTGCATCGCGCTATCGCAGCATCGCGCGAGACGTTGGCGAACGTGGTTGCTAAGGCACGTTACTGGGAGCGCTTGGCCCCGGCATCGCTCAACGCAAGACAGGTGAAGGTTCTCAATCAACTGCTTGACGGATTCGAGGGTAAGCTGACGACTTCCAAATGGGCCAAACTCACCCAGTGTTCTCAGGATACGGCCTACCGCGACATCCTCGACTTGGTCGAGCGCGGAGCTCTTGTCCGAGATTCCGCCGGTGGGCGCAGCACCAGTTACTCACTCGCGGCGACGTAGGGACTCAGCGCGAGGAGGCAGGATAAGAATGAGTTCTGCCACCGCTTTATGCACGCTGATATCAGAACGGCGCATGCTGGACGATCAC
>CANGOP010000026.1 GCA_947455595.1 Gammaproteobacteria bacterium
ATACCCCCACCACGCTCGGGACCGTCGGCGGCTCGCTCGTTTCGCAATAGCAACGCAGGCGCACACGCCAGTTATGCGTATACGACAGTAGGTGATACGCCACGGCAAAGCGGCGTGCCATCGGCTCGGGCGGCACGAACACGTCAGACCGACCCACGACGCCACGCCCGAATCCCGTGCTGGTCGCCTCGTGCGTATCCCACTCTTCCTGGCCATAAGCCAGGTAGTCGATGCCGGAGACGTCCATCGCCGATTCGAAGGCAAACCGCGGGTCATCCCGCAGCGCCGTGCAAATCTCGATGAGATCCGCAGGCGCCACCTCATAGCCCAACTCTCCGTCCAGCGACGGCAAACGCGTCAGCTTGGCGGCAAAGGTAGCTTCGAGTAACGCCGCCAGCGACGCCAGCTTGTTTGGCGGTACCGCCGCCTCGGTGTTGTGGTCAGTCATCGGGCGATGGTGCTCGTACGACGGATTTTGTTCTGGAGTTGAAGAATCCCGTAGATCAGGGCTTCCGCGGTGGGCGGGCAACCCGGGACGTACACGTCCACCGGGACGATACGGTCGCAGCCGCGCACCACCGAATACGAGTAGTGGTAGTAGCCGCCGCCATTGGCGCACGATCCCATCGAGATCACCCAACGCGGCTCGGCCATCTGGTCGTAGACCTTGCGTAGCGGCGCGGCCATTTTGTTGGTGAGCGTGCCGGCGACGATCATCACGTCCGACTGCCGGGGGCTTGGGCGGAAGACCACACCGAAACGGTCCAGATCGTAGCGCGAGGCGCCCGCCTGCATCATTTCCACGGCGCAGCAGGCCAAGCCAAAGGTCACTGGCCACATCGAACCGGTTCGCGCCCAGTTCATGAGGTCATCAAGTCGAGCGGTGACGAAGCCCTTGTCCTTGAGCTCGGCATCGACTTCTGCGACTAATCCCATTCGAGCGCTCCCTTCTTCCACTCGTAGATGAAGCCGACCACGAGAACCGCGAGGAAGACCAACATCGACACCATGCCGACGCTGCCGATCGCCTTGAGCGATACCGCCCAGGGAAACAGAAACGCGATTTCCAGATCGAACAAGATAAACAGAATGGCGACGAGGTAATAACGCACGTCGAATTTGATACGCGTGTCCTCGAACGGCTCGAATCCGCACTCGTAGGGCGAATTCTTCTCAGCGTCAGGCTTGCGGGGTCCAAGCAGAAACCCCAGTACGATCAACAATCCGCCGAATCCGGCAGCGATGACCAAGAAGATCAGGATGGGCAGGTAATTTTGAAGCATCGTCCCCGTCCCGGGGTCGCGAGCGTGCGCCCCGTAAGCGGCACGGATTCTAAGTGAACCGTGCGCCCTGCGTCACTCGAAAAATTGAATATCAGCAGGTGCGTGCGTAAATGTTCTTACGCTGCGTTGGGGATCATCCACGAGACATGGTGCCGACGGCCGGACTCGAACCGGCACACCTTACGGTGCTAGCACCTCAAGCTAGTGCGTCTACCAATTCCGCCACGTCGGCAATACAGTCTCGTTCCCCAATAAAACAGGATTGTCCTGAACCGATCAGCCTTACTTGGCTGGGGTCGCCGGCGCTCCCGCCGGGGTCTGCTCAAGCAGACTCTTCGGCGCGCCAGAGGACTGGTGACTCGCGTAAAACGCGAGCGTCAGGCTCGTCACGAAAAAACAGGTTGCGAGGATCGCGGTCAACTTCGAGAAGAAGGTGGCCGAACCCTTCGAGCCAAACACGGTACCCGAGGCGCCCGAGCCGAAGCCGGCACCGGCGTCCGCGCCCTTGCCGCGCTGAAGCAGCACGAGGCCGATGATGGCCAGCGACAAAAGGACATGAATAACTAGTAGCAACTGTTGCAGCATTCTCATCTACCCGCGACCACTCAACGAGCGGCGACGCAGATCCTTACGAATTCATCCGCCTTTAAGGAGGCGCCTCCTACGAGGCCCCCGTCCACGTCCGCCATCCCGAATAACTCGGCGGCGTTCGAAGCCTTCACGCTGCCGCCGTATAGGACACGCAGGTGATCCGCAAGTGTAGCATCCTTCGCGGCGAAATATCCACGGATAAATCCGTGCACGGCTTGCGCCTGTTCGGGAGAGGCCGTTCGACCGGTGCCGATCGCCCAGACCGGCTCGTAGGCCACCACGGCCTGCGCGAAGGCCGCGATTCCCGCGGCCGCGACGACGGCCTCCAGCTGTCGGGCGACGACGGCTTCCGTGATGCCCGCCTCTCGCTCCTCGAGTGTCTCGCCCACGCACAGCACGGGGATCAGGCCGCCAGCCTGCGCGGCGATGAATTTCTCGGCCACCACAGCATCCGTCTCGCCGTACATTGCGCGCCGCTCCGAATGGCCCACGAGCACATGCGTCGCCCCAACATCTCTCAGCATCGCCGCGGAGATTTCGCCGGTATAAGCACCGACCGCCTGCGTGCACAGCGTTTGACCACCGACGCCCACCGGACTGCCGGCCGCCAGATGCGCCACTTCCGCGACATACACGGCAGGCGGGAAGACCAGGACTTCGGCGACACAGCCGTTCACGCCGTCGATCACGCCGGCGACGAGACGAGCGTTCTCCTCACGGGAACCGTGCATCTTCCAGTTTCCAGCAACCATGGGTCGGCGCATGCAGTCCATCCTCGCGTGAAGGCGCGCGAGAATACCCGCGCGTGCCCGTGTAAATCAAACCACACCGATCAAACGGCGGCTGCCTCGACGATGCCGGCGAGACGTTCGGCGATCGTTTTAACGAGGTGCCGGTCCTCCCCTTCCACCATGACCCGGATCAAGGGCTCAGTGCCGGAGGGCCGCAGAACAATTCGTCCGGTACCCGCCAATTCCCCCTCCGCCACGGCGACGGCAGTGACGACTGCGGGCAAGGACTTTGGATCGACCCGCCGGGCCACGGCCACATTGATCAGCACCTGTGGGTACTTCGTCATGCCCGTGGCCAACTCCGCCAGCGACGCGCCCGTCTCGCGCATCACCGCGAGCACTTGTAGGGCACTGACAATGCCATCACCGGTGGTCGAGCGATCCAGACACAAGATAT
Source organism: Gammaproteobacteria bacterium (assembly GCA_947455595.1). Classification (GTDB taxonomy): domain Bacteria; phylum Pseudomonadota; class Gammaproteobacteria; order Steroidobacterales; family Steroidobacteraceae; genus CAIKZZ01. The sequence continues at coordinate 3,063 of CANGOP010000026.1, forward strand.
GACCCGAGGTTTCGCCGCCGATCACACCGCCGGTCTCACGCAACATCTCAAGCACATGGCGATCGCCGACTTTGGCGCGCAGGAACGGGATGCCGAGTCGCCCCAACGCATGTTCGAGTCCCAAATTCGTCATCACGGTGCCCACCACGGGGCCCGTCAGCAAACCCGCCGCATGACGCGCCTTGGCAATGATGTAGAGCAACTGGTCACCGTCCATGACGCGACCCAGATGATCCACCATCACAAGACGATCGCCATCGCCGTCCAACGCCAGCCCGGCATCCGCGCGCACGCCCGGAACCGTCAACTGCAAGAGTGACGGGGCGGTCGAACCGCAGCCGTCATTGATGTTGCGACCATTCGGTGAGCAGCCAATCGGCACCACGTCGGCGCCCAAATCGGAAAACACGCGGGGCGCCACCTTGTAGGCCGCACCATTCGCACCGTCGACCACCAGCTTCAGACCATCCAAGCGCAGCCCCTTGGGGACCGTCGCGAGGCAATGTTCTTGGTACAACGAGCGTGAATCATCAATGCGCGTGGCGCGACCGAGTCGTTGCGAGGGCACTGTCAAAGGGCCCTGCGCCAGTTCAGCCTCAATCGCCGCTTCCGTGGCATCCGAAAGTTTGCCGCCCTCCCGGTCGAAGAACTTGATGCCATTGTCTTCATAGGGATTGTGGGAGGCACTGATCATCACGCCAAAATCACACCCGGTCCGCTGCGTCATGTAGGCCACCGCCGGCGTCGGCAGCGGCCCGATCAGCCGCACATCCACGCCAGCCGCGACGAACCCCGCTTCGAGCGCGGCTTCGAAGAGATAGCCGGAAACGCGTGTGTCTTTGCCGATCAGCACCGACCCACCGTTGGGCGCCAAGACCTTGGCAGCCGCACTGGCGAGGCGCAGCGCGAAGTCGACGGTCATCGGCGCGTCGCCGACGCGACCGCGGATGCCGTCCGTTCCGAAGTACTGCAGTCCCATCAACGATCTCCCTGCCTACGCCCCACCGCGGCCCCGATGCGCACGGCATCGACGGTTTCGGCCACATCATGCGCTCGCAGCACCGCGGCACCGCGCGATGCCGCCAACGCAGCCAAAGCGACGCTGCCAGCGAGACGCTGGTCCACCGGACGCCCACCGGTCAGATGCCCTACCATCGACTTACGGGACACACCGACCAACAGCGGCGCGCCGAGCGTCGTGAAATGATCCAACGCACGAAATAACGTCAGATTGTGATCTTGTGTCTTACCAAACCCAAAACCGGGATCAATGAGGATCGCGTCGGCTGAAACGCCCGCCGAGCGGCAGTCGGCGATGCGCTGCACCAGGTAGTCAGCTACCTCCCTCACGACATCCTGATAGGTCGGGGCTCGCTGCATGGAGTCGGGCTCGCCCTGCATGTGCATCACGCAAACAGCCGCGCCCGCGTCGGCCGCCGCCGCCAAGGTCGCGGGATCGCGAAAGCCGCGAATATCATTTATCAGGTGGGCCCCCGCCTCGCACGCCGCCGCCACCACCTCGGGTCGACTGGTATCGACGGAAATCATCACATCGAGTTCACGGGCGATGCGCTCAACGACGGGGATGACCCGATCGAGTTCCTGCTGCACGCTGGGCACCACCGCCCCTGGACGGGTTGACTCCCCGCCCACGTCGACGATAGCCGCGCCGTGCTCGACCATCCGGCGCGCTTGCGCCAGTGCCGCATCCGGCAGCACATAGCGGCCGCCGTCCGAAAAAGAATCGGGCGTGACGTTGAGCACGCCCATCACGACCGGCGCATCCAGCGCGAGCAGACGCGACCGGGCGCGCAACTGCATCACAGCACCGGTCAGTGCTGGCTGGCCGGGGTACCAACCCCCAGGCCTGTGGTCGCACCGGCCGGAGCTGACGGAGGTGGATCGCTCGGCTTGGAGCCGCCTTCCCAACCCGCCGGCGGCCGCGGATCGCGGCCGTCCATGATGTCGCGGATCTGATCGTCGCCGATCGTCTCGTAGCGCATCAGGGCATCCGCCATCGCGTGCAACTTCGACAGGTTGGTTTCGAGCAGATGCTTGGCCCGCGCATAGTTAGCGTCAATCACCCGTCGCACTTCCTCGTCAATGACGTGCGCGGTGACATCTGAGACCTGCTTGTGCTGCGTCACGCTGCGACCCAAGAACACCTCGCCCTGGTCTTCGGTATAGCTCTGCGGGCCCAATCGCTCCGACAGGCCCCACTTGGTCACCATATTGCGCGCCATTTCGGTGGCGTATTCGATATCGCTCTGCGCACCCGTCGTGACGCCATCGCTACCGAAGATCAGTTCTTCTGCAACACGACCGCCGAACGCCGAGGATATCTTGCTCTCAAGACGGCGCTTGCTCAGGCTCAAACGGTCCTGTTCAGGCAAGTACCACGTGACACCCAAGGCCCGCCCGCGGGGAATGATCGTGACCTTGTACACCGGGTCATGCTCCGGCACGAGGAAGCCGACAATGGCATGTCCCGCCTCGTGGTAGGCCGTCATTTTCTTCTCGGCTTCCGACATCACCATGGAGCGGCGCTCTGCGCCCATGTAGATCTTGTCGCGCGCGCGCTCAAACTCGGCCATGTTGACCACCCGCTTATTCGTGCGTGCAGCGAACAAGGCGGCTTCGTTCACCAGATTCGCAAGATCCGCGCCCGAGAAACCCGGCGTGCCGCGGGCGATGACCATCGCGTCCACGTCGTCGCCGATGGGCACCTTGCGCATGTGGACCTTCAAGATCTGCTCGCGACCGCGCACATCCGGCAACGGCACCACGACCTGCCGATCGAAACGACCCGGGCGCAGCAGGGCTGGATCCAACACGTCCGGACGGTTGGTGGCGGCGATGACGATGATGCCCTCGCTGCCTTCAAAGCCGTCCATTTCGACGAGCAACTGGTTCAGGGTCTGCTCGCGCTCGTCGTGACCACCGCCGAGGCCTGCGCCACGATGACGACCCACGGCATCGATTTCGTCGATGAAGATGATGCACGGCGCATGCTTCTTCGCCTGCTCGAACATGTCACGGACGCGGGACGCGCCGACGCCGACGAACATTTCGACGAAGTCGGATCCGGAAATCGTGAAGAACGGTACCTTGGCCTCGCCCGCGATCGCGCGCGCCAACAGGGTCTTACCCGTACCGGGGCTGCCGACCATGAGCACGCCCTTCGGAATTTTGCCGCCCAACTTTTGGAATTTGGCGGGGTCTTTCAGAAAGTCGACGATTTCGCGGACTTCTTCCTTGGCCTCTTCCACACCGGCCACATCGGCAAAGGAAATCGTGACCTGTTCTTCATTGAGGAGACGCGCGCGGCTCTTGCCGAAGCTCATGGCCCCCCGACCGCCCGCGCCACCCTGCATCTGCCGCATGAAGTAGACCCACAGGCCAATCAGCAGCAGAACGGGGAAGCTGGAGAGAAACAACTGCGTCAGCCAACTGGATTTCTCCGGCGGCGGCGCACTGAAATTCACATCGTGCTTCTTCAAAAAGCCGATCAGCGCCGTGTTATCGGTCTCGGGGCTGTAAGTGATGTAGGCATCGCCGTTGGTGCGGTTACCCGAGATCGCCTCCCCCTTCAAAACGGCGGTCCTGACCGCGTTGTTCTCCACCTCGGTGAGGAACTGCGAGTAGGGGATCTCCGGCGTCGGCGCCGAGCGGTTGCCAAAATTGGCGAACACGGTCAGGAGCACGAGCAGGATCACGCCCCAAAGGAAGATATTCTTCGTGAAATCTTTCAAAGCTGACTCCAGAAAGGGGCGTCCAACCCGGACGGCCCCGCGGGCCTCAAAGGATACGCTTGCCGGTGGCGAGCAGGTACATTTCAGCGCTTCTCGCGCGCGATGCCGGCGGCTTTTTCATCTTCACTTTCGCAAACTCCGCCTTTACCGACCGCAAATACGCATCGAAGCCGGCGCCCTGGAACACTTTGGCCAGATAGGACCCACCGGGCTTCAACACCTCGCGACAGAACTCGAGGGCGAGTTCGCACAGGTACAGTTGCCGCGGTTGGTCCACCGCGTCGATGCCGCTCATATTGGGGGCCATATCTGACATCACAAGGTCCACTGGCCGTCCATCGAGCAAACGATGCAATTCGGCTAAGGGACCCGGCTCGCGGAAGTCGCCATGGATGAACTCCACCCCGGGCAATGCATCCATCGGCAAGATGTCGAGGGCGGCCACAAATCCTTTACCATTCAGCACCTTGCCGGCGTACTGACTCCAGCCACCCGGCGCGGCACCCAGATCCACTACCACCATGCCGGGCTTGAGCAGTCGCTCCTCTTCGTCGAGCTCTTCGAGCTTGAATGCCGCCCGCGAGCGCATGCCTTCCTTGCGGGCGCGCTGCACGTAGGCGTCGGATTCATGCTCCTGCAGCCAACGTCGACTGGATTTACTGCGTTTGGACATCGTCTGAACCGGCCTCTTGGGGGTGCGTCTGCACTATACTCCCGCTCATGCAACTCTCTGAACGACAGAAGAAATACCTGCGCCGCCTCGGGCATGCCCTGAACCCGGTCGTCGCCCTCGGCAACAACGGCCTCACCGACGCAGTCGTCGCCGAGATGGACCGTGCCCTCACCGACCACGAACTCATCAAGGTTCGTGCCCGCGTGGGCGAGCGGGATGACCGCAACACGGCACTCGACCTGCTGGCTGAGCGCACGTCGAGCGCACTCGTGCAACGCATCGGCAATGTCGGCCTCTTCTACCGCCGCAATCCGCAATTGGCCCGGGTCATCCTGCCCGATTGACCGCTCAGGCAGCGCGCAGTTCCCGAATCAACGCGGCCCACGCGGCCAGTGTCGCCAGTCCGAACACGGCACCTGACACACCATGGAGGACTGCGAAGATCAGGGTATGCGTGCCCGCCGCGGCTTTTTGCGCCTCGATCAACGGGTGCAAGCCCCACTCGCTGACGGCGAGCAGTATGGCGGGCGACAGCAACACAAGCAGCGCCTGCCGCGTCAGGCGCGTGCCACCGCCGGTGGCCAGCACCGCAACGATCAGTCCAATCGTGATCCAGTTGGTCACGTGAAACAGCGACCCGGCAATCCGCCCGGCAGCGGCTCGATCATCCAGAATGACGAACAGGGTCGGCGCCACCACCCCGCCCACGGTGACCAGTAGCCCGCAAAGCAGCGCCAGCAACAGTTGGCGCGCGAGCCTCATTCGTAGCGAACGGCGACGATCTCGTACGAGCGCACGCCACCGGGGGCCTGCACGTCGACCACATCGCCCTCTTCCTTGCCGATCAACGCACGCGCAATCGGCGAGGTAATCGCGATGAGATTCTGTCGAATATCTGCCTCGTCCTCACCGACGATCTGATAGGTCACCGCCACACCGTCGGCCTGACCCTCCAGATCCACGGTTACGCCGAACACAACCCGACCATTCTGCGGCAGCTTCGCGACGTCGATGACCTCGGCATTGGACAGCCGGCTTTCGATTTCGGCGATTCGCCCTTCGATGAAGCCCTGATTCTCACGCGCCGCATGGTATTCGGCGTTCTCGGACAGATCGCCGTGGCCACGCGCTTCGGCGATGGCGCGGATGACGGCTGGACGGTCCTCGGACTTCAGACGCTTCAATTCAGCGCGCAGACGCTCGGCGCCACGCACAGTGATGGGGGGACGCTTCACGAGAGGAGTTCCTTGTGCAGATCCTGCAGCCGATTCACATCGACCGCCTCCAAATGATCCAACGCTTCACATGTCGCGCGGGCCGCAGCGACCGTCGTGTAATACGTCACCCTGCGCGCGACCGCCTCACGGCGAATCGAACGCGATTCGCGTACGGCGTGCTTACCTTCGGTGGTATTCACAATTAGGTCGATCTCATCGTTCTTGATCATGTCCACAATATGCGGGCGGCCCTCGCGAACCTTCAACACTTTGCGACAGGCAATCCCCTCGGCGCCCAGCGCACGTGCGGTGCCCTCGGTGCCGACGATGTCGAAACCGCGAGCGATCAGATCTCGCGCCAGCGGCGCTGCAAAGGGCTTGTCGCGCTCGCGAACTGAGATAAAGCAAACGCCCTTGCGCGGCAGGACAATACCGGCGCCAGCCTGTGCCTTGGCATAGGCTTCGCCGAAGGTCCGGCCCGTGCCCATGACTTCACCCGTGGACTTCATTTCCGGCCCCAAGATCGGATCGGCCTCGGGGAATTTGGCGAACGGGAAGACGGGACCCTTGACCGAATAGAATCCGGGCACGATTTCACCGGCGATTCCCTGAGCCTCAAGCGAACGGCCCACCATCACGCGCGCCGCAATCTTGGCCAACGGGCGACCCGTGGCCTTGGACACGAAGGGCACCGTGCGCGAGGCGCGCGGATTCACTTCCAAGACATAGACCACACCGGCCTGGATGGCGAACTGCACGTTCATCAAGCCGACCACGTTCAGCGCACGCGCCATCGCCACGGTCTGCGCACGCAATTCGTCCTGCAGATCCGGTGAGAGCGCATACGGCGGCAGCGAGCACGAGGAGTCGCCCGAGTGCACGCCCGCCTGTTCGATATGCTCCATGATGCCGCCGATCAGCACATCCTCACCGTCGCAGATGGCATCGACGTCGACTTCGACAGCGAAATCGAGGAAGCGATCGAGCAGCACAGGGCTATCGTTGCTGACCTTGACCGCTTCGTTCATGTAGGTGCGCAGGTCGTCTTCGTTGAAAACGACCTCCATCGCACGACCACCCAGCACATAGGACGGACGGACCACGAGCGGGTAGCCCACCTCACGCGCCAGTTCAACCGCCTGTTCTTCTGCACGCGCCGTGGCGTTAGCCGGCTGACGCAGGCCCAGTTCTGCAATCAGTTTCTGGAAGCGCTCACGATCTTCCGCGACGTCGATCGCGTCCGGCGTCGTACCGACGATCGGCGCTCCGGCAGCTGCGAGCGCGCGCGCGAGCTTGAGCGGCGTCTGACCGCCGTACTGCACGATCACGCCCGCCGGCTTCTCCTTCCCGATGATTTCCATGACGTCTTCAAACGTCAGCGGTTCGAAATAGAGTCGATCCGAGGTGTCGTAATCCGTCGATACGGTCTCCGGATTGCAATTGACCATGATGGTTTCAAAACCATCCTCGCGCAGCGCCAGCGCCGCGTGCACGCAGCAATAATCGAACTCAATGCCTTGCCCGATGCGATTCGGTCCGCCGCCCAGAATCATGATCTTGCGCCGATCGGTCGGTTCGGCTTCGCACTCTTCCTCATAGGTTGAGTACAGATACGCCGTCGTGGTCGCGAATTCCGCCGCGCAGGTGTCGACACGCTTATAGACCGGGAAGATACCCAAGCCATGACGACGCGTGCGCACGTCGGTTTCGGTCACGCCCACGAGGCGCGCCAAGCGGCCATCGGCAAAACCCTTGCGCTTCAATGCACGCATGCGGTCGGCGTCCAGCGACTCAAGGCCACCGTCACGGACACGCCCTTCCTCACGCACGATGTCCTCGATCTGCACGAGGAACCACGGGTCGATCGCCGTTAGTTCGTGCACGCGCTCCAGCGTCCATCCGGCACGAAAGGCATCGGCGACGTACAACAACCGATTGGAGCCAGCGTGGCGCAACTCGGTGATGAGATCGGCCGCACGTTCGTCGGTGAGCGGCAAGGCGATCTGCTCGTTGAAACCGTTCAGACCGGTCTCCAAGCTCCGCAAGGCTTTTTGCACCGACTCTTGGAAGGTGCGACCGATGGCCATCGCCTCACCGACCGACTTCATCTGCGTCGTTAAGCGTGCGTTGGCGCCCGGGAACTTCTCGAACGTGAACCGCGGGATCTTCGTGACCACATAGTCGATCGCCGGCTCGAACGAAGCAGGCGTGAGCCCGCCGGTGATGTCGTTCTTCAGTTCATCGAGCGTGAAGCCGACGGCGAGTTTGGCGGCGACCTTGGCAATCGGGAATCCCGTCGCCTTCGAGGCTAACGCTGACGAACGCGACACGCGCGGGTTCATCTCAATGACAAGCACGCGGCCGTCATGGGGACTGACCGCGAACTGCACATTCGAGCCACCGGTATCAACGCCGATCTTGCGCAGCACCGCGATCGACGCATCGCGCAGGCGCTGGTATTCCTTATCGGTCAGCGTCTGGGCAGGTGCCACGGTGATCGAGTCACCGGTGTGCACGCCCATTGGATCGACGTTCTCAATAGAGCAGATGATGATGCAGTTGTCCGCCGAATCGCGGACCACTTCCATCTCGTACTCTTTCCATCCCAACACCGACTCTTCCAACAGCACTTCGGAAGTGGGGGATGCATCGAGGCCACGCGCCACGATCGTTTCAAACTCTTCGCGGTTGTAGGCGATGCCACCGCCGCTGCCACCGAGCGTAAAGGACGGGCGGATGACCGTGGGGTAACCGATCTCCGACTGCGTGGCGAGTGCCTCTTCCATCGAATGCACGACGTGAGCCTTGGCGGTTTCAAGGCCGATGTCCTTCATGGCTTCGCGGAACAATTCGCGATCTTCGGCCATGTCGATCGCCTCGCGGGAGGCACCGATCAATTCGCAGTTGAACTTCTCCAGAACGCCCTCGCGCACCAGATCCAGCGCGCAGTTCAGCGCCGTCTGGCCGCCCATCGTCGGTAGCACCGCATCCGGGCGCTCCTTCTCAATGATGCGGGCAACGGTGCGCCACTGAACCGGCTCGATGTAGATGGCATCGGCCGTTTCCGGATCCGTCATGATCGTGGCCGGATTCGAATTCACGAGAATGACGCGGTAGCCCTCCTCGCGCAGCGCCTTACAGGCCTGTGCACCGGAGTAGTCAAACTCGCAAGCCTGGCCGATGACGATCGGGCCGGCGCCGATGATAAGGATGCTTTTAAGGTCTGTACGCTTGGGCATGTCGTTCGCTTTCTCGTCAGGCGGTCGGGGCGCGGTTGGCGTGCGCCACCATCAGGTCCACAAAGTGGCCGAAGAGGCCCGCGACATCGTGCGGACCGGGGCTTGCTTCGGGATGTCCCTGGAAGCTGAAGGCCGGACGGTCGGTGAGTTCGAGGCCCTGCAGCGAACCGTCGAACAATGACCGATGCGTGGCACGGACATTCGCCGGTAGCGTTGTCTCATCAACCGCGAAGCCGTGGTTCTGGCTCGTGATCAAAACGCGGCCGCTATCGAGCGCCTGAACCGGATGGTTCGCGCCGTGGTGACCGAACTTCATCTTGACCGTCTTTGCGCCGGCGGCGAGCCCGAGCAACTGATGGCCCAAGCATATACCGAACACCGGGATACCCGTGGTCAGGAATGTGCGGATCGCCGCGATGGCGTAATCGCACGGCTCGGGATCGCCTGGGCCGTTCGAGAGGAAAATGCCATCAGGATTCATGGCCAAGACGTCTGCAGCCGGTGTCTGCGCGGGCACCACGGTGACGCGGCAGCCGTGGTCGGCCAGCATGCGCAGAATGTTGCGCTTCACGCCGTAGTCGTACGCGACCACATGCAAACGACTGCCCTGTCGCGCCGGACGCGGGCTTTCACCCACCCAGTTGGTTCCTTCGTTCCACTGGTAGGACTCGCCGGTGGTGACTACCTTCGCCAGGTCCATTCCCTTGAGGCCGGGGAACGCACGGGCCGCGGCTATGGCCGCGTCCACGTCGACCGACTCGCCGGTCATGATGCAACCGGCCTGCGCGCCTTTGCTGCGCAGTATGCGGGTCAGGCGGCGGGTGTCGATATCGGCGATCGCCACCGTATTGCCCCGCTTGAGGAAGTCGCCGAGCGACTCCGCCGCACGCCAGCTCGAATGCAGCGCCGGCAAATCGCGGATCACGAGACCGGCAGCGTAGATGCCCCCGGCTTCCATGTCCTCCGGCGTGGTGCCGTAGTTGCCAATATGGGGATACGTCAGGGTCACGATCTGACGGGTGTAAGACGGGTCGGTCAGGATTTCCTGATAGCCGGTCATGGCCGTGTTGAACACGACTTCACCGACCGTCTGGCCATTGGCGCCAACGGAAACACCTTTAAATACCGAGCCATCTTCGAGGGCAAGTACAGCGGACGTCGTCAACGGCTCATTCTCCCGAGGCGAGCGGCACGCGAGCAGCCTCTACACCCCGTGCAGGGCGTAGATGTGCAAAGCGGGTGGAGTCCGTGTGTAGACTCCGCCCGCTTCGGTCGTTACGCGTGGATTTCGATCCGGGTCGATATTCTACGGCACTGGGGTCTCTCGTACCAGTCTTGAGTCGCCTCGGCTGGGCGCTTCTGACGCCTTATTCGGCACGGGCCGTGGGCGGTCTGGAGGCTTTCGAATCCAACGGCAGAAAGTCTGCTGTCGGCGTCGCCAACAGATGCTGCCGAAACGCCGCTGCCACCGGCGCGAGCTGCGTCTGCGCCCGATGCACCAGGTGCCAGTGCGTGCCGATGGGGAACCCTTCCACGTCGACGGCCACCACGCCGTGCTCTCCAGCGAGCCCGTGCAGCGCGTGCCTCGAGACCACACCGAGCCCGAGGCCGCCCGCAACGGCCTCTTTGATGGCTTCATTGCTGCCGAGTTGCAGGCGGACGTCGGGCTGGAATTGGTGCACCCGAAAGAATTGGTCTCCCGCCATTCGGGTCCCGGACCCGACCTCGCGTAGGACAAAGCGCCGGCCCGCAAGGCTCGCCAGCGGGATACGGCTGGTGGTTGTTAACGGATCCCCGACAGCCGCGATCAGGACCAACGGATTATCCAGGAACACGGTGTCCTGAAGGTCCGCGCCACGTGGCGGCTGAGACATGATGTATAAGTCATCTAAATTCTCATGAATTCTCTGTAAAACTCCGTTTCTATTGTGTATTTCTAGAGAAATATCGATGCCCGGATGACGATCACAGAAGGCGCCGATCAAGCGCGGCATGAAGTACTTGGCCGTGCTGACGACCGCCACTTTGAGGGTGCCGCGGGTGAGTCCTTTGAACGCATCGACGGTCTGCTCGAACCGGCCCCAGGTGGCGGTCATCTCCCGCGCCGTGGCCGCCAAGGCCTGACCGGCCTGCGTGAGCATCACCCGACGCCCGACCACTTCATACAGCGGCAAGCCGATGGCCTCTGCCATGTCTTTGAGCGCCATCGAGGCGGTGGGTTGGGTGACATGCAAGGATCGGGCGGCGCCCGTCACGCTGCCGGTGTCGGCGAGCGCGGCAAAGAGACGCAGCTGTCGATAAGAAACATGCATAGGTTTTTATCTATGTATTAATACTATTAAATCTATTTTACCTGATTTGTCAGGGTCCGTAGTCTGCGCCGCCAGGAGGTACCCCATGCACACTCTGCTCGACCCGGCGATCTTATTCTTCGTCTTCGGCTTACTGGCGGGGCTGGTCCGCTCGAACCTGGAGATCCCCCCGGCCATCGCCCGATTTCTGTCGCTCTATCTGCTGATGGCGCTCGGACTCAAGGGCGGCTTTGCGCTCGCCCACTCCGGCATGACTTGGGAGGTCGGAACGAGTCTCGCGGCTGCGTTCGCGCTGGCGATACTCGTACCCCTCCTCGGCTTCCTGATCCTGCGGCGTTACGTGTCAGGGTTCGATGCGCTGGCGGTCGCAGCCACCTACGGATCGGTCAGCGCCGTCACTTTTGTGACTGCCGTGCAGACCTTGGAGCATCAGGGCATCCCCTACGGGGGCCATATGGCCGCTGCCATGGCGCTCATGGAGTCGCCGGCCATTCTGATCGCGGTCTTGGGCGCCAACGCGCTGCGCCGTCGACGGCGACTACCCGGCGCGCACACCCCACCACCGCCCTCGCTGCGCCAGACGCTGCACGAATCCCTCACTGACGGTGCACAGCTGCTGCTGCTCGGCGCGATGGCCGTCGGCATGCTGACGGGCGACACCGGCAAGGCCGCTATGCAGCCATTCTCGGGGGACCTCTTCAAGGGCATGCTGGCTTTCTTCTTGCTCGATATGGGCCTCTTAACCGCGCGCAACCTGCCGTCGCTGCGCGGCACCTCGCGGTGGCTTGTCGGCTATGCCATTGGCGCGCCGATCGTGCACGCTACGCTGGCCTTGGGAGTTGCGCGCCTGCTGCACTTGAGCCCAGGCAACGGCGCGCTTCTGATGGTGCTGGCCGCCAGCGCCTCGTACATCGCCGTACCGGCCGTGCTGCGAGAGGCCATCCCCGAGGCCCGCCCGCCCCTGTACTTCGGGCTGTCATTGGGTATCACGTTTCCGTTGAACCTGCTGCTCGGCATACCCTCGTACGTCTGGCTGGCCGAGCAGATTCTGAGCTAGCCCGCGAGCGCCTCAAAGCCCCACGCCATCGAGCCCCACAGGCCGCAAACCGGTCGCGGTTCGCTGCACACGCGTCCGGTGCTGTCCGGCGAAGTGCGCCGGCACGAGCACAGCCCCAAGATCAGCCGCCCGCTCCAAGACCGCCCGGCGCGTCTGACGCGCTTGGGTGGCATCCTCACAGAAGATGCTGTTCCAGTCGGGGTTAAAGACCTGCAGGGGATGGTGCACGACGTCACCCACGAAGAGGGCGTGCTCGCCGGCACTCTCGAGCGTGATCACCGTGCTGCCCGGCGTATGCCCCGGTGCGGGATCGAGCCGCAGGCCGGGCAGTAATTCGTGTGGGCCGGCCACCAGCTCAGCGAGGCCTGCGTCCAAGATCGGCCGCACGCTGTCGTCAAAGAACCCTTCGTTCACGGCAGCGCCGATCTTCTGCGGATAGAGCTCAGCGCGTTGCGGATCCCAATACTCAGCATCGGCTTGCGGGAAAACGTAGCGCGCACGCGGGAAGGTTGGCTGCCATCGATCGTCGACCCAGCGGGTATTCCAACCCACGTGATCCACATGCAAGTGCGTGCAGACCACGAGGTCAATGCCCTCAGGCTCGAAGCCGGCGGACGCTAGGCGCTCCAGAAAGGGCGTCTGCAAGCCACCAAAGAGCGGAATGCCCGGACGAACCTTGTCGTTGCCTGCACCGGTGTCGATCAATACGCGCACGCCGTCCAGCTCGATGACCCAACTCTGTAATCGCGCCAGCAACGCATCACTGGCGGCATCGAGGTACTCAGGAGGCACCGCCGCCTTGCAGGCGGCATAGGCATCGGCATCAAAACCGGCAAACAACAGGTGCGGCGTGAGGAAGGGTCCGCACCACTCTTCAATGCGATGCACTCGCGCCCGCCCCAGCATCCAACTGTCCACGACCTGACTCATGAGTACCCCCCGGTTGAGGGAGTCATCATGCATGAGTCAGGTGTCCGAGCAAATTAGCCTAGGCTCAGCCGTCCTGCTGCCCGGGCGGTCGCCGCCACGGCTTCGTCGGCGCATCAACCCAGTTCGAGAACATCCGCCATGGTGTAGCGGCCCGGCGGACGACCCGCCAGCCACGCAGCCGCCCGCAAGGCGCCATAGGCAAAGGTCATCCGGTCATGTGCGCGGTGGGTGATCTCAATCCGCTCGCCCGGACCCGCGAAGTACACTGTGTGTTCGCCGACGATGTCGCCGCCCCGCAGGACGGAAAAGCCTATCGAACCGGCCGCGCGGGCACCCCGCCGGTCCATATCGACGGCCTCCAGGGTCTCGCCGCGCCCCCGCGCCGCCGCTGAACCCAGCTGCAGGGCGGTGCCCGATGGCGCGTCGACTTTATAGCGATGGTGCGCTTCAAAGATCTCAATATCGTAATCTTTAGGCAACAAAGCGGCTGTTTTTTCAATCAGTTGCGCTAATAAATTAATGCCAAGACTCGTGTTTGCAGCCACCAGCACGGGGATCCGCAGGCTCGCCTCTTCCACCGCAATCAGGGTCTGCGCCGACAGTCCCGTCGTGCCGATGACCAGACCCACCCCGGCAGCCGCACAGGCCGCCAGATGGCTCTCGACGGCGCCGGCAATCGAAAAATCGATCGCGACGTCCGCCTCATCGAGCCCCTCTGCAACATGACTCGTGAGCGCCAAACCCAATGGGCTCGGCAGTCCGGCAGAGGTGCCCGCGTCGCTACCCAAGACGGGGCTACCGGGCGAGGCTATGGCGGCGACCAATCGATAGTCCGTGCTGTCGTGTATGGCGCGGATCAGACCATGGCCCATCCGGCCGGTCGCGCCATACAGAGCCATCCGAATGGGTGGGTTCGCGTGTGTCATTTGGATCCGAAGAAGCTCTTCACGCCGTCCAACCAAGACGACTCGCGCGGATTATGCCGCGAGGGATCGCCCTTTAGGGTCGCCTCGAACTGGCGCAACAAATCCTTCTGTTCGCCCGACAGGTTGACCGGCGTTTCGATCACGACGCGGCAGTACAGATCGCCGCGACTGCCTCCCCGCACCGGTCGAACACCCTGGTCGCGCAGCCGGAACATACGACCCGACTGGGTTTCAGCCGGCACTTTGATCTTCGCGCTGCCTTCGAGGGTCGGCACTTCGACCTCCCCGCCCAAGGCCGCCGTTGTGAAGGTGATGGGCACCTCACACGACAAGTCCGCGCCCTCGCGCTCGAAGATGGCGTGCTTGCGAACCGCCACCTCGACGTACAGATCGCCCGGCGGGCCACCATTGCGGCCGGCTTCACCCTCACCCGAGAGCCGAATGCGATCACCCGTGTCGACACCGGCGGGAATCTTGACCTGTAAGGTGCGCGACTTACGCACCCGACCGTGGCCGTAGCAGTGGTCGCAGGGCATCTCAATGAGGGTACCGCGACCCTTGCAGCGACTGCAGGGTTGCTGCACCGCGAAGAAGCCCTGCTGCATGCGCACCTGCCCGGTACCGGCGCACGTCGCGCAACGGGTCGGTGTCGTGCCTTTGGCGGCGCCATTACCGCCGCAGGGTTCGCACTCCACCAACGTCGTGATATCGATCTCGCTGCTGTGGCCAAACACCGCCTGCTCGAGATCCAATTCCAGTTCATAGCGCAGGTCAGCGCCGCGGAAGACCTGACGGCCCCCGCCGCGACGGCCACCGCCGAAGATGTCACCGAAGACTTCCCCAAAGATGTCGCCGAAGGCCTCGCCGGGATCCATTCCCGCGCCGCCGTGCTGCTGGTTTAGCCCCGCGTGACCAAACTGGTCGTATGCCGCTCGCTTTTGCGGATCCGACAGAATCTCGTAGGCCTCTTTGGCCTCCTTGAACGACTCTTCCGCGGCCGCATCACCGGGGTTTCGGTCCGGATGAAACTTCATCGCAAGGCGACGGTACGCCTTCTTAATGTCGGCCTCGGAAGCGGTCTTGGCCAGTTCAAGGACTTCGTAATAATCGCGCTTAGCCATGCCTCACCCTTAAAACCAGAATGCCGCCGCAGACGAACCCGTCTGCGGCGGCACGATCATCATCGCCGATCTTAGGGCCCTCAGGCCTTGTGATCTTTGTTCTTCACTTCTTCGAACTCGGCGTCGAGCACGTCGTCTTTCGCTGACCCAGCCGCACCTGCAGCCGAAGCGGCGCCTTCCGCAGCACCCGCCTGAGCACGCTGCAGGATATCGCCGGCAGCCGTCGACAGCGCCTGCGCCTTGGCGTCGATCGCGTCCTTCTCGTCCGCCGTCATCGCCGTCTTCAGATCCGACAGGGCCGCCTCGACCTTGGCGCGATCTTCACCGGAGACCTTGTCGCCGAGGTCCTTCAAGGACTTATCGACCTGGTGGACCAGCGCATCGGCCCGATTGCGGGTATCGACCAGCTCACGGAACTTCTTGTCCTCAGCCGCATGGGCCTCGGCATCCGCCACCATCCGCTTGATCTCGTCCTCCGACAGACCCGACGAGGCCTTGATGACGATCTTCTGCTCCTTGCCGGTGCCCTTGTCTTTCGCCGAGACATGCAGGATGCCATTGGCGTCGATATCGAAGGTCACTTCAATCTGCGGCATGCCGCGCGGAGCCGACGGAATATCGGTGAGGTCGAAGCGCCCCAGCGACTTGTTGTCGTGCGCGCGATCACGCTCGCCCTGCAACACGTGGATGGTCACGGCCGGCTGATTATCGTCGGCGGTCGAGAACACCTGCGACGCCTTCGTCGGGATCGTCGTGTTCTTCTCGATGAGCTTGGTCATCACGCCGCCGAGCGTCTCGATACCCAGCGAGAGCGGCGTGACGTCGAGGAGCAGCACGTCCTTCACTTCACCCGACAACACACCACCCTGCACGGCGGCACCCACGGCGACGGCTTCGTCTGGGTTGACGTCCTTGCGTGGCTCCTTGCCGAAGAAGTCCTTCACCGCCTTCTGGACGAGCGGCATGCGGGTCTGACCGCCGACCAGAATGACTTCCGCGATGTCGGAGAGCGACACACCGGCATCCTTAACCGCCGTGCGGCAGGGGCCGATCGTGCGGTTGACGAGATCCTCTACCAGCGACTCGAGTTTCGCGCGCGTCAGCTTGACGTTCAGGTGCTTCGGACCCGAGGCATCCGCCGTGATGTACGGCAGATTGATATCCGTCTGCTGGCTCGAGGACAATTCGATCTTCGCCTTTTCGCCGGCTTCCTTGAGGCGCTGCATGGCCAACGGGTCCTTGCGCACATCAACGCCGGACTCCTTTTTGAACTCATCGGCGATGAAATCGATGATGCGACGGTCGAAGTCCTCACCACCCAAGAACGTATCGCCGTTGGTCGAGAGCACCTCGAACTGACGCTCACCGTCGACTTCTGCAATCTCGATGATGGAGATGTCGAAGGTGCCACCGCCCAAGTCGTACACCGCGATCTTGCGATCACCACCCGACTTGTCGAGACCGTACGCGAGTGCGGCGGCCGTCGGCTCGTTGATGATGCGCTTCACGTTCAAGCCCGCGATGCGACCGGCGTCCTTGGTCGCCTGACGCTGCGAGTCGTTGAAGTAGGCCGGTACCGTGATGACGGCCTCGGTGACGGTCTCGCCCAGGTAGTCCTCGGCCGTCTTCTTCATCTTCATGAGGACACGTGCCGAGATCTCGGGTGGCGCCATGGCCTTGCCCTGAGCCTCGACCCATGCATCGCCGTTGTCGGCCTTGGAAATCTTGTACGGCACCATATCGAGGTCGCGCTGCACGACGTCGTCGCCGAACTTGCGACCGATCAGTCGCTTCACGGCATAGAGGGTGTTCTGCGGGTTGGTCACCGCCTGACGCTTGGCCGACTGACCGACCAACACTTCGTCATCTTTCGTGAACGCGATGATCGACGGGGTTGTGCGATCGCCCTCGCTGTTCTCGATGACTTTGGGCTTGCCGCCCTCCATGACCGCCACGCACGAGTTGGTCGTGCCGAGGTCAATGCCGATTACCTTAGACATACGGTGCTCCTCAAGGGGAAACTGAATAGTGTTGGCAGCCTAGATGGGGACGCTTATCGCGTTCTCAAGCGTCCAGTGCGCGCGAGACGATGACCCGAGCGGCGCGCAGCACGCGGCCGTTGAGGGCGTAGCCCTTCTGGATGGTCACGACGACAGAGTTCGCCGGCATCTCGCCGGTTGGCTGCGCCACCATGGCCTCGTGTTCTTCCGGATTGAACGGACTACCGGCCTCGGGTGCCAGCTCACGGATGCCGGCCTTCTCAAACGCCTTCTGCAGCAAGCGCAGCGTCGCACTCTGTCCTTCAATCAGGCTGGCCACATCAGCGCCCGCGCCGTTGGCGATGGCGAGCTCGAATCCGTCCATGGCCGGGAGCAATTCCTGAGCAAACCGCTCCACAGCGAACTGGCGGGCCTGGTCGAGCTCACGGGCCGAGCGCTTGCGATAATTGTCGAATTCCGCAAGAACCCGCACGTACTGGGCGTAGTGTTCGTCGGCCTTCGCCGTTGCCGTCGCGAGCGCGTCGGCTTGAGGGTCGGCCGGGACTGCGGACTCAGTGCCAGCCGCCTCGGAAATTTCGTCGGTCATGAATGCCATCTCCAGGTCACAGGTCGGGCGCAACACGCCCGGCGCGGAGGATGGGGACTCCCACGGCGTGATTCAAGAGCCACGGCCGTTCGCACGTTCGCCCTGCTAGGCGCCTATCCAGCCTGCAGACGGGGCAATCGGGCCGCCCCGGCCACAAAATCGGCCAATGCAGCGCACCTCAGCGGTTCTGATTGAGGGCCGAACCCAACAAGCGTGCGGTGAGGTCGACAATGGGGATCACGCGCTCGTAGGCCATGCGTGTCGGCCCAATGACGCCCAAGACCCCAACCACCTCATTGTCGACGGTGTACGGGGCGGTGACGACGCTGCAGTCGTCCAAGATGCCGTAACCAGACTCCCGACCGATAAAGATTTGCACGCGATCCGCCTGCAGACATTGGTCGAGCAAATGTAGGATGTCCCGCTTTTCATTGAACGCATCAAAAAGACGCCGCAACTTGTCGACGCTGGACAATTCGGCCACGCCCATGAGGTTCGTCTCACCCGCGATCACGACGTCGGGCCGGGCAGTACCGTCCGCCGGGCCCATCATGGCCTCGGCCATGGAAATGGCGTCGCTCATGAGGTCATTCATCGAGGTTCGGGTCTCCTGCAACTGCCGCAGGATCTGATGTCGGATCGCCTCCATCTCCCGCCCCGCAAACTGTTCGTTGAGGAAGCCGGCGGCGCGTCGCAACTCCTCGGGATTGTAGGGCCGCGACAGTTTCAGGATCCGGTTCTGCACCTCTCGACCGTTGACCACCATGATGGCCAAGACCCGGTTCTCGGACAGCGGCATAAACTCAATCTGGGTCACCGCCGCATGCGTCTGCCGGGGAACTGTCACGACACCTGCCAACTGCGTGAAATTGGACAGGAACTGGGACGCTGTCGCGACCAATTGCCGCGGGTCGTCGGCGCTCGCGCCGAAACGCGCCTGCAAGGTGCGCAGGATCTCCCGGTCATACTCCGCCGGCTTGAGCTTCAAGAGTGCATCCACAAAGACGCGGTAACCCTTGTCGGTCGGAATACGGCCCGCGCTCGTGTGCGGCGAACTCAAAAATCCGAAATCCTCGAGGTCCGCGAGCACATTGCGCACGGTCGCCGAACTCACCGTCAAACCGGACTCCCGGGTCAGGGTACGCGAGCCGACCGGCTGGCCGTCGCGGATATAAGCGCCGACCAACGCGTTCAGCAGGGTTTCCGCCCGCTCGCTCAGACGATGAGGCGTCTCACCCCCGTCCCGCCCGATGCTGCGCTGATCACCACTCATACCGTCTAAACCTCTGTGGAGGATCACGTTTTTCCGCCGCCGGAAAATCTATCGACGCGCTCACGGTAGGTCAAGGCGGATCCGCGTCGTCAGTGCGCGCCGACAGGCAGACTGCCATCCCATCGTGCTAACGTTTAGGCTCATGAATCCTCAATTCCCCTGCATCGCTCTCGTCGGCCGCCCGGCCGATCCGCCCGTCGCCGAGGCGCTGGTTGCGCTGGCGCAGCATGCCTGGTCGCGCGGGATACGCGTGCTGGTGGATGAGGCTTGCGATCTGCCCTTCGACCCAGGCGTGGAGCGCTGCGCGGAAAGCACTCTCGCCACGCAGGCCAACCTGTTGGTTTCGGTGGGCGGTGATGGCACCTTGCTCTACACCGCCCGTCTCCTCGGCAATGCGGATGTGCCGCTACTCGGTATCAACCGTGGGCGGCTGGGATTCTTAGCAGACATTTCCGCGGCTGAGATGATCGAGCGATTTGATGATGTCCTTGACGGCCGCTACACCCGCGACGTGCGCCGCACACTGTGTGCGCGTCTGGTGACCGTCGATGGCGAGGAACGCGTCGCGCTCGCTTTGAACGACGTCGTGTTGCAGAAGCGCGAGACGGGCCGGATGCTTGATTTTGAGAGCTTCATCGATGGTCACTTCGTCAATGCACACGGCGGTGATGGACTTGTGGTGTCAACGGCGACCGGTTCGACCGCATACGCCCTCTCCTGCGGCGGCCCGATCTTAACGCCCGACATCGACGCCACCGTGATTGCGCCCATTTCACCGCACACGCTCTCTGACCGACCACTCGTCGTGGGAGGCCAATCGGTGATTGAACTACGACTGATCGCCCAAGCACCCATCCGCGCGGAAATCACCTGCGATGGTGTCTTGCTCGGTGACTTGCCGGTCGATGGACGGTTGGTGATCGAGCCCTCGCCGAAGCGCGTCACCCTGCTCCATCCTCCCGGATACGACTATTTCCGAATCTTGCGCTCCAAGTTGCACTGGGGACGTGGCGGTCGCCAAGGCCGCCCGGATTTATCATGCTGACCCAACTGCAAATCCGCGACTTTGCGATCATCGAGTCAGCTGAACTGGAACTATCAGCCGGTCTTACTGCACTCACCGGCGAGACCGGTGCAGGCAAATCCATCCTCGTCGATGCGGTGATGCTGGCGATCGGCGCCCGCGCGGATGCAGGGGTGGTACGGCACGGTTGCGAACGCGCCGAGATTTCAGCGGTTTTCGACCTCACCGGCAATGCTGCAGCACGCGCTTGGTTGCGTGAACAGGAACTCGATGAGGACGGCGAGGTGATCTTGCGCCGGACCATCGGCAGCGACGGCCGCTCGCGTGCCTACATCAACGGACAAACCCAGCCACTTCAGCAGGTGCGCGCACTCGGTGAACGACTGATCGACATTCACGGCCAGCAGGAATTCCTGACGCTGACCCGCCGCGAAGCGCAGCGCGACTTGGTCGACGCGCACGGCGGACATAGCGAGCTCCTCACGCCTGTGGCCGATCTGGCGCGGCAGTTGCGCACCTTAGACAAAGAACTGCTGACCCTGCGCGGCGCGGCCAGCGATCGCGATTCACGGCTGGACTTGCTGCGTTATCAGGTGCAGGAACTCGCGGCCTTGTCGCTCGAGAGCGGTGAAGTCGACCAGTTGCTCGCCGAGTCACAGCGACTCGCGCACCGCGGCCGCCTCGCCCAATCCGCACAAGCTGCGCTGGGCTTCCTGTACGAGGGCGAAGGCCACGATGCCCATGCCCTTGTCGGCCGCGCTGTCGCCACGCTGCGTCCGGTTGCGGATCTCGACCCGAAGCTGAGCCCCGCCATTGCGTTGGTGGATGAGGCGCTGATTCCGCTCAAAGAGGCCGGTCGAGCCCTCGCCGATTACCTCGACTCGCTCGAGGTCGACCCGCGCCGTCAGGAATTCGTTGAATCGCGCATCGCCTCGATCGAGCAACTGGCGCGTAAGCATCGCGTGGCCCCTGAGGCCTTGCACGCGGTGCTCGGTGACCTAGAACGCGAACTGACTGCGCTTGAGCGCGCCGACATCACCGTCGTGGAACTTGAGCGGCAAGCTGCCGCCATGCGCGCCGAGTACGATCGCGCAGCCTCCGCCCTCACGCAGGCCCGTGAGGCGGCGGCGCAAGCCCTCGCCCGCTCGGTGACCGCGCTCATGCGCGGCCTAGGCATGCCGGGCGGGGTCTTCGAGATCGCTGTCGGTCTACAGGACGGCGCACCGGATCCCGCGGGCCGCGATGTGATCGAATTCTTGGTGAGCGCTAATCCAGGCCAGCCACCCAAGCCCATTGCCAAGGTCGCCTCCGGCGGCGAACTGTCGCGCATCAGCCTCGCGGTACAGGTCGCCGCCGCGCATCAATCCGCCGGTCCCTCGTGCATGATTTTCGACGAGGTCGACGCCGGTGTCGGTGGCGCCGTGGCCGAGATGGTCGGCCGCGAACTCGGCGCATTGGGCCGTCGGGGTCAGGCCTTGTGCGTCACTCACCTGCCGCAGGTGGCGAGTCAAGCCGACCATCACCTGCGCGTGGCCAAACTCTCCGACGGCAAAACAAGCCGTACCCGCCTCTCGGTACTCTCGAGCGAAGAACGGGTCGAAGAACTCGCCCGCATGCTCGCCGGTGTTGAAGTCACCGACACCGCCCGATCGCATGCGCGTGAGTTGCTCGAACGACGCGAACCGATGAAAAAACCGACCAGAGCGACGCGCAAAACGCGCTGATTACGGCTTGCGATGCGGGCACTCGGTGCGCCGGCAGTGCCCGTAAAGAATCAGCGCGTGGTCGGCAAGATCAAAGCCCAACCGTTCGGCCGCTTGGTGCTGCAGAGACTCAATCGACGCATCCGTGAACTCTTCGACTCGGCCGCAGTCTACGCAGACAACATGGTCATGATGTTCACCCCGGTTCAATTCGAAAACGGCCGTGCCGCCTTCAAAGTGGTGACGGGTGATCAGCCCGGCGGCCTCGAATTGGGTCAACACCCGGTACACGGTGGCAAGCCCGATATCCTCATTGGAATCGAGCAGTCGCCGGTAGATGTCTTCAGCCGAGAGATGGTGCCCCGCCTCGACGGCCAGGATGTCCAGAATCTTGACGCGCGGCGTCGTAACTTTAAGGCCGGCTTTGCGCAGATCCTGGCTTTCCACTCGACACCCCACTGATCCGGTATGATCTACGTCCATTATCCACCCCGCGACGCCGGGGACAACCCGCGCCGACGAGAAGACCGAATGTCCGCCACCAAAACCCTGCTTGCCGCTGCCCTCACCGCTGGCCTCGCCCTGACTGGCTGCGTCTACAAGGTGAACATCCCGCAGGGGAATTACATCGAGGCGAAATACCTTGATCAGGTGACCGTCGGCATGACCCGCAGTCAGGTCCGGTACCTGCTCGGCACACCGATGCTGTCGGATCCGTTCCATCCTGAGCGCTGGGACTACGTCTACTACTTCAAGACCGGCAAGACCCAGAAGGTCGATCAGCGCAACATCACGATCTGGTTTGCGGACGACAAGGTCACGAAAATCGACCGACCGGCCGGTGAATGGAAAGACCCGACCGCCCAAAGGCCGTCGATCTGAACATCCGTCGAACCCCGTCTGATAGACCCCAAAACCGAGGACGTCCTCGGCAGCGCGAGACCCGCTTACCGACGCACTTTGCGCCGAATTCGCTTGTGACCGATCACGGTACCATGCCCCATCGTGCGTCCTTCGCGCGCCAGTGCTCGACGGGTTTCCTTGGGATCGTGTGGCAACGGTCGATACAGTTCGACGCGGTCCCCCGCACTCACCACCGCCTCCGGCGTGACCTCTCGACCCCAGACCCCGAAGGTGAGAACCGCCGGCATCTGCGGATGTGACTCGCTGAGACGTGCCAAGGCTACCGCCTGCGCGACCGTCGTACCGGCCGGCACGGTCAGCGACACCAACGTCTGACGCGTCGGCTCCGCATATACCACTTCAATCGCCAGTTCGGTCACGGGTGCACCACCCGCGCGCGCTTCACAAACCCGTCGACAATCGAATCCCACGTCGCTTCAAAGAAGGGTCCAAACACGAGATCGAGCGCTGCATTACGGAAGGCAAATTCGACGGTGAGCTCCACTTTGCAGCCGCGCAGCTCGCCGAGCGAACCATCGGATGTCCGCGCACGAATCGGATGAAACTGCCAAACGCCCCTAAATGACTGCAACGGGCCATCCGTCAGCACCATTTCGATGGACGTGTCGGGGACGTTGTGATTGGTGGTGCTCACTGAGGTGCGAATACCGACCCGCTCAAAGGTCAGCGTGGCCGACAGCGAGGCCTCGTCCTCGGCGTGCACAGCCGTCGCCGGGCACCACGGCAGAAACTCCGGGTAGCGTCGCACGTCGTTGACGAGGGCGTACATCTGGGCCGGCGTCTGCGGTACGAGCGCAGTTCGGTGGACTACTCGCATGGGCAATGGGAAGGTCGGTAACTCACCGCCCTATTCTGCGGCTTAGGCGCTTCGGCCACAACGCGGCTAGAATGGACGACTGCACGAGGAATGACACGGACCATGGCCGCCAAGAAGGACGACAAGGACTCACATACCGGAACGATTGCGGTCAATCGCCGCGCCCGGCACGAGTACTTTATTGACGAACGCTACGAGGCAGGCCTGGTGCTGATGGGCTGGGAGGTCAAAGCCATGCGCGCTGGTCGCGCGCAATTGGCGGAAGGGTACGTGTTCATCAAGAACGACGAGGCCTTCCTCACGGGCGCGCACATCACGCCCCTGAACTCAGCGTCCACCCACGTCATCGCGGACCCAGTACGCACGCGCAAACTCCTGCTCAATCGCAAGGAACTCGACCATCTGGTGGGGGCGGTTGATCGCAAGGGCGCGACCATGGTGCCGCTGTCCCTGTACTGGAAGGATGGCCGCGCGAAACTTGAACTGGGGCTCGCGCGCGGCAAGAAGCAACACGACAAGCGCGAATCCGAGAAAGATCGCGACTGGGAGCGAGAGAAGTCCCGCGCACTGCGGGCCCGCAATCGTTAATCGGCGCCGACCGCTTCAGTATAGGCGATTAACGACGGATCGGCCGTTCGAGACGACGAACAGCGGCGCGTATAGGGTTGAGGTGTCGGCGCGAGGATCGCGCTCCACGACTAAGAGGTCGGCCTCAAGACCGACCGCAATGCTGCCCGTTCGATGGTCGATGCCCAGCGCCCGTGCCGATTGGTAGGTGGCCGCACTGATCGCCTCCGCCGGTGTCAGGCCGACGGCAACCAATTCCTCAATCTCGTGCGCCGGCCGCACGCGTGCCCCGTCACCTTCACCGTAGTCGCCGTCAGTCCCGGCCGCAATCGAAATACCCAGCGCGTGCGCCTTCTTTACGGCATCGCGCAGAGGCCGCATCATCGCCCGTGTTCTCAATTGCAGGGCGATTGCATCAGCACCGTCCCCCCGGGGATCGCCCAGGGGACTCATGATGGCCAGCGTCGGCACCAAAAACGTGCCCTTCGCTTTCATGAGGGCCAACGTCTCGTCGTCGAGATAGGTGCCGTGCTCAATGCTGCGCACGCCCGCGCGAACCGCGGCATTGGCACCTTGGCGATCATGCGCGTGCGCCGCGACGTAGAGTCCCGCTTTCGTCGCCTCCTCCACCACCGCTTTCATCTCCTCGTACGACAACTCCTGCCGCCGCGGATCCGTATTCGCCAATCCTGCACGTTCGCTGGCACCGACTTTAAGGACGTCTGCGCCACGCGCGATCACGGCAACGGCGACAGCACGGACATTGTCAGGGCCGGTCAGCGGATCGTTCAGGTACTGACCAAACTGCGGGAAACTTAATATGAAGGGTTCGCCCAACCGGGGCCGGATGTGTCCCGCCGACACGAGCATCTCGGGCCCCTCCACATAGCCCGTCCGGATCAAATCGCGGGTCGCCAACGCCTTCAAGTAGGCATCGCCCAACACGCGCACGGTGGTCACACCGGATTGCAAAGCGCGGCGAGCGGCGGCAGGGTCCTCGATATGCGCGTGCGCGTCGACGAAGCCCGGCAACAAATAATAGCCCCTCAGGTCGAGGCCAGCCGCGTTGGGAAGCGCCGGTCGAATCTCGGCGATACGCCCGTTGTCGATCCGAATATCGACCAGCGGGGCATGGGTCGGATCACGGCCGTCGAGCACGTGAACATTGACGAGCCAACTGAGCATGGGGGCACTCGTCGAGGCCACTGCCCCACCGAATCCGAGAATCCATAAACCCAACAGGATGCTCAGTCGGCGCATAGACGGCTCCCTCACCGCTCATCAAACAAGGGGCCGGTCATCGGCCCCGGATCGGGTCAGGCAATCGACGCCACGACGACCACCTCAACCTTATAGGCCGGGGTGGCGAGTTTTGCCTCCACGGTGGCTCGAGCGGGGGTATGACCCTGCGGCACCCAGGCATCCCACGCCGCGTTCATATCGGCAAAGGTTGCGATATCGGCCAGATACACCGTGGCCTGCAGAATGCGCGTTTTGTCCGATCCAACACGCGCCAGCAAACTGTCGATCGACGCAAGCACTTGCTGGGTCTGGCCGGTGACATCCGCTGAGGTATCCCCTGCCACTTGGCCGGCAAGATAGACGGTCTGGCCGTGCACGACGGCTTCGGACATGCGCGGGCCGGTATCGAGACGCTGGATCATGATGGACTCCGAATAAATGGGGTTGACCCCGTTGAAACGCCCGAACTCTAACCCAATTAACGGATCAGGACGATGATCTGGTATTCTGATTCCTGCTTCTGGGGCCGACCGGTTTCGACGTGGGTTACGAAACTCCAGGTGCATGCCGAGGTGCGGATTCCTCGTTAAACCATTTGCAAATTTTAGCTGCGAACGACAACAGCTACGCTCTGGCGGCTTAAGCCCCGCCTACTTCACTCC
>CANGOP010000027.1 GCA_947455595.1 Gammaproteobacteria bacterium
CGCACGCACAGGACGATTCCATGACGCCTCGCGATCATTCAAATTCCGGCCAACCGCAGGAAGAGGTGATCTCTTTTTATGCGAAACATGAAAAGATTCACCCCCGCGAAATCAGCGGTCGTTTTTCACGACTGAGAAAAATCTCCGTATTTGCTCTGCTCGGACTTTTTTATCTTGTTCCGTGGCTGTCTTGGGAAGGTCGGCAGGCAGTCTTGTTCGACCTCCCCGCGCGAAAGTTCTACATCTGGGGCCTTGTCTTATGGCCGCAGGATTTCATTTTCCTGACCTGGCTTTTGATTCTGCTCGGACTTTCGCTATTCTTTTTTACCGCCCTCGCCGGCCGCCTCTGGTGTGGCTACGCCTGCCCACAAACTGTTTGGACGGAAGTTTTTCTCTGGATCGAACGGTGGATCGAGGGCGACCGCAACAAGCGCATCAGATTGCAGAAGTCACCCTGGAGTCGGGGCAAGCTGATCAAAGTGTCTTCGAAGCAATTCGTCTGGATAGTCTTTTCATTTTGGACCGGGGTGTCATTCGTCGGCTTCTTCGTGCCGATTGGAACCCTCGTCGAAAGCATTGCTCATGCCGAGGTCAATGGCTGGCCCCTCTTCTGGACGCTCTTTTACGGCGGCGCCACCTACGCGAACGCCGGCTTTATGCGCGAACAGGTGTGCCAGTACATGTGCCCTTATGCGCGCTTTCAGAGCGCGATGTTCGACCGAGACACGTTGATCATCACTTACGATCAAAAGCGTGGCGAACCGCGTGGCGCACGGGCACGGTCCAGCGATCGTTCGCAGCAATCCTTAGGCGACTGCGTCGATTGCACCGTTTGTGTACAGGTGTGTCCAACTGGAATCGACATTCGCAAAGGCTTGCAATACGAGTGCATTGCCTGCGCAGCCTGCGTAGACGCCTGCGATTCGGTCATGGATAAAGTGGGGTATCCGCGTGGCCTGATCCGCTACACCACCCAGCACGCCGTGGATGGCCATCCGACAAAGGTATTGCGTGGCAGAACGTACGTTTACGCAACCTTACTCACGGTCATTTTCATCGTTGGGGTTGTGGGCCTCATTCATCGCAAAACGGCTGATCTCGATGTGATTCGAGACCGTAACGCGCTGTACCGAGAGACCGTCCATGACGAAATCGAAAATGTGTATCTCCTAAGGGTCTTAAATAAGCAGATGACGCCGCGGGCTTTCACCTTGACACTTGAAGGACTCAGTGGCGCTCATATTGACGGCGGCACACCCCGTTGGCATGTTCTGGGGGGCGAGATATACACGACCGCCGTCCGGGTCGAAGTACCCAGCGATACGATTCATGGCGGCCATACGCTACGCTTCGTCCTGACCGATGCCTCAACCGGTCAGCGCTTGCTGGCTGAGAAGGCTCGATTCATTGCCCCGCCCTGAGGTTAGGATGTCTGACACATCACCCCGTCAACCGCGACCCTGGTTCCGTGAGCCGTTCATGTGGCTCGTCGTCGGCATCCCTTTGCTGACGGTCGTGGCGGGCCTCACCACCGTGATGATCGCCGCTCGACACAGCGACCCCGTTGTTTCGGATGAGTTTCGCAAAGAAGGACTCGCCATTCAGCATGACCCCGCCCGCGATCTGGCGGCTGCCCGCATCGGCGCGCGGGCGGAGGCGACCATCACGGCCAATCAAATCACGGTGGCCGTGACACTCGCCGTCGGTGAGCCACCGGGCGCGTTGGTTGCCGTGCTCTCCCACGCCACTCGCGCCGAATTCGACCGATTAGTCGTGCTCGATCGATCTGCGGATGGTCATTATCAGGCCACTTTCGAGTCTCTAGAAGCGGGGCGCTGGTACGTGGAGTTGTCTCCCCGTGATCGCAGTTGGCGTCTTCGCGGTGATTTCACGGGTCTGCCCTCCCATCTAGTACTCATCCCCGGTTCTATCCGGTGACTTCGGCAGGGCGATGTTTTCATTGCCAGGAGCCCATCCCGGCAGGCACTACCTTCTGCGCCAAAGTGGCACGGGAGGAACAGCCCGTCTGTTGCCTCGGCTGCCTCGCTGCCGCCGAAATGATTTCCGATGCAGGCCTTGCTGATTTCTATCGGTTCCGGACGGCAGGAGCGCCGAAACCGGAAAGTGGCGCAGACGACGTGTGGTCGACGTATGACCGCAGCGAGGTATTCACGCCGCTGCTCGGTCGCGAAGGTCCACTCTCCGTCGTCAATCTACTGATCGAGGATACGCGTTGCGCGGCCTGTAGCTGGCTCATCGCCGAGCGACTGAAACGCTTGCCAGGCGTTGACAGAGCCAACACCAACCCCGCCACCCACCGTGCACAGGTGGCGTTCGACCATACCCGAGTCGGACTTGCCACGATCCTGCGCGCAGTGGCCGCGCTGGGCTATCGACCGCATGTTCTGGGAGCGTCGGACACACTGGAAATCGCCACGCGTGAACGCAGGGGCGCGCTAAAGCGGCTTGCCGTGGCCGGGTTCGGCATGATGCAAGTCATGATGATCGCCACAGGGCTCTACGTGGGCGCGCGCGAGGGCATGGATCCGATCATCAAAGAATACTTACGCATCATATGCCTCGTCGTGACGGCGCCCGTACTGGTTTACTCCGGACGACCTTTTTTTCAGGGCGCCATCGCATCACTTCGCAGTCGTCATCTGGGCATGGACGTACCCGTCGCCATCGGCCTGTCACTGGCATTCGTGGCCAGCAGTTGGAATACGCTGGTTCACCGCGGAGACGTCTATTTCGATTCCGTCACGATGTTTGTCTTCCTATTGCTGCTCGGACGGTATGTGGAAATGGGCGCTCGACATCGAGCGGGATCAACGGCCGAGGCACTTTTGCGCCTAGTCCCTGCGACAGCACTGCGCATTCAGGCAGACCGCCGCGAACGCGTCCCCGTCGCCTCGTTGCAGGCAGGCGACCATGTCATGGTGCCGGCGGGTGAATGCTTTCCTGCTGATGGGTGTATTGTTGATGGGCGCACAGAGGTGGACGAAGCACTGCTCACCGGCGAGTCTCTACCGGTTGGCAAGGCCCGACATGACACGGTGGCCGCCGGATCTTTGAACGTCGGGGCACCGGTCGTGGTCGCGTTATCGGCCGTGGGACAGTCCACCGTACTGGCCGGCATCGTCAGGTTGCTTGAACGCGCACAGACGGAACGTCCACGCATCGCCCGTCTGGCGGATCGCGCCGCCACGTGGTTCGTGACCCGCGTATTGCTGGGAGCCGTCATCGTCGCGCTCATTTGGCTATGGCTAGATCCATCCCGCGCTTTCGAAGCCACCCTCTCCGTCTTGGTGGTGACGTGTCCTTGCGCGCTGTCGTTAGCCACTCCCACCGTGGTGACAGCAGCCACGGCCGCCTTGGCGCGTGAAGGCTTACTGGTGACTCGCGCAGACGCGCTCGAGGCGTTAGCCCAAGTCGATCAAGTGGTTTTCGACAAGACGGGCACGCTCACCCTCGGGAAGCCGACGATCGAACAGGTCAGTGTGCTCAGGGGCAGCGCAGAGCAAGCCATGGCGTTGGCGGCGGCGCTCGAACGCGGCTCTGAGCACCCGCTTGCTCACGCGTTTGATGCTGTCGCGTCAACGGTCAAGGCCAGCGATCTTGCGGTCCATCCCGGCGCCGGGATTGAAGGCTATGTGGACGGCCAACGATGGCGAATCGGCACGGCCGAGTTCGTGGCTGAATGCTCAGGTCCGCGCCCCGCCGCACTTCCCGAAGCGCCAGTCTATCTCGGTGACGCCGACGGTTGGTTTGCAGCCTTCGAGATCGGCGACACACTCCGGCCGGAGGCCGCGCAGACCGTTCGAGCCCTGCAGGAACGCGGACTGACCCCGCATATCGCGAGCGGCGATTACGCGACTGCCGTTGACAAGGTCGCCTCGCAATTGGGAATTCGCAACGCGCATTCACGCTTGCTACCCGCCCAGAAACTGGCGCTGGTACAAAATCTGGCCAAAAACGGCCACCATGTGCTGGCGGTCGGAGATGGGATCAACGACGCGCCAACGCTAGGCGCTGCGGCAGTGTCGGTGGCCTTGGGCACGGGCTCGGCGCTGGCACAAGCCAGCGCCGATCTGGTTGCCTTACGGGGGAATCTGGCGACGTTACCGCTCGCCATCGACACCGCGCGCCGAGCAACCCGGGTTATCCGGCAAAATCTCGTCTGGGCCACGGCCTATAACCTGGTTGCGCTGCCGGTTGCGGCCCTCGGGTGGGTACCGCCATGGCTCGCCGCCATCGGCATGTCCGGGAGTTCCCTCTTGGTGGTCATCAACGCATTACGCCTCACTCGGGTCAAGCGCGCGTCGCACGGTGTTCCCAACCTGACATCCGCGCTAGCCTCCGCCACATGAGCATCATTTTCATCCTCATCCCCCTTGGCCTTGTTCTGGTCGGTTTTGCGATCTGGGCGTTTTTCTGGGCCGTCGGAGATGGTCAATTTGATGACCTGGAGTCGCCCGGCTGGTCGGTGGTGAGCGATGAATCGCCCGATCCGGGGGCCACCCCCCGTCCCGACTCCACGCGTCCGTCATGACCGACGTGGACATCTGGCTCATGGCTGCGCTCGCAGGCCTCGGTGGCGCCGCCCACTGCGCGGCCATGTGCGGCCCGCTCACGCTGGTATTGGGCGCCGACGCGTTCGCAGAAGCCCACCATCCCGTCAGCGTCGCCCTGCGATTCAATGTCGGCCGCCTCGTCGCTTACGGAACGGCCGGTGGTCTGGCCGCAGGTCTCGTCGACTCGACTGTGCAAGCGACCGGTCTCCTGTTCGCCACTGAGATCTTGCGAATTTTGGCAGCCTCCATGCTCGCGCTGGTCGGCATCGGGTTGCTGGGACTGCCGGGACTGACCGTTCTGGAACGACATCTGGTACGACTGTGGCGAGTGGCTCGCTTGGGCGTTGCACCCCTGACGCGCGTCGCGATGCGGGCGCCAAGTCCATGGCGTCCTTTTTTGTTTGGACTCCTCTGGCTTTTGATTCCCTGCGGCTTGGTCTGGTCCATGCTGTTGGTTGCAGCCACGCGCGGCTCCGTCGCGGCTGGTGCGATGTCGATGCTGGCTTTCGGCATCGGCACAACTCCTGCCGTCCTCAGCCTATCCATCGCAGGCACTCGGCTAACCCAATGGCTGAATGGCCGCCGAACCCGTCGCCTGCTCGGCACCGTTTTGGTCTTGACGGCGCTCGCCAGCGCCGCCGTGGCGGTCCAACATGCCGGATTCGGCGCATCCAACGCACACATCCACCATCACCACCTGGGTTCGTGACGTCCTCAGACGCTCGCGCGTTGCCTCCAACAGGGGGAACACCTACACTCCTCTCACGGGCATCGGCTAGGCAGATCAGCCCGGCTCAGACCAATCAGCTGTTTCTTGAGGATCCAAACCGTGGGTAGAGAGTACGAACCGGTCGTCGGCAACTGGTATCGCGATCTCGACGAGGAGGAGTCCTTCTTGGTGCTCTCCGTCGATGAAGACGCTGAAATGATTGAGATTCAACACGTCGATGGCGACGTGGAAGAAATCGATCTCGACACGTGGGCGGAACTCGATCTTGATCCGACCGGCGAGCCCGAAGGCTGGTCCGGCTCGGAAGGCGATGACGACGACGAGGACTGGGAAGAGGACGAGGAAGAAGACGAAGACGATTGGGACGACGACGAAGACGATGAAGATGATGACGACGATTACGACGATCAGGATGAGTACTGAGCCATCTCATCAGGCGCCGTAACCCACGGCGACGGGAGTGCTTTTGACCGCTGAGACTCACGCCACTCGCGTAGGCGCAGCCCAGGAACTAGAAGCCCTGCTGGACGCAGCCGTCGATGCAGTGATCGTGATCAGTCACGACAGTACGATCCTCACCTTCAACCACGCAGCCGAACGACTGTTCGGCTACCGGGCGGACGATGTTCTCGGCCGGGACATCTCGATGCTGATGCCTGAGCCTTACCGCTCAGCGCACGCAGGCTATGTCGGCGCGTATCTCGACACGGGGCGTGCCCGCATTATCGGGATTGGGCGCGAAATTTCGGCTCGGCGTCAGGATGGCAGCGTGTTCCCAGCCGCCCTCTCCGTCGGGCAGATTCGTGGCGCAGAACCCCCTCGATTTGTGGGTTTCATCCAAGACATCACCACCCGCAAAGCAGCGCTTGAAGCGCTGCGGTTTGAGCGCGATCGCGCGCAAACGTATTTGGACGTAGCGGAGGTCATTCTCCTAGCCCTCGATTCTCAAGGCTCCGTGACGATGCTGAATCGGCGTGGCCAGGAGATTTTGGGCTACACCGAAGCCGAACTGATGGGCTCGGATTGGTTTGAAACGTGCGTACCGGCTCTGGAGCGCGATGAGCGTCGCGCACAGTTCGCTGCAGAATTGGGTTTTGAAGCCCTCACCGCGCGCGAATCACGCTCAGTGATCACCACGCGCGATGGCGATCAACGGCTCATCGCATGGCGCTCGACGCGACTAACCGACCAGAATGGTCAAGCCGTCGGATCTCTTGCATCGGGCGAGGACATTACCGAACGACAGGCGGCTGAAGATGCGTTGCGGCAAAGCGAAGCCCTCCTGCGCAGCGCCCAGAGCATTGCACAACTGGGCACGTATGAAGTGGTGTACCCCAGCGGCCCGAACACCTGGTCAGAGCAGATATACCACTTGTTAGGCATTTCGGCTGACCAAGGGCCCGTCGGAGTGACGGAATTTGCAGAGCAGTTCGTCCATCCGGATGACCTCGCGCATTTCAATCGAGAATGGGCGCAAGCACGCTCCGGATTGCAGCGCTTTGACTTCGAATATCGGATCAGGCGCATGGATGGCGCGATCCGCTACATCCATTCTCTCGGCATGGTGTCAGCGCACCCCGATGGCGTCATCGCAACGGGCACCCTGCATGACATCACTGACCGCAAACTCGCCGAACATGAACTGCGCATCGGACAAGAACGACTAACCCATGTTGCTCGTTTGTCGACAATGGGTGAAATGGCCACCGGGCTTGCCCACGAAATCAATCAGCCGCTAACGGCCATCGCCACCTATGCTCAGGCTGCGGTGCGCATGATGGATGCGCCCGGCGAGGCTGATCTGGTCGATCTGCGGGACGCCCTAGTTCAAATCGTGAATCAGTCGTTGCGCGCGGGAGAAGTCATTCGTCGTTTGCGCGCCTTCGTCAAGAACCGCACTGCACACTCCGAGCGTCTCGAGGTCAATCGATTGATTGAGGATGTTCGGATCTTGGCCGTTCCGGATGCGCGGGTGAATGACGTACGACTTGTGTTACAGCTTGATGCACAGTCGCCAGCCGTTGAGGGCGACCCCGTCCAATTGCAGCAGGTGCTGCTCAATCTTGTTCGCAATGCGATTGAGGCGACCTGCGAGTGTCCCAACGCGTTGCGCGAATTAACGATTTCCACGCGCCCATTGGGCGACGGCGTTGAGGTCGCGGTCATTGACCACGCCGGCGGGATTTCGGATGCGGTCGCCCAGAACCTGTTCAATCCGTTCTACACCACCAAAGAAACCGGCACGGGCTTGGGATTGGCTATATCACGATCCATTATCACTGCCCACCGTGGAAAACTCGCCTTTCGGCCAACCCCGGGTGGCGGTACTACCTTCTACTTTATTCTGCCGCAACTATTGGGAGTCTGATGATGAAGGACAAACCCTCCACCGTATTCGTGGTCGACGACGATGATGCCGTTCGCGCCTCCTTGCGGCTATTGCTGAAATCCGTCGGTCTGCCCGTCGAAACTTACGCTTCTGCACAGGAATTCCTCGGTGGATATGATCCTGACCGTGCGGGCGCCCTGGTCTTAGACATTCGCATGCCCGGCATGAGCGGCCTTGAGTTGCAGCAGAAGCTCAACGAAATCCACGCCATCGTACCGATCGTCTTCATCACCGGCCACGGGGACGTCCCGATGGCGGTCGAAGCGATGCAACATGGCGCGGTGGACTTCATCCAGAAGCCCTTCCGTGATCAGGATCTGATCGACCGGATCAATCAGGCCCTCGAGAAAGACCGCGAAAATCGCGATGGTCTGCGTGAACGCGATGGCATCCGACGCCGGATCGGTCATTTGACGCCGCGCGAGCGGGAAGTCTTGGATCTCGTCACCAAAGGCAAGGCCAACAAGGTCATTGCCGGGGATTTGGACGTCAGCCAACGCACCGTCGAGATTCATCGGGCACGTGTCATGGAGAAGATGGGCGCCTCGTCGTTGGCCCATCTGGTGCGGATGGTCATTGAGGCAGACCGAGACGTCTGACCGTCAACTGGCTCCCCCAATGCAGCCCATGAATAAGGCGAACCCCACCACCGCTCGTGAAGGCTGGTTTCATGAGCGGCAATCGGCTTGGCTATATCGGTGCGTCGCGCAGGCTGAGCCGGACTCGCACAAAAAAGCGCTGTTTGAAGCGCTCGCTCAAGCGGCCGATGAGCAGGCGCAGACTTGGGCTACCTACCTTCCCGAGGCGACGCCGGTATTCCGTCCGGCATTGCGCGCACGTCTGGTGGCTGCGCTGACGCGTCGACTGGGCCCACAGCGCCTGAAGGGCCCATTGATCGCGCTGAAGTTACGCGGATTATCGGTCTATGGTGGTGGTGCGCCAGCAGGCCATGCCATGCCCACGCGGATTGAAGAGGTCGGCCTTCGACACCGCACGATCGGCGGCGGCAACCTACGCGCCGCCGTCTTTGGCATCAACGATGGCCTGCTCTCGAATGCGAGCCTGATTCTGGGTGTCGCGGGTACCGGCGCCAGCGTGCATACGCTGTTGGCCAGCGGTATCGCTGGCCTATTGGCGGGTGCACTCGCGATGGCAGCCGGTGAGTACGTCTCAATGCGTTCCCAGCGCGATATGTTTGAGTACCAGATCGGTCTTGAGCGTGAAGAACTGGCGGAGTACCCCGAGGAAGAGGCCGAGGAATTGGCTTTGATTTATACGGCGCGCGGCATGGACCCCGACCAAGCTCGGCGCATCACTGGCGAACTGGTGAAGGATCCGGAGAAAGCATTGGACGCGCTCGCTCGTGAGGAACTGGGGCTCAATCCGGACGACCTCGGTTCACCGGTCGGCGCAGCGCTCGCGTCTTTCGTTTCTTTCGCCGTGGGTGCTGCCTGGCCGCTGCTGCCATTCGTGCTCAAAGCGCCTCAGACCATCGCTGCTCTGATATCCGCAGGCATCACCCTCTTGGCACTGTTCGCCGTCGGCTTGGCCGTCAGCCTGTTTTCAGGCCGCAATGCCTGGGTCGGCGGACTTCGCATGGTGGCGATCGGCGTCTTCGCACTTGCCGCCACTTACGCCATCGGCCACCTGTTTGGCGTCGTGACGGCCTAGACGCATCAGCGTATCTCCGCTCGCGGATCGAACGTGGGGAATCGTTGGGCCATGTCCTCGTAATAGCCCTTCGCCTCGGCAGAGTCGGCACTCGGAATCGAAATTCTCAGGGTGACGTACTGATCTCCGGGGTTGTCTCCGGGGAAACCCCGGCCGCGCAAGCGCATCTTTTGCCCCGCGCGTGCGCCCGCTGGAATCTTCAAATCCACAGCCCCCGCTAGGGTCGGCGTGGAGACCATCGCACCGAGCGCAGCTTCCCAGGGCGCGACAGGCAGTTCCAGCAACACATCACGACCGTCCAACTTGAAATAGCGATGCGGCGCGATTGCGACTTCCAACAGCAAAGACCCCGGCCCGGCTGCACCGGGACTCCCTTGGCCTGCCAAACGGATCACTTGACCCGCGGTTACACCGGCCGGCACCGTGACGCGCAGCGTTCGCTCAGCGCCGTCCGCGCCGCGCAACCGCACCTCACGACTCACGCCGGCATAGGCCTCCTCGAGGGTTAATTCCAACTGCGCGCGGACATCCTCACCGCGTGCGGCACGCCGACCACCGCCCTGGCCCGGCCGCGTAAACGGGCTCGCCTCGCCAAACAGACTGGAAAAGAAGTCGCTAAATCCAGCCTCGCCCCCGGGATCAGCGTGGCGGAACGCGCCATGTTGCCAACCGGGTGGCGGCTGAAATTGTTGGCCACGCCCGTACTGACTCCCCAACTGGTCGTAGGCGGCGCGCTTCTCCGGATCCTTCAGGACCTCGTAGGCCTCCTGAACTTCCTTGAATTGCGCCTCCGCGTTCTTTTCCTTGGAAACGTCAGGATGGTATTTTCGCGCCAGCTTTCGATAGGCGCGCTTAATCTCGTCCCCTGAAGCGCTTCGGGAGACGTCGAGCACCTTGTAATAGTCGCGATATTCCATAGCGTTTTTGGCAACTCAGTTGGGTGTCTGAATGGTGGGTCGGCGCGCTGATTTCAAGGTCCGTAGGATCCTGATTTTAGAACGCTATGCACTGTCCCAGGTTGGCAATACCGGCAACAGAGTGCCCCAAATCCGCCTGGATCCGTTGCGACAGCGCCGTGGAAGCCGCGGGCTCCCCGTGCACCAGCCACACCGCCGGCCAACGCTGAAATCCGCGCAACCAATCGACGAGCGCGGGCTGATCGGCATGCGCCGAAAAGCCACCCAGCGTGACGATCTCAGCCCGCACCTGCACACGATTGCCATCGAGGGTGACCGACTCGGCGCGCTCAACTAGCTGCCGGCCCAGCGTCCCCTGTGCTTGGAAGCCCGTAAAGACCACCGTTGTGTGGGGATTCGGCAAGTGGTGGCGCAAGTGATGACGAATTCGACCGCCTTCACACATGCCGCTCGACGCAATCACGATGGCGCCACCGGAAATGTTGTTCAGCGCCATGGATTCGCCAACCGAGCGGGTAAATCGGACTTGGCAACGACTGCCGTGTTCACGGATTGCTCGATACAGCTCACGGGCATCGGCGTCGTAGAGTTCCTGATGCCGTTGAGTCAGTTC
The DNA here is from genome assembly GCA_947455595.1 of Gammaproteobacteria bacterium. GTDB lineage: Bacteria > Pseudomonadota > Gammaproteobacteria > Steroidobacterales > Steroidobacteraceae > CAIKZZ01. The sequence continues at coordinate 10,895 of CANGOP010000027.1, forward strand.
GGTCACTTCCGTAGCCAACGGCGAATCCACAAAAATGTCCAACGGTGGTAACCGCCCTTCATAGGCCAGGCGTTCAAACCAGTACAGCAGCTCCTGCGTGCGCCCCACCGCAAAAGACGGCACCAGCACGTTGCCATGCTTCGACCGCAGGGTCCGGGTCACGACGGCCACCAGTTCATCGACCGTCGCGGCTTGGGATTTGTGGGCTCGGTCGCCGTAGGTGGATTCCAGTAGCAAGACATCCGCATCGGCAAGCTTCTGTGCGTCCCCGAGAATCGGCCGGCCCGGCTGCCCCAGATCACCGCTGAACACCACCGTTTTGGGATGGCCAGACGTCGTGAGGGATAGCTCAACGATGGCCGCACCGAGAATGTGGCCGGCCTCGTGCAGCCTGACCCGCGTATCCGGGGCGACGGCGTGCCAACTGCCGAACGGTATGGGCCGAAAAAGAGACAATAAGGATTCAACGTCCTCAAATCCGTACAGCGGGGGCTCTGCGTGGCGGCCGCGGCGCTGATGGCGCTCGTAGTCGGCCTGTTGCAAGTGCGCGCTGTCTTTGAGCAAAAGTGCCGTCAATTCCGCCGTCGCGGCGGTCGCGTAGACGGGTCCCCGGTAACCCTCGCGCCACAACCGTGGCAGCAGTCCGCTGTGGTCGATGTGGGCGTGTGACAGGACGACCGCATCTAAACGGCGGGGATCAAACCCCAGAGGCGCGCGATTCAATGCAGCGGCGTCACGACCCCCCTGATGCAGACCACAATCCAACAAGACTCGCGTCCGGCCGGTCTCCAGCAAATGGCGCGACCCGGTGACCATGCCCGCTGCGCCTAAAAAAGTGAGTTGCATAGGGTATTTACCTCTGTTTACACGCGTGCCGCAGTCGCCAGGGACGGATTAAGCACACTTCATTGTCGACTGAACCCAAAGTCTGGCCGGGGGGGCATGGGGTCGGTATCATTCGCGTTTGTTTTCCTGAGAGTTACGCCACATGCGCGGCGATTCGGACCCGGGGCGCCCGGGGCGTGCCTATACGCTCCTGCTGCTCGCCTTTGGCCTCCTCTATCTCGCCCTCCTTGGCGTCCGCCCCCTGTTCAACCCGGACGAGGGTCGCTATGTGGATATCCCCGCGGAGATGCTCGCCTCCGGGGACTACATTCTTCCGCACCTGAACGGCCTAGCGTATCTGGAGAAACCACCGCTGCACTATTGGCTGAGTGCAGGGGCTCTCGCCGTCTTCGGTCACACCGAGTGGGCAGGTCGGCTCGTCACCGCACTGGCGGCTCTGCTGGGTGCGCTCACAGTGCTCAAGTTAGGCACCCGCCTTTATGACCCCATCCGGGCGCGTTTTGCCGCAGTCATGACCGGCAGCATGTTGCTGTACGTGCTGATGGGCCAGTTAACGACGTTGGACATGCTGCTGAGCACTTGGTTAACCATCGCGATCGCAGCGTTCTGCTTGGCACAAACGGACCGCCGAACGAACCCAACGAGCAACCTTCAGTGGATGTTGGTGTGCTGGGCCGCGATGGGACTGGCAACCCTCACGAAAGGGCTGATCGGAATCGTCATACCCGGCAGCATCCTCGTTCTCTACACACTGCTGCAGCGAGACTGGCAGACGTGGCGGCACCTGCACCTCGGCAAGGGGATCCTCTTGCTCGCTGTTTTGGTGGTGCCTTGGTTCGTTCTGGTCGAGCGAGTCTATCCAGGTGCCTTCGATTTCTTGATCATCCGGGAACACTTTCAGCGCTATCTGACGAAGATGCATGATCGTTACGAGCCGTGGTGGTTCTTTATCGAAATCATTGCGGCCGGCACGCTGCCATGGCTACCTCAGATCATCCGCGCCTATTGGACCGGCTGGCGGCCGCGCGTGAAGCATGGACAATTCGATGCCGAGAAGGTCTTGTGGATCACAGCCGTCTTCGTGGTGGTGTTCTTCTCGATTTCCGATTCGAAACTGGGCCCGTATGTGCTTCCGGTCCTGCCGGTGCTGGCGCTCCTCGGCTCGCAGACGGATCCGGCGGGTGAGCGTCTTCTGACTTGGAACGGGCGCTTACTGTGCGTCCTCGGCATCGCGGCATTGCTGGCTGCGGCTTCCGCTGGGCACCATGAAACACGCCTGATGCAGTCCTGGCGCATCGGCCAACTGCGGCCGTGGATGGTCGCCGTGGGTGTACTGTGCGTCAGCGGGGGCCTTGCGACGCTCTGGGCAACGCAGAGGGCGCGCTTTCATAGCGCACGAATCACGGTGGGTGCCACGGGTTTTGCGGTGGTGATGATGCTCGTGACCGGCGCGTTCACGTCGATCGCGACGATCTATTCAGTCAAACCACTGCTCAGTCGAGTCGGTCCTTTGGATCCCAAGGGCACGATCTACACCGTTCGCGATTTTGACTGGACCCTGCCGTTCTATGTCAGGCATCCGGTCATACCCGTTGCCTATGTCGGCGAACTGGAAATGGGTTTACGCGCCAACCCTTCCGGCGGTCTTGAGTCAACGGCAGACTTCGAACAGGTCTGGACAGATCAATCGGATCCCGTGGGTAAACCGGTTTACGCTCTGCTCCGCATAGAGGACTTCAAGCGCTATGCCGCTGAAGGCTTCCCAATGCGCGAATTGGCGCGCGACTTTGATCACGTCTTCGTCAGTCGGTGGTGAACTTATGACTCAGCCGTTTTTGCCCTTCACCCGGCCTTCCATCGATGACGACACAATCGCGGATGTCGTCGCCGTTCTAAAAGGTGGCTGGATCACAACGGGCCCCCGAGTGGCTTCGTTTGAGCAATCACTCAGCGACTACCTCGGCGGCCGCACCGTGCGTAGCATGACGTCTGCGACCGGCGGCATGGAGATGGCGCTGAAGGCGTTGGGCGTAGGCCCCGGAGACGAAGTGATCGTGCCGGCCATGACGTTCGCGGCCTCCGCGAATGTCGTGGAGCGTCTCGGCGCGAAAGCCGTCTTCGTCGACGTTGAATTGCGCTCACGCAACGCGACACCGGCAGCGATGGAAGCCGCGATCACACCCCGCACCAAGGTCTTGATGCCCGTTCATTTCTCCGGCCTTGCCGTTGATATGGATGGGGTTCTGGATCTCGCCGCCCGACGGGGACTGCGCGTGATGGAAGATGCAGCGCATGCGATTGGCACACGTTACAAGGGACGCCTCATCGGTAGTTTCGGTGACGTCGCCAGTTTTAGCTTCCATGCCAACAAGAACATGACGACGGTGGAAGGTGGGGCCTTGGCGTACGCCGATTCCCGCCTGACCATTCCATTGGAGCGGGAGCGTTTCCACGGCATCGTCAAAGACGCGGCCGGCAACATTGACATCGAAACGGCTGGCGGCAAGTTCAATCTGACCGATGTGGCCGCGGCCGTCGGCCTTGGGCAATTGCGCTCGCTGGAGGCATTCAATCAGCGCCGCACGGCACTGGCGGAGCGTTACGCGGCACGGTTGGCGTCGCATGTCGATACGGATCGCCTGCCATTGCCGGGCGATGGCCATAGTTGGCACATGTATCCGTTCCTCCTGCCGCTGGGGGATCTGGGTATGACGCGCGACGCGTTCATCGCCAAAATGCGCGAACGCGGAATTGGGCTTGGGATCCATTACCCCTGTGTACCCGCTATGAGCTACTACCGGGGCATCGGTTGGAATCCCGCGAATTTTCCGATTGCCGCGCGTATCGGCGCGGAAACCGTGACATTACCGCTGTTCCCCGCGATGGCCGACAGCGATGTCGACCGTGTCTGTGACGCCCTCCTTGAACTCCTGCCGCGCTGAGGCCTGCCCGTGACCGCACCAGTACTCTCGGTTGTCATCCCGGTCTATAACGAGGAGGCGGTACTGCCTTCGCTTTTTGAGCGCCTGTATCCGGCACTCGACGCGTTAGACAGACCCTATGAAGTCGTGTTCGTCAACGACGGTAGCCGTGATAACTCGGTGGCCTTACTGCGCGAGCAATATCAACGGCGCCCAGTGGAAACCCGTGTTGTGCTGCTGCAGGTCAATTTTGGCCAGCACGCAGCCATACTCGCGGGATTTGCACGGTCTCGCGGCGCGTATGTCGTGACCTTGGATGCGGACCTGCAGAATCCCCCGGAAGAAGTCGGTCGACTGCTGAACAAACTTGAGGAAGGGTACGATTACGTTGGCACGTGGCGAGCCAAGCGGCAGGACAACTGGTTCCGCAAATACGCCTCTCGAGTGGTCAACGTCGTGCGCGCCAAATTGACCGGCATCCGCATGGCCGACCATGGCTGCATGTTACGCGGGTACGCCAGACCGGTGATCGACGCCATTAATTCCACCCGGGAAAACGTCACCTTCATTCCGGCTCTGGCATCGATCTATTCCGCTCGTTCGGTTGAGATCGAAGTTCAACATGATGAGCGGATCGCGGGGACCTCGAAATATTCGCTGCTGCGACTGATACGCCTCACGTTCGACCTCATGACAGGCTTTTCGACCGTGCCACTGCAGATCTTCTCGCTGGTCGGGTCCGTAGTGTCCGCGCTATCAGCCATTCTCGTGGTGTACATGGTGGGTCGACGCCTGTTGCTCGGCCCTGAAGTGGACGGTGTTTTCACCCTGTTTGCGATCGTCTTTTTCTTCCTAGGAATCGCCCTCTTCGGGATCGGCTTATTGGGCGAATACATCGGGCGAATCTACCTGCAGGTTCGCCAACGTCCTCGGTATTTGATCGGTGCGGTACTGGGCGAGTCCGCCGATGAGCCGCGCGGATCGCGACGGGAGGATTGATGCGTTCGGTATCGGTGGTCTTCGCCTATTCGGAAGTCGGGGCGCGCTGTCTCACGGCCTTGTTCGACGCGGGCGTGGACGTTCAGCTGGTCGTGACGCATGAGGACGACCCGCACGAGGAGCGTTGGTTCGCGAGTGTGGCGGAGGTTGCGAAGAAAGCGGGCTGCAGAACCGTTACCCCATCCGACCCGTCAGAGCCACAACTCGCTGCCGCCATCGAAGCGCTGAATCCGGAATTTATTTTTTCGTTCTACTATCGGCGCATGCTGCCGGTGCCGCTATTGGCTCTGGCTCGGCAGGGCGCCCTGAATATGCATGGCTCATTGCTGCCCAAATACCGCGGTCGCGCACCCGTGAATTGGGCCGTCTTGCACGGCGAAACGCAGACGGGTGCGAGCCTGCATTACATGGTGGCAAAACCCGATGCCGGGCCACTGGTCGATCAGGCAGCGGTGCCCATCGGTCCAGACGATACGGCATTTGCGGTCGCTGACCGGGTGGCGGACGCCGCTGTCACGGTTCTGCGGCGCTCTCTGCCGGGACTTTTGGCCGGAACAGCCCCGCGCATTCCGCTCGACCTGAGCCAGGGATCCTATTTTGGAGGCCGCAAGCCGGCGGACGGGGAGTTGTCACTCACGTGGCCGGCTAAACGCTTTCATGACCTGGTCCGCGCCGTGGCGCCGCCGTTCCCCGGCGCGTTTCTGGCCGTCGGTAATGTCATACTTCGCATCCACCGGACGCGGCTACTGCCGCCGACCGAGGTGTCGGGCAACGGCCCGGCGCTGGACCTTGAGAACGGCCGACTCGTCGCCACCTGTGGCGACGGCGGGCGTCTTGAGATTCTTGACGCCGTGACGAGTCACGGCGTTCTGGACGCAGAACGCTTTCGGACGCTGTTCGCAAGCGATCACGTAGCCGCTTCCCAAAATGGGACCTGAGAGTAGAACGAAATGAAAAAAGTACTGATCCTTGGTGTCAACGGATTTATCGGCCATCACTTGAGCCGAGCCATTCTCGAGCAGACGGATTGGCAGATCTGGGGCATGGACATGCAAGATGACCGTGTCCGTCATCTCAAGGACAACCCCCGTTTCCATTTCTTCGAAGGCGACATCACGATTAACAAAGAGTGGGTTGAGTATCACATCCGCAAGTGCGACGTGATCTTGCCCTTGGTTGCAATTGCCACACCACAAACGTACGTACGTGACCCGCTACGCGTGTTTGAACTGGATTTCGAGGCAAACCTGCCTCTGATTCGGCAGTGCGTGAAGTACAAGAAGCGCGTCGTTTTCCCGTCCACGTCAGAAGTGTATGGAATGAGCGAGGAATCGGTTTTCCATCCGCATACCTCCCCTCTCGTGTGTGGCCCGATCGAAAAGCAGCGCTGGATCTACTCTTGCAGCAAGCAGTTGTTGGATCGCGTGATTTTTGCCCACGGGCAACGGGACGGTCTGGACTTCACGTTGATCCGTCCGTTCAACTGGGTCGGCCCAGGTCTCGACTCTCTGGCGACAGCGAAGGAAGGCTCGAGCCGCGTGGCGACCCAGTTTCTGGCGCACATCGTTCGTGGCGAAGACATCAAACTCGTCGACGGTGGCGCCCAACGCCGTTGTTTCACTCACATTGACGATGGCATCGATGCCCTGGTCCGCGTGATTCGCAATGAAGGCGGCATCGCGTCGGGCAAGATTTACAACATTGGCACCCCGCAAAACGATCTTTCAATTCGCGAGTTGGCAGAACGCATGATTGCGATGGGTCGCCAGCATCCGGCGTACGCCAAGAATGCCGCCAAGGTGGGCATTCAAGAAGTCAGTTCGGGTGATTTCTATGGCAAGGGCTATCAGGATGTGAAGACCCGCGTGCCTTGGGTCGACAACACCATGGAAGAACTCGACTGGTCGCCCAGAGGCACCTTGGACGACATTCTCCACTCGGTGTTTGAGGCCTATGCGGCAGAAGTCACCGCAGCCGCCGAACTTCTGGACGACGGTAGCTGATCGTCCGTGCACATCGCGCTCAAGATTGACGTCGACACCTATCGCGGTACGCGCGAGGGCGTCCCTGCGTTGGTCGCCGCTCTGGATGCGCGCGCACTGAAGGGGAGTTTTTATTTCAGCCTCGGACCGGACCATACCGGATGGGCACTGCGGCGCGTATTCCGTCCGGGCTTTCTAAAAAAAGTGCAGCGCACCTCCGTGGTGAGCCATTACGGGATTCGGACGCTGTTGTATGGCACTTTGCTGCCCGGCCCACATATCGCCCGTAAATGCGCTGATGTGTTGCGGGCTACCGCGCAACGAGGACATGAGACGGGCATCCACTGCTACGACCACGTCTACTGGCAGGACAATGTGGCACAGCGTGATGCGAAATGGACCGCGCGACAGTTTTTGCGTGCGTGCGACGCCTACCGAGCCACGTTCGGCACGGCCGCGAAGGCGCACTGTGCCGCTGGGTGGCAGTTAAATGCCCAGCTCTTTGCGCTGGAGGATGCCGCTGGCTTTGATTACTGCTCGGACACCCGCGGGACCCACCCATTCCTGCCCAGTATGGGGCCCGTGACAGCAGGATGCCCCCAGCTGCCGACCACCTTGCCAACGCTCGACGAGCTGGTGGGCGTGGATGGGCTGACGGTAGAGGGTGCCGTCGACCAGATCCTCGATCAGACCCAAAGTCCCAATGCCGCGGGCTTGCACGTGTATACCTTGCACGCGGAGCTGGAAGGCCAACGGTTCCTCACGGCCTTTCTGCGCTTGATCGATACCTGGCGCGCCCGTGGAATGTCGGTCGGCACGATGGCGCAAGCGGCGGCAGGGCTCGACGTCCGGTCTCTCCCGAGGCATCGCGTCCTCATGGGCGAGATAGAGGGTCGCAGCGGCACCCTAGGACTGCAGGGTCCAGCGCTCACCTGAGCGCGGGTATTCCTGCCTGCTCTGTCCACGAATACTGTCGTGTACAGGTCTTGTGTAGGGTAAAATAACTCCAAGTAATGGTTTTGTCGGGCAAATCGCCCGCGTTCACGGTCGGAGTCTGACCTGTGCCCCGCTCTCCTTATCTGTCGACGCCGCCCCGGGTGGGTGGCCGCCTGCTCATCGTGTTGGGGGACCAACTCGATCGCGACATGCCCGTGTTGGCAAAGCTCGATCCGAACATCGACCGCATCTGGATGGCCGAAGTGCCGGCGGAAAGTACGCGCGTCCCGAGCCATCGTGCCCGGACGGCCCTCGTCTTTGCTGCCATGCGCCACTTCGCCTCCGACCTACGGGACCGCGGCTTCACGGTCGACTATCAACAGATAGGCCGGCACGCTCATGAGACGCTGGCCGATGCGCTACAGGCGGGCTTGGCCGCCTATTCACCGCAGACCGTTCTCGGGGTGCTCCCCGGCGACTACGGTGTCATGCGAGCGCTCGAAGACGCCTGCATCGCCTGCGGTCACGCCATCAGCTGGCACCCGGATACGCACTTTCTCTCCACACCCGAAGAGTTCGCAGCGTTCGCAAGCGGCCGACGGGTACTGCGTCTGGAACATTGGTACCGACAACTCCGCCGGCGCACCGGGATCCTGATGGAAGGTCAGCAGCCCATCGGGGGTGCGTGGAACTTTGATGCGGACAACCGGTCATCCTTTGGCGCAGCCGGGCCCGGTCCCTTCCTGCCGACGGCGAGCCCTTTCACGCCGACCCCCTTAACGCGCGAAGCGATGGATGACGTCGCCCGCCACCTCCCACAACTGCCCGGTTCGCTGGAGCACTTTGGCTGGCCCGTGACCCCCGCCGATGCTCGCATTGCACTCGACGAGTTCATTCGTGAGCGCCTGCCTCTCTTTGGTCAGTTTCAGGACGCCATGTGGCGCGGCGAAGAGACGCTCTATCATTCGCGTCTATCGGCCGCGCTGAACCTGAAACTGCTCGATCCTCGCGTGGTCCTGTCGGAGGCGGTCCGAGCCTTCGAATCCGGTCATGCGCCCCTCGCAGCGGTCGAGGGTTTTGTCAGGCAAATTCTCGGCTGGCGCGAATATGTTCGAGGCCTCTACTGGCATTCCATGCCCGGCTACGCTGACTTAAACGCACTCGATGCCCATGAGCCACTGCCCGCTTTCTATTGGACTGGCGACACCGAATTCGCCTGCCTCGCAGACACCGTGGGCCGCACCTTGCAAACCGGCTATGCCCACCACATCGAGCGCCTGATGGTCACCGGGTTGTTTGCGCTGCTGTTGGGCGTACGCCCGCGTGAGATTCATGCCTGGTACCTCGGTATCTACGTCGATGCAATTGAGTGGGTCGAGCTGCCCAACGTGATCGGCATGAGCCAGTACGCAGACGGCGGAGTGATGGCCTCCAAGCCATACATTGCCAGCGGGCGTTACATCGAACGCATGAGCAATCATTGCGACCATTGCCCGAGGAAGCCCGGCGAAGCCACGGGCCCAAAGGCCTGCCCCTTTACGACGTTGTACTGGGATTTCCTCGACCGTCACCGCGATCGGTTCGCACGACATCCACGGCTAGGTCAGCAAGTTCGCAACCTAGACGCCCGACCCGAAGCCGCTCGAACCGCTATCCGTGAGTCTGCGCAGACATTGCGCCAGACCCTACGCCCCGCCCAAGGTACCGTTGCATGAGCATTGCCATCGTCTGGTTTCGCCGTGACTTGCGCCTGACCGATCATCCGGCCCTGCAGGCTGCCCTGTCGGCAGGCCATCAGGTCATCCCCGTCTACATTCACAGTCCAGATGAGGAAAAGCCCTGGCAGCCGGGGGGCGCCAGTCGCTGGTGGCTCCATCGCAGTCTTCAGGCGCTGTCTGCTGACTTGCAGCAACGGGGGTCCCGTCTGATCCTTCGCCAAGGGTGTGCGCTCGAACAACTCCGGCAGATCGCTCGAGAAACCGGCGCCAGCGAAATCCACTGGAATCGCCTCTACGAACCCGCCGTGATTGCGCGCGATACGCAGATCAAATCAGCGCTACGAGACGAGGGGCTTCAGGTCGAAAGCCATAGCGGCAATGTGATGTTCGAGCCGTGGACCGTCAAAAGCGGGGCTGGCACGCCGTTTCGTGTCTTTACCCCCTTTTGGAAGCACTGCCTGACCCGTCTGGATGAGATCCCCCGGCCAATACCGGCGCCGGCCTCTCTAAAACCCATGACCGAATGGCCGCCGAGCGACACGCTCGAGTCCCTGGCGCTCAACCCGTCGATTCGATGGGACCAAGGTCTCGAGCGTCTGTGGACACCGGGCGAGTCCGCCGCATTCGAACGACTGGAACGCTTTCTGGATCAAGATGCCGGCCACTATCGCGAACAACGAGATCGACCCGATCTGCCCGCCACATCTCGCCTCGGACCGGCGCTTCACTTTGGAGAAATCTCAGCACGCCAAGTGCTGACAGCCGGCCGAAGCGCACTGGCAAGCGCCCCTGCGGGTGATTCGGCAGGAATCGAATCCTTCATCCGAGAACTCGGCTGGCGCGAGTTCGCGATCCATGTACTTTACGCATTCCCGCATACGCCTGAGTCGCCCTTGGACGCGCGATTCAAGCACCTCGCATGGGCCAGCGATCCGGCCATTCTTGATGCTTGGAAACGCGGCCAGACGGGCATTCCACTGGTCGATGCCGGCATGCGCCAACTGTGGCACACCGGTTGGATGCATAATCGGGTCCGCATGGTGGTCGGGTCTTTTCTGACTAAAAACCTCGGGCAACACTGGCTTGAGGGAGCCCGTTGGTTCTATGACACCCTCGTTGATGCCGACCTGGCTGCCAATACCCTCGGATGGCAGTGGACGGCCGGATGTGGTGCCGATGCCGCACCGTATTACCGTATATTCAATCCGATCCTCCAGAGCGAGCGATTCGACCCTGGCCGCGCGTATATCCGCCGGTGGGTACCGGAAATTTCTCGTCTTCCGGATGCGTGGATACACAAACCCTACGACGCCCCTGCTAACGTACTGTCCGCGTCCGGCGTCGTGCTCGGTCGGGATTACCCTCGACCCATCGTTGATTTATCCGCGAGCCGGGATCGCGCTCTGGCAGCCTACGAACCGGTGAAGGCTGCCAAGAATGCTGAAGCTGCTAAATGAGGAATGCTGAAGTGCCTGCCACCGAGCCGAAGACCCGATTGAATATGCCCAGTGCAGTCCGCGCATGGTTTGATAGTGATGCGGGCCCCGCCATTGACGCCAACCCGCAACGGATTGACGTCGCGCGCATCATGCCCTTCATCGCGATCCATCTCGCGTGTCTGTGCATTATCTGGGTCGGCTGGAGTCCGACCGCATTGGTCGTCGGTATTGGGCTGTATGTGCTGAGAATGTTTGCCATCACCGGCTTCTACCATCGCTATTTCTCGCACCGAGCGTTCCAAACGTCCCGAATCGCGCAGTTCGTGTTTGCGGCACTGGGCGCCATGGCAGTCCAGCGGGGCCCTTTGTGGTGGGCAGCCCACCACCGCCATCACCATGCGCATTCGGATCAGCCTGAGGATGCCCACTCGCCCCGCCAACACGGCTTCCTCTGGAGCCACATGGGATGGTTCTTGGCGCACGGCAACTATCGCACAGAGTCCAAACGGATCCGGGATCTGGAACGCTTCCCCGAATTGCGCTGGCTGGACCGCTATGACATCGCCATGCCCGTGCTGCTAGCGGTGTCCTTGTTCGTTGTGGGTGCCGTATTGGAGCGCACAGCGCCCGGCCTGCACACCACCGGTGCCCAACTGCTCATCTGGGGATTCTTTGTTTCGACCGTTGTCTGCTACCACGCGACTTATACGATTAATTCCCTGTCGCATGTCTTCGGACGACGCCGGTACAAAACGCCGGACGACAGTCGAAATAACATCTGGCTGGCGCTGCTCACTCTGGGCGAAGGCTGGCACAACAACCATCATCACTATCCGAAATCAGCACGTCAGGGCTTTTTCTGGTGGGAAATCGATCTCACCTACTATCTGCTGCGTGTACTGGCCTGGCTTGGCGTTATCTGGGACCTCCAGCCAGTACCCGCCACCGTCCGCAACAGTCGTCGCCTGACGAACCATTCCTGATGCTCACGCCACAGTCATCCATCGCCATCATCGGCAGTGGCATTGCGGGACTGACCGTCGCCGATGGACTTCATCCCCATTGCAATATCACCGTCTATGAGGCGGAGTCTTGGGTTGGCGGGCACACCCACACGGTGACTGTCGATGACGGTGGCGAACACCTTGCGATCGACACCGGTTTCATCGTCTGCAACGACTGGACGTATCCGAATTTCCTCTCGCTCCTGCGAAAGCACGGTCTGACGACACAGGACTCCAATATGAGTTTCAGTGTCAGCGACGAGCGCTCGGGTCTGGAATATAACGGCACGAACCTGAACTCCTTGTTCGCGCAACGCCGCAACCTGCTCTCGCCTGGGTTTTTCGGCATGCTAGCGGATATCCTGCGCTTCAATCGCGCTGCCCCCTTGCTCTTGCAGGATCCGCTGGCGAATCCGACCCTCGGTGATTGGTTGCATCAACACCGTTACGGTCATCGTTTCATTGATCACTATATTGTCCCGATGGGCCGTTCAATATGGTCGGTTCGTAAGGAAGCCTTATTGGGGTTTCCGGCGCGCTTTTTTGTCGAATTCTTTAAGCGTCACGGCTTTCTTAATATTGATAATCGACCCGTTTGGCAGGTCATCCCGGGTGGCTCGGCCACCTACGTCAATGCCATTACCGCGCCCTTCCGGGACCGCATTCGCACCGGCGTCGCCGTCGTGCATCTGGAGCGACACGACCAGGGCGTTTCATTAACACTGGCCGACGGCACCGTCCAACATCACGACGCGGTCGTCATGGCGACCCATGCTGACTCGGCGCTCGCGATGCTGAAAGACCCATCGCCACAGGAAGAGACGCTACTTGGCGCGTTTCCTTTCGAAAATAACGACGTCGTTCTGCACACAGACGAACGTCTCTTGCCGACAATTCCGCTCGCGCGCGCCGCGTGGAATTTTCTGATCCGCAAAGGGGAGGATCAGGGCTGTTCACTGACGTACGACATGAACACTCTGCAGTCCTTAAGATCCCAGAAGCGTTACTTGGTTTCTCTCAATCTGACCGATCGCATCGACCCACAAACGGTGATCGGCCGCTGGACATATGCCCATCCGGTCTACACGCCCGGCGCCGTAGCCGCGCAATCTCAGCACGACAAGATCAGTGGACAGCGAAACACGTACTATGCCGGCGCTTATTGGCGGTACGGATTCCATGAAGATGGGGTCGTCAGCGGGTTGCGGGTCCTTGAGCAACTCGGTGTTCCACAGGCCTGAAATGGACAGCTGCCTGTATGTCGGAACGGTTCGGCATCGGCGCTATGCGCCTAAGCGAAACACTTTTCGATACCGGCTGATGTATGCGTTCCTCAATCTGGATGAGTTGGATACGATTTTCGCTCGCCGATGGTTGTGGTCAGCTACCCGATGGGCGCCCATTCGTTTTAAGCGCTCCGATTACCTAGGCCCTGCCGAACAGTCGCTCAAGCAAGCCGTCCTCGACGTCATCGAGTCGACATTGGCACGCCGCCCGACGGGAGACGTCAAACTACTGACGCATCTGCGTCATTTCGGGTACTGCTTTAATCCCGTGTCTTTTTACTACGTATACGAGGGCGATCGCCTCGACGTGATCGTTGCCGAGATCACCAACACGCCTTGGGGGGAACGGCACCGGTACGTGCTCGACGTCGCCCGAGCGCCTCGGGATGGCGATGTGGCCACCTTTGATTTCAAAAAGGTATTCCACGTGTCGCCTTTCCTGCCCATGAACCTGCAGTATCTCTGGCGCTTTTCAGAACCTGCGGAAACGCTCCACGTCCACATGCAAGACGCATCAGAATCGCAGATCGTCTTCGATGCAACGTTGGCGCTGCACCGCCGGACGATTAGTCAAACAAATCTTGCGCGAGCAATTCTTGCCTTCCCACTGATGACCGCTAAAGTGGTCTTTCTGATTCACTGGCAAGCTGCTCGACTGTTTCTAAAACGCGTTCCCTTCTATCACCATCCGGATTTGTGACATGAGCCAGACCATCGTGCCCATCGCTCGTAGCGGAAAGCGGGATCGAAATCCGCCAATGACCGGTCTCGCACGGCAGTTGCTCACCGCCCGGCTCGGTCGACTTCTGGAGGGACAACTGACCCTGCATGTTCAGGGAGAGCGGCTGCAATTCGGACAGCCCTCGAATGACCTGCCGCCGGTCGAAATCACGGTGCTCTCATCCGGCTTCTGGGGCGCCGTCGCTTTTGGAGGTTCGGTCGGCGCAGCAGAGAGTTACATCAACGGGGAGTGGACCGTCACCGACCTCACCGGCCTTATCCGACTCATGGTTCGGAACGCCAGCGTGTTAGAGGATCTGGAGGGTGGACTCGCGCGGCTCGCGGAACCGGTGCGGAGAGTCCTCCACTGGCTGAACCGAAATGATCTGACCGGCAGCCGCAAGAACATCGCGGCCCACTATGATCTCGGCAACGCATTCTTCGAACGCATGCTGGACCCGACAATGGCTTACTCCAGTGCCATTTATCCGTCGGAGACAGCCACTCTTCACGAGGCGCAAATCCACAAATTCGACACGATCTGTCGAAAATTAGCGCTTCGACCTGATGACCGCCTGCTAGAAATAGGTACAGGGTGGGGCGGCCTCGCGATGCATGCTGCACGCCATTACGGCGCCAAAGTCACCACAACGACGATTTCTCGCGAACAACATGACTATGCGCGAGAAGCGATCGCCAAAGCCGGCCTGTCTGACCGCATCACCTTGCTCTTTGAAGATTATCGAGCACTGACCGGTCAATACGACAAGCTGGTCTCCATCGAAATGATTGAGGCGGTCGGCCATCATTATCTCGACACGTATCTGAAAACTTGCAGCGACCGTCTATCGCCGCACGGCATGATGCTGTTGCAAGCCATCACCCTGCAGGATCAATCCTACAAGGCGGCGCTGCGCCAGGTTGATTTCATTCAAAGGTATGTATTTCCCGGCAGCTTTATACCCTCGGTCAGCGCGATTACGACGTCATTGGCAGCCTCAACAGACATGAAGGTCTTCCACTTGGAGGACTTTGGACCCCACTACGCGCGAACGCTGGCCGCATGGCGCAACAACGTGTTTGCAGACCCTCAGGCCATCCGTACGCTCGGATACTCTGACGAGTTCCTGCGTTTGTGGGAGTTCTACCTTTGTTACTGTGAGGGAGGATTTTTGGAGCGACACATCGGCGATGTGCACATGTTACTGACCAAACCACGCTGCACTCGCGAACCTTTACTGGTGACGGTGTGATTGACACTCCCTTCTTAGATCGCATCCAGGGCATCGTCGGCGCCGCCGGGCTGCTGCAGGGCGGCGACACCGCACGCTACGAGATCGACCATCGCCGCCTCTTTCACGGCCAAGCGTTAGGTGTGGTCCGACCTGCCGATACAGCGCAGCTCGCCGCTGTGGTCCAGGCATGTGCCGAGGCCCGGATTACGATGGTGCCACAGGGTGGCAATACGTCTTATTGCGGGGGTGCGACGCCGGATGCGTCTGGACACCAAGTGGTCATCAGTCTCGAACGGATGCGGCGCGTTCGCTCCCTAGACCCCACGGGCGGGACCATCATTGTCGAAGCTGGCTGCACCCTGCTCAGCGTCCGGGAAGCGGCAGAGTCGGTAGGCCGCCGTTTTCCCCTATCGCTCGGTTCTGATGGAAGCTGTCAAATCGGCGGAAACTTGTCGACCAACGCGGGGGGCACTCAAGTACTTCGCCACGGGATGATTCGCGATCTCGTCCTTGGCCTCGAGGTCGTCCTGCCGGATGGCCGAGTTCTGAATCAGCTACGCCGTCTGCGCAAGGACAATACCGGCTATGACGTC
>CANGOP010000028.1 GCA_947455595.1 Gammaproteobacteria bacterium
AGGCCTGAGCAATCGATACCCCTTGCTCCTTGACTAGCCTGACTGCCTCAACCTTGAACTCTTTCGTAAAGACCCTTCGCGTAACCATGTGCCACCTCCGGCTCCATTTTCCACCTTATCAAGGTGTCCATGAAACCGGGAGCAGCCCAAGATCTCCCGTTCTGAGATGCGGCGGCGTCAGTCTGGTGCCCTGCTGGCGCTATCTGCAGAGGAAAATTGCTTCGGGTTGAGCCGATCGCGCTTGGATAGAATGCAGCAAAGAATTCTGCTAACGTCATAGAGATAGCAGAGTGAAATTTCACTAGCGAATTTTCGAAGCAACTGAAACTAAGGCGCCGATGGCTTATTTCTTTCTAATAAAAAAAGAAATTATTTCAGAATCTAATTTTCGAACCTCAATGAGGTCGTCTTCAGTTTTAAAAAGAAGAACAGGAATATCAATTTCGGACATCGGGTCGGTGCACTGGATCTCAAGTACTTGACTGGGGCTCATTTTTTTCAACGCTTTTTTCGTGAGAATCACGGGAATCGGGCACTCGAGACCTTTTGCGTTGATGGATATATCTACCGAATGCTCTTTGAACGAGGGGTGTTCTTCGGGCAATTTTGTAGCCTCGCTAAGTCTGGATTTCATATTGTAAAGTGGAAAATTTAAGTTATGTCAATAGAGTTAGAGAAGCCGCTACCAGAAGATGAGCTCTGGAGTGAAATCCGCAAAGAAATTGCGGATGAATACGCGCAGCCTCACTCTACGCCTTGGATTATAGGTTTTTCAGGAGGGAAAGATAGCACTTTGGTCGCGCATCTTGTCGTGGAGCATCTGTTAACCTTGCCAAAGAGCGAAAGAAAGCGGCAAGTTCACGTGGTTTCAAATGACACGTTGGTCGAGAGCCCGCTAGTAATTGCGCACCTTCATCAGAGCATAAGGGAAATTGCGAACGCCGCGAATGCTTTCTCACTGCCGATTACAACTGCAATAACCACTCCAGATTCTGATAGCTCGTTTTGGGTGAATCTAATAGGAAGAGGATACCCGACGCCCAATAGAACGTTTCGATGGTGTACTGATCGTCTTAAGATTCAGCCAACGACTCGCTATATAAAATCCGCGGTCGACGAGACGGGAAAAGTAATCTTGCTTCTGGGGGTGCGAAGAAGCGAGAGCGCTAGTCGTGCGGGGACCGTTGCAAAATATGACAATGGAGAGCGCCTGCACAAGCACAGCGACTTAACAAACTGCTTTGTATTCAGACCGATTGTCGAGCTAACAACTGACGATGTATGGGAGTTTTTGGCTACTGAGCCCTGTCCGTGGGGGGGGTCTCATAAACGCCTAATCCAACTCTATCGTGATGCAGGCGGTGGAGAGTGTCCCGTTGTAACCTCACAATCAGATGCGCCGTCGTGCGGCACCTCTTCGTCAAGATTTGGTTGCTGGACGTGCACTGTCGTTGAAAAAGACAAGAGTCTTGCGGGCTTTGTAGACGCGGGATTCAGCGAGTTCACGCCGTTGGTGGACTTCAGGGATTGGTTGGTAAGTATTAGGGACGACCCCAATAGGCGCCAAGCTAGGCGTAGGACGGGTAAGGTAACCATCCTGCCAAATGGCACCTATGTGCCAGGACCCTTTACGTTGGGTGCGAGACGAGAGATCCTTGATAAACTAATTTCGGTGCAAGATGTTATGAAGTACGAATTGGTGTCTAGAGACGAAATTGAGCGAATAAAAAAGCTCTGGGCTGAAGACGCAATCAGTGAAGCCAACAGAATAAACTAGTATAAATTGGAGGCGTATTATGCCGCGCAATCAAGTGGTTCTCTTGAATACTAAAGAGGGCAGGGAACTGGCTAGAAAAGCCTGCAGAAAGGCGGGCATTACCCTTCGCACTTTAGAGCAACTGCTTGCCGCTGAAGCCGACCAGCAAGGAAAGTTAAGGAAGCGCGGACTTAAGGCGGACTTCGATGAAATTTTCGATGAAGCGTCATCGGGGGATGAGTAATGTATTTGCAGTCTGTCGAGCTCCGAGATTGGCGCTCCTACCGTAAGGCTAGGTTTGATTTTCCTGCGCCCAAGAAAAACAAAAATGTCATTCTGATTAAAGCGCCCAATGGTCACGGCAAGACCTCTCTTTTCGAGGCAATAACGCTATGCCTATTTGGGCGTGACGGACTTGCATTGCTTCCTCGCGCTAAAATGGCTGCGGATGGTGAGTACGTCGACAAACTCGCTGCATCGTATGGAAGATTTTTATCTGGCGTACTGCACAGAAATGCAATTCCCGAAGGAAGGCAGAGTTGTTCCGTCACCACGGTTTTCGGTGATGTGGATGGCGAAATTGTCGAGATACAGAGACGTTGGCATTTTCGACCTGACGGAACCCATAAGGTTGCAGACGATGATTTAATGATTTTCGAAGGCGAGGGGCGGAAGCCAGTAAGTCCTCACGCGACAGTCGTTAATAGGGAAGAATGGTATCGCGACTATATCGCGCAAAGTTTCTTGGTTCCTTCGCTCGCCGAGTTCTTCTTGTTTGATGGGGAGCAAGTTCAGCGCTACGCTGCGAAGGGAATGGCGGCTCAAGTTCGTATGGGTATAGAAGGTCTTTTGGGGTTGCCACTACTTAAGACCACTCGAGAAACTCTCGACAAATATGCAACTGAGAGACGGGCATCGGTTGCGGCGCCGTCAGACTCTACGGTCGCGTTATTAAAGCAAGAGATTGATAAGCTCGAAGAATCATTGAAGCAGCAGCGTCGAGAATACGACGATGCATCGAACTTGCTTCCCGCACTGCTCACAGAAAGGGATGAGCTCATTGCGAAAATTGGCGGCGGCGCTGAAGGTACCGTCGCGAATTTGCAGGAACTTCTCCGTGCGGAGACCTCATATGGTAATGAAGCTGAAAGAATTACCAATGAGCTAATCAAGGTACTTGCAACTGATATTTCAATCGCAGTATGCGGCGCGGAGTTGCGAGAGTCGACCCTTGCAACCCTTTTGAGTGAGCAGAACAGGGAGTCTTGGGAGTCTGGTAGAAAGCAAGGGAATGCGAATCTCGAGCGTTATTTAACCCAAGTATCGGGGAACCTTAGGAACCTCGAGGTTATTTCCGACGAAGAGTCTGAGCGCAAAGTTCTGAAATGCCTTAGCGACGCTTGGGAAGCGCTTTGGTTTCCTGCGCCAGATGGTTGCGCCGAAATCATCCGACACGTGGCGCTGTCTGCAGCAAGTCGCACCAAGGCAATAGAGCGAATTCAACAGATTGCACTTCGTTCTGAAAATGAAGTAGCGGAATTGATCGAAAGCCGAGAAGGCGCGGTAAGGCAGGCAGATAAAAAACGTAGAGAACGCCAAGAAGCAGAGCAGCGCGCGCCTGAGAGCGAAACTTATGGTGTACGGCTTGCGAAGCTTGGTGAAGAAATCGGCACCGTTCAGGCAAAACTATCGACACTAGAAAACTCCAATAAGTCCCACGAAGGGGAGTTATCCCAAAAACGCCAAGAGTTCGGGCGTTACACCGATAAAATCCACAAAGGTGGACCAGATCTGCGGCGCGCGGAACTGGCGGAGCGAGCGTCGGTTGCTATCGGGACTATTCTCCAAGATGCCGTTCCCTCGCAAGTCGGAGAGTTGGCTCAGGAGATGACACGAGCTTGGAAGTCTATGGCACACCTAAAAGAGCGCGTTGACCGCATTGAAATTACGCCAGATTGCGAAGTTAAAATGATCACCCGAAAGGGGGAAAATATTCACGACATCGAAAAATCAGCTGGCGAGAGCCAGGTGTTTACGCAATCGTTAATCGTCGCAGTAACCAAGGTTAGTCAAAGGGATTTTCCATTTGTCGTAGACACGCCGCTCGCAAGATTAAGCAAAGACCAAAGGTTAGGGGTACTTAAAACTTTCTGTGATCGTGAAGGTCAGGTTATTTTGTTGGCTACGGATACTGAGGTGGTCGGCGAAGAGCGAGATGTGATCTCTGGGCGAATTCAGGCGGCATTCGATTTGAAGGTCGCGATTGAGGACGGAATTGTTGTGACCTCGGTCCATCGGGCATCAAACTAGGTTTTCGGAGCTTGCAAATGACGCTTCTAGATTTAATAAACGCCAATTATGCTACGAGTCGAGAGGCGGATGAGATTTGTGTAAAGCTCCTTAGAAGACTGGGGCAGAAGGTCAAATATTTGCCAGCACGACTTGCGCTCGCTCGCTCTCTATATTTGAAGTCGCCGCCACCGATGCTCTCATCGGACGATGTTGAAGGTCCTGTAATGCGAGGGCTTCAACTCTTCGGGGACGAGCAAGATGCGGCGGTTTGGGTGTCATTGATTGTTCAGCGAAGCGGTGAGGTTGTATCCACGCGCAAGGAATTTCAGTCGCTCGTATCGGCGCATTGGCATCGGGGCGCGACGCTGCTTATGGAAGATTGGGCGGAATCGAACGACTCTCTTGCGGAGTTTGTAAAGCGTCTTGCAGGGTATGCATCTCTACAGGGTCCAGGCATCGGGGGCGTCGGAACTAATGTCGGCACAGGTTCAGTTGGCGCATTGCTTGAAGGTCGAATCGATGTAAACGTCGGTGAGATATCCGTTGATGTGGATACCGCCGAGGCTGTGAAATTTGGGGTTAATGCTCCTGGCGGTAGCCCTCATTTCGCCGTGATGGGTGGAGCAGGCTCTGGAAAGACGAGAACGGTCGTTTCTATCTTGAAAGAAATTAGACGCTACGGAGCCATCCCTATTTTGGCTTTCGACTTTAAGGGCGATCTTACCGATTCGTTAGGCGTGGCATTTTCCGCAGGCATTAGTTCGCCGCCTAGAGAAGCCGTTCCGCTGGACGTCCTGTATTGTAGGGAAAAGGACGACATATCCTTGAGAGAGACTGCAATGAGGATTGCGGAATCAGTGGCGCGTATCAAAGCTTCGAGAATATCTGGCATCCAACTGTCGATGCTTCAGGAATCAATATTTTCTGTGTTGATGAGGACGAAGAAGGGGAGTGCAACGCTCAAGGACCTCGCTGCCGAGCTTGCGAAGGAGTACAAGAAAGCGGGCAAAAAGGTTGATGAGTTGGTCACTACGCTTGACCAAATTTCGAAATTTAAAGTATTCGAGCCGCAGATGTCGCCGAGCGAGTTTTTCTCGTCTAGTCGCGTCATTCGCCTTCCGCAGGATACGCCTGAGGAAACTCGAAAGTTGGTCATAAATATGACGCTCGACTCTTTGGATCGTTGGCTTAATTCCCTTGATGACTCACCTGTCAGGGATGGGCAGCGTGCCGTGCGGCATATATGTTTGCTTGATGAGGCTCACGTCATCCTCAAGACAAAGCTTCCAGCACTTAGCAATCTTATTCGGATGAGCAGGTCTAAGGGCGGCGTGATCGTTCTAGCCTCGCAGTCCCCTGATGATTTTGAGGCGGAGGGGGATGACTTTCTGGACAATGTAGGAATGACGCTCGCATTTAATACGCAGGCACGCGCTGGTGCGACAAAGAGAATATTTGGAAATGGCGCTTCCCTTACAGAATTGGCAGTAGGTGAGGCGTTATGCAGAATTAGGGCAGAAGCGACAACCCGTCGCGTGAAGTGTTGGGATAAAAGCACCCCGCCAAGGTGAGGCAGGACGGGCGATTGACGCCAGCCAGTTGGCGTTTTAATCGTAAGGTTTACATTCGATATGCCGGAAGGCCCTGAAATTCGCCGTGCCGCTGACGAACTGGCCGTTGTGCTGGACCGGCGCATCGCCAAACACGTGGCATTCGGACTCCCGCACTTAAAGTGCCACGACGCGCTTTTGAGCGGGCGTCGCATCGAGGCAGTGGAGTCCCGTGGCAAGGCTTTGTTGTTGCATTTCGCGGACGGCTGGAGCGTCTACACGCACAATCAGCTGTACGGCCGATGGCAGGTGGTTGCAGCGGGTAAGCGCCCCAATACCACCCGGCAATTGCGTCTCGCCATCGACACGCGTGACGCATCAGCGCTTCTCTATAGCGCTTCTGACATTCTCGTCTGCCAACGTGAAGCGTTGGCAGAGCACCCCTATCTGGCCGGTCTCGGCCTCGAGTTACTCGCGCCGCAGACCACCGAAGAGGCGGTACGGGCGCGCTGCGATGAGGCGCGCTTCCAGCGCCGCGCGCTCGGTGGGCTGCTGCTCGATCAAGGCTTTCTGGCCGGCATCGGCAACTATCTGCGCAGCGACATTCTGTATGCGGCCGGCGTGAGGCCCGACTGGCGGCTTGGCGATCTCCAGCCATTGCAGCGCGCCGCATTGGCCGACGCATGCCTTTCGCTCACGCGCCAGGCCTATCGCAGTGGCGGCGTAACCAACAACCTTCATCGCGCGGCGGGACTCAAGAAATCCGGCATGTGCTACAGCCGCTACCGCCACCTCGTATTCGATCGCGAGGGCGAGCCTTGCTGGACCTGTGGCACCCTGATCATTCGCGAACTTGCCGCAGGTCGTAACGTGTTCCTGTGTCCTGCCTGTCAGGCCGGCCGCTGATGCAGCGGTGGAGCCAGACGACTGACCGGTCGAGCCGTTCAGTCAGTCGTGCGGCGTCGCCTCGCGAGCTCGATACACTTGCGCGGGCCGAAAGGGTCCCTCCCGACGTTCGCCCGGCAGCGCCTCCACAAGGTCGCGTTCGGCGAGACGTCGCCGAAAACTCGACTTATCAAGATTGCGTCCGAGTAGCTGTTCGCACCACGCCTGTAGCTCGCCGAGCGTGAAGGTCGGGGCAAGCGCACCCAGCGGTAACTCGAGACGCGCCACATCCGCTCGCAGGCGAGCCACGGCGCGCGCAATCAGGGGGCCGTGGTCAAACGCCAACGGCCGCGAGGGGAGTTCATGATCGACGTCGAACCAAGCGACCTCCCGCACGCGCTTGCCGGGGACGGGCACCAGACTGCCGGCAGGGACGAGGGCACGGTACACCACACTCAGCGTCCATGGCGCACGCGGATCGCGCTGCGCCCCACCGACTGTCTCCATCTGCTGCAGGTCACCAGCGTCAACCGCGAGACGTTCGCGCAAGACTCGACGCGCTGCCGCTTCGAGTGACGCGTCCCGATCAATCCGCAAGACGCCACCGGGAAGCGCCCACGTCTCGGCAAACGGGGCCGCCGCGCGACGGACGAGCAGAACCCGTAAGCGCGCTTCCATCAGGCTTAAGGTGACGGTTTCTACCCGGGTGAACGGCATCGGGTACGGACTCGGCGGGGTCGGCTCTGGGCGTGGCATGACGGCTCTAGGTTAGTTGCAAAGTAACACTAAGTGCGGTACGCTTACTTAGTGGTTTTATGCTACTAAGGAGAAGCGATGAAAGGAAGCGCATTTGACGTGATCGGCGACATCCACGGTCAGGCCGATAAACTCCACGCACTGCTCAAGCGCCTCGGCTACACGCCGAGCGCCGGCACCTATCGCCCCCCTGCGGGTCGTCAGGCGGTGTTCATCGGTGACCTCATCGACCGCGGACCGGCGCAAATCGAGGTCTTACGCCTCGTCCGCGGCATGATCGATGCGGGACATGCCCGCGCCGTCATGGGGAACCACGAGTTCAACGCGATCGGCTACGTGACACCTAACCCCGATAGACCCGGCGAATTTTTGCGGCCGCACTGCCCCAAGAACCTCAAGCAACACCGCGAATTTTTAGCCCAAGTCGGCGAGGGGAGCCCCGAGCACCGCAACTGGATCGAGTGGTTCAAAACGCTCCCGGTGGCCCTGGCGCTGGACGGGATCCGGGCGGTGCATGCCTGTTGGCGGGATGAAGACGTCGCACGGGTTCAGTCGGCAACCAGTCACGGTCGACTCGATGAGTGCTTTCTGCACCGGGCCTATCAGCAGCACTCACCGGACTATCACGCCATGGAGTGCCTCCTCAAAGGTATCGAGATTGCGTTGCCGAACGGTACAAGTTACGTCGATCACGGCGGGGTCCTGCGGCGTGACGCACGCACCCGCTGGTGGCTGCCAGAGCCGCAGTCTTATCGCGAGGTCGTCATCGTCGAGCCCCATCGGGTCGGCGACATTCCGGAAGCCCCGTTGCCGAACGACTACCAGCCCTTACCGGTGCACGGATCGCCGGTGTTCGTGGGCCATTACTGGATGAGGGGGACTCCGCAGGTGCAGGCGCCCAAAGTGGCGTGTGTCGACTACTCTGCAGCCTCTGACGGTCCGCTCGTAGCGTACCGATGGGAGGGAGAGATTACTTTAGATGCCGGCAACTTCGTTGCAGTAGGGGCCTGATCCTGGCAGACCTCTCGGTAATGCCCCGCAAAAGTGGGGGTCCGAAAAGTAGAAGTTTCTGGCTGGATCAGGAATTGCAGGTCAGGTCAGCTCATTCAAGCCTTCAGGGACGGGGCGCGAGCGGCAAGCTAGCCGCACGACTAGTATCTCTCCCCGGGACTTCCCATGGCGCAATAGTGGGAACAGCGCGCATCTCGGAATCGATGTCGTAATAGGAAAATTCCCGAAATCGTGCGCCTGAGATTTCCGCACCCGAATTCGTTTTCCGTCGCTCGATCTCCGACGTCCAGTTGCCATGCGAATCGAATGTTCTCTCGACGATATAAGTGCCTTGAGTACGGCCGCAGAGTATCGAAAAGCAGGATCTTTGCACCATATGCCCATCGTCATCGAATGTGACGGCGCTCTCGAGACGTCCTCTACCGTCCTTGATCTCGTCGTGTAGCACTTGATGGCGGTCTGGGTGCATCGTCACGATCCGGTGATACCCCCACAAAAGTGAGGGACTGAGAAGTAGAATTTTCTCACTGAGGAGTTCTATATCAGGCAGACGGATAATGGCCGTGGAAAACGCAAATTGCGAGCACCGCCCCAAACCTTTAGATATCTCTTTACGATCTCAGTGACTTATCGCCCATCGCGAAATTGTTGCACTGCTTTGATTGGATGCGCGGTGAGGCGCAGCGCTCCCGATTCTCAATTCATCCGGTAGGTGTCAACGCCTTCGCCATCCACTTGATCAAGGCCTTTGAACTTGCCGCCATAAAGGTCTGGGCATTCAAAAGGTCCTTATCGGATCCCCCAAAGTCAGCCACGTATCCACCGGCTTCGCGCACACACACCATCAACGCCCCGATGTCCCAGGCGCTCATTTTTGGATCGAGTGCACCATCAAGTTCGCCTCGACACAGCAGTGCGTATTGAACGCAGTCACCGACCAGTCGCACACGACCTACTGCTGGCAATAACGTCGACAGGCGCCAAGGTCCCGTCGGGTTACCGAGGTCGGTGACTTTGTAACTTGTGAGCCCCACATCGGCTTGTCCATAGCGCCGAGCAGCCGCTACGGTCACTGCACGAGGACGCGTACGACCTTGTCGCAGCCAGCACCCATGACCCACCGCCGCATAGGTCGTCTCATCCATTGCCGGCAGATGGATGCATCCATAAACCGGGTGACCGTCGATGAGCAGCGAGATCAGCGTGCCGAAGGTGCCGATGCCGAGCACGTAGGACGACGTCCCATCGATCGGATCAATGAGCCACGAGCGCCCCGAGCGCGCCAAGGTACCGCCGTATTCCTCGCCTAATATCGCATCATCCGGCCAATGCTGGCCAAGCACGGCGCGCAGATGGCGCTCAGCCGCGCGGTCTGCAGAGGTCACTTCCGAGCCATCAAGTTTGCGCTCTATCGCGACACGCCGCTGCCGACCGAGCGTAATGCGATCCACTCCTTGCAGCGCACGCGTGACAACTGATTGGATCCGCTTGAACTCGGCAGCACTGAGAGCAGGGGTTGCGGGCATAGGTAACTCGTGAAAGTGAGCGGCAAGGTCAGGCGAGATCGAACCAGAGAACTTCAGCGCTCGTGGTCGTCGAGATCAGGAGCCGCTCCTGTTCACCGACGAGGACCCCATCCCCTTCGTGAAGGGTGTGCCCCTGGATCGATAACGCACCTGTCGCGATCTGCAACCAGCCGTAACGGTTCGGCTGCAGTGGAAGTTCCAACGCGCCACCGGCAGTGAGATGGCCGGCGTAGAGACGAATGTCCTGGTGCACCTTGAGCGCACCCCCCGTCCCGTGCCCATCGGCGACTAGGCGCAGGCGATCGGTCCGATCTGCGAGCGGAAAATGTTTCTGCTCATAGGACGGCGTGAGGCCCGCTTTATCGGGCACGATCCAGATCTGTAGGAAGTGTACCGGCAGGGTATGGCTGGCATTGAATTCGCTGTGGCGGATGCCGGTACCCGCCGTCATGCGCTGCACGTCCCCAGGACGAATCACGGAGCCGGTGCCGATGCTGTCTTTGTGTTCGAGTTCACCCGAGATCACATAGGAGATGATTTCCATGTCTCGGTGACCATGCGTCGGGAAGCCGGCGCCGGCGGCGACCTGGTCATCATTGATCACGCGCAAGCTCCGAAAGCCCATGAAGCGCGGGTCGTGATATTCCCCGAAGGAGAAGGTATGCCAGCTGTCCAGCCAGCCCAGATTCGTATGGCCACGTTCGGCCCGCTTGCGGATGACGATCATGATCTTAAGAGCAAAATTCCAGTCAGCAGGACAAGTCAAAGCATAACGCGGAAGCACTCTGCTGTGGCCACGCGCTACACTTGTCACCCATGAGACGGTGGATCGCATTACTCGTGGCCGGATGTCTGCCCGCGCTCGCTTTCGCGGACGACGCTGCCCGTGCGTGGGGGCACCCTTTTTGGGGCGCTTTGGGTCGTAATGGCACGGTGTGCGTAACTTGCCACCAATCCGACCCCTACGCCACGCTTGAAGGGACATCACCGGTCCTCGCCAGCCAGTGGTGGGTAGCGGGCGGTACCCGCAAATTACCCGCCTATGCCTGGTTCAAGAACCCGACCGGCGCGAGCGCGATCGTGAACGCCGCGGGTGCCGTCGACACCGACGCTCATCCCTTCTTCATCGCCAAAGGCCGCAATGGACGTGCGTGTGTCAGCTGCCATCAGCCGGCCGACGGCATGAGCGTGTCGCTCACAACGATTCGATCGCGCTGGACCACGACGGGTGGCCGCGACCCGCTCTTTGCCATGGTGGATGGCGCCAACTGCCCGGGGTTGCCCGCGCAGTCGTCGTCCTCACATTCCTTGCTCTTAGAGAAGGGACTCTTTCGGGTTGCCCTGCCGTGGCCGGCTCGGGGGGCGGATGGTCAGATGATCTCGCCGGAGTTTCAGCTCGAGGTGATCGCTGATCCAACTGGCTGTAATCGGGTAGGTATCGTCGCGCAGTCGAGCTCGAATGCACACGTGTCAGTTTTTCGTCGACCGCGTATCGCTGCGAACTTGGCGTCCTTGGAGTCTGCGGATGGGACGCCCAGCACGCATCTCATGAGCGACGGCCGAGCACCGACGCTGGTCGCACAGATGAATGATGCGGCGATCCATCACCTGGAAACCGACGATGGACTGAGCGCGGCGGATCAGCGTGCCATACTCGCCTTCGAGCGACAGGTCTCGGTAGGTCAGGTGTGGCACGCGACGGGTGGTGTGCTCAATGCAGGTGGCGCGACGGTTGATCCGAGTGGCTGGAATGTCGATGCCAATGTCCTCTTGGCCGCATCGCGCTCGCCTTTCCCTGAGTTTGAAGGCTGGCTGACCACACGTAGCCTTGAGCAAGGTATCGGTGACTGGCCGTTGGCGTCACCACCTGCCCATCGTTCGGAGGAAGTGAGCGAATCGCCGACGGTCAGGGCTTACCGCGATGCGGTGTCGCACGGTTATGCGCTGTTTATCGCGCGTCCGTTTGTGGGCGACGATGGCCGACCGCAGACCTGCGCGACCTGTCACAACGGGTTACATACGGGCAGTGATGTCACCGGCAACCATCCAGGCCTTGGCGTCGCCGAGTTGACGGGCGGTCTGCCTGCGGATGATCTCCCGCTCTTTCGTGCGACGTGTCGGGAAGGGGCTTCGATACCCCAAGGCGGTCGGGTGCTCTACACGCACGACCCTGGTCGCGCGCTCATCACGGGGCGTTGCGCAGACTTAGGTGAGGTCAACGCGCAGCAGCTGCGGGCACTCGCCGCGCGACCGCCGTATTTTACCGGCGGGTCGGCGCCGACGCTGCGTGCCGTAGTCGAGTACTACGATCAACGCTTCCGAATCGGCTATACCGCCGATGAGGTCGCCGATCTCGTTCGCTTCCTTGAAGCCTTGTGACGTGACCTGATGCAAATCGACTTGGCGCGGCAACGGCCGCGCCGACGTCCTACAAGCCTGAGTCCGACAAGCCCGGATGATCCGCCGGACGGATCCCCGGCGACTCCCAGTGAAAGAGGCGCTGCGCGGCGTCGATGGGCAAATCATTGATCGACGCATGGCGTTCGGCCATGTAGCCCCATTCATCGAAGGCCCAGTTCTCGTTGCCATAGGAGCGGTACCACTGACCTGAGTCGTCGCGCCACTCGTAGGCAAAGCGCACGGCGATGCGATTCTCGGTGAAGGCCCACAGTTCCTTGATGAGCCGATAGTCGAGTTCCCGAGCCCATTTGCGCACCAAGAACGCTTCAATGGCCTCGCGTCCGCTGAAGAACTCCGCGCGATTGCGCCAGCGGCTCTCGGGGCTGTAGGCGAGGGCGACCTTCACAGGATCCTTGCGATTCCACGCATCTTCGGCTGCGCGGACCTTGAGTATCGCGGTCTCGCGGGTGAAGGGGGGCAGTGGGGGGCGCGGGGCGGGTGTGCTCATTTGATTCTCCAAAGCGGCGATCGCGGAACTGCAGACAGCCTGAATTCAGCATAGAATCGGATGCGCCGCTCGAACTGTCTAGCGGGCCTCGCGACGGTGCGCGGCGACAGGATGTCGTCAAACGGGGGTTCTTATGAGTCTTGCATCTGAGTTCAAGGCGTTTGCCATGCGGGGCAACGTCATCGATCTGGCGGTCGGTGTGGTGATCGGCAGTGCCTTCGGCCGGATCATCTCCTCCCTGGTCGATGCCATTATCCTGCCGATCCTCGGCATTCTCACGGCCGGCGCTGATGTCTCGACGTTGGCGGTCACGATCGGCCACAACGCCAAGGGGGATCCTGTGCTGCTGCGCTACGGGCTGTTCTGTCAGAACGTGCTCGATTTTCTGATCGTCGCCTTCGTGATTTTCTTGGCAGTCAAGGCGATCAACAAGCTGCAAACGCCACCGGCCACCCCCGTGGCGGCGTCCGAGCCAGCGCCCTCAGTGAACACACAATTGCTCACGGAGATTCGCGATCTGCTCGCGAAGCGCTGACGAGCGTTAGACGGTCGACACTACCGCTGCGCGCAGCAGTGACCACAGTTCGGTGATGTGTTCGGCGCGGGTGGATTCCGCGCCGATCGACACGCGTACCGTCCAGCGACCGCCGATCACGGCGGGCGTGACATAGGCCATGCCCGAGTCGTTGAGACGCTGTGCCCAAGTCCGCGTATGGGCATCGAGCGCCTCGCCGGTGAGCCCTGCCGGCTCATGGCGGATGCACACGGTCTGCAGGGTGACGGGTGCGACCACGCGCCACTCGGGATCTGCCGACACGGTGGCCGCCAAGTCCTGCGCCCACTGAATGTGGTCGCGCAGTCGTGCCCGGATAGCCTCAGTGCCTAAGTCGCGCAAGGTGAACCAGATCTTGAGCGCGCGGAATCGCCGGCCAAGTGGAATGCCCCAGTCGCGATAGTTGCGGACTTCGCGATCCACAGCGGTTTGCAGATAGCTCGGGTTCGTCGACATTACGCGCACGAGATGCTCAGGATCTCGCACCAGATACAAACTGCAGTCGAAGGCGACGCATAACCACTTATGCGGATTCATGACGATCGAATCCGCTGCCTCAATGCCGGCCCAAAGGTGCCGATATTCCGGCAACACCATCGCTGAGCCGCCCATCGCCGCATCGACGTGTAGCCATACGCCCTCCGGTGCCGTGAGCGCCGCAATTTCGGCAATGGGATCAAAGGCGGTGACGGCGGTGGTGCCGCTCGTGGCGACGACAGCGGCGGGCTGTCGGCCTGCGGCACGGTCCTCTGCCATCGCGGCGCGCAGCGCTGAAACATCCATCCGAAACTCGGCATCTCCCGGGATCGCGCGGACCTGTTCACGACCGAAGCCGGCCAACAAGGCGGCTTTTTCGATAGAGCTATGAGACTGCTGCGAGGTGTACACCATGAGTGTCGCCGTCCCCGACTGCAAACCGCCTCGAGCAGCGGCGTAGCCATTGGCGCGTTCGCGTGCGCTCACCAACGCGACGAAACTCGCGGCCGAGGCAGTGTCTTGCAGGACACCGCTGAAGGTATTGGGCAGGCCCATGAGATCCCGTAACCAGTCGGTCATTACTTGCTCAACTTCGGTGAGCGCAGGACTCGCCTGCCAGTTGAGCCCGATGGACGAGAGGGCGGTAGACGCCATATCGCCGAGTACGGAGGCGAGTGAGCCGCTGGCGGGGAAGTAGCCAAAGAACCGAGGATGCTGCCAGTGCGTCATGCCCGGCATGACGATACGATTCAAGTCCGCCAGTATTGCCTCGAAGGCTTCTGGCGCCGCCGGCGCGGCGGAGGGCAGCTGCGCGATGATTTCCCCAGGTTTGACCGTCGCTTGGACCGGGTACTCGCCACGGGCGAGTCGTTCGCGGTAATCCGCAATCCACTCCACGAGTGCGTGGCCCGCGTGCCGAAACTCTTCTGGCGTCATGGTGCTTCCTTGAGACTTCCCGCGCGAATCATACCTGAGGGGCTGTTATCCTCTGGGCCTGGATCTTAAGGAGTGACGGCTGATGACGCGGATGACCATTTTGGACGGGGGCACGGGCCGCGAACTGAAGCGGATCGGTGCACCGTTTCGCCAACCGGAGTGGTCGGCCCTGGCGCTCATCGAGGCGCCGCACTACGTCACACAAGTGCACACGCGCTACGTGAACGCTGGCGCTGATGTCATCACAACCAACAGCTACGCGATTGTGCCGTTTCATATCGGCGTGGAGCGTCATGCTGCGCAGGCACCCCAACTCGCCGCATTGGCCGGACGCCTCGCGCGTGAGGTGGCCGATGCCGCCCCGCGTCCGGTGTGGGTCGCCGGTTCGGTGCCGCCGGTGTGCGGGTCGTACCGCGCTGACTTGTTTGATGTGGCCGTCGCTCGGCCGTTGGTCGACGTGCTGGTGACGGCCTTGCGGCCGTCCGTCGATCTGTGGCTCGGCGAAACGCTGTCGGCGATTGAAGAGGCGCAACTGCTGGCGGATGCGATCGGCGCGGACGGGAAGCCCCTGTGGTTGTCGTTCACGTTGTCTGATGACGGTACATACACTGACGTGCCGCGTCTGCGCTCGGGTGAGACGGTCGCCCAAGCGGTCGAGGCGGCCTTAAGGCTGAACGCCGCATCCGTGCTCTTCAACTGTAGTCAGCCGGAAGTGATGGCATCGGCTGTAGCGGTAGCACGCGAGGCGATCGCCGCGAGTGGCCGAGACGTCGCGATCGGGGTCTATGCCAATGCCTTTCCACCGATGCGCAAGGACGCCACGGCAAACGCAACGGTGACGGAGATCCGCGCGGATCTCGACCCGCCGGGCTATCTCAAGTTCGCCGAGGCGTGGGCGGCCGAGGGTGCGCGCATCATCGGCGGATGCTGCGGCATTGGGCCTGAGCACATCGAGGCATTGCGCGCGGCGCTCTAATATCCCTCGGGGCTCGCATCCGGAGCCGGTGTGCGCTAACGTCGACCTGTGCAAGAAGGATCTGCGCAGGAGGTTGCCGTGATTGACCTGTTCACCGCAGCGACGCCACAGGGTTGGATGGTCTCGATCGCGCTCGAGGAACTTGGGATGCCCTATCGGGTGCATCCGGTGAATCTTGCGACCGAGGAGCAGAAGCAGCCGTGGTTGATCAAGATCAACCCCAATGGCCGTATCCCGGCCATCGTCGATCGGGGTCACGATGATTTCGCCGTCTTTGAGTCGGCGGCGATTCTGTTGTACCTGTCCGAACGCGCTGGGCGCTTGCTGCCAAAGGACGCCCGCGACCGCTCCCGAGTCATCCAATGGTTGGTGCTGCAGTCGGCAGGGCTTGGGCCCACGCTGTCTGAAGCGCGGCACTTCCGATCGCAAGCGCCGACGCCGCAGCCCTATGCCATCGAGCGCTTCCAGCGCGAGTCGACGCGACTCGTCGAGGTCCTCGAGCAGCGTCTACAGGCGTCCGAGTATCTGGGTGGTCACGACTACAGTATTGCCGACATCGCCCATTGGTGCGCCTGTCAGGGTGCAGCCGATGGGGGTGTACCCCTCGTGGCCTATCCAGCACTGCGTCGGTGGGTTGCGCGGATCGGCGAACGACCCGCGGTGCAACGAGGACGGAGAGTGCCCGTTGGCTGAGGGCCTTCCGGGCCGCGGTGGGATGTCACCGCCAAGGTGGGGGATTGCCGCTAAAATGGTCCTTTCGCGATCCCCGCGACAGGCTCTGGTATGACCAAGTTCGATCAGCGTTACGGTTCCGAGATCTTTTTTTACGGAACTGAGCCCAATACCTTCCTCGCTGCCTTCGTCGACCGCTTACCGGCGGGCGGCACCGTCCTGAGCTTGGGCGAAGGCGAGGGGCGCAACGCGGTGTATTTGGCCGAGCGCGGCTTTCGGGTGCATGCGCTCGATGAAAGTGCCGTGGGACTGGCCAAAGCGCACCGACTGGCGACGACGCGGGGGGTCTCAATGACCACCGAGTGTGTCGATCTGGCTCACTATGCGTTTGCACCCGCGCGTTGGGACGCGATCATCTCCATCTGGTGTCACCTCCCCTCGCAGTTGCGCACGCGCGTGCACGCGGACGTGGTGCGGTCATTGCGACCGGGTGGTGTGTATCTCTTGGAGGCGTACACGCCGGCGCAGATCGGGCGGGGCACCGGCGGACCGTCGGATCCCGATTTCATGCCCACGGCGGGCATGCTTGCGGCAGAGCTGACGGGATTGAATCCCCTGCATGTGTTGGAAACCGAGCGTGAGGTTTCGGAAGGGTCTGGCCATCGCGGCCACAGTGCGGTGGTGCAGTGGATCGGCTTGCGGGCTGAAGGAGCGCTGTGATGGGAGTCGTGCTCGCGTGGGCCATGGGTCTCGTGGTTGTGATTCTGACCGCCCGCAATCTGACGGGCCTCTGGCAAAGTCGTCGCGTGCCGAGCCTGCGGGCGAGTGGCGCTGTCATCGTCGATGTGCGCACCGCCGATGAGTTCGCGCAAGGACATGTCCCGGGTAGTCTCAATGCGCCGTTGAGCGCACTGCCCGCAGGGTTGGAAAAGGTTGATCGCGCCAAACCCATCATCGTGTGTTGTGCGTCCGGAGTCCGCAGCGAAGCTGCGCTGGGTCTATTGCGCCGTGCCGGCTATACGGACGTGGTGAACGGTGGCAGCTGGCGGGATCTGCGCGCATGACCTCGCGTCACGCCTCGATCCGCACGGTGTCGGTCGTGGGCTGTCACGCCGAAGGGGAAATCGGTGACGTGATTGTCGACGGTATGCCTATTCCCGACGGCGCATCGGTGTACGAGCGCATGGCAGCTTTTCGAGACCGTCATGATGACTGGCGACGGTTTTTGATCTTGGAACCGCGCGGCAGTGTGGCGCGCCATGTGAATCTCCTCGTGCCCCCGTCGGATCCACGCTGCGCCGCCGGTGCCATCATCATGGAGCCCACCGAATATGTGCCGAGCTCCGGCTCGAACCTCATGTGCATCGCGACGGTGCTCCTTCAGACCGGTCGTGTTCCCATGCAGGAGCCGGTGACGCGTTTTGCCATCGAGGTCCCCGGTGGCGTCGTCGAGATTGAGGCGCGCTGCGAGGGTGGGCACTGCCGCTCGGTGGAAATCGCCAACGTGCCGTCTTTTGTGGATCGTCTGGATGCGCCCCTTGAAGTGGCCGGCATCGGCACGCTCGCGGTCGACGTGGCGTATGGCGGGATGTTCTACGCCTTGGTGGACGCGACCCGCTTGGGCTACTCGCTCGAGCCACACGAGGCGCGGGATCTCGCGGTACTCGGTGAACAAGTTCGGCGTGCGGCCCGCGAACAGTTCGAGGTCGTGCATCCGGAGAACCCCGGCATCCACGGCGTCTCGATCGTGCAGTTAAACGAGCCGTTCCGAGGCGTCGGCGCGGTGACCCGCAATACCTGCATTGTGGCGCCGGGGCGCTCCGACCGCAGTCCGACGGGCACCGGCACATGCGCTCGCATGGCCGTCCTGCATGCCCGCGGTCAGCTGCAAGTGGGGGAGGGTCTCACGCACGCCTCACTGATTGGCTCGCGTTTTGAGGGACGCATTTTGGGTGAGACCACCGTCGGTGGACGCCGCGCGATCCGTCCGAGCATCCGCGGGCGCGCCTGGATCACCGGTTATCATGAGTACGTGCTCAACCCGTCCGATCCCTTTCCGGCTGGCTATTTGCTTGCCGACACCTGGGGCGTGGGAGGCGATGCCACACAGGACGGCGGTGCGGTTTAAGGGGCGGATCCGCCCAAGCGTGTCGCCATCCATTGCGTGAGGGTAGGTAGGGGCATCGCGCCACTTTGGCGGGCGATCTCTGCGCCCGCCCGGAAGAGGAGCGTGGTGGGGATGCTGCGGATTCCGTAGCGGGCGCTTATGTTGGGCGCAGCATCGCTATTGACCTTCACCACAATCACATGGCCGCAGTAGCGCGCGGCCGCCTCGGCGATAACGGGCCCATACTGCCGGCACGGTCCGCACCACGGGGCCCAAAAATCCACTAACACCGGCAGTTCATTGCGAGCAATGAACGTATCAAAACTTGCGTCGTCGCGCTCAATCGGCGTGTTGCGCAAGAGTGCCGTACGGCAGGCTGGGCAGCGGGGGCCGTCCTGTCGGCGGTTCGTAGGTACGCGAATGGTGCGCTGACAATCCGGGCAGGCGATGTGCAGGCGGTCGTCATTGGACATGGCACAAGATTCCCAAGAGGCTCAACGCTAAGATGGGGACATGCCCGACACTTTAAAGCACTCGATGGATTTTGCCGCTCGTTGGGGGCTTGAGATCGACGCGGTTCTTGCGCTCAATGCCTCGGAAGAAGTGGCGACGTCGCCGCTCGATGCTCCGGCGCTGGCTGGGTTATTGCGCGAAGCCTTTCATGCGGAGGGGGTGGAGGCCGGTCGCGCGGCGTTCTTGATCGCCTTCGATGAGGGCGCCGAGTACCACAGCCCAAACTACCACTGGTTTTGTGCGCGTCTGCCGCGCTTCGTCTACGTCGATCGCGTCGTGGTCGGTGCGAATCGGCGCGGCCAGGGACTGGCTCGTCAGCTGTATACGCACTTGATGACCGTTGCGCGCGAGGCGGGGCACACGGCCCTCGTGTGCGAGGTTAACCTCGAGCCCCCGAATCCGGTCTCGGATGCGTTTCACGCCTCCCTGGGGTTTACCGAGCTCGGGCGCGGTTCACCGACGCCGGGCAAAGTCGTGCGCTACTTGTGCCGCGATCTGTTCTGAGACGATCCCTCAACGGCTAAACGAGCGCCTAGATCGCGGGTAGACCATTAGGCCGCGCACTGGCTTGCCACGAACTGCGCGTGGGTCGGCATAACGCCCACACACTTGCCGATCACGCTGCGTAAGTCATCGAGGTAACGCGCCAGTTCCGCATCGCTCAGGCGATCTGCGAAGGGATGGTACGCGGTCGGTAGGATGCCCTGACCGATCATCACCTGGATCCAGCTGGTTTCACCGAACAGCTCGCCGTTTTCCCTAAAGACGCGGCCACTTGAACGAAAGAGATCGATTTTGTGCTGTAAGGTGTCGGGAATCGACAAGTTGCGGCAATGGTTCCAGAACGCCGAGTCATTGCGCGTGGTTGCTTTGTAATGCAGCACGATAAAGTCGCGGATTCGCTCGTATTCAAATTGCGTCTGCCGGTTGAACTCGGCAATGTCGGCCGGCTGAATCGTGTCCGTGGGGAACAACGTGATCAGGCGATGGATCGCGGTGTGTATGAGGTGGATGTTGGTCGATTCGATCGGCTCGAAGAATCCGCTCGAGAGTCCAATCGCGACGCAGTTCTTGATCCACGTCTGGCGTCGACGACCGGGCGTGAAAGTGATGCTGCGCGGTGCCGCGAGCGCGGCCCCGTCTAAGTTGCCCATGAGGATGCTGGTCGCCTCATCTTCACTCATGAACTCAGCCGAGTAGACGTGGCCATTGCCGATGCGATGCTGCAAGGGGATGCGCCACTGCCAGCCGGCCGAGTGGGCGGTCGAGCGGGTGTAGGGGGTGAGCGGCTCGACCGACTCACAGGGGACCGCAATCGCGCGATTGCACGGCAGCCAGTTGGACCAGTCTTCGTAGGGCTCACCAAGCGCTTGCCCAATGAGCAGCGCCCGGATGCCCGTGCAGTCGATGAAGAAATCGCCGCTGACGACGCGGTGGTCGTTCAGTTGTACGGATGCGATTGCGCCAGATTCTGGGTTCAGGCTGACCTGAATGATTTTGCCTTCCGTGCGCAGGACGCCGCGACCTTCGGCTAGCCCACGCAAGTACTGGGCATAGAGACCGGCATCGAAGTGAAAGGCGTGGCCGATCTCAGCGAGCGGCGACTCGGGCATGTCGGTGCGCTTGCGCAGGAACTTATTCTGACGGCAGGCAGCGGTGTTAATCGAGTAGTCACACAAATCATCCATGTGACCACTCAGCCGACGACGTAACCAGTAGTGATGACACGACAGGGTCCCAAGATCACGGCCAATCACGCCAAAGCCATGAATATAGGATTCGCCGATGGCGCCCCAATTGACGAATTCAATGCCGAGCTTGAAGGTGCCCTTGGTCTTACGCAGAAAATCGTCTTCGTCAATCTTGAGTGCCTGATTGAATTCCTTGATCGGGGGGATGGTCGCTTCGCCGACACCGATGGTCGCGATTTCATCCGACTCGACGAGTTCGATGCGCCATGAAGGAGGCACGTATTTGGACAGCGCCGCTGCAGTCATCCATCCTGCAGTGCCTCCGCCGACGATGACGATCTTGCGCTGGCTCGTGGTCATGATCCGATTCCGTCGTCTGGTCGCTTGAAAAGAAAACGCCCTGCCGAAGCGAACTCCGGCAGGGCGCAGTTTAGCGAAAAACCTCGGTTTAGAACTTGTAGTTAAACCCGATGAGTGTTTCGCGACCGTAGGTCTGGTAACCCTCCGGCACCATGTAGAACGCATTGTTGTGCGTCGCCGACATGCCGTCGTTATTGGTTTCCGTGCGGTACGGGGTATCGTTCAAGTTATTCACCTGAACCAAGAGTGACAGACCCTTCATCGCGCCCGACTGGAAGTTGTAGGCCAACTGCAAGTCGGTGATTTTTTCTTCCTGAATGGCCGACATCGAGTTGGTGATCCACACGCCGCGAACCTGTGCGAAGAAGTCGGAGCGGTAACGACGCGCGATACGCGCTTCGAAGCCGTCCTTTTCATAGAACAGGGTGGCATTCCAGATCCGTCCCGACAGACCTTCGAGCGGACGCAGCAAGTCCGGCTTGCCGGTGCCGTCAATAGCGGGGCCCGGCACGTTGGAGGCCGCGTGCGACCAGGTCAACTGAGCGCCAAAGCCGTCGAGTGGCTTGACGTACTGACCGAAGTCGAGCGAGGCGGCCAACTCGATGCCCTTCACGAAGCCACCTTGACCGTTGGTGGGTGCCGTGAGCACGCCGATGTTACCCCACGTGGGGTTGATCGGCAGGTTCTGCGAGTTCGGAAAGCCCGTGAAGTCGAAGCTGAAATCGGCCTTGTAGATCGAGTTCAAGAGTTGCTTACGATAGGCGGCTGCCGACACGTAAGTGCGCTTGGTGAAGTAGTGTTCGATCGATAGGTCGATGTCCTTGGACAGCCACGGACGCAACAGTGGGTTGCCACCGGCGCCCGTCCACTTGCCCCAGTTTTCGCCCTGCGTGTCAGCGGTGCGACGCGAGATTGAGGCCACGAAGCCGGCCCGCATGTCTTCCATATTCGGCCGGGCCAGCGTTTTCGAGGCGCCGATGCGCAGCAGCGTCGAGGAACCCAATTCGCCGACGAGGTTGAGGCTCGGCAGAACGTTGGTGTAACTCGTACCGAGCATCATCGGCACAGGACCGTTATCCCACGCGATACCGGTTGATTCCTGCTTGGTGCGAACAACCTGCGTGCCCAAGTTACCATGCCAAGGAATGCCGGCTTGGAACTTGAGACCGAGCTTCGTGAAGGCCGTGGTGACGGTTTCCGTCACGGTCCAGATGCGACCCGGAGAGGAGCTGACGTTCACCGGTTCGTGCACGTAGGCGCCGGACTTCATTGCTTCGAGCGAATTGAAGTTCACCATCGCCGGCACGCCACCAAATCCAAGGCTCACCGGCGCACCGAGGACACCCGACGGGATCGGGGCGCAGACATCCGATGCCCATGCATTTTCCGTCAAGCACGGCGTGGCATTCGCCAACGCGTAGATTTCCTGCGTGAAGGCGTAATCCTTCTTACGGTGCGCCAGATTCACGCCGAACTCGACCGAGTTGAAGATGCTGACGTCAAGATCATGCTCGGTCGACAGGCGCAGCGCGCGGGTCTCGTCCTTCATGTGGATCGGCGACAGAGACCCGGTCTGCGGCAGGCCCGCAGCCGTGGTACCCCACGAGCTAAAGCCGCGCAGTTGTACGATGGACGGATCCGAGAGATCCACCCCTGGCGTGTAGCTCAAAAAGCCGTTGTTCACGATTGGCGTGTGGAAGTTCACAAGATCAATCGGGTGCGTTGCCGACGCGTACAGTTCCGAGACAGTCTCTTCGCGCTTCGCTTGCGAGTAGCTCAAGTCCGCAACGGTCGTCCAACCACCTGAGTGGAACTCGTTGTTGAAGCCGAGCGAGAAGAGCTTGTCTTCGCGCTTGTTGCCGCGCGAGACGATCAAGGGGTCTTCGTTGTGCCAGTTGCCGCCGGTCAGGTACGTCGCGTCACCCTGCGTTGTGACGGTCTGATTGCCGAAGAACGTGCCTTGTCCCGGAATGCCCGACCAGTCAGGTGGGCTCAAGTTGGCTTGGAATTCGCGGCCTTCAATATTCTGTTTGAAGTTCGAGTAGTAGAGATCGACGGTGCCGTGATACGACTCATTGGGCTTGAATTCCAAGACCG
Organism: Gammaproteobacteria bacterium; assembly: GCA_947455595.1. GTDB lineage: Bacteria > Pseudomonadota > Gammaproteobacteria > Steroidobacterales > Steroidobacteraceae > CAIKZZ01. Next base: position 23,067 of record CANGOP010000028.1, read on the forward strand.
ACATGACGCTGTCACGGACGTGCGACGTCGACATCACGCCCATCTCAAAACCGTTCAGCGTGTTGAGGCCCATGCCGGGACCGGGCTGACCGGTGTAGTTCAGACCCGGCAGCGGGTTCACGCCCCAGACGCGTTGGTCGGTCCACCACCAGCCCTTCGTGTACTGTTCTTGGCCGGG
>CANGOP010000029.1 GCA_947455595.1 Gammaproteobacteria bacterium
ACTCATTACAGTTACACCGACCCCCTGACACCAAGCACGGTATACCGCTACGACGTGTCGAAGAATCAGTCGGTCCGCTTACAGACGCCGACCGTCCACTTTCGGCGCGCTGACTTTCGGGTCGAGCAAGTTTTTTACCCCGGAGTTGATGGTACGCGTATTCCAATGACACTGGTCTATCGCAAAGACCTGCACCGCAACGGCCGTAATCCGACGTTGTTGTACGCCTACGGTGGCTTTGGCATCGCCGAGCTACCGCACTTCGAGGCCCATCGAATCGCGTGGATTGAACGCGGCGGCATTTATGCGGTAGCGAATATCCGCGGCGGTGGTGAATACGGTGAAGCGTGGCACCGGGCGGCCATCGGCCCGCATCGTCAAGTGGCTTTCAGTGATTTTCAGGCGGCGGCAGAATGGTTGATCCGCAAGCACTATACCCAGCCATCTCGGCTGGCGATTGAGGGTGCCTCGAACGGTGGACTCTTGATGGGGGTGAGCGTGACGCAACGGCCAGCACTGTATGGTGCTGTGATTGCGAAAGTCGGCGTCATGGATATGTTGCGATTTGATCAATTTGGCCAAGGTGCCGGCTGGACGGGTGACTTTGGATCGCCGAGTGATGAGGCCGGTTTCCGATCGCTCGTTCGCTATTCACCCGTGCATAACGTCCGCCGGAACGTTGAATATCCTGCGACGCTGATTGTGACGGGTGATCACGACACCCGTGTATTTCCGGCGCACTCTTTCAAATTTGCAGCAGCCCTACAGGCGGCACAAACAGGAACCGCCCCCATCTTACTGATGATTGAAAAATCCTCTGGCCATGGCGGGGGCACTAACGTGTCGCAATCGATTGATCAGCACACCGACATTTACGCTTTCCTGCTGAACGAACTGCAGACGACATACAGCTCCAAGTAATCATGGGCCAACGCACCACGCAACGGACGGAACGCGCGATCCGTTATTCGGCGTTGCGTGGTGACGAGAACTCAGCGGTAGACGGGCGAAATCTCACGAAGTTGACTGGCGGCCGCACAGCAGGGCTCATGGATATATCCTTGCTCAGCGAGTCGACGGAAGAGTTTCCACCATGCTCGCCATTCAGTCCCCATCAATACGTGTGTGTGCTGAGTAATCGATCAGCTGTCAATCTCAGGCCCCTTCAAATCCCGTCAGCACATTCACAGTATTGACACCCACATCGGCGACCGCATAACCGCCTTCAAAAGCGAACAGGGTGGGAAGACGAAGTCCGGCGATCATGCGCCCATAGGTCGAAAAATCAGCGGAAGACAATTTAAAGAAGCTGATGGGATCGTTCTCAAAGGTGTCGACCCCGAGTGAAACGATGAGCGCATCCGGAGCATAGGCCCGTACTCGATCTAGGCCGACCGTGAGCGCCTGCTGCCAGACGGAGAATGGAGTCGCGCGCGGCATGGGTAAATTGAGCGTGTACCCCGCACCTGCGCCACTCCCCGTCTCATCGGCATATCCCGAGAAGTACGGGAACGCTTCCGCGGGATCACCATGCAGCGAAACGTAGAGTACGTCGTCACGATGGTAAAAAATATCCTGAGTGCCATTGCCATGATGAAAGTCAACATCGAGGATGGCGATCCGCTGCGCGCCGCGATCCAGCAGCGACTGAGCGGCGATCGCCGCGTTATTCAGGAAGCAGTAGCCACCGTAGAGATCGTATCCTGCGTGATGCCCAGGCGGTCTGCAGAGGGCGAACGCAGCGTGTGCGCCCGCATCCAAATGCGCCGCGGCCGTCAGCGCCACATCCGCTGCTGCCTGGGCTGCTTCCCACGTACCTGGACCGATCGAAGTTTCGCCGGCCATGGCGTAGTAACCGAGTTTACCGGTGATGCTCGTTGGGCAACGCTGCATCATGCGGCGGGCCGGCCAGCAATCCGGGATCGCTTCGCCGCGATTTCCAGCGGCATGCCAATCGGCCCAGGCTGTCGACAGAAATTCGACAAAGTTTGGCTCGTGTACCCGCAGGACAGGTTCAAGACCGTAGCGGGTGGGGGCGACGATCTCCCCGAGCGCTGCCGCATGTAACTGCTGCAGCACGTAAGCGACGCGCTCCGGACACTCGTGCGGCGGCACCAACAGCCCGCCATGCAGCTCGGTGCGGACGTTACGCTGTAGGTGATCGTCGGTGTAGACGGTGAGCATCAGCAGACCTTCCATCAGTGTCGAGGGTTAGACAGTCATCATGCTGTCGTCGGAGGCAAACGACTGAGGTTGACGAGGTTTTCTTGCCCCCAGCACGAAGCCTCGGATGGTTCCATATTGCTCGCGCATTCGCCAGTCGACAGTGGGACGCTTTCCGCCTATCCACGAGCGCAAGCGCCGTACAAACGGCCCGCACACCACAGGCCGAAGCCGTGTCAGACATCCCTACGGGCCGGGCGCCTCCGCATCCACCCGGCGCAGTGACTCGAGCAGCACATTGGCGCCGTTCTCGATATCCCCGGGCCGCGAATATTCCTTCGGTGAATGGCTGATCCCACCGACACTCGGAATGAAGATCATGCCGATCGGCCCCAAAGCTGCCATCTCCTGCGCATCATGACCGGCACCGCTCGGCAGTTGCAGAGTGCTGAGTTGCAATGCCTGCGCGCTCTGCGCAATGACCGCTTGTAGATGCGTATCTGTCAGGGCAGGCTCGCTCATCGCATGCGGCTCGAATTGAAACGTCGTGCCGCTTTGCTGACCAATCACCTCGGCCTGCTTCACCACCTCGGCATATAACGCCCTGATTTTGTCGGCCTGCAAATCCCGAATCTCGAGACCCAACACAACTTTGCCTGGGACCACGTTGTAGGCACCGGGCTCCGCACGAACCCAGCCAACGGTGCCGACTTGCCGGCCGGGCGTAGCCTTGACGATCTGGTTCACCGCCTCAATGAACCGCGCCGCAGCCAAGAGGGCGTCATGGCGCTGATTCATGGGCGTCGTACCCGCGTGGTTGGCAAAGCCCTGCACGGTCACCTCGCAATCGATGATCCCGACGATGCCCTCCACCACACCAATCTGTCGCGCAGCCTGCTCGAGTACAGCGCCTTGCTCTATATGGAGTTCCAGATAGGCCGCCACGCTGCCCGGGGTGCGCTGCGCGGCAGCCAACTGCTGCAGATCTCCGCCGATGAGTTGAACGCCCGCCCGCACTGTCTTGCCACTTTGAGAGACCAAATTCAGACGGGCGGCCTCAATGCCATGACTGAGTGCAGTGCTCCCGAGCATCACGCCCTCTTCGTTTGAAAACACGATGACCTCAAGGGGATGACGCAGCGTCACCCCGCGATCCTTGAGCACTTGGGCCACTTCAATGGCGGCAAGTGCGCCGACATCGCCGTCGTAGTTGCCTCCTTCGGGGACTGAATCAATATGAGAGCCTATCAGGAGAGGCTGCAAACCAGGCTGCGTCCCATCACGGCGACCAACCAGATTGCCAGCTGCATCCGTCTGTACAGATAAACCGGCCTCGCGCATCAGACCGAGCACGTAAGCGCGACCCGCCACATCGGCATCGCTGTAGGCGACGCGACTGACGCCACCTTGCGGATTTTTGCCAAATTGCGAGAGCGCCTGCAGGTGAGCGCTGATGCGTTCTCCCTGCACCCGGACGGGCGGGGTCTGTGCCGTGGCAGTGGCCGTGGCTAGAACCCATAAAATCAAGAAACGACACGTCGCCATGGGCAAACCTCGCAAACAATCGACGTCCCCCGGGCCCGAGGATCGGGGCGGAAGTTTTTTTTGAGGTTACAGGATCAGGGATCTTCCGGCGACCACTCGAAAATCAGTTTGATGCGGTGATCAAGATGCCACGCTGCGTACACAGCTCCCGTAAACAGAACGACGACCAGCAACTCTAGATACGCCGCAGCGCCATCTCTCCGGCGGTGATCGATAGCACGGCAATGACACTCAGTCGCCAGCGCAGGGGCAGAAACCAATCCGGCGCCTTGATGACCGGTGCGACCCGCACATCGCGCGCGTAGTGGGCAATAAAGAACGCCACGAGCAGACCAGCGCCGAACGGTGAGGGCACTAGGAGTGCAACCCAGGCAACGAGCGAAGGCACCACACTCCACGCGTAGCCCATCGTCCGTCCGCGAGGCTGCCAAGCGCCGGCCAGCATCGCAAAGCCCCAATGGAGCGCGCCCACGAAACTGAGAATGACCGCGGCATAGGCGAGCAACGCGTGGTGCAAAACGTCGGCATGCGCCGGCACCACCCACTCGACTGCACTCAGCGCGATGAAGGGAACCAACCCGCCGTAGCCCAATACCATCACACTGATCGGCGGAATCTTCGATGGATGTTCATTCATAGAGGTCATTCCTCGCAACGCCGGTGTCTCGATGGGTACGCATCGACCTTGCGTATCGCGCGACCTGCCACCTACTGGGGCACCTGCGAGAATAGCCGTTACCGCAAATGGCGTCAGCCTACCGGGGCGGCAGCGCCGATCACTTCAGAGCATCGGAAAATTGCCCATTGATGACAATATGTTGAATTATCGAGATTATTGTCAAACGGGAAGCCCGCTTCTCGGGTCAGTCGCCAGAATCACCAGATCAGCTTCACTAGGCTACTGCCTTGAAGTTTCCCCGTAGATCAAAATCTGATCTTCTGGGGAACTCCAACGACACGCCTCGTGACTAAAACAATGCCCGCCCAGGCATTATTCACCCTTAAAATCTTCACCGCGATTTTGCCCTTTTGGACTTCGCACGAATACCAGGCATGGAAAAGGATGCCGATTCATGTGGATATTCCTGTCGACGATTCTCGTGCTCCTCGTCTTCAGCGCCGGTTTCCGTAAGGGATGTCTGGCAACCCTGCTGATTATCATTGGGTTTAGTTACTTCGTCTGGCGTGAATACACGCCCCACCGCACCACACCGGATACGGCTCCTGCCAGCACTCGAGCGCTTCGATCCCTCAAGCCAAGCAAGGCGAAGCATCAGCCCCTTGTGGCTGAGCAGCGATCCGCCAAACCGCAAGTTGCGATCGCGCCCCCGCCCTATCAGGAATCCGCCGCATCGGTCGAACCGGCGGACGACGTGAGATCGGATCCGTAACGACGGAGAATCTTTTGGTAATGGCGCTAAGGATCGTTGAGACAGGTGAACCATCAGCGCGGTCGCTCACCGTCATCATCCGACTCACCGCTGAACGTTGATGGAATACCGAGACCTCGCATGGGACCGTTCTTCCATCATCCTTCACCGCGAGAACCCGATAATCTTTACTGGCCTCGGTTTGTCCAACGACTCAGACCTTCCCCGGACCCTCCTCCCTGCGAGAATCCCCATGAACAGCCTGCTGCGCGTCTCCGTGTTGAGCCTCTTAGCCTTCGCGACCACAGCGGGTTCCGCCTATGGCGATGCGACGGCGCTACCGCGCCAGGGCTCGTGCCCCTCCAATTACTATTCGAGCGGCGACTACTGCGTCCCCAATGCAGGCGCGCGCCCGGCAATCCCGCGGATCGGCTCCTGCCCCTCTCATTACTACTCCAGCGGCAATTACTGTGTGGCCACCGACGTGGGTGGCCCCCATGCTATGCCGCGCCACGGCAGCTGCCCCTCCGGGTATTACGCGAGCGGCGACTATTGCGTGGCCAACCGCTGAGACGTCCGAGACAGAACCGCTTTTCTCAGCGGCCAGCTGTTGCTGGTCACCGGCGCCGTCTACTCCAGCCCAGCCCGCCTACCCCTGAAGACGAGACACCCTATGAAAAACGCACGATCAATGAACCTTGCACTGTATGCCGTCCTATTGCTCCTCGGACTATCGGGTCTTTTTCGTCACGACCCGGCGACAGCTGTTGTGGGCCTCGGATTAAGTCTCGCGTTTGACCCCTTCGACCCCACCGTGTCATTCGCGCATCGGCCACTCTGGCAGAAAGGCCTCCTGATCTTCCAGGTTGCCCTCCTGTTTGTTGTCATCGCGATGGATATTTGGTCAACGAACTGGTCACGCTGACCCCATCAGACCACCTAAGCCGCTGCCGCGCATCTCAGCGCGGCTGGCGAAAACCGCCGACCCTGCCCTGAATAGAGCAGCACCCGACTCCGCAGTACAAAAGCGTCCGTTAACGATCAGTGCAAATCGCTAAAACCGCTCTGGTAGGCCAACCAGATCACGTTGAGCACAACCAACGTGATCAACGTGAGGAAGGTGAACTGCATCCCGCGGATGCGATTGGTAAAGGTAGGTGGTGGTTCGTTGATGCCTTTGGCATGAAACAACCGCCCCAGGATCAGGGTGATCGCGGGAATTGCCACCAGCCATTTCGGAGCACCATTGATTTCAAGGCAGCCGAGCAAGATCAACCCTAATGGGATGTATTCAGCGAAGTTACCCTGCGCGCGTATGGCGCGTTCCAATTCCGGATGACCACCGCCGCCAAGGGCCACCTGGTGTCTCCGACGAAGCCGAATCACGGCAAACGAGAGGCGCACGAACAAAACAGTTAACAGTGCCGCCACCAACGTGGTGATCATCAACATAGGACAAATTCCTCTGAGTCAGGCCGGGCCCTTGGAATAGGCGAAATCTTAGCCACCGCGATGAGTCACGTCGATGCAGGCGTCGGGAACCGAGCTCTGACCAATTGCAGACGCCGTTCTATTTCCGGTCCTGCAAAGCCTAAGTTCACCAAAAACTCCAAGCGCTGACGATTATCGCCAGCGGTATAAAATGACGAATAGGCTCCGGCGATCTCGATAGCTTCGAGCAGGGCGGCCGCGGCCCAGCTGGGTAACTGACCGCGGGGCGCCAACTGATCAAATCGGGGGATCGCGGCCAGAAACGGTGCCGTCAGATCAACTTGCTGCTCTTGCTGCAATAAGTTGATTCGAGTGACCAGTTCCTGAACCGCGGCAGAGCGGGCGCCGTAATCGAGCGCCGCGCGCGCGAAGGAGGCCTGATGGAGCTGACGGGGATACACAGCACACAACTGAGCGAAACTCTGCATGCAGAGTTCCAAGGCATGAAAGCGCGTGGCCAAGGGCAGTTGGACATCTTGGCTCATCGCGTAGAGCGTCAGTGCGTGATCAAGATCGTCGCCGTCCCGACCATGACGTGCACGCTCCCAATCGGCACGTAGGGCATTCCCGTACGGCATTGCCCCGAGGGCTTGCGACCAATGATGTCGAGGTTGCCCCCACTGTTCGACGAGGTGCGAGGGCGTTTGATCGGGCGGTCTAACCTGATCCACCAATCGACCCATACCCCGCAAACGCGCGACGCTATCCGGTTTAGCCGCGAACAGATTTAACAAGAAAGGATCGGGAGTGGCCCTCGGGTCGAATGGCACGAGCGCATTCAATCCTGGCACCAATCGGTAGAACTGAAAGTCATAAAGTTTCAGCTCCTCGATCATCTCAAAGTTGAATGAAGTGCCCGCTCGAATTTCGAATTCAATCAGTGGCGATAAAGTACTGAGAAATCTTTCTGCACCTTTCAGAATTTTGAGTTCCTCGCCTTCCGCATCGATTTTCAGAAAATCAATGGCCGACCACGAATAGCGGTCGAGGCACTCATCGAGGGTCACAACGTCCACCCATTCGACGGCTGCATTATCAGTCGCCGTTGCGGTCAACGAATTGAGTTCCGAATTGTCATGCAACGTCAGGGGCAACAACCCCGGCGCGCTCGACAAGGCCGCCTGCGCCAAAACCACCTGCCTGAACCCGTTCGCATCGAGACTGTCGCGTAGGTAAGAGGCCGTCCGCGACGCCGGCTCAAACGCGTAGACCGCACCGCTTGGCCCAACGACGTGGGCCATCGACAAGGTGTAGACCCCGTAGTTGGCGCCGATGTCGATGACGACCGAACCGGGCTGCAATACCGCACGGACAAACCGCAGTTCGTCCTCAAACCAATCCTGCTGCTCCACGAGGACGTAGGGCGTGATCAGATTGAGGGAATCCGGCACCACGATGCGGATACCATCGACGATGGTCAGAGTGACACGACGGTCGAACACGCGCAGAACTCCTGCGGTGCCACAAATGGACCGCCCAAGGTGCGCATTTTGCGCGCACGGATGTACCTCGTGAAGTCGGTTGATCGACTGCGAGCGAACACGCCGGAATAGCTCGATTTGTCATGACTTTGAAACATTCGCATGAGGTGTCGTTCGGGCCGATTGACCACCCGACTCATGGCATTCGCTCACGCGGTCCGATCGTATTTGCGCGAATCCGGGGGTTTCCGTCATCGGCCAGAACTTTTTCACGCTCGCACGCACGGGGGTTGCGGTCTTTACGGAGCCAACTGCCCGGGTCAAGTGTGCGAGGATCAACGCTCACCGCATGCCGAGGAGTGTCCATGTTGGGCCCCATCGAAGCGCAACAACGCATAGACCGGATCCGGGCTTTCGAAGCCGAGCGGGATGCGCTGCGGGATGCAGACGTCCTGGCGCTGACGGATGAGCAAGCCCAAGCGGTGCAGCGTTACCACACCGAGTTGCGAACAGCATTGTCTGCCGTTCACGAGCTGGATACCGATGCGGCCGAACGCCGGCTGTCGCTCGGACTGCGGGTAGCGAGCCTGATCGGTGCGCTGTCCATGGCGGCGAGCCTCTACCTATTGCTCGAGCGCTACCTCGATGATTTGCCGCGGCGTTTGGCGGTCAGCTCGCTGGTGTTGTTACCCATCGCGACCGCGCTGGGCACGTGGGTGCTACAGCGCTACGAGCGCAGCGGTTATATCGCACGATTGGTGGCGTTGGTCTCCTTCGCTGCGTTCGTCTACGACCTCAATGGCTTGGCGTCGCTCTATAGCATTACACCGAGCGACGGTGCCCTGTTCGCGTACGCGGTTTACGCAACCTTACTAGCCTACGCGACCCGCTCTACGCTGCTCGTGGCGGCCTCTGTCATCGCCTTTGACTGCTATATCGCGATGCGCGCCGGCACGCTCGGTGGTGGTTACTGGCTCTACTTCGGTGAACATCCTGAAAACTTCTTCCCGGCCGCGTTCGCTCTCTTAGCGTTGCCAGAGTTCGTCGATGTGCGCGCTTTCGGTTTTTCCAACCATTACCGAGTCTGGGGACTCATGACCCTGCTGCTGCCGATACTCGTGCTGGCGAATGTCGGTGAACTCAGTTATCTCGCGGCTTCACCCCACAGCATTGAAGTGGGTTATCAGATCGCCGGATTCGGGTTGAGTGCGCTGGCTATTTGGGCGGGCGCGCGGCGCGATCACACGCCCGTCGTGAACACAGGCGTCACCTTTTTTGTGATTTTTCTGTACACCAAGTTCTATGACTGGTGGTGGGCGACCCTGCCGAAATACCTGTTCTTCCTGATCATCGGTCTGACGGCAGTGGTGATCATCGGTGTCCTGCGGTCGGTCCGCCAACGTCACGTGCGCGTCACCGGAGGTGCCCCATGAACCTGCGCCGCTGGCCGTGGCCTGTCTGGATCGTGGGCTTGGTGTTGGTCACCAATACGATCGTTCTCTCGGCCGTCTGGTGGAACCGCATGGAGCCTGCCGAGGCGACACTGATGCTCACGGGTCGAGACGTGGATGTGATGAACGTCATTCGCAATGCGGCGCCGATCGATGCATCGCGCCGACTGCCGTTACAGTTGGTCGTCCGTTACGCAAATCCTCAGTACCGTCCACCCGGCAGTCAGGCCACTTGGTTTTCGGCGGCACGTCTACGGGCCAATGGTATCGAGGTTCCCGCGTCCGCCCCGCCTTATGGCGGCGCCGACGTCGTGCGACGGTCACACCCGACGGTCCCGGTCTATGCCGTTCTTGAACACAATGGTCTCGCGTTTCAGGACGAGTACCACCGGCAGTGCGAAGAGCCGGTGTCGCATCCGAATGAGCCCGCCGTCGCCGCAGGTCAGGGTTCGCCGCGTTGTGAGCAAGTGCGCGACGGATCCCGACTCTACATCATGGATATCGGTTCCAGCCGTCTGCAATTACGGGACCGATATCCGGACCGAAATCGATACGCAGTGATGCGCGCAAGCCTCCGCCTGCCGACGAATCAGGACGAATGGGCGCCGGTGGGCAGCGTTCAACTGCTTCAACCCATGATTGCCACCGATGATCCATGGCGGTCACATCTCCCCGAACTGCTCCGGCAACCGGGAGACTCGATGCACCTGTCGGTCGCATTCGGCCGATCGCTTGAGCCTTGGCTGATCGCGTTTACGTCCGATAGCGCCCGATAACCGTTGCGCGCGTGCAGGCGTGAGCTTATCGATTACGCGGGCAGATACATCGCCAAAGCGGTGCTAGGCGGCCATCGCCCAACAACGCTTATGCCTGCACCAATAGCTCGAACGACTCAGCGGCACAGCAGACAAGAGGATGGGTGCAAGCACCGTTCTCCGACCAGTTTTCCGTCGCAGCCCAGACGTAACTCGAATCCCGGCCGCATTACCCGCTGGCGCCATTCGACTGGCCGGCCCAGCATCATCCAGAGCAAGCCGTGGCCGGGGACTGCGCCCGCGGCAACGGCCAAGCAGCGGTCGGGGTCGCCGCCGATTTCACGCTCGTCCTCGCCACCGACGCAAGCGCCCCCCAATTGTCGGTCACGGAGTCCCATCCCCACATCGCCGATGGGGTCGCCACCACGGATCACTCGGGTCTATGCCATCAGAGCGCCGATTTGGTGATCGTTGCACAGGATCAGCATGGGTTCGAAGCCGAACCGTTCGATCGGGAAGAGCAGCGTATGTAGCGTTCCGACGGCCTCATCGCCAATTGGACCTATGGCCGGTTCACTTCGCACATCCCGTTCTTGAATATGCGCTCAGCGACTTCCATGTGCGAATCGCGCTGTCTTGGCCCGCGCAGCCCGCGCTAGTTGAGACGGGCTATCGGAATCTGCAGGCTCCGTTCGCGCGAATGAACGTACGACGCTCTGAGACGACGGTGCCGTGGCCGCTCTGGCGGGTACTGGTTGCGCGCGCAGTTGGTAAGCCCGCAAGGGGTTGGAAAGTGCCCACGGCACCGATGCCGTGCAGTGGCTTGCCGATCAGCTGAATTCGCTCTGGGGTCCAGCCGAGGCATGCAGCGACGTCATCTGGCCATTGACCGTGATGGCGCCAGATCTCTGAGACTCCGCCTAAACGCGAGTTAGCCACCCACTCGACCTGAGATTTGTCCCCGCCGGCACCGAGGCGCTCATTTAACCTCCACGAAGAACTTGCGCACCGTCTCGAGCACTACCCAACGCCCATTCCACCCCTTCGGCAGCACGAACGTGTCGCCCGCCTTAAATATCACAGGCGCACAGCCCTGAGTGGTCAGGCGGGCACGCCCGCTCAGGAAGATCATCGCTTCGGACGCCGGTCGATTGACCGTATTCCAGCCACCGGGTGTGCACTCCCACACACCCGCCGTCATCGCATCGGTCGAATACAAAATAATCCCGGACGTCTGCGGATCACCCTCATCGGCACCCTCACGCTGACCCCACGCTTCCAAGGGGCCCCGCACGGCATCGGCGTGCAGTCCCGACAGGTGAATGAGAGAAGCAGCAGCGGCGTTGTCGTGGGACATGGCACAGGATCCTCAGGGAGATGCCACAACTCTAGCATTACTCCGCCAGCCGTCGGCACGCCAACGCCGTTCCCAACGACGCACCGGCCTGCGGAGTACACCCGGATTCATCGACCCGGTCAGCACCCCTGCCACGCCCGCACTCCGTGACCGGACCGTCATTCGAGATCGCCTAATTCGTCCTCATCTTCATCCGCCGCTCCGCAGTGCTCACTGAGATAAGCACGGATGCGAGCCGCAAAATCAGGGTAGTAGGCCGAGAACGGCTCACAGAAGTTCAGCGTCTCCTCCCCCATGAGGTCATTGCCGAGGCAGACTTCATCTAGTGGCCACGCCGTCATGAAGGCGGTCACGAGGTCGGCCTGAGTCATTTGCCGACGGCGACGAAACTGCGTGCGACCCTCCAAGGTTTCGCCGGAATACTCGTCCACGATCCGATAAAAAAACCCGCTCTTCACGCGTCGCGCATAGACAGAGACTACGTCCTGAGTGGTCGAGTGGATCGCGATGCGCGCAATTTCCAACTCTGTCGGCTTGCGATTCGGCAGAAATTCACCACCCAAATTGCCAGGATGCATTCGACCCCACTGCGCACGTTCGTCCTCTGTTAGCGCCACATTGAAGAAATTTGGATGTAACTCTTCCAGACGATCCTCGGCACAGGCCTGTTCAATTAGGGCACGCCGCGCCGCGCCTTTAACGGATGCGAGCCACAGCGTTTCGGCCGATAAAGAAAAAAGCCCATCGGAAGGACGAACGTCATCATGCGTCGGGGCTAACGGTTTCATGGCCAGTCTCCGGTTAGGTGAAGCACCTGCAGAACTGGACCGCCGTGACACAGACGGCACCCATGGGTTGTCCGCTTGGACCACATCCCGCTTTCGCGGTAACCACCTTGCCGGGTCGGCAGGTTGGCGAGGACAGGCGTCCTGCTCTGAATGCAGGTGACAGTCTAACAGCGACCTGGCGGACGTCTATCCAAACTGGGGCCAATTTCAATCTTCCGCCACACGCAATGGCTTTAACGCCATATCCAACGGTGATGACACCGATGGGAAGGCCCGCCTAAGGCTTCGTTTCGCGCAAAGCCTTCACATGCGCCGTGAGTTCAGCAATTTCCTGACGCAGGTGCCGAATCTCATCTTTTTCACGATCGTAGCCTGGCTGAACGAACCACGACACCATAGTACCGGACAGCACACCGATCATCCCAACGCCCGCCGTCATCAAAACGCCGGCCACCGCGCGACCCTCCCATGTCACGGGATAAAAATCACCATAGCCAACGGTAGCAATCGTGCACAGCGCCCACCACAGCGCGTCCCCAGCCGAGCGGATATTCGCTTCGGGAACGTTTTCGAACGACAGAACGGCGATGCTCGAAATCACAACCATGGTGAATGCGATCGCAGCGATTCCATACAGCACTGCACCCTTGCGCTGACGCATGATGTGCACGACCACGAAGCGACTGACTTTCAGTGCTCTTAGCAAGCGCAAAATCCGCATGATTCGTGCAAGCCTGCCGACCCTGAGTCCCTCGACCGAAGGGATGCTGGATAGAAGATCAATCCAACCCCAAGTTCGCAGGTACTTCCATTTATCGTCTGCCGCAGCGAGGTTCAGCAGAAAATCGATAAAGAAAATGAGGCAAATGAAGTAGTCGACATAATCGAGCAGGATGCGATCTTGCAATGTTGACGGTAGGAACGCTTCGGCTGACAGTGCGAGCAGCGCATATAGACACAAAAACAGCATGAAGATCTGATAGGCCAGATTCACGCGGGCCTCGACAAGACGGTCGAGTCGCTTCCTGTTCTGCTTCAAGCGGCCTCCCGTTTGGTCAGGCTAACGAATCTCCGTCGGCAGCCTAATCATGCGTCAGCGACTCTTTCTAGAGAATCGCTTCCGATAACCTGAAAGTCATACCACTTACTGGCCGTGCAAAAATCTTACAGAGCTGAGGTCGTGATAAACAGCGGACTGTCGGCAAACTGCTGAAACTCCGCTGCTACTTTTTGCATCTGCTCAGATCCAATGTCACCGAACAACGCGTCAAGAGACGCGAATCGGAGCAACTCAACATATTGATACGGTGCTTCGCCACCGCCCAACAAGCCGGTCGTCTTCATTACTTCAAAGCCTGATACCGAGGACAGTGCATTGACGATGGGGAGGTCGGTCGTCCGCGCCCACTGCTCATAGGCCTCTGCCGACGCGCCGGGCTTGAGATTAAAGAGCACTACAATGGTTTGCATGATCGACGCTCGGCCTTTTAGAAACTTCCGTTGAGTCTAGGACCGTGGCAATCCGCTTCGCAACCCGAGCGTCCCCCTTTTTGCTGACCGGTGATCCTGTTAGTGTGCTGCGCGACCTTTGAGGAGAGGGGATGATGACCAATTCTAGGCTCGGTCGTCTGAGGGCGGCCACGATTGCATGCCCCGATCTATCGCTTGCCTTGCGCGCTTATCGCGACTACTTGGGCTATGAGTGCGCCGAATCGGGTGAACTGGATGCAGCATTAGCGTCCGCGTGGGGCGCTGTGGGCGCGGCGGGTGCCCGCTACGAGTGGCTCGTACCACCTAGCGGCGCGGATGTCGGCATTCGTCTGATCGAGCAGCGGCAGCCAACACCCTTCCGTCCCTATTCCGCCTTGGGTTGGAATGCGCTCGAGATTGCCGTTTCGGATTGCGACACGGCCGTGCAACGCCTGTCCGAAGGCCCCTTCCAAGTCGTGGGTCCGCCGGCAGACCTCGGCTTTTCCGATGGCGCGTTGCGAGCCGGTCAGGTTGTAGGCCCCTCCGGTGAGGTGTTGTATCTCACCGAGATTCGGCGGGATGTCCCAGGCTTTTCGCTACCGGCTGCAAAGACGCTTTTCGACCAACTCTTCATCGTGATCTTGCATGCTGCCGATGCCAGCACGGCCTTGAACGCTTACAGCCAACGATTCGGGAACATCGTGACTCCGACATTCCAGTTCCCCGTCGACTTCATGGCGGAGTTTCAGGATTTGCCGCGTGACTATCCGTATACGCTCGGCACTGTCGCGCTGCACGAGGCGGGTTATTTTGAAATCGACGGTGCGCCCGGGCATATTCAGACCCGAGGACGGCCAGACGGACTGTTGCCGCCGGGAATCGCCATGGTGACAGTTGAGGCAGCCGTCGCCGATGCTGCCGTCTACCCGTCTGGTGACCTCTATCGCGGCACGAAGGTTGCGCGCATTGAAGGCGTGGCGGGCGAGTGGCTGGAATTGATTCACCGCAAGTCCGATTCCTTATGACCGGGCGAGAACGTTATCCACATCTCTTCGCGGCCTACGATGGGCCCCGATTGCGGCTACGCAATCGAATCCTGCATGCCTCGATGACCACTCGGCGGGTGACCGCGAGTTTGGTCACCGAGGCAATGATTCAGTATTACGCCAATCGCGCTGCCGGTGGCGCTGCGCTGGTGGTGTCTGAACCCTTGAACATGGCGCGCGTGCAGTCAGCAGCGCACAAAGTCAGCGTGTGGGACCCTCGCAATGCCGATGGCCTCTCGCGTTGGGCCGCCGCCATCGAGCAGCATGACTGTCGCTTGCTTGGTCAGGTGCAGGACTCTGGTCGTGGCCGGCACGAGCGGGGGCGTAATCCGGCGGCGATTGGTGTTTCAGCCTTACCGGATGACCTCTCGTGGACGGTCCCACGGGTCATGCGCATAGATGAGATCGAGTGCTTCATCGCAGACGTCGCGGAATCCGCGTACCAACTGGAATCCCGCGGATTCTCCGGGGTCGAGATCTCTTCCGGTCACGGTCATCTGTTTCACCAGTTTCTCTCGCCCTGGAGCAACCTGCGGGAGGACCGGTACGGCGGAGACTTCGAAGGTCGTTTGCGCTTTCTATCCGACACCGTGGGGGCCATTCGGGCACGGTGCGGTGGCCGGTTTGTGATCGGTCTCAAGCTCCCAGGCGATGATGGGCTCCCGAATAGCATTGATTCTGCGCTCGCGGCCCTGATTGCCGAGGCCATCACGAATCGTCATGACGTCGACTATGTGGCCTTCTGCCAAGGCACCCACGGCCGCACGTTGGACTGGCATATCCCGGATATGTATTGGCCGCGGTCGACGTGGATGCCGCTCATTCAGCAATTAAAGCCGAGCGTGAACGGCAAACCGCTGGTGGGCTTGGGTCTGATCACGGATCCGGCGGAAGCAGAGGGCCATCTCGCTGCGGGCACGGTGGACTTCATTGCCCTCGGGCGACCGCTGGTAACCGATCCTGCTTGGCCGCTCAAGAGCGCACAAGGACGAGAAGCCGACATTCGCTACTGCGTCTCGTGCAATACCTGTTGGGGTCAAATCGTCGATGGCCAGCCGTTGGTCTGCGATAACAACCCACGCGTGGCGGCAGCCGACGAAGTGGATTTTCGCCCGACGCCCGCTGCTGTGCCGCGCCGAATCACGGTCGTGGGCGCGGGTATCGCCGGGCTTGAGGCTGCTTGGATCGCCGCTGCTCGCGGGCATGCCGTCACGGTACTCGGCGCTGGCGCAGAACCCGGCGGTAAAACGCGTCTCCATGCGACTCTGCCCGGCGGCGAGTCACTGTCGTCCATCTACGACTACCAGTTCTTACAGGCGCGTAAATACGGCGTGCGCTTCGAATTCGGCGTGCGCGCCGACACCGCACTCATCGCCGACACTCGCCCCGATACTGTCGTGCTCGCCACCGGCTCTACCATGCTCTGGCCCCGCTCACTGCCAACATCCTGGCGCGACGAGGGCGGAATACCAGACCTGCGGCAACTCGCGATTGATTTGCAGGGTGTGACGCAAGCGATGAGCGGCACAGCGGTGATCTTTGATATGGATCACACGGAAGGAACCTACGCACTGGCCGTGCGCCTGCGCACCCTGTTTGATCATGTCGTGCTCGTGACGCCGCGCGAGCGCGTAGCGGGTGACGTTGCCCTCGTGTCGGCTCTCGGCATCCAGCGGCGATTACAGCAACAGGGCATTGAAATCATGCCCTTTGGTGAAATTTCTGCGGCGTCGGTCCTCGAAAACGGCCTAGTGCGGATTCAGAACATCCACTCGGGTCGGTTGACCGAGATCACCGACGTTGCCGTGCTCACCTATTCGACACCGCGGGTTCCCAACGACGCGTTGTACGATGAGTTACGCGGTCATTATTCCGAATTACACCGGATAGGCGACTGCCGTCAGCCGCGCACGGTTCTGCTGGCGACCACGGAAGGCCACGCCCTCGGCAACGCCCTATGAACCAACTTACCCCTGCCCGTGCTGCGCACCTTGCGCTAGCATCAACCCCATTGGTCCGTTCGACGGACCGGCCGACTCTCCGTCCGTACCCCTGAGGAATCTCCCATGGCCGTGCAACTCCAACATGCAATGAAACCTGCACCGACCCCTGAAGATCAGGCGCGTCAACGTTTTGTCAGCGGCCTTCGGATGTTCATCCTCAACGATCTGGCCGGTGACCTGCGCCGCGCGTATGACGACCGAGTTTTACCGGATTTCCGCCAAACTCACGGGCGTGATCCGCAGACGGGGGCGGAGGTACACAAAGCGCTGCGTCAGGATCCGGCGTTCAAGACGTACAGCGCATTGCGCGTCAATGCCCAAAAGATGGTGTGGGACTCGGTCACGCCGGTCGTCGAACGCGAGCGGGAGCGCGTCGGCGCGATCGCGGATGACGCCAGCCAAGGCCGCGTAAAAACCGAAGCAGATTTCACGGTGCCCCGCAGCGTCTCAGCCATCGATGTGCACTTCATGCCGGGATCCTACACGGGCAAAGGCACCGTGGAGGATGTGACGCCGGGCGCGGTTTACGACCAGGGACTGGCCGTCTTCTCGATGGGGCTGATGGGGCAAAATCTCGACGACATCGGCTTGTCCATGTCGCGCTACATCAGTCGGAAGTTCCCGGACTTTCGTCCATTACGCATCTTGGATCTGGGGTGCACCATCGGCCACAACACGTTGCCCTGGAAGCAGACCTACCCGAACGCGGAAGTCATCGGCATTGACGTTGCCGGCGGTCTCCTGAAGTACGGTGCCGCCCGCGCTTCCCTGCAGGGTGTGGACGTGCAATTTCAGCAGATGAATGCTGATCAATTAGCCTTCCCGGACGGACACTTCGATCTGGTGTTCTCATCCATGTTTCTGCACGAGCTGTCACTCAAGACCATCGGCAAGGTCTTTGGGGAAATCCACCGTGTCTTGCGGCCGGGCGGACTGATGCTGCACATGGAGCTGCCGCCGAACACGCAAATGGGTCCGTTCGAAGGGTTTTATTTGGACTGGGACTGTTATTACAACGTGGAGCCTTTCTACAAGGCGTTCCGTGATCAGGAACCGGCTGAACTCTGCCGGAAGGCCGGTTTCTCCGCCGATCGATACTTGCAATTCGTGGTGCCGAGTATCGGCAGCTACGGCGCACAGGCAGTCGATGACGCCATCGCCGCGGAGTCGCACGAGGTCAACCGTGAAACGACCGGCCGCCTGGCGAATGGCATTCAGTGGTTTGGCTTCGGCTCGTGGAAGGACGCGGCGCAATGAGCACTGACGACGTCTCGGTAGTTCCAGAGCCCTCGGCACGGGGTTATTACGGTCCGGATGGACAGCCGCAGTTTTTCTCCGACCCGGCCATGGACCGCTTCGTGTCGGTGTTGGTCAAAATTACCCAAGAGTTGTGGGTCGTGTCCGAACGCCTCGATGGGCTGGAGCGACTCGTGATCTCGAAGGGACTCGTGACCCGCGCCGAACTCGACGCGCTCGGCAACGACCCCGCCGTGAATGCCGAGCGCGACCAGATGCTGATGGCGTATGTCCATCGGACACTCGCTGCGCTGCGTGAGCCGTCCTGATGTCGTCCGCTAGCCAGTCGCGATCAGGGATCGCCATCCTGCTGTTCAGTCTGCTGGCGTGGACTGTCAGCAATCTGGACCAGTCCTTGTTCGGCTATGCGGTTCCAGGCATCGCCGCTGAATTCAACGTCGGCCTCGACACCATCGGCCTCATTCTCGCTGTCTCCTTCACCGCGGCCGCGGTGCTGGTGATCTTCGCGGGCCTTGCAGCGGATCGGTACGGCCGCCGCTATACCTTGGCAGCGGTGCTCGCGTTATCCGCGCTGTTTGTCGGCTTGCATGGGTACGCTTCCAGCCCCACGCGACTGCTCGTGCTGCGCTCGCTTGCCTTCGGCATCGCCGCCGGCGTTGCGCCGATTACCTCGGTGTATGTCGCTGAAGCCGCACCGGCTCGGCATCGGGGACTTTGGATGGGCATCCTGCAATGCGGGTACCCGCTCGGTTGGTTTGTGGCGTCCTTGATCGCAGCACCCGTGCTGGCGAGCCATGGGTGGCGTTCGATCTTCTGGGTGGGTTTTGCGGTGATCCCCCTCGCCTTCGCCATTGCTTGGCAATTGCCAGAAAGCGATCGCTTTGCGCGACTGGCAGCTGATCGCCCGAAGGCCGGCGGCGGGCTGAATTTTTCGATTCTGCGCAGCCTGTTCGCCGCGCCGTATCGCCGTCGCTCGATCGCCTGCGTGCTGCTTTTCTTCACGTTCGGCTGCGCATATGCGGGAACGGCGTTCTATTTCCCGACCTACTTTGTCACCGTTCGCGGCTACTCGCAGGCCGATGCCGCTGCGTTGGTGGGCAGCTCAAATGGCATCGCAGTCTTGGGCTATCTGCTCGCCGCCGTGGTGGGTGAGTATCTGTGGAACCGTCGCAACACCTATGCGCTTTGGTGTGTCGTGGGCGCGGTGGCACTGCTGGGCTTGATGTGGATACCGAC
>CANGOP010000030.1 GCA_947455595.1 Gammaproteobacteria bacterium
CAGGGTCAGGCATCAGGCCGACACAACGGTCGACGGTGGAGACGCCTATTCACCTTCCGCATCACGCGGACGTTCAATGCCGCCGAAACGGCGGCGACCCTCGGCCAGGTAAATCGTCGCGACCGCATCGCGGCGGGGCCACCTTTTCCGCGAGCACAGAGAACGCAATCGCACGCGCTTGCCGAGCCTGATCCGGACGGATACCCCACCAAAATCGAGGCCGGTTAGGCACCCCGCTATGGTCAGAGGTTGCCACTGCTCGGATATGGGTAGGCTGGATGGGATGTCGGAATCACGTTGCGGTCTGAACGCTTGATTCCGTTTGCATGATGGCGGAGTGGACGGGACTCGAACCCGCGACCCTCGGCGTGACAGGCCGATATTCTAACCAGCTGAACTACCACTCCGCAGATCCGACCTTCGTGAGTTCAGTCACTGAAGGTTGGTGGGTGCTGAGGGGTTCGAACCCCCGACCCTCGCCGTGTAAAGGCGACGCTCTACCAACTGAGCTAAGCACCCTACAAGGCCCTCGATTCGTTTGCCCTGCGTCACCAGGCGTCCCGAGAGCCCAAAATGATAGCCGCCTAGAGGCGACTGAGCAACCATTTTACACAAATATTTCTCCGCTCTCAGCGAGCGGCCGGAGGTGTGTATCGCTCGCGTTACGGATAACACTCCGCATCCGCGAGCAATCGGCCCTGCGCATCCTTCGCGGCCAGCGTCGGCGCGCCCGTGAGCGGCCACGGGATACCGAGCGTGGGATCCGACCACAGCACGGTGCGCTCATACTCGGGATGCCAGTAATCGGTGGTCTTGTAGAGAAAGTCGGCGGACTCCGACACCACGACAAAGCCGTGACCAAAACCGGGCGGCACCCATAACTGCCGATGGTTGTCGGCTGACAGCGTCACGCCCACCCAACGACCGAAGGTCGGCGACGAGCGGCGCAAATCGATCGCCACGTCCCACACCTCACCCTCAATCACGCGCACCAGTTTTCCTTGCGCATGTTCGATCTGGTAGTGCAGTCCGCGCAGCACACCACGCGAGGAGCGCGAGTGATTGTCTTGCACAAACTCGACGGTGAGCCCTGTGGCGGCTGCGAAGTCGCGCGCATTGAAACTCTCGTAAAAGAATCCCCGCGCGTCGCCGAAGACCTTCGGCTCGAGGATCACCACCTCTGGGATCGCCGTCGGCGTCACGGTATACGGCATGTTCAGGCTCTCCGCGGCAGCAGCGCCATCAAGTACTGACCGTAGTGGCTCTTGAGATACGGTTGCGCCAGGCGCTCGAGTTGCTCGGCCGAGATCCAACCTTGGCTGTAGGCGATTTCTTCAGGGCAGGCGACCATGAGTCCTTGGCGTTTTTGTAGCGTGGAGATGAAGCCCGCGGCTTCGTGCAGACTGTCATGCGTCCCGGTATCGAGCCACGCGTAGCCGCGACCCATCAACTCGACGTGCAGATGACCGGCTTCAAGATAACGACGGTTCAGATCTGTGATCTCGAGTTCCCCGCGCGCGGAGGGTTGAATCGTGCGCGCCACCTCGCACACCGTCTCGTCATAGAAGTACAGACCGGTGACCGCGAAATGACTCTTCGGCACCGCGGGCTTCTCCTCGATCGACACCGCCCGATGGCGGCCATCGAACTCCACCACGCCATAGCGCTCGGGATCCGACACGCGGTAGGCAAACACGGTGGCACCCCTGTCACGCGCCGAGGCCCGTTGCAGGACCTGCACGAAATCATGACCGTAGAAAATGTTGTCGCCCAGCACGAGCGCCGAGGGCGCGTCGCCGACAAATTCGCGACCAATGAGGAAGGCCTGCGCTAACCCATCGGGTGAGGGCTGCACGGCATACTGAATCGACATCCCGAAATTTGAACCATCACCGAGCAACTCCGCGAAGCGCGGTGTGTCGCTCGGCGTACTGATCACCAGCACCTCACGAATCCCGGCCAGCATGAGCGTTGTCAGGGGGTAATAGATCATCGGCTTGTCATAGACCGGCATCAGTTGCTTGGACACCGCCTGGGTCACGGGATAGAGCCGTGTGCCCGAGCCGCCTGCCAAGATAATGCCCCGCCGTGGTCGTGACTTCGTCTGACTCATCCACCCTCCCCAATACGCGCCTGACCGATCCGCCTCGAACGAATTAGCGTGACCACCATTCCTGTAA
Organism: Gammaproteobacteria bacterium; assembly: GCA_947455595.1. Classification (GTDB taxonomy): domain Bacteria; phylum Pseudomonadota; class Gammaproteobacteria; order Steroidobacterales; family Steroidobacteraceae; genus CAIKZZ01. The sequence continues at coordinate 2,181 of CANGOP010000030.1, forward strand.
GACGCGGTCCACGCCCAAGCGCCAGTCTGGCAGGGTGAGGCCGAAGGTCGCTTCGAACCGCGTCACATCCAGACGCGAGTTCAACGGACGCCGTGCCGGCGTCGGGTACTCGGCGGTCGCAATGGCGTTGAGCACGCCAGGCGCCAGCGTCAAGGGTTCGCCACGCGCCCGGGCGGCCTCGATCACGTGCGCCGCATAGTCAAACCAGGTCGTCGCACCGCGCGCAGCCAGATGGTAGGTGCCGCTCAGCGCCGCCCGATCGACGGTCGCCACGACCGATCGGATCGCATGCACCGTGGCATCGGCGATCAACTCGGCCCCCGTCGGGGCACCGACCTGGTCACTGACCACCGACAACGCCGCTCGCTCTCGGGCCAGGCGTAACATGGTGCGCGCAAAATTATGCCCCCGCGCGGCATAGACCCAACTCGTGCGCAGGATCAGGTGATCGCAACCGCTGGCGCGGATCGCCGCTTCCCCGTCCGCCTTGGTGCGCCCGTACACGGACAGCGGCGCGATCGGGGCGTCTTCGCGGCGCGCCGTCGTACCCTCACCATCAAACACATAATCGGTGCTGTAGTGGACCAAGAGCGCGCCGACATCCGCGCAGGCATGGGCCATCGCGGCCACCGCCGTCGTATTGATGCAGGCGGCGCGCGCCGGCTCAGACTCCGCTTTGTCGACCGCCGTATAAGCCGCCGCGTTCACCACGACGGCCGGCCGCAGCGCACGGATCGCCGCCGCGACGGCCTCAGGCTGTTCTAAGTCCCCCGTCGCCGGCTCGCGGGTCTGCCGATCGAGCGCGACCACCTCGCCAAGCGGCGCTAAGGCGCGCCGCAATTCCCAACCCACTTGCCCATTCGGGCCGAACAGCACGACACGCATCAACCAGCTCCGTACTGCTGCTCGATCCACTCGCGATACGCGCCGCTTTGTACGCGCGCCACCCACTCCGGATGATCGAGGTACCACTGCACGGTCTTCTCAATACCGGTCTCAAAGGTCTCGGCAGGCGTCCAACCCAGCTCCGATTCAATCTTGTGACAATCGATCGCGTAGCGCCGGTCGTGGCCGGGGCGATCGGTGACGTGCGTGATCAACGAGGTGTACGACGTGCCATCCCGGCGCGGCCGACGGGCATCCAGCAGGCCGCAGACGGTGTGGACGATCGCGAGATTCGTGCGCTCGGAGCGACCGCCGACGTTGTACACCTCACCCGGCCGGCCAGCGGCCAAGACGCGGCGGATCGCCGAGGCATGATCGCGCACATAGAGCCAGTCGCGAATCTGCAGACCGTCGCCGTACACCGGCAAGGGTTTGCCGGCGAGCGCGTTGACGATCATGAGCGGGATCAGTTTCTCGGGGAAGTGATACGGACCGTAGTTGTTCGAGCAGTTCGTGGTGAGCACCGGCAACCCGTAGGTGTGATGCCAGGCGCGCACCAAATGGTCACTCGCCGCTTTCGAGGCCGAATAAGGACTGTTCGGTTCATAGCGATTCGTTTCCGAAAACGCCGGATCCGTAGCGGACAGTGACCCGTAGACCTCATCCGTACTGACATGCAGAAAACGAAACGTCTGGCGCTGCGGCTCGGGTAACCCCGCCCAGTAGCCGCGCACCGCTTCGAGCAGCCGGAAAGTGCCGAGCACGTTGGTCTCGATGAAGGTACCCGGACCGTGGATGGAGCGATCGACATGGCTCTCAGCCGCGAAATTCACCACGGCCCGCGGCTGATGGGTGGCCAACAGCCCGGCGACCAGGGCGCTATCCCCGATCGAGCCGCGCATGAACCGATAGCCCGGCTCATCGGCCAATGCCGCGAGGTTTTCAACATTCCCGGCGTAGGTCAGCAGGTCCAGATTCACGACCGGCTCCGGGTCACCCGCAAACCAGTCGAGGATAAAATTGCTGCCGATAAAGCCGGCGCCGCCTGTCACCAAAATCATGTCGGGAGCCCGATCCTTGTAGTCGTGAATCGCATCGCCCGGAACCTTACCGGATTCGACGGACGCGCGTCAGGATGGCGGTCAGAACTGCCCAATACCGCGCACTCAGGCGACGTCGCTGTCCGCCGCAGGCTCCACATCGGGTGGACCAAATTCCGGGGTCACAAACCGCGGACGCACCGGATCGTGGGGATTCGTGAACGTGGAGAGGCGTCCGTGACGGGTCTGGTAATGGCGCTGATCCAACCCTTCGACGTCCTGCACGTGGGGCACATCACCGATACCGTCTGCCAAGACCGACTCAGACTCCTCCGCCAAGGTGTGGGCGCGCGAACGGGCCACGAGGGCGCTGATCACGCCCGTGTAGGTCGCACTCGCGCCGATCAAGGTGAGGAACGACACGAGTTGCGGCGCATGGGCTGCCTCAAACCACAACCCGATGCAGGCACCGAGCAGTGTCGTGGTCGTGACCAGGAAGAAGATGCCGCGCACGGACATGCCCGCGGCGCGCAGCTGATGGTGCAAGTGGCCCCGGTCGGGTGCGAATGGCGAGCGTCCCGAGAGGACTCGACGCAACGTGCTCTGAATCACTTCCGTCGCGGGCAGGAACAAGAACCACACGGCATTCACCGGCGACACCCGCGGCGCGTCACCCTGACACACCGAGACCAACACGGTCGCCAGCGTAAAGCCGATGAGGGTGGAGCCGGCATCGCCCATGAAGGTCCGCACAGGGCGATTGAGGATCGTCGGCGCGTTGAACAGCAGGAAACCTGCCGCCGCACCGACCAGCGCGGCCACGAGCGGCAGCAATCCGGCATGGGAGCCTTGACCCACCACCGCCCATAAAATCACGCCCGCAGCGAGTGCGACACCTCCGGCGAGCCCATCGAGGCCGTCGAGCATGTTGAAGGCATTAATGGCGGCCACCATCACGAAGACCGTGAACGGCAGTGACGCGATACCCAATGCAATCGGGCCCACGCCGAGAAAATCACCCAGCGTCTCGAGTCGCACGTTATGGGGTGAGAAATAAAAGACCAAGGAGGCGACCAAGACATGACCGACCAGTCGCGGCCGCGGTGACAGCCCTTTGGCGTCGTCATACGCACCCATGGCAACGAGAATGAGGCAGCCGAGCACAAAGGCCGGATGAGCCGCCAGACCACCCGGCGCTGCGGCCATGGCAGCCATCAACCCCACAAACATCGCCAAGCCGCCGATGACGGGAACGGCACCCAAATGCTGTTTATGACCGCCAGGCAGATCCAGCAAACCCCAGCGCTCAGCCTGAGTGCGCAGCAACAGCACCGAGAGTGCTGTCACGACGGCCGCAATCGTCATGCTCAACCAGGTCAATTCCGGCATATCACCATCCCTGTTGCCGTCGCGCTCCTCTCGCGCGCCGAATCACCGTCCTGGCAATCACCGGCTGCGCGCGTTATCAGAGGCGACCAATGGGCAAGATTATCGCTGAAGGCACATCACGGCGTCATGACATAAATCAAAAAAAGTCCGAAACCGTTGCGCGCAATGCACTCAAAAATGCACAAAGTGATTCGGTGATGCCCCGCCCAACCGAACCTGACGCCAAAAACAAACGGGTCACCTCGGTCGAGGTGACCCGTTGTCTGGGCGGACACCCGTGTCAGTGCGCGGGTCGAGCCTCGTGACGCGTGGCCGGATCGGTCGTCGCCGGGGCGCCATCCGCATCCCGCGGCAAGGCGACCAGTGGTGAGCGCTCGAGCGCCAAGTCCAGCACTTCATCAAACCACTTCACGGGGTGGATCGACAGCTTGTCCTTGATGTTCTCCGGAATCTCCGTCAGGTCCTTCTCGTTATCGGCCGGAATGATCACGGTCGTGATGCCACCGCGATGCGCGGCCAAGAGTTTTTCCTTGAGTCCGCCGATCGGCAGCACTTCGCCGCGCAGCGTGATCTCGCCGGTCATCGCCACATCGGCGCGGACCGGGATCTTGGTAAACGTCGACACCAACGCCGTCGCCATGCCGATACCCGCCGACGGGCCATCCTTCGGCGTCGCACCTTCGGGCACGTGCACGTGCACATCACTCTTCTGGTGGAAGTCCGGATCAAGCCCGAACAACGTGGCGCGACTGCGCACCACCGTCATGGCCGCCTGAATGGACTCCTGCATGACCTCGCCGAGCTGACCGGTGTACTGCAGCTTGCCCTTACCCGGCACCACCGCCGACTCAATGGTCAGCAAATCACCGCCCACCTCCGTCCACGCCAAGCCCGTGACCTGACCGATGCGGTTGGCCTCCTCGGCACGTCCGAAGCGGAAGCGCTGCACGCCCAAGTAGTCGTCCAAGTTCGACGCATCCACATGGCGGGTCTTGTCGGCCGGGCTCAGCAACAGGTGCTTCACCGCTTTGCGGCAGATCTTTGAGACCTCACGCTCAAGGCTACGCACACCCGCTTCGCGGGTGTAGTGCCGCACGATGCCGGTGAGGGCGTCATCGGCCACCGTCAACTCACCTTCCGCTAAGCCATTGGCCTTCGCTTGCTTCGGCACAAGGTAGCGCTTGGCGATGTTGAGCTTTTCATCTTCCGTGTAACCGGCCAGACGAATCACTTCCATGCGGTCGAGCAGCGCGGCCGGGATATTGAGCGTGTTCGCGGTGCACACGAACATCACCTCAGACAGGTCAAAGTCGACCTCCAGGTAATGGTCGGCAAAGCTCGCGTTCTGCTCCGGATCCAAGACCTCGAGGAGCGCCGACGATGGATCACCGCGGAAATCCATCGACATCTTGTCGATTTCATCCAAGAGGAAGAGCGGGTTGCGCACACCCGTGCGCGCCATGCTCTGGATGATCTTGCCGGGCATCGAGCCGATGTAGGTCCGCCGGTGACCGCGGATCTCCGCTTCATCGCGCACGCCACCCAAACTCATGCGCACGAACTCACGGTTCGTCGCCTTGGCAATCGACTGTCCGAGCGAGGTCTTACCGACGCCCGGAGGGCCGACGAGGCAGAGAATCGGGCCCTTCAAGGCCTTCACGCGCTGCTGCACGGCCAAGTACTCGACGATACGCTCTTTGACCTTCTCCAAGCCGTAGTGGTCGGCATCGAGCACCGATTGGGCGTGGGCGATGTCGGCGCGGATCTTCGAGCGCTTTTTCCACGGCGCCTTGACGAGCCAGTCGATGTAGTTGCGCACGACGGTCGCCTCGGCGCTCATCGGGCTCATCATCTTGAGCTTGTTGAGTTCAGCGGTCGCCTTCTCGCGCACTTCCTTGGGCATGCCCGCCGCTTTGATGCGCTTTTCCATCTCCGCGTGCTCATTGGGCGCGTCCTCGAGCTCGCCGAGCTCTTTTTGGATCGCCTTCATCTGCTCGTTGAGGTAGTACTCGCGCTGGCTCTTCTCCATCTGCTGCTTCACGCGGCCACGGATGCGCTTTTCGATCTGCAGGACTTCCATCTCGCCTTCGATCTGACCGAGCACGTGCTCCAAGCGCGCACGCACATCGATGATCTCGAGGACCTTCTGCTTCTCGACGAGTTTGAGCGCCATGTGCGCGGCGACCGTGTCGGCGAGCCGGCCCGGCTGGTCGATGCCGGCCAGGGAGGTCAGCACCTCGGGCGGCACCTTTTTGTTCAATTTCACGTACTGCTCGAACTGCGAGAGCACGGAACGGGTCAAGACGTCGGTCTCGCGCTCGCCCACATCGTCCTCATCGGCGATGGTGTCGACAAACGCGGCGAAAAAGTCAGCGGAGACGAGGCGGTCGATGCGCGCGCGAGACACGCCCTCCACCAGCACCTTCACCGTGCCGTCGGGCAACTTGACGAGCTGCAGGATCGTGGCGAGCGTCCCGACGAGGTACAGGTCGTCGGCTTTCGGCTCGTCGACGTCCGCCGCGCGCTGGGCCAACAGCAGGATCTGCTTGTCGCCACGCATGGCCTGATCGAGCGCCAGAATCGACTTTTCACGGCCGACAAACAGCGGGATGACCATGTGCGGATAGACCACAACGTCCCGCAACGGCAGCACCGGCACAGGTGCCGGGTTGGACGCCGGGGCGGTCTCAATCTGCTCGGGGGTATCAGTCACGTCGATTCCTTGAGAAAACATCTGCGATGGACGCATCGGCGCGGCCGGTCTGGCCGTTCGATGACCTCAGAATACCCTCATTGGGGACGGTTGAGCCCTCCTACAAGACATATGTGACCAAAATGAGAAAGGCCGGGATCCCTGCGGATCCCGGCCTTTCTTTCGATCGGAACGAATCGCGCGTTTTTAAACGCGGAACGCGTCCACCGACTGACCCGCATCCGTGGCGGCCTTCAGCCACTTCGGCAACTTGCCGCGCCCACTCCAGGCCTCGCCGTTCGGGCCGCGGAACTTAATCGGAGCCGGCTTGCGCGCGCCGTCGGACGACTTGGCCTTCGAGACCTTCTTGGCAGACTCCGCCTTCGGCTTGCGACCGCGCTTGGCCGGGATCTTGCCCTTCGCCTTGCTCTTCGCCTTACCCTTGGCAGCACTCTGCAGCGCATCGCGCACATCCGCCAGCGTAATACCGAAGGCCTTCATCGTGGTCGCGATTTCCTTCAGCGTGCGATCAAATTCCTTAGCGCGTAATTCGGAGGCCTGCGCCGTGAGGGTTTCGATTTCAGACTGGAGTTCAACGAGTGATTTCATGGACTTAGATATCCTTAAACACGGTCATTATGGTTATCGATAAAATTCGATTGATATTATTAAACATTAACTGATCAAATCCATCTATTAATGTTTCGTAACCTTTCTCGTTAATCAAATCGCGCATCACTCTTAAAATATCGATAAATGACCGCTATATTGCGCGGAACTAAACCGCTCAGTAAATTATTTAGGCGCCTGTTTTCATTGAGGTTTTTTTCTATCTCCCCGCCGACAGATACCGACTTTTTTTGATTCACGAAAATCTGAACATAATGCGAATAAACCGCCACTCAGGCGGAAACTGCCGAGACATATTTTAGTTTTTTTAAGCGCGCGCGGCTGCGCGCGTGCCGGCGCGGCGTCTGTGGCGCCGCGCGCGACGACAGTCTTAGTTCAGACCTGCGTGATCGAGGCTCGCTCGCAGGCGACCCCACGCATCGGATGCCGATTGCGCGGCCGTCTCGAGTGCCGGCACCAGGGCCACGGCCTGGACTTTGCCGAGCTCGACACCCCATTGATCAAAGGGGTTGATACCGAAGAACCGGCTTTCGAGGTAGGTGCGGTGCTCGTAGAGGGCGATGAGGCCGCCGAGCGTCGCGGGATCCAAGCGGGCAAAACCGAGAATGGAGCACGGCCGGCCGCCGGGATGGACGCGGTGATGGGCGAGTGCCGCCGCCGCCGCACCCCCCGCCTGTACTTTCGGATCTGCCAGCACATCCTCGAGCGAGCGGCCGCGGGCCAAGACATTGGCCTGCGCGAACGCATTGGAGAGGGTCAGGATGGAGTCTTCGACCGCCCCCGTCGGGCTCTCGTACGGCACCACAAAATCGGCGGTCACGCGATGCGTGCCCTGATGCAGCAGTTGGAAGAAGGAGTGCTGGCCGTTGTTACCGGCCTCGCCCCACAGCACCGCACCGGTTGGATAATCGACCGGGGTGCCGTCGAGGCGCACATGCTTGCCGTTGGACTCCATCGTCAGCTGCTGCAAGTAGGCCGGAAGCCGGTGCAGGCGCTCGGCATACGGCAGGATCGCGTGCGAGTGACAACCCACGTAGTGGCCGTTCCAGACCGACAGGAGCGCCATCAGCATGGGGAGGTTGTGCGGCAGCGGCGCCTCCAGGGCATGGCGATCGAGGGTGTGCGCACCGGCCAGCATCGCCTCGAAGTGCTCGGAGCCGATGGCGAGCTCGATCGCGAGCCCTACGGCTGACCACATCGAGTAGCGGCCACCGACCCAATCCCACATCGTGAAACGAGCATCGGCCGGCACGCCGAAGGCATCCATGGCCGCCGCATTGGTCGACACCGCCGCAAAATGCGTGCCGGCGCCGGCCTCGCCGACGGCCGAGGCCAGCCACGCCCGGGCGCGATGCGCGTTGGTGGTGGTCTCGATTGTGGTGAAGGTCTTGGAGCAGACAATCACGAGCGTGGTCGCCGGATTCAGCCGCCCGGCCAGATCCACAAACGAGGCGCCATCAATGTTCGAGACAAAGTGCACGTTGAGCGCGGGCACGGCGTAGGGCCTCAGCGCTTCGGTGGCCATCACGGGACCCAAGTCCGAGCCGCCGATGCCGATATTAATCACATCCGTGAAGCGCACACCGGTCGCGCTCAAGCGCTGACCGCCATGCACCGCGGCCACGAAGGCTCGGCATTGCGCACGGGTGTGGGCGATATCGGCACGCACATCCACCCCGTTGACGAGCAAGGGAGCCGTGGCCGGATCGCGCAACGCCGTGTGCAACGCCGCCCGACCTTCGGTGGGATTGACGATAGCGCCGCCGGCTTGGGCTGCAAGTGCAGTAGGCAACGCCGCACTCTTTGCGAGTGCCCATAAGTCCTCAAGCGCCGCCGCGTCGACCAATTGCCGGGAGTAATCCAGCACGAGCCCGGCCGCCTCGGCGCGTAGATGTCGGCGACCGGCCGTGAACACGGCAGCCGGTGGTAGCGCCGTCAACCGCGCGGCGTGGGCAGTGAGGCGGGCATGCAGATCGGCCGAGCCGACGGGGAGCGAGGTCGTCATGGAAGGTCCTGTCCTACTGAACGGTGACGGGTTCGTCGAGCGCGCGGAACACGCACGGCTTCTTGTGCGCTTTGTCGATCCGCTTCAGCATGGCCTCGTGGCGGGCCACTTCATCGGCGGAGGGCGCAATGATGGGGACGACCACGGTGGGCCGCTGGCGCTGCGGACGGTCCACGCCGGCCTGCTGGGAGGTCTGGCCACTGCCCAACACCAGCGTCCCCTGCCCGCCGGTCATGGCCAGATACACATCGGCCAGGAGGCGCGCATCCAACAGCGCGCCGTGGAATTCGCGGTTTGAGTTATCGACGGTGTAGCGCTTGCACAGCGCGTCTAGGCTGTTGCGTTGACCGGGGTGCATCTTACGGGCGATCTCAAGAGAATCGGTGACCCTCGCCAGATCGGCGATCAGCAAAGGATCCGGCAGGCGACCGAGCTCGTGGTCGAGGAAGCCGACGTCGAAGTTGGCGTTGTGGGCGATCAACTCACTGCCGCGGATAAACTCGATGAACTCCGCCGCCACCTCCGCGAACTTAGGCTGCCCGGCGAGAAACTCATCCGAAAGCCCGTGGACCGCCTTAGCGCCCTCGTCAACGGGACGCTCCGGGTTGAGATAGCGATGAAAGGTGCGTCCGGTCGGGCGCCGGTTGATGATCTCGACCAAGCCAACTTCAATCACCCGGTGACCCTGGGCGGGCTCCAAACCGGTGGTTTCGGTGTCGAGAATAATCTGGCGCATCAGACCCCCTAGAGCGGAGGTCGTAGTGTACCCGACCCGTTCGCGCACAACAGACGCCTTGCCGTCGGCGGAGTCTGTCTCGACCAACTCTCAAGCCGGGCCTGTACCGGCAACGCCTAGCGACCCCTGCAGCGAGGCGGCGAAACGCCGCCATCGGGCCTTACATCTTCGCCGCCGCTGGGGTGACATTGGAGATGCTCGCGGATGCCAATCCACTCACGATCCCGTCCAAGGCCCCCACCACGTTGCCACTGCGCAGCGTCGACAGTACGACCGCATCAATGCGCTGGCGCGCAGCATCGTCGAGCAGACTCATGGCCGCTTGGTTATAGGCAATGGCGTAGTGATGCGCTGAGGGCACGATCAACAAGACGGCGCCGGGTAGATCCACCGCGCCAGCCCCTTGCCAGGTGTTGCCAATCTCTGTCGCGTCACGCACCCCGTCATCCGACATGGTGGCCCGACTGGCAAAACGGACCGAAACGTTGCTATCGCGCACGCCGGCTTCCAACGTCTGCTCGGCCGCCTGAGCGGACTGCGCATCGAGCACATTGACTTCATCCGACACAAAGTCGGTCTGCGTGGTCGTGGGCTCAGCGCTTGCGACAGCGGACATCGCCGCATCCACCGGCGCCTCTGCGACGAACGCCTCGGGTGCTGCCTCGACGGGCGCGCTGGCGAAGCGCCCCACCACAAAGAACACCGCCAGCATGAACACGCCTAGCGCACCAAACCCGCCGTACAGCTTGGGCACTAACGCGGCATGCTGGCGGATCTTGGCGTAGCCCGCCTCCGACTGCGCCACCTGACTGGCCACGTCATCGGCGGCCTTGCCGGCCTTGATGCCGTCCAAAATCGCGCTACGCACCGAGCGACTGACCGTGGCGATCTGGTTACGCAAGTAGTAGGTGAATCCGTAGCCCACCACGAGGGCCAGGAATGCAGCCGTATTGAACGCCGTCGAATGCGCCGGCATCACGGTAGAGAACAAGAACAGGATGACGGCCGGGATCCAGCTGAAGTGACCGAGCTTCTTCAACTGATCGAGCCAGGCAATGCGATCCTGATCCTTTGGGCGGTAACCGAACAAGCGTCCCGAGCCGCCTTCCATCGTCACCCGGAACACTTCACCGTTGTACTTATAGGACTGCAACCAGATCGGGGCCAGATAGGGCGTCGCCTGATCGGTCGTGTGCACATAGGAGTGCCGCAGATTACGGCTTCGAGTCGGCGCCTGGCGCTGCGCTGCCACGGCCACCATGTCATCCAACGCCGGTTGCCCGCGTTCACGGAACAACTCGTCTTCCTCGGCGCGCTCATCCACCACTTCGATCGCGTTGCCCTGCAGCAAATTCGGCTCGAACTTGACGAGGCTCTGGCCGTCCATCGCACTCTGCAAGTTCATCATCAAGCTCTCATCTATTCCTTTGCCGAGACAGACGTCGATGGAATACTGACCGCGCAGTTGGCGCGAGAACGGCTCCCATTCGATGTCGACCACACGCTCCTTGCGATAGGTGTCGCCTACCTTTTTGGTCACGTAGTGCACGACCTCGCGGCCGGCCTCACAGGTCATGTCGCCTTCGTACTTACCGCGAAACCGCGTGAATGGCATAAAGACGGCGTGCAAGTCCTCGTGCACCGCATATTTCAGCAGCACATCGTCCGGCGTGTGTTCGCCCTCGGCTAGGAACTCCAGCGTCTTCACATAGAACTGATCGCGTGACAACCGATTTGGTATCGCCGAATCAAAGGTCACCGAACTGCCGTGATCGTCGCCGTTGATCCGCATCTGAGTCGCGCAGTAAGGGCACTCAGCGGTGCGCACACCCACCGCAAACGATAAGCGGGCACCGCAGGACGAACAGGCCAGTACAGTCGCTTCCATCGGGAATTCCTCAACTCTTCAAATGTTTTTATTCAACTCATCAGACGCGCGAGCGCAAGCGCAGCAGGCCGTCTTTGCGGGCAACCAAGGCCCTCTCTAGCGCATCGAGACCGGCACCATCGGCACCGACGTGGGATGCAGCCGCACAGACCTCGTCATCCAGGTCCCGTGCGCCGTAGTGCGATGACGGCGCGTAGCGCAGGTCATCCATCATTTTGCGAACCCGGCTTTGCGCCGCTGCGTCCTGCAGCAGCGCCAGCACATCGGCGAGCGCCGCGTTGACCGTCTGTCGGTTGCTGATGGCGGCCGTCTGCTCCGCCGCGATCTGGATGATCTCGGCTGTGGCGCGCGTGACGGCAAGCCCCGCGACGATCACGACGATTGAGGCAATCAAGAGGGCCCAGCTGAGCCGATGCGCGAAGAAACCGAAAAAGAAAGCGGACGAGGCCAATGAGAACGCGGCCCACAGGGTCACGCCGATACTGCCGATGCTGCCCAAGCGCGGTGCATCGCTGTTCGACGGTGGCGCGAGCAACCGCGGCGCAAATAGCGGCGCGAGGATGATGCCCGCCATGACAGCGACGGCCACCCCCGATGGCCAGTTCCACAGAGGAAGCGGCACAAGCACGAAAGCAATCAGAACCAGCCCAAGGGCAATGGCACCACTTGAAATCAACCAAGGCGTCATCATGCGGTTCATGTCATTACCCTAGAATTTTTTTCTTTTCAGACGCGAACTCTTCGTCCGTCAGAATGCCGGCTGACTTCAGTTCCGCGAGCTCTTTCAAGAGCTGCAGCTTTTGAGCCGGATCCATCGCCGGCGCAGCAGGCGCCGGCGGTGGCGTAGGTGCCGCAGCGGCACCGAGTCCCCCGGCCAATCCACCCATCGCACTGCCAATCCCGGCACCGACGCCCAGGCCCATGCCTGCGCCGATCAACGCGCCACCGGCACCTTCATTGCCGGCAGCGGTTTTGAGCACGTCGAAGGTCATCATCTGCTGGTAGTTGGTTCCCAACAGCCGCATCTTGTTGGCCTGGGAAAGGTTGTTCTTGAGTTCGATCACCGACGGGTCGTCTTCCGGCACGTTGATCGAGTGAATGTTGAATTGCGGAATGCCGATTCCGTACTCGGCGACCGCGGCATCCAGGTCTCGCTTCGTGCCATCCGAAATCTCGATCAACTTGGTCGAGGCTTCGAAGACGGCGACGCGACCTACCGTGATGGCGTTCGCGATGCCCTGCTTGATGATCTTGATGAGTTCGCCGTTGAGATACTTGGCGAGAAAGTCGACGCCCGCGTATGAACCCGTACCGAGCAACTTCAGCAAGAAGCGCTTACCGTCGACGATCTGGACACCGTATTGACCAAACGCACGGACCGGTAGCAGCACGCCATTCGCCGGATCCATCAATTGAATCGGGTCCGGCGTGCCCCACTTCACCGCGAGGTTCGACACTTTGTTGACGAACCAGACTTCCGCGGTGAACGGTGACTGCCCACCAAAGGGGATGCCGAGAATATTGCGAATGAGTGGGATGTTTTCAGTTGTCAGCGTGTGCCGCCCGGCACCGAACGGGCCGTCGTAGACTCCGCCGTGGACAACCCATGCTTCCTGCGACTCATTGACGACGAGTTGAGTCCAAGTCGACAGATCTTGTCGCGGAAACTTCCACACGATTTGGTCTGGAAATGCGTCCCATTTGACGAAATCGACAGCAGCCATCGCCAGTACCCCCGCAGTTGATGCCATGCCCTCGTAGACGAAAAGTTCCGAGGCATGCGGACGCTAACACCCGGACGTGCGGCGCACCAACGAACAATATGTGAAATTGGGACACCATTCGCACTTCGGTCAGATTATCGGGTTCGGGGACGAGGAACCTTGGGCCATTGTTTTATAGGCGCCCAAATCAGCGTTACGGAATTCAACGCTCCGGGTTCACTCAACCGGCGGGGAGACCTCGTCGACCACGTCATTCGTCCGCCATCGCCCCCCCCGCTCAGGTGAAGTGGCGCTGTAGGGGCAGACGCGACGGGGCGTCGATCTATCGTGTGGAGATCGGGGGGGGCGATCGGCGCATATCAGAACGCGGTAAATCGCCGGTTCCTTGCGCGACTGGGATGCATGGGCCATCACGAGGCGCCGGTCTACTCTAGGCACTCCACTGGCCGAACGGCCGACCGAAGCGGGCGCACACCGAGTTGAGAGAGCGATGGAAAGTGCGCCCAGTCGGTCGCCGACTGATGATCTCGACCAAGCCAATTTCAATCACCCGGTGACCCTGGGCGGGCTCCAAACCGGTGGTTTCGGTGTCGAGAATAATTTGGCGCATGTCGGGTTCCTGAGAGTCTCCTTAGTGCAACCGACGGCCCCTCGGTTATAGCGCATCCCATAAGGCTCGGATCGGCACCGCGTAGAGCCGATCACCGAAGGACACCACCGTGGAACCATCGTAGAGCACCACACCCGCCTTGAACCGATCACCGACCATGTCCTGCAGCTTGCGCAACCCACGCAAATCTGACGGACTCACACTCGCCGCTGCCTTGACTTCAATACCTGCGAGCCGCTGATTGCCTTGCTCGACCACGATATCCACCCTGGCGCCATCTCGATCGCGGTAATGATAGAAATCGATGCTATCGACACGACCACTGGCCTCGCGCCGCAACTCTTGCAACACGAACGTTTCTAGCAGCGCGCCGAGCGTCGATCGGTCCTCATCGAGACTGAGCGGATCGAGACCCAGAAGGGCACAGCCCATGCCGGTATCGGCAATGTGCAGTTTCGGTCGCTTGACGAGTCGACTCATCTGATGCCGGTGCCAGGCCGGTAATCGATCAATCAAAAACACACGCTCCAGCAATTCCACATAGTCAAGGATGGTGGCCCGGGTCAATTCGAAAGGGGCCGCCAAATCGGAAACGTTGAGCGGACTAGCCGTATGCGCCGCTATCAGTCGCAGCAGCTTCGGCAGCACGTCGAGCGAGCGGATTCGCGCCAGTTCCCGCACATCACGCTGCACTTGCGTCTCGATGTAGTCCCGATACCACGCCCGACGGCGATGATCGACTGAGCGTGCCACCGCGGCCGGGAATCCACCCCGAATAATTCGCTGAGACAACTCCGGGCCGAGCCGTTCCGTGATGCCCGTTGCAAAATCACTCCGGAGGAGACGATCGAGAAAGGACACTCGGGAACTGGAGAGTTCTGCCTGGGAGAGCGGATGCAACCGGAGCACTTCCAGACGCCCTGCCAACGAGTCAGACAAGCGCGGCAATAACAGCACGTTCGCGGAGCCCGTGAGAACGAAACGCCCGGGCACTCGTCGTCGGTCAATCTCAGCCTTCAACGACACGAAGAGCTCCGGAAAACGCTGGACCTCATCCAAGATGCAGCGGTCAGGCAAGCGAGAGACGAATCCAATCGGGTCCGCTTGTGCCGCGGTCAGAATCGCAGTGTCATCGAACGTGAAGTATCGATATCCACGCGGCTCACCCACCAGTCGAGCAAGCGTCGTCTTGCCGCTTTGCCGCGGCCCGTGAATGAGGACCGCCGGGGAATCACTCAGCGCATCGTGCAACCGCGGCAACAATATCCGCTCAAGGGTTTTACCCGAGTCTGCGCCGTCAAATGGATTGTCCAGCATCGTGAGCTCGCAAGCAGGTTTCGGCAGAGTGATACTTTAACCTTCGGCAGAATGATACTTTAAGGTACGGCAGAATGGTACTTTTTAGACAGGCTGAACAACGTCCAGCACCCGAAAGCCGGTCCAAATCAGACGTGCCCTGACTTCGCTCGTCCCGTCAAGAAAGACGTGACACCGACGCTCTCTCGGCCCCGCACCCCCGAAGAACCGAAAGCCGCGCCTCACCAGGCCTGAACGGGGCGAGCGCCGGTCAGATCCGTGGAGAAACATGAACTGCGGACTTTGTTATTGAGAGCCGCCCGACGGCGCATGGCCCCAACATCCAGTCAGAGCACTCCCCATGTCGAGGAACAGGTGCAGCCATTGTGGCGATGCATACCTTGCCTGCTCATCGGCCATCCGCAAAAATTTTTGCGCGTTCTTCTGGTGGCACTAGAGCGGTAAAAGGCGACTCTTTACGCAACGCCTCCGCTGCCAGGGAGTCTTCCGTCATCACACGCAACAACAGCGGAAGCGGCCCTTCCATCAGCTCTTTCCAACGCTCGTGATAGACGCGCCCGGCTGGATTCACCCGCTCAAGCACAGCCAAGCGCCTGCGCGCATCGCTGACCAGCGATGGATTTCTCGCCATGCGTCGCGCCACAGCCGTGTGCATCTACAAACTTCGGCGAGTGGCCACGTCCATGGGAGTGGCGAGGTGATATCGCGTGGCCCTCGCCTTACCTGACACCCGAATTCGCCCCGCCGACCGCATGCGATCCAGTATGCGCCAGAGGGTCGGCTGACTGATCGCAGGCCGAAGTAGACGGCGCAACTGAGGCGCACTGAGCCCGGATCGGGCAGGCATTAACGCGTCAACAATGACGCTGTCAGGAGTGTCGATCATCAGCCGATCCTGAACCAAAGGATCACGCACGTGTATAGATTCTGAATAGATTTTGAGATTTCGCCCAAACCTATCGATGCACCCATCGCTCCGCGGATCCCCAATCCGTGGGAAAAGCCGCAGCACCCGCGCGCACCTATATCGCGTTGTGCCCGATTACTTGCCGGTAGTAGTGCGCGCTCGCTTTGGGCGTCCGTACCTGCGTCTCATAGTCCACATGCACAATGCCGAAGCGCTTGGAGTAGCCATGGGCCCACTCGAGGTTGTCGAGCAGACTCCAGACGAAGTAGCCACGGATGTCCGCGCCCTGCTCGATCGCCGCATGCACCGCCGCGAGATGATCTTGGAGATATTGCGTCCGCAACGGATCATCGATGCGCCCATCCCGCGCTACGGGAGGGTCATAAAACGCGCTGCCATTTTCCGTGATGTAGACCGGCGGATTGCCGTATTCGCGCGCCACGCGAACCAAAAGGTCTGTGAACGCCGCCGGCACCACTTCCCAACCAGTTTCGGTGTAGGTCGCATTGGGATTCTTGATGGTGCGGATACGCACCGGCCAAGCGCTCGGATCATCCACCGTGAGACCACGTGAGTAGTAATTGACACCTAAAAAATCGATCTTCTCACCGGTGAGCGCATAGTCCTCAACGGGCGGTTGCAGCCAACCCTCACCGTAGATGTCCTGTAACTCCGGCGGATGCGAGGCTTTAAAGACAGGATCCAAATACTGCCGGTTCATGTACGCATCGCCGCGCAGCGCGGCGGCGACGTCCGCGGGTGCGTCGCTCGCCGCCACCTTGGGCTCCAGATTGAGCACCAGACCGATGCGATGCCGACCGTCGGCACGGTAGGCGCGTACGGCCTCCCCGTGGGCGCGCAGGAGGTGATGGCTCACCCGCGGCGACTCCCAGACGCTCTTGTGCCCGGGTGCCAGTACGCCGTGCAGATAGCCGCCATCGGCGATCACCCAAGGCTCGTTCAGCGTGATCCAGTTCTGCACGCGCCCATCGAGCAGCTTGTAGGCGCCGCGGGCGTAGTCGGCGAACCACTGCGCGCTATCGGGATTCAGCCAGCCACCGCGCTC
>CANGOP010000031.1 GCA_947455595.1 Gammaproteobacteria bacterium
GGGGGGCCAAGACTTGCAGCCGCATCAGAAGCAATTGATTGATGCTGCAGCGGCTTTGGCGGCTCACGTGCCAACGGCTTGACGCGTTTTTGTTTGGTCACACGTTTTAGTCTGACTGGGGGATGAAATCATGACGTATCCAAATCGGGGCCAAGTCACTTCCATGGCGTTGGCGGGGCTTATCAGTGCGATTTTAAGTCCGGTGGCCTCTTATGCGGCCGAGTCGGCGGCGAACTCGCTGGAGGAAATTGTCGTGACCGCGCAGCGGCGCGAAGAGCGACTGCAGGATGTTCCGATCAGTGTCAGCGCCTACGGTCAGGCCGCTCTCGACAGCCAGTCGATCCGCAGCATTGATGACGTGTCACGTCTGGCGCCGGGGGTGAATTTCTCACACGGCACCAACTATAACTCCGCTTCGTCGGACATCGCGATTCGCGGCGTGCAGTCCAGCGCCGGTGCAGCGACGACGGGCATCTACATCGACGACACGCCGATTCAGACCCGCCACCTGTCCTTCGGTACCTTCAACGCCTACCCGGTCCTGTTCGACTTGGGCCGCGTCGAAGTACTGCGTGGACCGCAAGGAACACTGTTCGGCTCGGGCTCTGAGGGCGGCACCGTACGATTCATCATGCCTGAGGCTCAACTCACGGGTGAGTCGGCCTACATGCGCAGCGAATTGGCGACGACGTCCCACGGCGATCCATCATACGAAGTGGGTGTTGCACACGGCGGTGCCATTTCGGAGGGGGTGCTGGGCTACCGCGCCAGCGTGTCCTACCGTCGCAATGGCGGCTATATCGATCATGTCGACTACATCAATCAGAGCGTGACGGACAAGGCTTCGAACTGGGACAGCGCGGTAACGGCGCGTCTCGCTCTCAAGTGGAAGGTGAGCGATGCGCTGACGGTCTCGCCGTCGATCTATTATCAGTCGTCCAAATTGAACGACACGTCGGCCTTCTGGGAACCGGTTCCGGGTACGGATCCGACGAATGGCTTCTTGTCGCCGGACAAGATGCGTAACGGTAACCGTGGACGCAATCCGAGCGATGACAAGTTCACGCTGTCGTCCGTCAAGGTTGAGTACTCGGCCGACAACCTGTCCTTCGTGTCGAACACAAGCTATTTTGTGCGTCGTCAATCCGCCTATACGGATTACACGGAGTTCGATCGGGCCGTCTTCCTCGGCGATCCGTATGTGACCGATCCGTCGGTGTCCGCGCCGACCCAGTGGGCAGACGATCAGGATAATTTCACGCAAGAATTCCGGCTTACCAAGAATGACCCGTCCGCTGCCCTTAACTGGACGGTGGGTGTGTTCTACCAGCACTCGAAGGAAAACACCGTCGAGAACGTCTATGACCCGGCCATCCTCGAGCAGTTGGGCTTGCCGGTCGGCGACGGCTACATCTACAAGCAAAATCCGTTCTCTGCGGTGGATAAGCAGTTGGCTGTCTTCGGACAGGCGGACTACAAGCTGAGCCCACGCGTTAAGGCAACCCTGGGTGTTCGTTACTCGAACGCTGAGTTCGCCAGCGACACGTACTACTCTGGCTTCGTCGTGGGACCGCCGGTCGCCTCGAAGGGAACGTTGAAGGAGCACCCGGTCACGCCGAAACTCGGTATCAACTTCCAGATGACGCCGGATAATCTGCTGTACGCGTCGGCAGCCAAGGGCTTCCGAGTCGGTGGTGCGAATCCCGCGATCGGTATCTTCTGTGGTCTGCAGCCGGATGCAAACTTCAACTCAGACTCCGTCTGGAGTTACGAGGTGGGTTCAAAGAACCAATCGGCTGATCACAAGTTGATGTTTGATGCCAGCGGTTACGTGATCAAGTGGAAGAACGTTCAGCAGAACGTCTACCTGCCGTGCGGCTTCCAGTTCACGGACAACCTCGGCAATGCCGAGTCGAAGGGCTTTGACTTGGCCTTCTCGTTGAAGATGTCCGACGCCTTCTCGTTTGGTGCGACGGTGGCTTACACCGATGCGGCATTCACCGAGGACGTCCTCAAGACGGTGTCGGGCCAGACGCTTCCCATCGCGCAGAACGGCGACCACCTGGCCGGCGCGCCATGGAACTTTGCGTTCTGGGGTCAGGCGAATTACGGGGCCTTTGGCGGCGACGGTTACTTCCGCGTCGACTTTCAGCACAACGCCGAACAGCGTGATCGCACCTCTGAGCAGAACCCGTCGAACTACACTTACCAGCTGTGGCGCAGGGGGCTGCCGGCGGTCGATAACCTGTCGATTCGTACGGGCGTGAACTACGGGCGTCTTGATGTGTCGGCATTCGTCACGAACCTGACGAATTCGTTGCCGGCAATCACGCGCAATCAGGACGTGGGTACGCCGACGGGTGGTACGCCGTTGTTCTATGACATCACGCAGCGACCGCGGACCTTCGGTGTGACGGCGACGTATCGCTACTGAATCAGGCGGGATGATTCGGGATTGAGCTCGAATAAGACGGGGCGGATGCCGGCATCCGCCCCGTTCTTTTTGCAGCAACAACGTTTGAGGTGCTGTTTATCTTTAGGCGACTTCACAGCGCGTTGATCGGTCTGTCGGGTGCCTGGCTGCTCGCCGGTGGTGCGTATCTGGCGGCGCTCGGTGGCTCGTGGGCGTATCTCCCGATGGGCGCTGTTCTGCTCGCGGTGTCCGCATTCCGTTGGCGCGATCAACCGTTCTCGGGAGCCCTGTATGGGTGGATGCTCTCTGGCAACGTGCTGTGGAGTGTCGTTGAAGTTGGCTTCGACGGCTGGGCACTCTTGCCTCGCCTCGGTTGGTGGGCCCTCTTGGGCATGCCGTTCCTCACGGACGGTCGCCGCGGCGCGCAGGTCGCGATGGCACGCTGGCGTGGGCTGGTGCTCGTCGCCGTTGCAGCGCTGGCGGTTGGTGTCGTCACCGAGCGCTTTCGTGACGTCGATCCGGTTCAACGGATGGGTTGGGGCGCGCCGTCAGACGCCACCGGGGCTAAAGCGGGCGATGCAGGATGGTCGGTGTACGGCCATGACGCCGGCGGTAGCCGGCACAGCGCAGCGCGCACTCTCACGCGTGAGAACGCGGGTCAGTTAGAGGAGGCGTGGCGCTATACGGTGGATGACGGCGATGCTGCGCTCGAAGCCACACCGATCGCAGTGGGCGATGTGGTCTATGTCTGCAGCGGCACCAATGATGTGATGGCCATCGCGGCCCCGACGGGACGACAGCTGTGGCGATACAACAGCCGTGTGGATGCTTCCCACGCTGTCTTGAAGGCCTGCCGGGGTGTGGCTTATGCACAAGTTGAAAACTCTGAGCGCCCGTGTGCGCGGCGGGTGCTCACGAACACGATCGATGCTCGACTCATCGCCTTAGACGCGGTGACGGGAATCCCCTGCGAAGGGTTTGGGGATCATGGGATCGTGTCGCTGCGCAACGGCATGGGTGACTGGGCGGGGCGGTCACTACCGGGTTACTACTACGTGACCTCCGCACCGACCATCGTCGGCGATCGCGTGATTCTCGGCGGTTGGGTGTCCGATGCACAGTACTGGGGTGAACCGTCCGGTGTTATTCGGGCGTACGACGTCTCGACCGGACAGTTTGCCTGGGCCTTCGATATGGGACGTCCCGGGCAGCATGGTGAACCGCCGCCGGGCGCGCACTACACACCGTCGACGCCCAATTCATGGGCGCCGATGGCGGCAGATTCACAACTGGGTCTGGTGTATGTGCCAACCGGCAACACCTCGGGCTCTGATTATTACGGGGTCCGACGGCGTTCGTTTGACGAGCACTATGCCAGTTCCGTGGTGGCGCTCGATGCGAGCAGCGGCGAGCCGCGCTGGTCCTTTCAGACCGTGCACCACGACCTCTGGGATTACGATGTGGCGCCGCAACCGGTGTTGGTCGATTTGAATCTAGCGGGGGCCCATCTGCCAGCGCTCGTGCAGGCGACCAAAACCGGCGAAATCTTCGTGCTGGATCGGCGCGACGGGCAACCGCTCAAACCTGTCCAAGAAACACCGGTGCCGACACGATCCGTCGTGGCGGGTGAGCATGTTTCGCCCACCCAGCCGGTTTCGGTAGGCATGCCGGGATTTGCCGGACCTCGATTAACGGAAGCGAGTATGTGGGGCCTCACGCCGTTTGATCAATTGGCGTGTCGGATCGCCTTTCGTCGGGCTCGCTATGAGGGCGTCTTTACGCCCCCCGACACACACGCATTCATCGAATACCCGGGCATCTTGGGCGGCATTGAATGGAGTTCCGTGTCGGTGGATCCGACGCGAGGACTGTTGTTCGTTGATGCCAGCCGAATGGCGAATTGGGCTCGGCTGATCCCGCGCCAGGAAGCCGAGCAGATGGGGCGACATCCCGAGGGCTTCGGTGGTCGTTACCTGCACCGCGCTCAGGCGGGCACACCGTATGCTGTGGCAAATCCATTTTTCGTCTCGCCCATCGGCGTGCCCTGTCAGCAGCCGCCATACGGCACGCTCTCGGCGGTCGATCTGCAGTCGGGTCGCTTGGTGTGGCATCAGCGTCTCGGCTCCGCTCGCGACAGCGGGCCGTGGGGGCTGCGCACCGGTCTTCCGCTGCCGCTCGGCACGCCACACTTGGGGGGCACCTTCAATACCGCCACCGGCGTGCTGGCCACGGCGGCCGGGCAGGATCATCGACTGCGACTCCTCGATGCGATGACCGGCCAAACGCTCGCGAGCTATCCATTACCCGCCGTCTCGGTGGCCACACCGATGACGTTTGAAGCGTCAGATCATCGCCAGTACGTGGTGGTTGTTGCGGGCAATCAGGATCCACGGCTCGGTAAGACGGGTCATGTGGTGATCGCGTTCCGAACTCCTTATCCCTCCACGACTGAAGGCCAAAGACCATGAGACTCGCAAGGACTCTGACGGGATCACTGTTGACGCTGATGAGTGCGGCTACGCTTGCGGCCGTGCCGTCATCAGCGGATTTGATTCTGCAAGGTGGGCATGTGCGGACGCCCGATGGGTGGGCGGAGTCCATCGCCGTTCGAGCCGGCGTTATCGTTGCCGTGGGTGACGCGGCCGCTCTTCGCGGGTTCAAGGGCGCCCAGACGCAGGTCATCGATCTGCAGGGAGCAACGGTGATTCCCGGCCTGCATGACGTGCACGTCCATCCGCTCTTTGCAGGCGTATCCGAACGGCAATGCAAAGTGGAGCAGGGGAAGACCATGTCGGCCTTTCTGGCGGCGGTGAAGGACTGCACCAGCAAGGCGGCGAAGGGTACGTGGATTCGTGGTGGCCAGTGGGACGCGCCGGCCCTGGGGGAACCGATGTCGCTTGAGCAGCTAGATGCCGTCACCGGTGATCATCCGGCGTATTTCGAGGATTCGAGCGGTCATAGCGTCTGGGTCAACTCGGCCGCCTTGCGAATCGCCCGCGTCGAGGAGACAACCGCCAATCCGCCCGGCGGTGTGATCGAGCATGATGAGCATGGGCACCTCACGGGTGTGCTGCGTGAGGACGCGGGCTTGGAACTCCTGCGCGGCAAGATCCCCAAACCCGATGCCGCTACGCTGCGCTCGGCCTTGCAGTGGTCGCACGAGGAGATGCTCTCGCATGGACTGACGTCCTACACGGAGGCGTCCGTCGGGTTCACCGCGGACTTCAAGTCCGAGATGGAAAACTACAAAGCCTTCAGTGCGGCGAAAGCGGTCATGCCGCGAGCGACCCTGTGTCTCACCTGGGGCCCGGATTCAGCAGATTTTGAGCGCACGCTGGTTGAGCGCAATCTCTATCGCAGTGAGTTCGTGCAGCCGGACTGTGTGAAAATCTTCTTGGATGGTGTGCCTACCGAAAGTCATACCGCCGCGATGCTCGAGCCATACGCCGATACAGTTGCGGGACGTGACGATGAGGCGGCTAGGCGCGGCATGTTGTTCGTGTCACAGGACGTGCTCAATGCCGCAGTGACTCGATTCGACGCCCAAGGCTTGACGGTCAAATTCCACGCTGCCGGAGACGCTGCGGTTCGCTCAGGTCTTGATGCGATTGCCGCGGCACGCAGCCGAAATGGTTTCGGCGGACTGATGCACAACGTGGGTCACTGCACGTTTGTCTCAGAGCAGGATATTCAGCGTGCGCGGGGTATGGGCGCCACTTTCGAGGTGTCGCCGTACCTTTTCGGTCCCTCGTCGATCAACGAGGCAATCGGCTCCGCGATCGGGCCTGCACGCATGGAGCGCGTCTGGCCGGTGCGGGAGATGCTCGATGCCGGCGCGTTGGTTGTGCCGGGTTCGGATTGGTCGGTGGTGCCCTCGGTGAACCCCTGGGTCGGCATTGAGCAATTGGTGACGCGTCAACGGCCGGGCGGTAGCGCGGACCGATTTGCTCCGCGTGAGGCGATCAGCGTGCAGGAAGCGATCGACCTGTTCACCGTAAACGCGGCTCGCCAAGAACGCACATCCGATCGGCTAGGGAAAATTGCGCCGGGGTATTGGGCAGATCTTGCCGTGCTGGAAGAGAACCCGTATGCGATCCCGGCGACTCAGTTGCACGACGTTCACGTGCGCCTGACCTTGGTCGGCGGAGCGGTGGCGTATCGGGCGACGAAAGGCAGGCACTAAACCATCACCGCGCCGCACAGCGGCCTCTAGAGAGCTGTCTGAGGACGCCTCCCAGGAGGCGTCCTCAGGATCGCTTAGGCCTCAATCGACGCGAGGGCCGCGTTGAGCGTCGCGCTTGGACGCATCACCGCGGTCAACTTGGCAGGATCCGGCCAGTAATAACCGCCAATGTCGGCGGGCCGGCCTTGCACGGCAGCCAGTTCGGCGATGATCTGGGCTTCCTGCGCCGTCAAAGTGGTGGCCAGAGGCGCGAAGCGAGCCGCCAGCGCCGCATCGTCCGTTTGGGCCGCGAGGGCTTGCGCCCAGTACATCGCCAGGTAGAACTGGCTCCCGCGGTTATCAAGTTCACCGGTCTTCGGGGAGGGTGACTTGCGGTTATCCAGTAGCTTGCCGGTGGCCGCATCGAGCGTGGTGGCGAGGATCTTCGCCTGCTGATTGCCCGTTTTCAGTCCTAGGTCCTCAAGGCTCACCGCCAAGGCGAGGAACTCACCCAGAGAATCCCAGCGCAGGTGATTCTCCTCGACCAACTGCTGCACATGCTTGGGTGCGGAGCCACCGGCGCCGGTTTCATACATCCCGCCGCCGGCCATCAACGGCACGATCGAGAGCATCTTGGCGCTGGTGCCGAGTTCCATGATCGGGAAGAGGTCGGTCAGGTAATCGCGCAGGATATTGCCGGTCACCGAAATCGTATCGAGTCCGCGGATCACACGCTCCAGCGTGTGACGCATCGCGCGTACCTGCGACATGATCTGAATGTCGAGTCCCTCGGTGTCGTGATCCTTGAGGTACAGGCGCACTTTCTTGATCAGTTCTGCCTCGTGCGGCCGGTACGAGTCCAACCAGAATACGGCCGGCATGCCGGAATTGCGGCAACGGGTGACGGCGAGTTTGACCCAATCGCGGATCGGGGCGTCTTTGACCTGGCACATCCGGAAGATGTCGCCCGCTTCCACGTTCTGGCTGAGCAGCACTTCGCCCGTCGCAATATCCGTGATGTTGGCCACGCCGTCTTCGGAGATCTCGAAGGTCTTGTCATGCGAGCCGTACTCTTCGGCTTGCTGTGCCATCAGGCCGACATTGGGAACGGTGCCCATCGTGCGCGGATCAAACGCGCCGTGCCACTTGCAGAAGTTGATCATCTCCTGATAAATGCGCGCGAAGGTGCTTTCGGGGATAACGGCCTTGACTTCTTTGAGTCGGCCGTCGGCGCCGTACATCTTGCCGCCTGCGCGAATCATCGCCGGCATGGACGCATCCACGATCACATCATTGGGCGAGTGGAAGTTCGTGATGCCTTTGGCTGAATCCACCATCGCAAGCTCGGGGCGATGTTCCTGACAGGCGTGCAAGTCGCGAATGATCTCTTCGCGTTGCGAACTGGGGAGCGTTGCAATCTTGGCGTAGAGATCACTCATGCCGTTGTTGACGTTGATGCCGAGCTCATCGAACAGCGCACCGTGCTTCTCGAACGCTTCTCGGTAGAACGTGCGCACGCAGTGACCGAAGACGATCGGGTGTGACACCTTCATCATCGTGGCTTTGACGTGGAGGGAGAACATGACACCGGACTTGTGCGCGTCCTCGATTTCGCGCTCGTAGAATTCGAGCAGCGCCTTCTTGGACATGTACATCGAGTCGATGATTTCACCCGCCTGCAGTGCGACCTTCGGCTTCAGAACAATGGTCTGTCCGGACGTCGTGATGAGCTCCATGCGCACGTCGCGTGCGCGGTCGAGCGTCATCGACTTTTCGCCGTGATAGAAATCACCGGCGTGCATGTGGGAGACGTGCGTGCGGGAGGCCTGTGACCAGACGCCCATGGCGTGCGGGTTCTTGCGGGCGTATTCCTTCACGGCGCGCGGTGCGCGCCGATCGGAGTTGCCTTCGCGCAGGACGGGGTTCACAGACGACCCCACGCACTTGGCATAACGGGCCTTGATGACCTTCTCTTCGTCGGTCTTCGGATCACTCGGGTAATCCGGGATGGCGTAGCCCTTTCCCTGCAACTCCTTGATCGCGGCAATCAACTGTGGGATTGAGGCGCTGATATTGGGGAGCTTGATGATGTTGGCATCGGGCTCCAACGTCTTTTTACCCAGGGAGGTGAGCGTGTCCGGGACGCGCTGCTCCGCCGTCAGGCATTCCGGAAATTGCCCGAGGACGCGCGCGGCGACCGAGATGTCGCAGGACTCCACGTGCAGACCGGCCGGGCGCGTGAAGGCTCGCACCATCGGCAGAAAGGAATAGGTAGCCAGCAGCGGCGCTTCATCGGTGAGGGTGTAAATGATCGTCGGTTCACTGCTCATGCATGGATCCTCGGAGTGTCACGGGCGGGTGCCTTGCGGCGGCGCAATTATCGCATTAATTGGGGCCATTGCTGCCGCGGAATACCCGAATAGCGGCGCTCGCGCGTCGGTATGCCTGAAGATCATTCATCCATCAGATGGATTGCCCGCAGAGATGCGCGCGCAGGGGTTGCGGCAGAGGGGTTGCGAGATTCTGCACGTACTGGACATCCAGTCGGGGTTGGGGCGAGGATGGGCGGTCGGAGTGTAGAGGGGGTCGTCATGTCGGTATCAATGCAGGCCACGGCCATGGCGCTGACCGCGGTCGATACGGATCGCTATCCAATTCATGTGGGGGGCGCAGCGCGAGATCAGTTGCTCGCCGACATCCGCGCGCGTCTCGATGATGGCGGGTGTGCCGTTCTGAAGGGCTTTATTCGCGCGCAGGCGCTGCCGGACTTGGTGGCAGAGTGTGACCGCGTGCAGGCTTGGGGGCATCGCAACTTTAATCGGACGAACCCTTATTTCACGCAAGATCATCCCTCCTTGCCGCCGAGCCATCCCTTGCGCCGGTTCTACGATCGCTCCAACGCTTTTGTGCCTGCGGATCATTTCGGTGCTGACAGTTGGGTGCGGGCGATTTACGAGTGGCCGGCGTTCGCGCCCTTTATTCAAGCGGCGCTGCAGGAGACGTCGTTTTATCGCTATGGAGACCCGCTCGCCGATGTCATTGTGAATCTCTCAGAAGCGGGCAACGGTTTTCCATGGCATTTCGATACCAACAACTACACGGTCACGCTGGCCATTCAGAACGCCGAGCGTGGTGGCGACTTTGAGTACAGTCCCGGACTGCGGTCGCCCACAGATGAAAACTACGCGGGCGTTGAGCGGGTGTTGGATGGTGATCCGACGCTGATTCGTCGCTTGGTGCTGGAACCGGGCGATCTGCAAATTTTCAGGGGCCGGTACTCGTTGCATCGGGTGACGCCGCTGGTTGGCGCGCGCCGCCGCTACGTGGCGATTTATAGCTTTGCAGAGCGGCCGGATATGGTGGGCAGTCCTGAGCGCACGCGGCAACTGTATGGGCGCGTGTTACCCGAACATCTCGAACGCGCCGGTCGGCGCGACGATGCGTTGGTGGATTAAGCGACCGGTGAAGGGGGAATGGGCGCGGCGAGTAGACACCCGCATTCGCGCGCGAAGTCGATCGAGACGCGGGCGTGGACTTTTCCCTGACGATCCTGAAAGCGTTGTGAGCCACGCCAGGTGAACACGCCCTCGTGCCAGATGTTCGGATGAATGTAGAGCCCTTGGGATCCGTCAAATCGAAAGCACACAAAGTGTTCCGGTCGTACGTCATCGCCGGGCAGGGCGAGCGGCACGTAAAAAGGTAGTCGGTCCAGCGGGTAGAACAGTTGCCCCCCATCCGGATGGTAATTGGCGTGCCAGAGCCGCAGGTGAGTGGGCGCGCGCGTGTGGTCGGTGGTGGCGAGCGTCGGCTCACAGCCATACGCGAGCACGTAGTGGCCGCCGACGGCGGCGTTTCGGCCGAAAAGCACGTCCCCTTGCCACTCGCTGATGAACACCCCTTCCGTGGTGCCCCCCTCATCGCCGGTGCCATCATCGACCGGACGCCAGCCTTGCGCGGGCCAGCGCACGATCTCGATGCGGCATTGATCGGGATCGTCCACGAGGCAGCCGTAACCTTTTAATGTGTTGGCGGTCGCGTCCACGACCGGCATATTCACGAGTGGCAGATGGCCTGCGATCTGGGGGTTCAAATAATCAATGGCGGTCATTCGTCATTATCCACGCTGATCGCAGGGCGCCGTGAGGAGATGCGCCAGGAGTACAGCGCCGGTCCTCCAAACGCGACGGCCGAACCGGCGAGCAACGCGATCAAGCCGGCGATCGGGCTGTACTGGGCGGCGCCGATCGCGCTCAGTCCCGCGAGCATGACCAGAGGGCCCGCCAGGCGATGCGTGCGATCCCAAACGGTCGGATCCGCCAACGTCCAGGGCGTGCGAATACCGAAGAAGAAGTTGCGGGTAATCTTCCCCATCTCATTGCCGAGCACGAGATACAACACGCCGATTGCGCCGATCAGTTGCTGCGGGAGGGACACCGGCAGGCCCATTGCGATCGCGTCGGTGAGCAGGACGATCCACAACGCGAAGGCGGCCATCACGGTGACGAACCGGCGATACACCCGGGCGAAGGGCTCCATGGGGAACTGTGCTGGCGACAGGATCGGTAGCACGGTCATGAGCGCGATGACGGGCGCAAAGATCAGCGTGGCGAGCCACGCTCCCCACGGTTTGGCCATGTACCCGTCCACGTTGCCATACACATCCCAGTGAATGGGCATGGGATCGGGCAAGTGCGGATAGATGAACGCCTGCAGCACGACGAGTGCGATGATGAGCAGGAACGCGATGCGGTAGTGACGGATCGTCGACATGGCTACCCTCCAACGCCGCGCAGCGCCAGGAGATCCGTCGCCAGATCCTCCAGAACCGAGGTATTCAGCGCATACATGCGTTGGGTCCCGCGCTTGTCACAGCGCACCAAATCCGCATCCTTGAGCAATTTCAGATGATGCGAGAGCGTGCTGGCCCCGATGTCAAACCCGTGTGCTAAATCGCCCGCGGACAGCGGCGCGGCACGCAGGCGTTTGAGGATGGCCCGGCGCTGCGGATCAGCCAATGCTCGGTATTGATCGTCCCACATAATTCGAAGTTTATCGAAATTAGCGCGGGTCGCCAGTACTAGCGTATCGGGGTGAGATCCCACACCACCACGGCGTGCGCCGGAAGCTCAAACGTCCGTACGCCGCTGAGCGCTCCGGTGCCTTCGATTGCGGGGCCGTGCTGGCGGGTGACCCGGAAGCGATTGGGCACACCGCGGGGCAGTTCGAGGACAGTCGAGATGTCCAGTGTGATGCGCTGCGGGTGAGCGGCAGGATTGCGTAGGGCGAGCACCGCACCTTGGGGCATCCACGACGCCCATCCGTAGGGCTCGTCGCGGGCCGGATCGCCACCGACCCAATGACTGTCGCGCAGGATATCCGCGTGGCTGCGGGCCCATTGGGCCGCTTTGGCGAGGGTGTCCCAGTCCTCGCTCGAGAGCAGATCTGGGGAGACATAGAGTTCCTGAAGTCCCGTTCCCGACGCGAAATAGCTCCACACTTCATCGGGTAGGTCGTGACCTGGATCCTGATCCAACCCGCGGGCATGCCGTGCGTAAATGACGCCATGCAGCATCACGGAATTCAGCGGAAACAACGGCCCCTGGCGCACGACGCCGCCGTAGGTGTCCGCATCGCGGTAGGTGATCCAGCGCTGGCGATCAGAACCGCTGCCGAGGAAGGAATGGTCTTCCCCGCCGCGCCAAATGGAGTCGGCGCTGGCCAACCAGAAGGGCGACGGCCAAGTGCCGGTGGTCAGATTGATGAACAGGGCGGGACTGGCGACGCGTAAGTCCTCAATCAGTACGCGAGCGGCCGCGAAATCGCTATCGAAGGCACTCCCGGGGGTGACCTTGTCCGGGCTGCCCGTACCGTCGAGTTTGAACATGTTGACGCCATAGCGGCGCACGAGGTCGAGTGTGGTGTCGTGGAACAAGGGGTAGTAGCGCGGTCCACTCAACGCAAGGCCTTGGTCATCCACCTCATAACCGGCCGCCTTGGCGGTGGTCAGGCGTTCCTGACGCGGTTGCCCATAGCCGCCAAACGGGGATAGCCACATGCCAGGGGCCGCACCCCATTGCTGTGCGGCGGTGAGGAGGGGGCTAAAGCCATTCGGGAAGCCCTCGTGAAATTGCCAGAGATGGTGGGTGTCATCCCAACCGTCATCGAACAAAAACGAATCCAGCGTCACGCCACGCTGGTGGGTCAGTTCTTCGCCATAGCGTTGAATGACGGCCAGCGCTTCGGCTTGCGAATACCGAGTGAAATAGCCGATGTCGTACCACGAGTTGTAGTGCAGAAACGTTCGAAATGGATGCGCGCGTTCGGATTCAACATAGGCCTGAAAGCCGCGCCGCGGTGACTCGCTGCCGGTGACGCCGAGCACGGTGGAGTACTGCACTGGAACCTGCGCCCGCATGGGTAGCACGCGACGCACGATCGCACTGGTGCGCCCGGCCACGACGATCGGTTCGCTCATCGGATGTTCGATGCCGAGAAAACGGTCTGCCGCCATCATGGGTGAACCCGACGCCATGCCCGCGGTCGTCGCATCGTCGACGTGGACGTCGAGGAGTTGCACCTTCGTGACGGTTTGATCGACCGTCGAGGTGATTGTGAAAAGTTCACGCACGTACGCGGTCCCGTCGCGCAAGCGCGCGCGATAGTCCACGACCCATTCACCATCGCCCGAGGCCAAGCGGACGTGCAGATCCAAACCATGCCGATGATCGGCCGCGCGCGGAATCGCGGTATTGATCGGCGCGGGTTCGCAACTGGGTGCGCCGACCACTTGGAGGTGGTCACTGTCGAACACGCTGCGGTCACTGCGCGTCAGCCGCAGCAGTGGGCCGTCGAGTGTATCCACGCGCCCGGTCCACCGATTTTCCAGCTCGTGGCGAAAGATCGAGCGGTCACGCGCGCCCAGCGAATAGCGTACCGCGTCGTTAGACAGTTCCAGTTGTCCGGCCACTGCCGTACACGTTGCCGCCCCAGGTGGGTGCGGTAGGGGTATCTCGTTGGCCGTGGCGCGCGCGCCTATCCCCAGAAGGACCAGAGCCGCTAATGGCAGCGGGGAGGGAGCGCGGACGTTGGCCATGGGCGACTCTCAAGAGCGATGAGAGCCCCATCATGCCACCACCCAGAGGGCCATGAGGAGCTTAGGTCTCGACCGTGCTGTGCACGTGCCCGCTGAGCCGGTCGATGAGCAAGGACACGCGGTCACGGAGCGTATCGAGGAGCGTCTCGATCGCCGGTACGTGGTGGTAGGCCCAGATGGTGATCGCCGCGAGGGCCGCGAGTCCTACCAACGACTCGATAAACGAGAACGCAGGGTTCATGGCCGCCGCCGGTTGTCCGGGTGCAATCAGGTGGCGTAACAGTCGCAACGGCCAACTGATCAGCCCGAAGGCCACGAACAACAGGAGAATGGCGAGCCACACCGGCAGCGAGACCGGTAACAGCAGACCGAAGAGCGTGCCGGTGGTGATCAGCGCAAACATCGCCACCATCCACACGACGGCCAGTCCACCGAACAGAGCAATCAGCGGTAGGGTGAGCAGCAAGATCAGCAACTGCTGTAACGGGCTGGGCGGAGATGCGCTAGACGCGGTGGCGGAGGGATGGGGGCCTTGGGAGGCTCGGGTCGTCGCCCCCGCGGTGGCGCGGCGTCGACGGCGCGCTTCCAAGCGTCGCTCGCGCCACTGGCGCAGTGAATCGCGCATCTCCGTGCGCACGAAAGTCTTAGAGCGTTCCCAGCCGGCCTTGAGTTCCGCTTTGTTTTGGGACCAGTCGTGATTCGCAAGATCACTGGCTTCCCGGCGTGCTCGCTCGACGTACTCGCGCGCATTGAAGGGCTCACCGTAGGCCGCCGCCAATTCCTCGGGCGTTTCGGCAATCGGCAGTACGATCATGAGCGCCAGATAAACAACCACCGTAACGCCCCACACGAAGGCGAGCAGCAAAAAGGCCAGCCGAACCCACGTAACGTCCAGACCGAAATACGCGGCGAGTCCATTGCAGACGCCGCCGACCTGCTGGCCCTGGCGGATCCGGTAGAGCGTTTGACGGGGCCGAGGGGACGGCGGCACGGGCGGCGGCTCGGCGCTATCCGGCGATGCGGTCGGTTCGTTTTCCACCGGACCCATTTCGGTGAGAATTTGCGTCATCTCGGCGCGCGTCAGTACGGTCTTATGCGCGCCTAGGAATCGGCGGCTCTTCTCCGCGATGGCCTGCTCGAGATCGGCCAGGATTTCCGCCTGGTCGGTATTGCTCTGCAGGGCGACGCGCGCCGACTCGAGGTAATGACCGAGCGCCTCGGCGGCATCCTCCTCGAGGGCGAAGGCATTTCCGTTCAAGCTGATGGTGACGACTCGGCGCATGGCGCGACTCCCAGAGAGAGGAGGGTGAGATTGAGACGGTCCCAGTACGCCTGCAGCTCAGCGAGCTGTGCGCGACCGGCATCCGTCAGACGATAGTACTTACGGGGTGGCCCGAATTCGGACTCCCGCCACTCGTAGTCCACGAGACCCTCGCGCCGCAAGCGGCTGAGCAAGGGATAGAGCGTGCCTTCCTGAGTGGTGAAGTCGGTGACGGACAGGGCTTTCAGGACGTCGGCCACATACAGGGCGGGTCCACCGAGCAACTTCAGGACGACGAACTCGAGGAGGCCTTTGCGGAGGGGTGCGAGTTTGGCTTCTGTGTTCATGATGCTACCTTGTTGAATAAAGGTAGCGGATCAAGACCTAGTTGTCAATGGGAACCGGTGCCCTCCGGCTTACCGGTGCCGCCTGGGGACTCATCCGTGGTCTGAACCGAAACCGTAAACCGCCCGAAGCTTCGCGCGAGTTGCTCGAGCCCGCTACCGAGGCCCGCCGCGCCGTCGCTCCGAGCGAGGGCGATTCGGGCGGCGTCCATCCCGTCATCCCCGTACAAGGCCGCATCCACTGCCCGCCAATGCGCATCCGTCCACACCTCGGTCCAGGCGTGCCCGACCAAAGCCCCGTCGGCGTAGACATAGCCGTAGACGACACGACTGGGGAGTCCCGTGGCTCGGAGCAGGGCCGTGGTGAGGGTGGCGTAGGCCACGCAGGTACCCCGCCCGCGATGCAGCACATCCAACGCGTTGGCCACCACAAACCCCGCGTCAAATCTGAGGCGGAGATGGACGGCCGACACGATGGCACGAATGCGCACCTGATCGGAATCGCTGGTCGAGGTGATGTCGTGCGCCCATCGCTGGATGTCCGGGGCGTCACTTGGAAACAGCGCGTTGGGGTCGCGATCGGCCTGCATCGGCGGGATCCGGCTCGCCGCGTCGGTCCCGGGTACGGCGATTCGAAGGGTGATGACGTTCGTCGGACTGATGCTCGCGCTCTGGCCGGGCCCGGTGAAGTCGGCGGGCGTGAGGGGTTCATCCAGCGGGGTGAGATTGAGGACCCAGTGTTGAAGTTGGCGCGGGTTCGGTAGCGGCGCGATCAGGGTCAGCGATCCGGCCACCGGAATATGGGCCCCAACCGGCGGGCTCTCGCCGATCGATTCATCGCTGCGCCGAGTCACTAATCGCCCCAGGGGCGAGTCTTCAATGCTCTCAATGAGATACCCCTCTGCATCCAGTTGGGCGCTGATATGGCGATGCTCGTACTCGAGGCGATCCTCAATCCGAAAGGCCCGTGAGCCGGACCGTTCGTCGATGAGCGTGCGGGTTACCTGCACCGGATCGCCGGTGTCTTCCTGGATGTCGGTGTAACGGAACTGATCGCCGGAATGGTGCAGGCGAGCGAGCGTTTCGCGCCGGATCGCCTCAGGACCGGCCGGCGGTGCGCTGATCGGGACTTGGCGAATATAGCGACCGGCACTGGTCGTGGTGGTGACCCGCAGATGATCACCCTCGACGTCCACGGTGACCTGCGTGTGATCACCGGCCATACTCGCGTTCAGTTGTGCCTGCCGTAGGCTTGTGTCGTCCTCAAGATCGAGAGATTGGACGCGCAGATCGAGCCGTTGCCCGTCGCGATCCAAGCCTAAGACCATCTCCGTCTCGGTCCGCGTGCCGGATGCCTCCCGGGTGCTGATTTCGTGGAGATGTCCCGCCGGTTGTCCATCTAACGCCAACCGATACCAGCGTTCATCGGCGGTCGCAGCATTCAGCCACAGCGCTGCGATGAGCGCTGTGTAACCGAGGCGGATGGGGACTCGACTCATCGTGGACGCGACCGGACTGTTGGCCCTGGAGCGTTCAGACGCCGCAGAGCGTCCGTCGTGTCCCAATCGTGTGCTGCGTGGGGCAGGCCCCAGGCGTTGTCGCGACGCCGCGACGGGTGCGCGCTGCGATCCCCGTGAGATCGGCAGAGGGCGACCCGTGCGTTGGACGGGAAAGTGGCGGAATCGGTGGTCACGCCGTCGTTGTGAGCTGCACGCGCTTGCCGTGCCGGCGCCGATGCCAGTGCGCGAGGGGCCGCGGCGTTCAGTGCAGACTGACCGGCGGCGGCGCCGGCCGCGCGAGCCTGTTCGACCGGATGGCGGACGAGACTGTGCCCAACCTGACGGACGAGTGCTTTGGGGCGGCCCAATCGCCGTGAAGCACCCGCGGCAAGCACGACGACGCCAAATCGCGTGGTTGCGCGTGGGTCACGAGAGAGCGGTAAGATCGGGCGCATGACGAAAGAATACGCTAGCTTGCGTCGCAAGACGTTTTTCGTACCGGTGATCGGTGCGTTCTTGCTGCTTTGGTTGGTTCTGGCCGTGGGCTATGCGGTGCATGAACGGATCGTCGCCTCCGCTCCCGCGACCGTGGTCGTGGTGATTCGTCATGCCGAGAAGCAGCTGGATGTGGGCGATAACCCAGCCTTGACCGACGTAGGCGTCGGGCGCGCCGAACGGTTGGCGCAACTGTTTGCAAGCCCCGGTTCGTCCCTAGGGTTTGAGCGGATTTATGTGAGCCAGTATGTCCGCAGTCTGCAGACGGCCGAACCCTTGGCCACGCGTGGCGGGCTTTCCCTCACCACCGTGAGGGCCGAGGCCACGGGCGAACTCGTTGATCGAATCCGCCGTGAAGATGTGGGTCATCGTGTTCTGGTGGTGGCACACAGTGACACGATTCCAGAGATCGTGCGGACCTTGGCGCCCGCGACGGTTGTGCCGCCGATGCCGGCCACAGAATACGGTACCGCCTACGTGATTGCCCTGCCGCGCTCGGGACGGCCGACCGTCTTGTTGATGCACTTGCCCTGAATAAGGTGCCACTACCCTGAACTAAGGCGCCACCGGTTCCAGCGGGCGGAAGTCTTCTTCATAGACGCGATACTGGCCATCGCGCATCCCGAGGCGCGCATACACGGCTTGTGCACGCTGGTTGTGGTCCTCGACGTACAGGCGAAGGCCACAGACGTCCGGATCTGCGTGAGCAAGTGCCTGAATATGCGCATACAGTGAACGGTACACGCCGCTGCCGCGATCGGCGGGCAGTACGTGCACGGAGGCAATCCACCAGAACCAGCCGTTACGCCAATCGCTCCATTCGCGCTGCACCAACAATTGCCCGACTCGGCGACCGTCCCGCTCGGCGATAAAAAATCGTCCTTTCGTTGCGTCAGACAGCGCGCCGGCAACACCGGCCAAGAGGCGTGCCCGATCCGGTGCACGTCCTTCGGTCTCGATCGCCATGGCCTCGTTGCCGTCAGCGAGAAAATCGCGATCTTCGGGGCGGGCGGGGCGAACGGTGATCATGGCCATCTCTCAAAGTGCGGGCGTGCATTGTAAGGCCTAGCCCTCCGATTGTTAGTTGCAACCCCGTCCTCGGGTGCTAGAATGCGCGGCGAAATCATGGGGCGGTAGCTCAGCTGGGAGAGCGTCGCGTTCGCATCGCGAAGGTCGAGGGTTCGATCCCCTTCCGCTCCACCA
>CANGOP010000032.1 GCA_947455595.1 Gammaproteobacteria bacterium
CATTGTAAGGCCTAGCCCTCCGATTGTTAGTTGCAACCCCGTCCTCGGGTGCTAGAATGCGCGGCGAAATCATGGGGCGGTAGCTCAGCTGGGAGAGCGTCGCGTTCGCATCGCGAAGGTCGAGGGTTCGATCCCCTTCCGCTCCACCAAAATTCAACGCCCAACTGTTCTCAGTTGGGCGTTTTCCTTTGTGCTTCCCGCATGACACGCGGGGTTCCCGAACATTCTGCGTGTGCGACAGGGGTCCTGTGGTCTGGCAGGAACATCCCCAGTTGCCCTCCGTTCCGCCCTCTCTTCTCTCGAAATCGGCGCTAACTTCTTCGCCGTGGCACACGCACATGGCCTTTTGCGACCATGACTTTTGCGACCATGATTTGTGTGCGTGCCATTGCCATTCGTTGTAGGGCTTGCTTGGAGCAGCAGTCCGTCACGCCAACACTGCCGCCGCGCAAGGCATGGAATACAAGCCTGCGCGTTGCTGCGTGACGACGAGTGCTCCGTAGGCCGCCAGTCGAGCCTCGTGCTCCGGCTTGCCCTTGTCCTTCGACTTGATCTTGAACAGGTCAATCGGCTTGTCGCTCTTCTGGCCAGCGCGCTGCATGATCCTTTCTCCGACCACCTCGACTCCCTTGAACGACCATAGCGACTCGAAGACCTTAGCCTGACCATCGGTGAACCGGATCGGCGTGGCCTGCACGTCCGGCAGCGTCGCCCACTTGAAGTCCGCTGAGAATGGCCCGTTCACAGGTGCGGCCGGATCGGCCACTGCTGGCGCTGCAGACGGTGCCGAAGGGATGAACGAGATCCCGCCGCCATAGAACGTGAATCGTTCTTTCAGCGCCAGCCATTCCACTCCTGAGCCGAATGGCGATCCACGAGTCGTGCGGAGCCTGGGAGTGATTACCCGGATGTTGCTTCCCGCAACCCAAACACGATCCAGCAAAGTCGGCTCATGCAGCACTCTCGTCAGATCTCGGGTCACGCATGGCAAGGTTGGCAAGGAGTCGGCTCCTGGTCCTGGTGTGAGCGCCGGTGGAAAGCGCTTGGCGTTCAGCGACTACCGGAGAAGCTAGCGTTGGGTGGCCCAGAGGATGTGGCCATGTGGATTGGTGAGTCCGCACGATGGGAGCGTGCTCAATCTCGCTACCGAACGCTCACTGCTCGCTGGCCGGTACTGGCGCAGCAGTTGCCGAGGTATTTTGATGTTCTGGCGGACTATGGCGATGCCGATTTTCATCGGCTTGCAGAGATGCTGGACTGGATAGCGAACCATCCACAATCCGACCTCTACCCCCGCCAGCTGCCGGTGTCCGGGCTGGATAGCAAATGGCTCGATGGGCGCAATGGACTGCTGACGGATCTGGTGGCAGCAATACAAGAGGATTCAGCCAGCGACCTGGATTTCTACCAACGCTGCGGACTGAAAGCACCTCCAATCCTTGTCCGAATGCGGGTGCTGGATCAGGCGTTGCGAGCCGGGGTCGGTGGCATTGGTGACATCACTGCACCAGTGGAAGACCTGGCGGGTCTCAATTTGCGGGTCTCACATGTGTTTATTGTCGAGAACCTTCAAACGGGACTGGCAATGTCCGACATGCCGGGCGCTGTCGTGTTCATGCGTCTTGGCTATAACGTCGACGTGTTGGCCCGTTTCCCTTGGCTTGCCTGCGCAAAGTGCATCTATTGGGGTGATTTGGACACCCATGGATTTGCCATCCTGCATCGTGCCCGTTCATACATTCCAGCGTTGCAATCCGTGCTCATGGACGAAGACACCTTGCTGCAACACAAGGCGCTGTGGGTTGATGAATCGGCGCAGCATCCTGCAACGGAACTGACGCTTCTGACGGAGCCAGAGCAGCAACTCTATCGGGATCTCAAGCAGCAGCGCTGGGGACAAAACGTTCGCTCGGAGCAGGAGCGGATCGACCGGGCTACCGCATGGAGCGTTTTGCAGCGAACATTGGCCTAAAGCCACTGGCCCGCAGTGGTTGCCTGCCGATGGCAGAACCTGATCAACGCAGCGCGTTCAGCACTTTTTCGGCTTCCGGCCAGGGCAGCCGTCGCTTGCCAGACTTCATTCGGTCAAGTGCCTTGAAGGCGTCGTCGACTGACAGCAGCTGGTTCTCGATCATGGCGCACAGCAGCCCGATGGTGCCCATGACGTTGACTTGCTCCTTGTTGGCAACAATCCGCAAATTGGCGTCGCCGGTCAGCAAAGTGCAAGTCTCTTGCTTCGCAAGCGCCAGTGCCAAGTAGTCGTTGTGACTGGGCTTGGGACGGTTTTTAGCGGGAAGCAGATGGTTGTGCTGGCCTGGCAGCTGCTCGGCATACGCCACGAAGTCGCCGCTGACCTCCATGACCTGCAAGCCCAGGTCTTCAAGGCCAGGGCTGCCCGGTTCAATTTCTTCGTAGTACAGCAGATCAGGGATGCCGAACTGCATCGGAAGCTGGAAGAGTGTCTCCATCAACGCTCCCGCTTCCATATCGATCAAGATGTTCGCATCACTGATGAGCAACCGCATCCGATGACTCCAGCTGGCGTTCTTTGTGGAAGCGCATCATCGGGATGCCCAGCAGTTCCGCTGCCTTGCCTTCGGAAATGTACTGCTCGGCCAAGGCGCGGTACACCAACTGATCAAACAGTCGGGGATGCTCCTTCGGCAGTGGTTCGCCAGGCTCGGTCTTGCGCCAGCCCTTGGCCGAAAACTGCTTGAACATAGCGAGGTGAGCGGCCTCGGTGATCACGCCACACTGTTTGGCGCGCTGCAGCCATCCGGTCATCGACAGACCGAACTCGTGCTTGAGCACATACAACTCTTGCCACTCCAGCGCATGGCGTTGTGCCCCAAGCAACTGCAATACTGCGACGCACGGAGCAAGGAAGGCACCGGCGAACCGGTCGCAGGCTTTCTCTTCGTTGATGCCGTCAGCCAGCCGTCCTTCGAGCAGCAGGTGCCCCAACTCATGCGCCAGCGTGAACCGCTG
Organism: Gammaproteobacteria bacterium; assembly: GCA_947455595.1. GTDB lineage: Bacteria > Pseudomonadota > Gammaproteobacteria > Steroidobacterales > Steroidobacteraceae > CAIKZZ01. The sequence goes on from CANGOP010000032.1 coordinate 2,989, forward strand.
CCGATCACCGGGCCAGCGCCTGGAAACAGCCACGACCGGATACTCCCGGCCATCTTCGGTCCGTGCCTTGGCCGTCAAGCCAGAGAAGCCTGGGTTTTCCTCGTCGACCACGATGACCAGCAAGCCAAGGCCTTCGAGGGTGTCGGTGAGGTCAGCAATCGGATTCAGCCCCAACTGCCAAGCGTTGCGGACCGAATCCGAGAACGCATCGATCTCATCCAGCGAGGTGATGTGCTCGGGCAGATTCGCGGGCGGCGCAAAAGCCGGGAACGGCAGTTCGGGAAATGCGCCGAGCAACTCCACGCGCTTCTCCACCAACTCGACGACCTTGATCTTCAACGCATCCTGCGCCGTCTTGCCAAAGGTCGAGAGCTTGCGGAACTCGGGCTGCAGCAGTTCAACCGTATGCGTGCGAAAGAAGTATTCAGTCCGGATGCCGCAGGCGCGGGCCAGCTTGAGTAGCTGAGCCGACGACGGCGTCAGCAGACCCTTCTCGTACTTCTGGATGGCAGTGTGAGAAACACCCACCTGTTCGCCCAACGCACCCAGGGTCAGGCCTGCCGCCAATCGTGCTTGACGAATGCGATCTGCAATCATGACGCCTCCTCAGGTTGGGTTTAAAACAACCGTAATCCTACCAAATTTTTAAACTAAAGAGAACCCCGCCCGTCTCGGAGGCCGAGGCGTCAGTCGTGGGCGACTGCCTCCATGTAGGGGCGCATCACGGTGGCGACGCGGCAATCCTGAGCGTAGCGCCACAGGTCGTCTGCGGACGCCTTGCGCGTCCTCCAGGCGTCTTTCAAGGCCTCCAGCGCCACATCCAGACCGATCTTGTTGCGATGCTTGAAGCAATCGACCACGGTCTTGGCCGGGCTGTAGATCCGCACCTTCACCCCGTTGCACAAGTGCTCCTCGACGCCTGCCAGATGAGCGCTACCGGTCATCTGAACCATCCGGATCGGCGGATAGTCGATCCGGGGTGAGTGGCTGCCGCGTGGCATGGCGATCCATATTTGACGCGGTAGTTGGGTGGTCAGCCCGTGAAACTGGAGTGCGGTGAGCAGGCAGAACACGGCTTGTGGCACCCTGGTGGCGACAAGGGCAAGACTCTCGAATTACGTCAACTGCGCACCCGGCAGACGGTACAGACCGCGCCCGACCCGTTGCAGCAGACCTGCGGCCGTCATGCGCGTCAGTATGACCCGGGGCGAGCCGATGGCGTACAGGTCGCTGGCACGCAGCAGTCCTCTCTGGTTGGCCAGATCAAGGATGCGCTGGGTATGGGTCTCGGAGAGCATTGATGGAGCGTGTTCCATTTGTTCTCCAATCGCAATTAATCAACGAAATATAGGAACACATGAAAACACACTTCGCAACGGCCCGCCCCAACTACGGGGCATCAGCATTCCCTTTCGCCGGGTACCGGCATGGGCGCAGGTGATGCATCTCCCAGAGGAAGAGTTCCTCGATGCTGAAGCGGATGACGTCACCGTTTGCGATCCGGTAGAACGGAATGCCGAGCCGCAGGCGTTCCTGATTCTGGTGAATCCAGTAACCGGGCAAGCCTGGGATGTCGACCACATCCTTGGAGGAGTAGAAAACCCGATCACGGCGCTCAGGTTGTTTCTGCATCATCTGCTCGATGGCATCTTCACGTGCCGTGGGAGAGGATTCGGACATCTGGCGTCCCGTAGGGGATTTCCAAGTGACCCGAGCCTTGCGCTCGAAGGACTCGACCTCCATCAGAAGGTAACGGACAGATCTGTTGAGGTGCCAGGCGGGCGGGCCGATTCCTTCCGAGCGCCACTTTTGCAGCGTCTTGGGTGAGAGATTCCACCTCGAGGACAACTGCTTTTCATCGAGGACCGGATACGTGATGACTGGCTCATCCGGGCTGGACACAACACCCTGTCTATCGGCATCAACCTTGGGTTTCATCGCGCGCCTCCGTCAGCCCGGCCTCGGCCGCTTCAAAACTGCCGTACTGCGCGATGAGCGCTAGGGCCTCGCTCAAGTAGTACCGCTTTGGTTCGGGGGCGACGGGCGTTGGAGATTCGACAACGGGCTGCGCGTCGCATAAAGATGGCAACGGCGCTTCGTTGGACATGCCCTGGCGGATCGCCTGCTCATAGGTGACGATCTCATCCACTGGGTAGCGGACGGCCTTTGAGAGGTTGATGTACGACGGGCCGCGTTCTTCACTGCGCCAGCGTTGTAGGGTCTTGATGCTGACGTTCCACCGATGTGCAAGCTCCGTTTCGGTGAAGGCGGGTTCGGTTTGCATGGCATTTCCTTTCGTCGTTCGTGCCGGTCATTACGGCGACAAACGAGAGGAAAGCCAAGTTGCGGCCCCGAGATTCCCCGGCAGTCGTGGCAACTGCGAGTGCCAATCTGCCTGTCTGAACTTACAATCATGGGCATGTGCGGTTGCGCGAAATCCTTACCCGGAATCGCGCGAGGGTCTCAAGGCTTCCGACCGGGGCTGAGAGACTGCTGATATGTGGGTTTGGTTTTCTGTAAAACTTCACCACCACTTTCTCGCTGCGCGTTTGCGCGCAACCAATGGGCCATCGTAGAAAGCCGGTTTCACGGCTTTGTTGCCTACCCAACTTCAGCGACAAAAACTTCAGGGGCCAGCAGGGCGGCGCACTCAATCACTTGTGCCTGTGTCGACCCTCATGGCCGGCCACGCGACATCGCGTATCCGATCGACCACCGCAGAGAGCGAATCGTGCGCTAGGTCGCTCTTCCCGAGTAACGTTTGTCACAGCGCCTGCCATCCCGCGCCGCTCGAAGGTCGTTTGGGTCGATGGCCCCTCAGACAATCCGACACGGAATGAGAGCATCCTCATCCAGGGTATAGACGGCGCAGAGTCGATGGTAGCCGTCCGCGATGATGACCCGATCCGCATTGGGGCTTCGCACCAGCAGAAGCGGTGACAACGGAATCTGGCGTCGAATTTTTTTCAGGTCTTTTTCGACGTGTGAATTGCTCACGCCAAGTAAGGACAATCCGGACGCGCGGAAAATGTCCTTGGCCTTGAAGGCGGTTGGGCGTGCTTTGCGCAGCGCTGAGACGAGGCGCGCAGAGCGGGTCGGTGTGAGCAACAACTGCAGATAGGACGCGGCGGCGGGGTAGTCGTGTGCTTCTGGCGCTTCAAGCCACGCGATCCGATGATTTTTGCGAGCCATCTCGATTCTCCTTGGCCGATGGCAAGGCTCCAAACGCCGTTGCATCGGCATCCCAGTGCAACACATTAGACCCCTTTGAGAAAAACGCAGCGGTATCCGTCGCATTGCGCTTGCCAGCTGGGGGGGGCATCGCGGGGCGGCACCTGGACGAGACAGGTCGGTCGTGTGAATCGCCGTGTCGGGCTTCAGCGTCGGCCTGCAAACCGTTAGGATGGTCGCCGTGCCCCGGTAGCTCAGTTGGATAGAGCGCGCCCCTCCTAAGGGCGAGGCCACAGGTTCGACTCCTGTTCGGGGCGCCACACAAACTTGGCGATCGACTCACGCTCACCGACGCATCGTGATTTGACGCCTGTCAAACTTCTGGCCGAACGACGCCAGGGGTGACACTGGGTGGGCGAGACGGGTCGCGTGTTCGGCTGATTCCCACGCTCGCTCTCGTCATCTCCAGGCGAACGTTCAGACGCTGTGAAAACCATGACCACGCTGCCGGATATTCAGACCGACTACTTGGATCGGATCCAACTGGATCGTGACGCGCGTCGTCTCGCGAGCGCACTACAGGGCCACGGCATCGGTCCCAATCGGGTCGTTGCGGTCTTGATGCGCAATGACATTCGCTATTTCACCATCACCGAAGCCTGTCGCTATGTCGGTGCCCGTTTCGTCGTGCTGAATTGGCATGCGCCGGGTCCTGAAATCCGCGCCATCCTCGACGACAGTGGTGCCGAACTGATTTTTGGCCACAGCGAACTGCTGCAAGCCGCAGCCTCTGCCTTGCCAGCGACGTTGAGACGGGTGGAGGTGCCGACCCGAGCGACCGAGTCGTGCGCACTCGGTACCTCCCTAGAACAGCTCATTGCCGAGCATGAGCCCATGAGGGGGCTCGCCGAGAATTTGCGGGGCATTTTCCCGTATACCTCGGGGAGTACGGGGCTGCCCAAAGGCATTTTGCGCGGATTCGAACGGGTGCCGGGGGACGTTTGGGACATCTACCGCGACCTATCCCAAACCTTTCTGGATCTGACCCCCGGTGATCGGCTGTACGTCTGTGCGCCGCTTTATCACACCGCCCCCAATGGGATCGCCCAGTTCGCCGTGGCCGGTGGTCAGGCTGACCTTCTGATCGGTGCGCGGTTCGACGCCGAGCATTTTCTCGCCACCATCCAACGCGAGCGCATCACGCATGTGTACCTCGTGCCGACCATGATGGTGAGGCTATTGAAGTTGCCCGACGCCGTTCGCAATCGTTACGACCTGTCGTCACTGCGATTCGCGGTGTCGACGGGCGCGCCGTGCTCACGGATGGTGAAAGATGCGATCAACGATTGGCTGGGGCCGATCTTGCGCGAGGCCTATGGGGCGAGCGAGACCAGCTTCATGACGTACATTCGGGCCGACGAGTCCCGCCTGAAACCCGGTTCGGTGGGGCGCCCCATCAACGGCACCGTGCTGCGTATCCTGGACGATCAACTGCGCGAGTGTCCGGTGGGCGAGACCGGTACGGTCTATATCCATCAACCGCGTTTTGGACCGTTCGCCTATACCAACGCCGCCGGTGCCTTGCCGCAGCAGTCGGTTGACGGATTCGTCACGGTCGGGGACATCGGCCGATTGGATGCGGATGGCTACCTTTATCTGAGCGATCGCAAGAAAGACATGATCATTTCCGGCGGGGTGAATATTTTCCCCGCAGAGATTGAAGCGGCGTTATTGCAGTTGGATAGCGTGGCCGATTGTGCGGTGTTTGGAATACCGGATGACGAATTTGGGGAGTCGATCTGCGCTTGCATCCAACCGATGCTAGGGGCTGTTGAAGACCCGGAGGCCATTCGCAGTCAACTGAAGCCGCTTCTGGCAGGGTTTAAAATCCCGAAGCGGATCGAATTCCGCGCGCAGTTACCGCGCGAAGACTCCGGGAAAATCTTCAAGCGCCGTCTACGCGATCCCTTCTGGGAAGGACGCAGTCGCCGTATTTGACCGAATCGGTTGTGCATGCCAAAAAGTAGGTTGGCGTGCCGTTGCAGCGATGACGGGGCAGGGGTGTCATGGGCTTTCGGTTTCGACGATCTATCCGCCTATTACCGGGTCTTCGAATCAACCTGGGCAAGAAGGGCGCCTCGGTGTCGCTGGGTGGGCGGGGTGCGACCGTTAACCTCAGCTCAAAGGGTACCCGCACCACCGTTGGATTGCCGGGCACTGGCCTGAGCTATACCCATTACGAGCGTCGCCCTCCGGCCGCACCCGATGAGGCCGTCGCAGTCCCGTCAGAGTCGAGTGCGGCCTCCGTGCCCGTGGGTCCCTTCCGTGCCTGTCTTCAACTCATCGGCGCTTTGGTGAGCTTCGTCTGGACGATCTTCCTGCTCGTCTTGCGAGTGGCATTTCTCGTCTTCGTGGCGGCGCTGGTGATCGCCGTCATCCTTTCGCTGTTCCGGCATTGAATCTCGCCGTGACAAGGGCTTACGAAAATAAAACGAACGGTCGGTAAAAAACGATTTTAATCATTGACGGCGTTTCGTTTTCCCCTAGACTCGCATTCCATCGCCCCAACCGCGAGTAGGGAAGTGAGTGCACGATTGACTGAATGGTTCGACTCGACGCCGCTGTCGGGCGCCAATGCCACCTTTGTAGAAGAGCTCTACGAACTCTTTCTCGAAGATCCCTTGAAGGTTCCCGCCGAATGGCGGACGTATTTCCAGAACATCGCACAGGCGCCTGGCCCGACGGGCCGGGATGTCGCGCACGGTCCGGTCCTGGCTGAGTTCGCGGCGCGCGCCAAAGCCCCTCGGGTGGGCGCGGCGCCGACCTCGGCGTCAGTCGACGCTGCCGCCAAGCAAGGTTATGTCTCGCGGATGGTGCAGGTCTACGCGAATCGCGGACATCTGGTCGCGCGCATCGACCCCCTCGGCATGATGCAGCGCGAGAAGCCAAAGGTCCTGGAATTGGGGTATTTCGGACTGGGCGATGCCGACCTCGATACCGAGTTCTTCACCGGCTCCAAGACCGAAGCGATCCCGACGCGCATGAAGCTGCGCGACATGCTCACGCAGCTCAAGTACATGTACTGCGACACGATCGGTGCCGAGTTCGCGCACGTCTCCTCGAGCGAGGAGCGTTTGTGGTTGCAGCAAACCTACCAGGACCGCCGCTTGCGGCACCGTTTCACGGCCGATGAGCAGAAAAATATTCTCTGGCAGCTCACCTGTGCGGAAGGTCTCGAGCGCTATCTGCACACGAAGTACGTCGGCCAGAAACGCTTTTCTCTCGAAGGCGGCGATGCACTGATTCCGATGCTGGATGACCTCGTGCAGTCGAGCGGGAGAGGCGGCGTCGAGGAATGCGTGATCGGTATGGCCCATCGTGGCCGCCTGAACGTCTTGGTGAACCTATTGGGTAAGTCGCCGGGCGATCTCTTCTCGGAGTTCGAAGGCAACTACGATCTGTCGCATCTGCGTGGGTCGGGTGACGTGAAGTACCACAAGGGCTTCTCGTCCGATCTGCGCACGCCGGCTGGCAATGTGCACGTCGTGCTCGCTTTCAACCCTTCGCATCTGGAAGTCGTGAATCCCGTCGTCGAAGGCTCGGTGCGCGCGCGTCAGGAACGCCGCGGTGATCACACCGGTGAGCGTGTGCTGCCCGTCGTCATCCACGGCGACTCGGCCTTCGGTGGTCAGGGTGTCGTGATGGAAACGCTGCAGCTCTCGCAGGCGCGTGGTTTCTACACCGGCGGCACTATTCACGTCGTCGTCAACAACCAGGTGGGCTTCACGACGTCGGATCCGCGCGATACGCGCTCGACGCTGTATTGCTCGGATGTGGCGAAGATGGTCGAAGCGCCGATCTTCCACGTGAACGGGGACGACCCGGAGGCCTGCATCTTCGTGACGCGCCTCGCGCTCGATTATCGCGCGCGCTTCAAGAAGGACGTCGTCATTGATCTCGTGTGCTATCGCCGTCACGGTCATAACGAAGCAGACGAGCCGGCCGCGACGCAGCCGCTCATGTATCAGGTGGTGCGCAAGCATCCGACCACACGACAGCTCTACGCACAGCGATTACAGGTCGCCCAAGTGCTCTCGGCGGCTGACGCCGATGGCTTTGTGACCAAATATCGCGAGGCGCTCGACTCTGGCAAACCGCTCGCGCGGGCGGCGTTGGGTCTGATCGGTAACAAGTACACAGTGGACTGGTCGCGGCATCTCACGGCAGACCCGTACGAGTCAGTGGATGAAAATCTCGATATCGAGCACTTGAAGGCACTTGGTGCTCGGATGGTCGCGATACCGGCAGACGTGTCGTTGCACCCGCGGGTCGCGAAGATTTATGAGGATCGTACGCGCATGGTCGCGGGCGACCTGCCGCTGGATTGGGGCGCGGCGGAAACTCTGGCCTACGCGACCATTGTCGATCATGGCTATTACGTCCGTTTGACCGGACAAGACAGCGGTCGCGGTACGTTCTTCCATCGCCACGCAGCCTTGCATGATCAAAAGAGCGATCGCGTGCATGTCCCCCTCGAGCACGTCACCCGTACGCCGCGTTTTCGAGTCACCGATTCGGTGCTCTCCGAGGAGGCCGTGCTCGGCTTCGAGTATGGCTATTCGACCACGACCCCCGACACCCTGGTGTTGTGGGAAGCCCAGTTCGGTGACTTCGCGAACGGTGCGCAGGTCATCATTGATCAGTTCATCAGCTCGGGCGAGTCGAAGTGGGGACGGCTGTGTGGGCTGACGCTGTTGCTGCCACATGGCTACGAAGGTCAAGGGCCGGAGCATTCGTCTGCTCGCCTTGAGCGCTTCCTGCAGTTGTGTGCGGAATCGAATATGCAGGTGTGCGTCCCCTCAACACCGGCACAGGTCTTCCATATGCTGCGTCGGCAGATGCTGCGGGCATTGCGCAAGCCGCTGATTGTGATGACGCCAAAGAGCTTGTTGCGGCACAAACTGGCCGTCTCGAGTCTTGAGGAACTGGCCCGCGGCCGATTCCAGACCATCATCGATGAAGTGGATCGCTTGGAACCGAAGGCGGTGACTCGCGTCGTCTTTTGCAGCGGTAAGGTCTACTACGACCTTCTGGAGCAACGGCGTACAGAGCAGTTGTCGACCGTCGCTATTGTGCGCATCGAGCAACTCTATCCGTTCCCGGCAGCGGGCTACGAAGCGGTGCTCGCGCGCTACCCCAATGCCCACGAGATCGTCTGGTGTCAGGAGGAGCCGCAAAACCAAGGCGCTTGGTATCAGATTCGGCACCGCCTGCAGGAGCCATTGGTCGATATCGACACGCTCTTCTACGCGGGTCGGGCGGGCGCCGCGGCACCGGCCGCTGGCATTTACCAGATGCATGTCGAGGAACAGCAGCGGCTCGTGGCGAGTGCGCTGACCGGTAAGGCACCGCCCTCGCGGCGCGGTGGCCGCGTTCCTCGTTAACCCTATTCAGACAGGCCTACTTTTAGGAAACCGTCATGACGATTGAAGTTCGCGTTCCGCAGTTACCCGAATCCGTCGCTGATGCGACGCTCGTGACCTGGCACAAGCGTCCGGGGGATGCCGTCTCCCGCGACGAGAATCTGGCCGACCTTGAAACGGACAAAGTCGTGCTCGAGGTGCCTGCGCCGGTGGCGGGTGTACTCGTCGAGGTGAAAGTCGAAGCGGGTAGCACCGTCACCGGTGGCGTCCTTCTGGCCGTGATTGATGAGACCGCAACGGCCGGTGCCGCGGCTGCGAAGGCGGCCGATGCGGCTGCACCCGTGGCCGCCGCTAAGGCAGAGCCGAAGCTGAGCCCCGCGGCGAAGCGGGTGGTGGAAGAACAAAAGGTCGATCCGGCATCGGTGAGCGGGACCGGCCGCGACGGCCGTGCCACCAAGCAGGATGTGCTCAAGGCCGCAGCGGCGCCGGCACCCGTGGCGGCGGCCCCGGTGGCGACGGCGGCGTCCGTCTCGGCCGCCTCAGGTCCTCGAGCGGGCCGCACGGAACAGCGGGTTCCGATGTCGCGTCTGCGCTCGCGTATTGCGGCGCGCCTGGTGGAGGCGCAGTCGACGCAGGCGTTACTCACGACCTTCAACGAGGTCGATATGTCGGCGCTCAATACCGCGCGCACCCGCTACAAGGATCGCTTTGAAAAGGCGCACGGCGTACGCCTCGGCTTCATGTCCTTCTTCGTGAAGGCGACGGTCGAAGCGTTGCGTCGCTTCCCGATCGTCAATGCGTATGTCGATGGCACCGATATTGTCTATCACGACTACTATGACATCGGCGTGGCCGTCTCTACCGAGCGTGGCTTGATCGTGCCCGTCTTGCGCGATGCCGACCTGATGAGCTGCGCCGACGTTGAGCGTTCGATCGGTGATTTCGCGAAGAAGGGGCGCGATGGCGCGATCACCATCGACGAGCTGACCGGTGGTACGTTCTCCATCACCAACGGCGGCGTGTTTGGTTCGCTCATGTCCACGCCGATTGTGAACGCGCCGCAGAGCGCAATCCTCGGCATGCATAAGGTGCAGGATCGCCCGGTGGTCGTCGACGGTCAGATCGTGATCCGCCCGATGATGTATCTCGCGCTCACATACGATCATCGAATCATCGATGGACGCGATGCGGTGCAGTTCTTGGTCACGATCAAGGATTGCCTCGAAGACCCGGCCCGACTGCTGCTTCAGATCTGAGGACTGCCCACATGAGTGATCAATTCGATGTGGTCGTCATAGGCGGAGGTCCCGCCGGTTACCCGGCAGCCATTCGGGCTGCTCAGAACGGGCTGTCGGTGGCGTGCATCGACGGCTGGAAGAACGTCGACGGCACCTACGCCTTCGGCGGTACCTGCCTCAACGCCGGCTGCATTCCCTCCAAGGCGCTCCTCGAGTCGTCTGAGTTGCTGCATCGCGCCCACGTGGAGTTCGCCGAGCACGGCATCTCGACCGGTACGGTGACGATGGACGTGGCCAAGATGCAGGCCCGCAAGACCGGCATTGTTAAGGCCTCCACGCAGGGTATTTTGGGCTTGTTCAAAGCGGCGAAAGTCACGGCTTTGCAGGGGCGCGGTCGATTGCTGCCGGGCAAGCGCGTAGAGTTCACCGCCGCCGATGGCACGGTGCGGGTTTTGCAGGCTGGCAGCGTTATTCTGGCCAGTGGCTCGACGCCGACGCCCTTGAAAAGCGCACCGTTTGACTGCGAGCGCATCGTCGATAGTTGGGGCGCGCTCGAGTTCACGAGCGTGCCGCAGCGCCTGGGCGTGATCGGCGCGGGCGTCATCGGGCTTGAGCTGGGCAGTGTGTGGCGGCGCTTAGGCGCGGCGGTGACCGTGCTCGAGGCGATGGACGCCTTCTTGCCGATGGCCGACGAAGCGGTGGCCAAAGAGGCGCAGAAGCAATTTAAGAAGCAGGGTCTCGATATCCGGCTCGGTGCCAAGGTGTCCGCAGCCGTGGTCGGTTCCACCGGCGTAGCCGTGACGTACGATGACGCCAAGGGCAGTCATACGGTTGAATTCGATCGCGTCGTCGTGGCCATTGGTCGGCGGCCCTACACCGACGGTCTCTTGGCGGATGGCACCGGCATCCAACTCGACGCTCGCGGCTTCATCGAAGTGGATGACGAATGTCGCACCGGTGTCGAGGGTGTCTACGCCGTCGGCGACTGTGTGCGCGGCCCGATGCTGGCGCACAAGGGCAAGGAAGAGGGCGTGATGGTCGCGGACCTCATTGCCGGTCACTACGGTCATGTGAACTACGCGACGATCCCCTCCGTCATTTATACCGCGCCTGAGATGGCGTGGGTCGGCACGACCGAACAGCAGGTCAAGGCGTCGGGGCGTGCCTATAAGGTGGGCTCATTCCCGTTCTTGGCGAGCGGCCGTGCACGTGCCATGGAAGCCGCGCAAGGCTTTGCCAAAGTGATCGCGGCGGTTGACGACGACACGATCCTCGGCGTGCACATCATCGGGCCGATGGCCGGTGAATTGATCGCCGAAGCGGTGTTGGCGATGGAGTACTCGGCGACGACCGAGGACCTGCAGCGCACCATCCATGCTCATCCGACGCTGTCGGAAGCGCTGCACGAAGCGGCGTTGGCGGCGGATAAGCGGGCGATCGACTACCCGAATCGTTGATCAGTTGCGTTGGGCGCGGATGATGTCGGGGAGGCCCCGAATCCGCGCCAGGCACAGCTCAAGTTCGTCGAGATCGTGCACGCGGGTCGCCACCCGCATCTCGGCAATGCCCTCGGCATTGGTCGTGGTGGTCATCGACTGAATGCTGAGGCGCGCGTCGGCGAGTAAAGCGCTCACATCGCGCACCAAGCCGCGTCGATCAAAGGCGCGTACCTGGAAATCCACCGCGTACAGTTGATCGCGCTGCTGGCCCCACGTGACCGACACGAGGCGATCCGGCTGGAGCGTGCCGAGCCGCAGGATATTGCGGCAACCGCTGCGATGGAGGGTAACGCCGCGGCCTAACGTGACATACCCGGTGATGGCTTCTGGCGGAACCGGATTGCAGCAACGCGCGTAGTGCGACAACAGGTCGCCGACCCCCATGACATGAATGCCCGCTGCCGACGCCGGCACGGTGGCACTCGTCACGGGCGTCGGTAGCTTGTCGGCGTCTGCCTCGCTCGTGGCGGCACGGTCACGGCGCTCCAACGCGGCGGAGAGTTGTCCGGCCGACAGATCGCCGGCACCGAGCGCCACACACAACTCATCGGCATTCGACACGTGGAGTTGGGTGGCGAGCAGGTCCAATTCGGCCAACGTGAAGCGGCGTCCAAGTTCTCGCTCCGCGATCGCTCGACCGGCGCGCAGATGATCGTCACGGTCATGGGTGCGGAACCAGGCCCGGACCTTGGCTTTGGCGGATTTGCTGGCCAAAAAGCCGAGGCTCTCGATCATCCAGTCGCGGCTCGGCTGGGCTTCCTTCGCCGTAATGACCTCGACGGTGACACCGTTGGTCAGACGGTGGTTCAACGGCACCATGCGGCCATCCACACGGGCACCCCGGCAACGATGCCCCAGGCTGGTGTGCACCTGATAGGCGAAATCGAGCGCCGTCGCGCCGTCCGTCAACTCAACAACGTCTCCCTTGGGACTGAAGACATAGACCCGCTCCCGAAACACGACTTGGCCGACGTCCGCCAGGGGGTCGTCGTCACTCGAGGTCGGTTGGAGCAGGCGGCGCAGGTCTTCGACTTTGCGCTCGAGCGCATCATCCCGACGGCCACCTTCCTTATACCGCCAGTGTGCGGCGACGCCCATCTCGGCGCGTTCGTGCATCTCGCGCGTGCGGATCTGGACTTCGACCGTCTTACCCGCGGGGCCGACCACGGCCGTGTGAATGGACCGATAGCCGTTGGGCTTAGGTGTCGCGATGTAGTCGTCGAACTCGCCAGCGAGGTAGGCATAGTGACCGTGCACCACGCCGAGGGCCGCATAGCACTCGGCGACCGTCGAGACCAGCACGCGCACCGCGCGGACATCGTACAGCTCGTCAAAGCGCAGCGATTTCTTCTGCATCTTTTTGAAGATGCTATAGAGATGCTTGGGGCGGCCCTGCACTTGCGCGGCGATGCCGGCCTCGTTGAGCGCGGCTTCCAAATGCGACTTCAGTTCTTCGATGTAGCGCTCGCGGTCGACGCGCTTTTCCGCCAACGATTCGGCAATTCGTTTGTATTCCGCGGGTGAGAGGTAACGGAACGCAAAATCCTCCAGTTCCCATTTCAGCGAGGCCAGTCCGAGGCGATTGGCGAGCGGCGCGTACAGGTCTTGGGTTTCCCGACCGAGACGTGCTTTGTCCTCATCGCTGGCGTGACGCGCCGCGCGCAACCGCCATAATTGTTCGGACACGCGTGCGAGGACGAGGCGAGGGTCCGCCACCACGGCGAGGAGCATGCGGCGCAGACCCTCCGCCTGTGATGCGGTGTAGCGATGAGCCGAGCCTCGCACGGGGAGGTCTGTACGGCCGAGTCGTGCCAGGGCGTTCGCAAAACTGATCACGCTGGGGTCGAGGGAGGCGAGGGTCGCGTCATCCCATGTGACACCGACGCTTCGGCAGGCTTGCAGGAGTGTTCCCGCGATCGCCACCGGATCGGGATCAAAGTGGGCCACAATCCGGGCGATGGCGACGGCTCGATCTAAGATCGACGCGTCCGCTGCCGTGATCGGCGCCGGTAAGGACGCGAGCACGTCTCGGGTGATCCCGAGTGCTCGTTGGTCAGAGTCAAACGTGATGGTTTCCACGATCTCAATCGCCACGGACAGGCGTGGCTAAGCGGCGCCGTACCGGTATCATACTGCCAATGCCCAGCCTGCTGATCTCACCTGATGTCCCGTTCCCGCGCCTGGCGTGCCTTTAAGCCCGGGGCGCCGGTGGCTGCGGCGCCAACCGAGCTGCCTGTGCGAGCCCTCGTGCAGAGCGTACCGCGGATCGTGCTGGGTCTGGACCCGGGTTCCAGAGCCACGGGTTATGGGGTGATTGAGTTTGGCTTGGGCGCCCCGACGTACCGGGCCAGCGGGACGATCCGGGCCGCCGGTGCCGATTTCGCGGCCCGGTTGCGAGAGATTCATGCCGGTGTCATGGCCGTGGTCGAGGAGTATCAGCCGGACGAGATCGCGATTGAACGCGTGTTCGTAAATCGCAATGTCGACTCCGCACTCAAGCTCGGCCAGGCACGCGGGGCGGCGCTGGCGGCGACCTTCGTGCGACCGGTGTCGGTCTTCGAATACAGCGCACGGGAGGTCAAGCTCGCCGTGGTCGGCACAGGTGCGGCAGAGAAGGTTCAGGTGCAAAAGATGGTGACCGTGCTACTCAAACTGCAAGGTCGACTGGCGGCGGATGCGGCCGATGCGCTCGCGATCGGTCTGTGCCATATCCATGGGCATGCGCCCCTTGGGTTGTACGCGGGACGAGGAGGGCGGTCATGATCGGATGGTTGCGAGGACGACTGGCGGCCAAGACACCTCCAACCGTGGTTTTGGATGTGAATGGTGTCGGCTATGAGTGCGAAGCACCGATGTCGACCTTTTTCGGGTTGCCCGAGACCGGCACGGAGATCACGTTGCGCACGCATCTCGTGGTCCGCGAAGACGCCCACATCTTGTATGCCTTCGCGACCGAGGACGAGCGGCGCTTGTTCCGCGGCTTGTTGAAGGTGTCGGGCGTGGGCCCGAAGATTGCGTTAGGGATTCTGTCGGGCCTGTCGGTGGCCGACTTTCTGCGCGTGCTGGAAGCCGAGGATGCGGCGGCCTTGGTGCGGATTCCAGGTGTCGGTCGCAAGACCGCCGAGCGAATTCTCATCGACATGCGAGACAAGACCGGCGATCTGTCCGGCACCGGCAGTGCCTTTGTGCCCACGAGCACGACGGCGGTCCCGAGTGCGCATCAGGAAGCGAGCGTGGCGCTGGTCGCGTTAGGGTATCGTCCGCAAGAGGTGGTGCGATTACTCAAGGCCGCCGGCGATGATGCGCAGACGACCGAGGAGTTGATCCGTCGGGCGCTGCGCGCGGCGGCAGGCTGAACGAGGCACGGGGATAACGATGATCGATGCGGATCGGATCGTGACGGCGCAGGGGATGCGGGAGGACGACAGCCTCGACCGTGCCGTGCGCCCGCGCCAGTTGTCTGACTACGTCGGTCAACCGGCGGTGCGCGCGCAGATGGAAATCTTCATCGAAGCGGCACGGCGCCGTTCGGAGGCACTCGATCATTTGTTGATCTTCGGGCCGCCCGGCCTCGGTAAGACGACCTTGGCTCACATTGTGGCCAATGAGCTGGGTGTAGGCTTGAAGCAGACCTCGGGTCCGGTGTTAGAACGACCCGGCGATCTGGCCGCCTTGCTCACCAACCTGCAGCCACGCGACGTGCTGTTTGTCGATGAAATTCATCGCCTGAGTCCAGTGGTGGAGGAAATCCTCTACCCGGCGCTCGAGGATTTCCAACTCGACATCATGATCGGCGAGGGTCCCGCAGC
>CANGOP010000033.1 GCA_947455595.1 Gammaproteobacteria bacterium
CGCTGGCGGAGCACTTCGGTGATTTAGGTCCATTGCGCGCGGCCACGCTGGAGCAAATACAAGCGGTGCCGGATATCGGCCCTGTTGTTGCCGAGTCGATTCGGTCGTTCTTAGACGACGCTCGCCAAGCGAGCGTCGTCGATCAACTCTTAGACCTTGGTGTTCGCTACGAAGCGCAGAGCGCCTCCCGTGCCGAACATCTTCCGCTCGCGGGTAAGACGTTTGTTTGTACTGGGACGCTACCGACACTGGGCCGGTCGGATGCAGAGGCATTGATCCGAAAGTACGGTGGCAAGGTCACCGGTTCGGTATCCAAGAAGACGCATTACGTTGTCGCTGGAGCTGACGCGGGCTCCAAGTTGGCCAAGGCTGAAGAGTTGGGCGTTGCAGTTATCGGCGAGGACGAGTTGAAGGCGATGGTCGTTTCTTCTTAAGGGGAGCTTCCTTTTCGCTCCAAGCGAACGCTCCAACCCCAACTCGAACACCCGATTCTTTCGAATTAAGCGGTAGCTCCCGAGTCGCGAGCCAATCGTTTATTGAGTCAATGAAATACTGACCTTGTTGTTCAGTAAATCTAAGAAACTGCGGTAATTCGCGGTCGCTAATGCTGATTTCCGCGACTTGACGCTCGTATTTTGACGGTTTCTTTCCCTGAACATTGTGAGAGATAGTCTCCATCAATCGGATTGCTGTGCTTGTTGCATGCGCAAGTATCAAGGGAGACTTCTTGCCGACGATTGCCGACCTTTTGTTAGGAATGAACTGCTCGCCGGACTTTTTTACGAGATCAAATTCCAAAAGATCATTCGCCGTCCTCGTCGCTAAGGTCTTATCTCCAACAGCATCCATCGCGAGTGAATGGAGAGAATTCTTCCCTGTCCATGGCAGCGGCTTGGGTTCGCCATCGCCGGTTAGATATTCTTCGGCCGTATGCCAATGATTTAACGTGGACGCAGCGTTTCGTAGGCGCTCGTAGCTCTTGTCGAGTTGTTTTGAACGGGCAGTTTCAAGAATCGGCTTGGGTTCTTTTGGGCTCTCAGCTTCGAAATTTGAGATTAAGAGATCCACGGCGCGCATTAATCTTTTCCGCGCGGATCGAGTGAGGGTTTCCGAGTTGTAGGAGGCCTTTTCGGGCGAGGTCTTCTTTTTGCTCATTGTCTTACGGCTCAGTTGGCTTTGATTCGCCATGGCTAACCATCAATCTCACAATGGTTTTATTTTGTGCCTCGCCTGGAGTCGTCCTACTTGCTTCTGCGTGGAGGTAGTCTGACATCGCTTCGAGGAATCGCTCGGTCCGTTGATTTATGGTTTTTCGAACTGCAGGTGAAGGGGCTGCCGGAAACTCTAATGTAATCGATTGGTTCTTAGTCGTATCGTCCGCAGGGATCGCGAGGTCTATTTGGGCTTCTAACTGCGAAAAGTCCGGAAATTCCGTAGCTTTCGAATGATAGTGTCGTCGGATGGCTCGAATGCTCGTTTCTCCTTCGCGAGTAGCCATTCCGCCCGAAATTAGTTCTTCCAGAAGTGCTCGACGAGGCATATCACCACTGTGCTTCCGTACTAATTCCTCAAAGGATCCTTTACCGAACTCCGGTAGGACCCTAGGGGTTCCATTCGAATCCAAATAGTCAGAATCGGTAAACCACGCATGCATAACTCTTTCAGTGCGCGGTTCAGATACTGCAACTGGCAATTTGGCGGATCCATCTCGGATCCGTGAAACTTCTGCCCGGGTAAGACCGGTCATCACTGCAATGCGTGAGGTCGTTGGACGAATTCCGCGTTTCTGCAAATCAGCGGTGGCCGCCTCAATGAATGCCTCTTTCGCCTGCGCGAGAAATTCGCCAACGCTGAAGCCAACTGGAAGCGCGAGCGTCGCGAAGCGGCGCGCTAGATTGAAAGCCATATTGGCGGGCTGAGGTTTGTTGGTGGCGTCCACGTCAATGTCTTGCTAGCTAAACACCTGTGCCCATTATCGGGTGCCTGACCTTGGAACGTACGCTGAATTAGTGACCTGTTTGTAAAGAAATTCACAGGTATGCGGTGAGATGTTGCCGGATTGAGCTAACGCAATCCGGCAACCTGACGTCATGTATCTTTCTGCTTTAGCTGAGGTTTTCTTACAAACGGGCTCCCGCTAATGCGTGGACCCAATTCCCGACCCCGAGATTCCATTAGAGATTACGCCAGACCCGGAGATGCCTAGAGTTGTGACTGGTCGAACGGTCGCTTTGGCGCCAGAACCTGAGATGCCGGTTGAAACGACACCAGAGCCGGAGATTCCAATAGAGATTACGCCAGATCCCGAGATGCCGAGAGTTGTGATGGGGCGAGTTGTCGCTTTGGCACCAGAGCCAGAGATTCCGGTCGAGATGACACCAGATCCAGAAATTCCATTGGAGATGAATCCCGACCCAGAGATCCCAAGGGTTGTGACCGGTCGTACGGTCGCTTTGGCGCCCGACCCCGAGATGCCAGTCGAGACAACACCCGAGCCTGAGATACCGTTTGAGATGACGCCTGACCCGGAGATTCCTAACGTAGTGACGGGGCGGGCGGTGGCTTTCGCGCCGGAGCCGGAGATGCCACTCGAAATTACGCCTGAACCCGATATGCCGTTAGAGATCACCCCCGACCCCGAGATACCAAGAGTAGTTATAGGGTGGGGCGTCGCTTTATTGATAGATGCTGCATTTTCATTGGTAGTAGTCGCGGTGCCAGCGGCAACGGCGTGGTGAGCAACGACGGGTGAGTTTGGATCAGTCCAAAATCCGTCGATGACAACTTCATCCCCAATCTGCGGCGCAAACTGCGGGTTCGCAGCCAAAGCAGCAGAGTAGTTCACGAGTGTCTTGCCAATTTTCAGCATGCCGAGCGATGGATTGCTCCAGCCAACTACGCCATGAATGGCGACAGACGTTGAACCAGGCACATACCGCTCACCGGAAATCGTTCGAACCAACTTCACAGGTCCGTCGATACCTTGACTGTAGATTTCCACGAGCGGAGCCGAGCTCGCGGTCAATTGGGAAGCGCTCTCTTTCCCGTAACGAAAGTTGCTTCCGTCGAGAATCACTTTTGCGTCGGCTGACACCGCGTAGCTGGTACCCAGTACGTCGATCGTCTGCCCTTGGGGGGATGCACTGATCGGCCCCTTGGCTCGTAGTACTAGGTTTGACTCGCCAGCGAGGCTCGTGGAACTAGCGACAGCCGCGCACAAAAGGACGTAGTTGATGCACGTCTTAATCTTCATCGGTACTCCTTAAGAATTTCAATGGGTGGGCTGTCGAATGTTGGTTTCTCATAGACGTCAATCCGCGTCGGCTCAAAACGAGCGCTCGACAGCGGTTAAGAACATTACGCACGCTGGAGCGAATTCGTTCATCGAATATTTAGCGTGTTTGTATAGAAAGTCATAGGTCTTCGACGTTATGTAAAATAAATTGCGTCGAAATTTGCTTCGCCAGAGAATCCAATATTCAGAGGATAAAAAAAAGGGGCCGGTCCTCTCGGACCGGCCCCTTCTGCTTCCCGTAAGGGAAGGCGATCGGCTTACGGCTTCGCTTCGATCTTCGCGCTCTTCTTGAGCGAGTCGATGTAGTCGCGCACGCGATGCTGCTGGATCATGGGTCCCAAGCGATCCTTGACCTGCTCAAACGCCGGTGGCTGCAGTTCGCGGGTGTCGATCAGCTTGATGATGTGATAGCCGAACTGGCTCTTCACGGCTTCCTTGGAAACCTCACCCTTCTTCATGGCCGCAACGGCCTTGGAGAACTCCGGCACCATCTTGTCGGGCGTGAACCACGACAGATCGCCGCCCTGGTCCTTCGAGCCGGCATCCTGCGAGGCCTTCTTGGCCACGTCTTCGAACTTGGCGCCCTTGGCGAGCTGCGCCAATACGTCGTTCGCAGCCGCCTCGTCCTTCACGAGGATATGGGCGGCGTGGTATTCCGCCTTCGGCATCGCTGCGATCTGCGTGTCGTATTCCGCCTTCAGCTCTTCGTCGGTCGGCGTCTTGGACTTCGCGTAGTTCTGGAACAGCGTGGTCGCCAGGATGTTCATGCGGTCGAGCTCGATGCGGGCAGCCACCTGTGGGTCACCGGCCACGTTCTGCTTCTCGGCTTCCTGGGAGCTGACGTAGAGGCCTTCGAGGCCCTCGAGCAGCGCCTTCTTTTCCTCGTCCTTCAGTTCTTCAACCTTCTTGTTGGTCTGGGCCGAGACCCACACCTGGAAGGCGGCAGCCGAAATGGGCTTGCCATTGACGGTGGCCACGGGCGGGGCGTCCTTAGCGGCGCCATCCTTGGTTTGCGGCTTGCAGCCGACGATGGCGAGTGCCGAGAAGGCCAGCACCAGCGGCATCAGTTTCCGAGTCGTCATGTCTCAAGTTCCTCGTGAGTGCAAAGGTCAGTCAGTCGTTACCCGCACTCGCGGCCGGCGCTGTCGCGTCGATCGAGAGTGCGTGGATCTCGTGGGGAATCATCGAAGCCAGCGCGTCGTACACCCGGCGATGACGGGCCAGTACGGTGAGCCCCCGCAGGGACTCAGACCGCAGCCGCACGCGAAAGTGCCCGCCGCCGCCTGCCGCACCGGCGTGGCCGGCGTGGTGATGCGAGTCGTCGATGATGTCCAGTTCGGTCGGCGCAAACGCAGCCTCAAGCAAGGCGCGGATCCGCTGCGGCCTGTCCGTCATGGTAGCACCTTGTTGTAGGGGCTCACCTCGACGCTCGCGTACACGCCGGCCGCCTGGTAGGGGTCGGCGTCCGCCCAGGCGCGTGCGGCTTCCAACGACGCGAACTCGGCCATGATGACGCTGCCGGTAAAGCCGGCGGGACCGGGGTCCGAGGAGTCGATGGCGGGCATGGGTCCTGCCACGAACAGACGGCCTTCCTCGAGCAGCGCTTTGAGGCGCGCCAAGTGGGCCGGTCGCGCCGCTCGGCGGCGCTCGAGGGAGTTCGGCACATCACGGCCGATGATCACGTACAGCATCAGGTCTCTCCGGCAGACGCATCCGGGTCGGGGCGGGGTGTCGCATAGCGGGCCAGCCACAGGGCTTGGGCGATCGCGAAGACAAACACCACGCCGACCTTGATCAGTTTGAAGCTCACCCAGCTGTTCAAGCCGTAGTGGCTCAAGACCCAGTAATTCACCAGGCCGAGGGTGATGAAGAACACCACCCAACTGCCGTTGGCAATCGCCCAGATGCGCTTCGGCGCGATCAGTTGCGCGCCGGCGACGCGTTCGAGCACCGTCTGGCCGGTGAAGTGCGAGCCGAGGAAGACCGCGGCGAGCGTCGCGTAGAGCACCGAGGGCATCCACATGAGCGCCGTGGGGGAGTGAAAATAGAGGGTCGCCGCGCCAAACCCCAAGAGCAGCACGCTCGACCAGAGGGTCATTTTCGGCACCGTGCGGGTGCGCAGCCACGTGATACCCACCTGCAGCACGGCGCCCACCATGAGCACGATCGTCGCCGTGTAAATGTCGGCGAATTTGTAGGTGAGGAAGAAGGCGAGGACGGGCAGGAGATCTGTGAGGGCCGACATGCGTGTTCTTACGGGGACCGGCCCCGGGACGGGAGCGTATGATAGCCCCATTCACAAGGCATTTTGACGACATGACCGACGTTCTCTATCTGCACCCGGACAATCCGCAGGTGCGCTTCATCCGCCAGGCGGTGACCGCCATGCGCGCCGGGGCGGTGGTCGCCTATCCGACCGACACCTCGTATGCGCTCGGCTGGTGCCTGGAGGACAAGGGCGCCATGGAGCGGGTGGCGCGGCTGCGCGGGGTGGATAAACACCACCACTACACGTTGGTCTGTCGCGATCTTGCGGAGATCGCCCGTTACGCGAAGGTGGAGAACTGGCAGTACCGTCTGCTCAAAATGGGTACCCCGGGGCCGTTCACCTTCATTCTCGAGGCGACCAAAGAGGTGCCGCGCCGGCTCATGAACGAGAAGCGCCGGACCATCGGCATCCGTGTCCCGGACCATCCGGTCGCGCGCCTGCTCCTCGATGAACTCGCCGAGCCCATGATGAGTTCGACCCTGCTGCTGCCCGGGGATGAGTACCCGATGAACGATCCTTTGGAGATCGCCGATCGGCTCGATGGGCGCATTGACCTCGTGCTCGATTACGGTGTCTGCGGCCTCGATCCGAGCACGGTGCTCGACCTCGTCGGCGGCGTGTCGGTGGTGCGCCTCGGCAAGGGCGATCCCCGCACACTCGGCATCGAAGCGTAGGGCGCGCCCCTCCCGTATAATCGCACCCGACTGCCAAGGCACCGCCAGGGTAGCGTGTTGTGCCGTTTTTGGCGATAGGAAATAGAATAAATTCATGGACTTAGGGCAGATACTGAGAGCGATTTCTGTGATTGTGCTGCCATGGCTTCTCGCCGTGACGGTCCCCTCGATTGCGCGCGCCCGGGTGGCGTACGCCTTGGGCGACCCCACGCCCGCGGTCCGTGGCAAGGTCTCGCTCAACCCCCTGAACTACGCCGACCCGGTCGGAACGGTGGGGCTGCCCGTGTTGATGCTGGTCCTGAAACTGCCCTTCTTGTTTGGCTGGTCCAAGCCCTCGCGGATCGATCCGCGAAACTTTGCGCACCCGCGCGTGGACCTTGCGATCGTCTCGGCCGTGGTGCCCCTGGCCGGCGTGCTCATGGCGTGGCTCTGGGCGGTGCTGGCCGGTTCGCTGGCCATCCGCGGCTACTTCGGCCAAGGGATGCTGGCCTACTGGATCATCGAGATGGCCAAGGCCGGCGTGCAGATCAACGCCTTCTTTGCCGCCATCAATTTCCTGCCCATCCCGCCCTTTGCCGGTGGCCGGATCCTGATGGGCGTGCTGCCCTTGCCGGCCGCGCGCCAGCTGGTGCGCGTCGAGCCCTACGGGCAGTGGATCGTGATCGGTCTGCTGATCCTCGAAGGGCAGGGCGTCGTCTCGGTGCTGACGCCCTTTGTGGGCTGGATCCAGGGCGCGGTGATCGCGCTCATTCCGTAGAATCGCCACTTTCAAGACCCCGTCGGAGACTGTTGCCTTGGCCAATCCCCCGCAAAACGCCCGCGTCCTGTCTGGCATGCGCCCGACCGGCGCTCTGCACCTTGGCAACTACCATGGGGCCCTGAAGAACTGGGTGGACCTGCAGTATCAGCATGAGTGCTTTTTCTTCATCGCCGACTGGCACGCGTTGACGACCGGTTACGACGACACCTCGCAGATCGAAGAGCACACCTGGCAGATGGTGATCGACTGGCTCGGCGCGGGCCTCAATCCGTCCGCGGCGACCCTGTTCATCCAGTCGAAGGTGCCCGAACACGCCGAACTGCATCTGCTCTTGTCGATGATCACGCCGCTGGGTTGGCTCGAGCGGGTACCGACCTTCAAGGATCAGCAGGAACAGCTCAAAGACCGGGATCTTGCGACCTACGGCTTCTTGGGTTACCCGCTCCTGCAAAGCGCGGACATCCTGATCTACCGCCCCCGCTATGTGCCGGTCGGGGAAGACCAGGTCGCGCACGTGGAGATCACCCGCGAAGTGGCGCGGCGCTTCAACCACATCTACGGCCGCGAAAAAGACTTTGAGGAGAAAGCCGAGAAAGCGCTGAAGCGCTTAGGCGGCAAGACGGCGGAGCTCTATCGCGAGCTGCGCCGCGCCTACCAGACGAGCGGCGATGAGAGCGCGATCGAGAAAGCCGCCGCGCTCCTCACCGGCAACGCGCACCTGACGCTGGCTGATCAGGAACGCCTGCAGGGGTATCTCGAGGGCACCGGCCGCATGATCCTGCCGGAGCCCGATGTGCTGCTGACCGCCACGCCGAAGGTGCCGGGGCTCGACGGTCGCAAGATGTCCAAGTCCTATGGCAACACCATCGGTCTGCGCGAGGACACCGACTCGGTGGCCAAGAAGCTCAAGGGCATGAAGACGGACCCGTCGCGCATGCGCCGTACCGATACCGGCAATCCGGATGTGTGTCCGGTGTTCGATCTGCACAAGATCTACTCGTCCAACGAGACGCGCGAATGGGCCGCCGCCGGCTGCCGCTCGGCCGGCATCGGCTGTATTGAGTGCAAGAAGCCGCTCATCGATGCGGTGGTGGTCGAGATCGAAACGATCCGCACCCGCGCCCGTGAATACGAAGAGAACCGCGATGCGGTGCGCGAGATCATCCAGGCCGGTTGCGAGAAGGCCCGCGAGGCCGCCCGTGACACCATGGATGAAGTGCGCGCAGCGATGGGGCTTGAGTACCGCTGATGCAGGACCTTCCCATGAACGAGACCGTGCCGAACCCCGAGCCGATGAGCGAGGCGCAGTCCGAAGCGCGCGAAGCGGCGGAGCTGCTCGCGGCACTCGATGCCGAAGCGGCCGAGGCGCAGGCGGCGGCGGCCGCCGCCGCAGGCCCGTCTCCGCTCGTTGAGCAGATCCCGCTGCCCTCACCGCAGCAGGGCGAGATGCCCTTTGCCATCGTCGATGGCGAGCCGCTGACCGAGCCGCCGAAGGATCTGTATATCCCGCCGCAGGCGTTGAAGGTGTTTCTGGAAGCCTTCGAAGGGCCGCTCGATCTGTTGTTGTATCTGATCCGCCGTCAGAACCTCGACATCCTCGATATTCCGATTGCTGAGATCACCCGGCAGTACCTCGAGTACATCGATCTGATGCAGACGCTGGAGCTGGAACTCGCCGGTGAGTACCTGCTCATGGCGGCGATGCTCGCCGAGATCAAGTCGCGACTGCTCTTGCCGCGACCGTCGTCGGCGGATGCGGAGGAAGACGATCCGCGGGCCGAACTCGTACGCCGCTTGCAGGAATACGAGCGCTACAAGAAGGCTGCCGAAGACATCGACACGTTGAAGCGCGTCGATCGCGATGTGTATCTGGCCTCCGCCGACATCGTCGAGCGCAAGGTGGTCAAGACCTTGCCGGACATCACGCTCAAGGAAATGCTGCTCGCGTTCAAGGACGTGATCCAGCGCGCGGCGATGTTCGCGCATCACACCGTGACGCGCGAACGCCTCTCGGTGCGCCAGCGCATGAGCGAGATTTTAGCGCGCCTCGATACGGGCGAGTTCGTGGGCTTTGCTTCGCTCTTTAGCGTCGAGGAAGGCCGCATGGGCGTGACGGTGACGTTCATCGCCGTGCTCGAACTCGTCCGCGAAGGTCTTCTGGACCTCGTCCAGGCCGAAGGCGAGGGCGTGGGTCCCTTGCATGTCCGTCCCGCGCAGGGACGATCTCCGTTAGAGGCCGCCAATGAGGCGGCCGCCGAACCGACTGAAGGGTCGGTGCTGATGCCCGCCGCGACCGGGAGTGAGGACGCATGACCGAAGCAGACATTCAGAACGTGATCGAAGCGGCACTGCTCGCCGCCGGTCGACCGCTCACCTCCGTCGAGTTGCGCGAACTGTTCGATGAGTTCGATCGCCCCGAGTTGGCACAGATCGATGCGGCCGTTGCCGCGCTCGCGGCCAGCTACGAGGGTCGCGGCGTGGAAGTGAGGGAAGTGGCCAGCGGCTGGCGCATCCAGGTGCGCGAGGCGTACACCGCGCCCGTGTCACGGCTATGGGCCGAACGGCCGGCGAAGTACTCGCGTGCCTTGCTCGAGACCCTGGCGCTGGTCGCCTATCGCCAACCCATCACGCGTGGCGAGATCGAAGACATCCGCGGTGTGGCGGTGAACCCGAACATTATCCGCACGCTCATCGAGCGTGATTGGGTGCGCGTCATTGGCCATCGCGAAGTGCCGGGCCGTCCGGAACTGCTCGCCACCACGCGCGCGTTCCTCGATTACTTCGGCTTACGCACGCTCGATGATTTGCCGACCCTCGCCCAGTTGAAGGACGTCGAGACGCTCGGTGTGCAGCTCGAGTTCGCGGAGAGGTTGCCGGAGGCCGCCGAGGTGCAGGCCGAACTCGTCGCCAGTGGAGACCTCGAGGCCGAGAGCGACGAGACCGTGGTGATGGATGTGACGGTGACGACGGAGGTCGAGATCGCCGTTGACGTGGCGGTCACGGAGATCGTGACCCAGACCGAGACCGTGGCGCCGGCTGAGGAGACGTCGGATGCGGCGTCGGCTGGGGAGTCCGAGTGACCGGTGAGCGCTTGCAGAAGGTGCTGGCTGCGGCCGGCGTCGCCTCGCGGCGGGAATCGGAGAACTGGATCCGCGCCGGACGGGTGACCGTCAACGGTCGCGTCGCGGAACTCGGCACGCGGGTGGATCCCGACGACAAGATCGCGATCGACGGTCGCAAGTTGCGCCTCGATCGCGCGGCACCGGAGGACCTGGTGCTGATTTACCACCGACCGACCGGTGAGCCGCTGAAGGCGGCAACGGCCGCGCCCGGAGAAACCGCCCACTCGACCTACGATCATTTGCCGCCGATCCGCGGTCGGCGGTGGTTACCGTTGTCGCCCTTAGCGCCCACCGATGGGGGCCTTGAAGTCTTCACCACCGACGGCAAGCTGCGCGAGGCCGCCGGCCGCTTACAAGCGGACATCACCTCGGTCTACGCCGTGCGTATCGCCGGTGAACCCTCCGAGGAGTGGCTCGCCTCGTTGCCGCCGCTCGCGGCGGCGCTGCCCGAGCGACCGTTTGTGATCGACGCCGTGAAAGAGGCGGGCGGTGAGGGGCGGAATCGTTGGATCGAGTTCACGGTCAAGCGGGCGCACGGCCGTGATCTGCGTAATTTGGTCCTGAGTGCCGGATTTGAGGTCAGTCGCGTGCTGCGCATCCAGTATGGCCCGGTGGTTCTCGAGCGCGGCGTGCCGCGCGCGCGCTCCATGGAGCTCAAAGGCGAGGCGCGCGATGCGATTTATCGGGCGCTGGGGCTCGCCGCCCCATCCGATGCCGCGCGCGAAGCCGCACGGGAGGCTCATCGCGGCGAGCGGTCACGATCGCCGGCGTCGGCGCGGCGGACCGGTCCGGGGCGTCGCGCACCCAACCGATAAAAAGCGGGTGAGATAAAGGTCCGCCGCCCGGTGGATCGGGCGAGCACTTCAGCGGCTCATTTTCGACAATTCTCGCAATCGACATTAGTGTCGATTGCGAGTATTATTAAGGTATGCTGTCCACACGCCAAATCGTTGAAGTTTTTCATCTGCAATTCTTGCGGGCGTTCGGTGCACGTGTGGACAAAAGGCTGTATGCCTTGAAAGGCGGCTGCAATCTGCGGTTTTTTTTTCGCAGCGTCCGCTACTCGGAGGACATGGATCTTGACGTCCGCACGATCTCGGTCGGTACTTTGCAGAACAATGTTGAGCGGGTGCTCGAAGGAACCCCGTTTCGCCACAGTCTGCGCACACACGGCATTGAGATCACGGACGTGTCGGCTCCGAAGCAGATAACGACCACGCAGCGATGGAAGATTTCGTTGCATGCGACGGAGGTCGGCGGTCAGGTCCCCACCAAAATCGAGTTTTCACGGCGCGGATTGGAGGGCGCAACCGCGGTGGAAGCCGTTGAAGCGGAAATTTTGCGCGCCTATCGACTGTACCCCGTCTTTGTTCAGCACTACTCGATACACACCGCATTCGCGCAGAAAGTGGCAGCGCTGGCGTTGCGTGAACAGGTTCAGTCACGAGATATATTCGACCTCGGATTGCTGCTCGCTGCGGGAGCCGGAGGGCATCCATTGCCGGCCTCCGTATCGGGTTTGATCGTACCCGCCATTGATCACGCGTTGGCCGTGACCCACGCAGCATTCGTGGCACAGGTTGTCAGTTATCTGGATCCTGAATTCCACGCCGTGTACGCGCATCGGGAAGCTTGGGACACCCTGCAGACCACCGTGGTTGATGCGCTGCAGGCGCTCGGGCCATGAATCAGATTGAGGCTTTGCAGCAACTGAATGCCACCGGCATGGCGGTTTTGGAGACCCGCGACGCAGCGGCATTGCTGCAGGTTTCCGCGAGCAATGCCACCACCATCTTGCGCCGGCTCGCGCACGAAAAGCTGATTGTGCACTTGAGTTATGGGCGTTGGCTCATCGCGCGAAAGACCGACCGGCTCTGGTTGCCGGAATTGATCAGTGCCCCGTCACCCGCGTACGTTTCCCTTCAGTCGGCGCTCTATCACCACGGGGTGATAGAGCAAATTCCGGCCATGATCTACGCCGTCACGCTGGGTCGAACACGACGCTTTGAGACGCCTGTGGGCACCATCTCCTACCATCATCTGTCGGTCGAATTGTTTGACGGCTTTGAACTCGCCGAGCATTCCGATGCCAAGGTCGCGACCGCGGAAAAAGCCTTATTCGACCTTCTGTATCTGGGTCCTGGACGTTCGCGTTTGTTTGCCGATCTACCCGAGTTAACGTTACCGGCCCGTTTTCAATGGTCACGGGTCCGGCAGTATCTCGACGCCGTCCCATCACTCAGTCGGCGCGCGTACATCGAGGCGCGTATCCAAGCGCTACGCCGTCGAGCTTGAGGTGAGTGAGTAGGCTGTGCGATCGGCCGCATGACACATCCTCGGACGAAGCGCTGGCATTGAGAGGCAGTATGAAACGATACCCGCGTCCCGCATTCGCGATACCCGCGAGCCTGCGTGTTCTTGGATCGCCTGACACGGTTCGATCCGTCGGGCGGCGAGCTCTTGCAGGTCGGCGTCCGTGATGGCGTCAGCGGCCCGGTTCACCGCCTTGAATTCAACGACCGGGGTGCTGTGGCGTGTTACCACGACGGACTTACCGAGCCGCGCACGGTCGATGACTTCCGACAGGTCGTCTTGGGCTTGCGCGATAGAAGAAGTCGTCATGGCGACGACATGGCGACCGTAGGGTCAACATTCAATCGGCGTGCTGGTGACGCCTGCATCGCACGGAGGGCGCGCCGAGGTGGATGACTACGTCGACGCGCTCCAACCATACCTCGTGTTCTCCGCCGGGTTGGAGGTCAGCCGTGTTCTGCGCGTGCAGACCGGCCCGGTCGTCTGGGAGCGGCCCTGCCGCGCGGCCGCTCGATGGCACTGAAGGGCGAGGCGCGCGATGCACTGCATTACGCTGAGCGCGGGGTTACGC
This sequence comes from Gammaproteobacteria bacterium, assembly GCA_947455595.1. Classification (GTDB taxonomy): domain Bacteria; phylum Pseudomonadota; class Gammaproteobacteria; order Steroidobacterales; family Steroidobacteraceae; genus CAIKZZ01. The sequence continues at coordinate 13,005 of CANGOP010000033.1, forward strand.
TGCGGTGGGTGGGCGCAACGGCGTAGATCGCTGGGTCCGATGTGAAACGTGCTGAAAGCAGCGGCACGCCACCATCGAAGTGAAGCCCCGTTCCGATGGATACGGGGTGATCGTTGTGCATTACGATGCGAATTGGACCGAATAGCGATAGCCGTCGTACGCGCCTGGCCGCGCACGCTCGGTCGCCTCCTCGGTAGCCGCTTCCGCCGAGTCTGCGGGTCCGCGCGAACTGCGCATGGCGTGGTGGCTTTGCATCCAGACGAGAGCCTCCTCTATCGGCATCGGCTTGGCCCACAGATACCCCTGCGCACGGTCATATCCCAAATCGCACAACTCACGGGCTTGCGAGAGCGTTTCCACGCCTTCAGCGACAGCGGACATGCCGCAACTGCGCGCCATTGCCAGCAGCGCCACGCAGACCGAGCGGTCCCGCGCGTTGGTTTCGATATGCTCAACGAAGTGCCGGTCTATCTTCACCGAATCGAACGGCAATGACTGCAGATAGCTCAGTGACGCGTGTCCGGTGCCGAAGTCGTCCAGAGACAGTTGCAAACCCATCCGTTTGATCGCGCGAAGGACGTCTCCCGCCGCACCGGTAGAATCCAGCCAGTGTGACTCCGTGACCTCCAAACACACACGTGCCGCAACCGTCGGATAGCGCTCGATCAAGTCCCGAAGCCCGTCGAGAAAGTTGCGGCTCAACAATTGGCGCACCGAGACATTGACGTTTAAGTAGAGCCCGTCGAGCGCACGGTGTTCTTCGAGCAGAGCGAATCCGTGGCGCAGCATGCGATGGCCGATTTCATGGATCATGCCGGTATGTTCGGCGACCGCGATGCAGTCACCGATGGAGACCCCGCGCAATGCGGGGTTTTTCAGGCGCAGCAGCAACTCAAATCCTTGTAACTGCGCGTCCGGTATGGACACGATCGGCTGTAGGTGAGGCTGGATGGCGTCGGAGTCATGCAGCGCTTGTGTCATATCCAGCGCGAGACGCTGCCGAAAAGCCCATCGCTGAGTGTCCTCCAATGCCGCGGATACCGAACGATCACCGCCTAAGAGTTTGGCACGTCGCGCCATCTCATCGCTTTGAGAGATCAGCGCATCGAATTTGGAACCCTCCGACTGACGACGGTATTCGACCACGCCGGCCGAGAAGCGAATTTCGACCGAGAGGTGTCCCATCTGCACCGCCTTGGCCAACGTGACCCGCAGCGCTTCCAGTTGTTCCAATGTTCGATTGCTCGGTTCGGTACAGACGACGATGAATTCGTCACCACCAAAGCGAGCAATGAGGGTGTCATCGCCGAAATGACGGCGCATATGGGTTGCAACAGAGCAGAGCAAAGCGTCGCCGAGGATGTGACCGAAGGTGTCGTTGATTGCTTTGAAATTATCCAAGTCGATAAACGCAACCGAGAGTGGCGTGTCCTCATCGAGAGCGCGTTGCAGATAGGCAGACCCTGCTTGCTCGAGCAAGCGCCGATTGCCGAGTCCGGTGAGAACATCATGGGTGGCCTGATGGCGCTGTAGGGATTCTTCGTTATGTCGTTCGATGGCGAGCGATGCCAGTGCCGTGAAATGGTCAACCAAGTCTTCATCGGCCCGGATCATGGGGCGCACATCACTATGGTACATCCCAAAGACACCGAGCAGCGTGCCGTCGCGACTGGCAAGGAGCGGTGACGACCAGGCGGAGCGAATCTCGTACTGACGACACAGGCCATGAAAGGCGTCCCACCGCGGGTCGGTGAAGACGTCTTCGCTGATGACGCGCCTGCGTTCGAAGGCGCAAGCCCCACAACTGCCGGCGTTCGCAGCGGGAACGAGCCCGTCCACGACGTCGGCAAAAGAATCGGGTAAGGCGCCGTAGCCACCGCGACCCAAGCGTCCCTTGCGATCATCCCACACAAGGATCGAGCCCTTCATGCCGGGAATCCACTGCTCGGAGAATCGGGCGATCGCACTTAACGTGTCGCTTAAGGGGGCGTTCTGGGCGATTAAGGCCAGTACCGCTTGCTGTGCATCCAACAGGCGGGCAATGCGCTGATCGGTCGGCGAAGGAAATGAGGTCACGATCGAAGCCACAGGCACCTCCACACGGGTCGTAGACGTTGCACAGCGTAAAGCGCGGTCGTTTTCAATATCAATGTTTTGTTTAATTTTTATGAATTTGCACGAGAGCCCCGATCCACATGTGCCGAGCCGGCGCTCGCGGCGCCAAAGGCTTGACCGGATTGGTTCTGAAAGCGAGTCAGACGCCGCGAACGTCGAGTTGCAGAGCGCGAGCCACGCGGGCCATCTTCCGGTCGACCGTGAGCAGCGGGAGCTGACAGCGCTGAGCGATGGCGATATCGGCGGCCGTCGTGCTGGCGATGCGGGCCGAGCGCCGGCACCAGCCATCGAAATGGGATATGCGAGACACGGCATTTGCAGCGGTCAGTTCCTGCATCCGGACACGACGAACCATGGCGGCTGAAACTTCCGCAGCAGCAAAATCACTGACCACTGCCATGGAGCCGACGATCGCGCTCGCCGCTTCTGCGGCCTTCGGCGCGTTCATGAATAAAGGGATCAGCGCGCTGGCATCGCGGTACACGATCCATCGATATCCTCATGCCGCATCCGGGATACCCGCGCGCCGGCATCTTCCTGGATCGCCTGATGGGGTGCCATTCGATGGGCGGCGAGCCATTGCAGCTCTGCTTCCGTGATGGCGTCAGCGGCCCAGTTCACCGCCTTGAATTCAACGACCGGGGTGCCGTGGCGTGTCACCACGACGGACTCACCGAGCCGCGCATGGTCGCTGAGTTCCGACAGGTTGTCTTGGGCTCGCGCGACAGAGTACGTGGCCATCGGTGTAATACAGCTATCTGATAGCCAACATTCAATGGCATGTAGTGACGCCTGCACCGCAGGGAGGGCGCGCCGAGGTGGATGACGCCGTCGACGCGCTTCATCCGTTCAGCATTGCGCGTTATACCGCCCGCCCGAGTGGCCGCGGGAGGTGGGGCCGAGCAGCCACAGATAGGCGCCGAGGATCTCCGCGGGCGTCTTCAGTTGGTTCGCGTCTTCCGCGGGATACGCCAACGCCCGCATGTCGGTCCGCACCGCACCGGGATTGAGGCTGTTGAAACGAATCGACTCGTTGCCCTCGTGCTCGTCCGCCAACACCTCCGCCAAATTCTCGACGCCGGCTTTGGAGACCGCGTAGGCCCCCCAATAAGCGCGACCTCGACGGCCGACGCTGCTGGCGGTCATGACCACCGAAGCATCGGCGCTCTTCTCGAGCAGCGGCAGGCAGACCTGGGTCAGCGCAAACGTCGCGGTGAGATTGACCTGCAGCAACCGGCACCAGGTGGGCACGTCGTAGTGGCTGATCGGTGATCGGGTGAGGAGCAGACTGGCGTTGTGAACGAGCCCATCCAGTCGCCCAAACTC
>CANGOP010000034.1 GCA_947455595.1 Gammaproteobacteria bacterium
ACCACCGGCAGCGGACTTGGCGGCAACGGCTTCGGATCAACGGGAGGTCGAGAGCATCCTGGCGGCGGTGGGGCGACTGGATCCCCCGGTTGATACACCGTCGGACCGTATCGACGCGATCGTCTTGCATCCGGTGTTGGGGCCGCTGATATTGGCCATCACACTGTTTCTGATGTTCCAGGCGGTGTTTGCCGGTGCGAGGCCCTTTATGGAGGCCCTGACCGCAGCCGTGGCGATGGTGGCCCAAGGTATCAATGGGGCCATGGCACCGGGACTGCTGCGCAGTCTCTTGGTTGACGGCGTGCTGGCCGGTGCTGGCAGCGTGCTCGTGTTTTTGCCACAGATTGTGCTGCTGTTTGCGTTCATTCTGATTCTGGAAGATTCCGGTTATTTGCCGCGCGCCGCCTTCTTGCTCGATCGACTCATGGGGGGCGTCGGGCTCTCCGGTCGTTCGTTCATTCCGCTGTTGTCGAGTTTTGCGTGTGCCGTGCCCGGCATCATGGCGACGCGTACGATTCCTAACGCGCGTGATCGTCTGGTCACGATCATGATCGCGCCGCTGATGACCTGCTCGGCACGCCTGCCGGTTTATGCATTGCTGATCGGGGCGTTTATCCCGGACCGGACGGTCGGCTGGGGCGTAGGTTTGCAGGGACTCGTGCTCTTTGTTCTGTACGCACTCGGCGTCATCAGCGCGTTTCTGGTGGCTTTGGCGCTGCAGTTCTTCACGGGCCGCCGTGCCCTGCACCCTTTGCAGATGGAATTACCGGCCTATCACTGGCCCAGTGTGCGCAATCTTGGCATTGGCCTGTGGCAGCGGGTCGAAGTGTTTGTGGGCCGCGTGGGTACGACGATCCTCGCGCTGATGATCGTACTGTGGTTTCTCTCCAGTGTGCCGGCAGCACCCCCAGGTTATGCCGGCCCTGCGATCGAATGGAGTTTCGCGGGTCGGATCGGCGGACTGCTGGCCATCGTCTTTGCGCCCATCGGGTTCAACTGGCAAATCTCGATTGCGCTGGTGCCGGGCATGGCGGCACGCGAAGTGGCGGTCGGTGCCCTCGGTACTGTCTATTCGCTGGCGGCAACGGGTCAGGATGTGGCCGGTGCGTTGACGCCCATCGTCGCGCATGCGTGGAGTCTGCCGACCGCCTTGTCGCTCTTGGCGTGGTATGTGTACGCGCCACAGTGTTTGTCGACGCTCGCCGTGATCCGTCGTGAAACCGGAACGTGGCGTTACCCGCTGTTGGTCACCGCCGGCATGTTTGCGGCCGCCTATATCGCCGCCGGCGTGACGTACCATCTGGCCCGTGCGTGGTGGGGGACAGGTTGATGTGGGAACGCGGCCTCATCGCCTTGATTCTGATCGTTGCGCTCTTGCAGTGCCTACGGGCGCTTTTGCCGTTCCGAGCACGGGTGATGTTGGCACGCCATGCACAAGGGCGGTTGCCCGATCGCATCATCGTCTGGTTCGCCGGCCACAGCGCCTGCGAGGCCTGCGGAGGTCGGGGAACGCTTCGACCTAACGATCAGCGGACGACGTAAAGAATCACAAGACCGGCGGCAATCCGGTACCACGCAAAGGGTGCAAAGCCATGGCGACTCACGAAGCCAACGAGTCCGCGCACCACGACGAGTGCCGATAGAAACGCGACGACAAAGCCGATGCCGATCGCGGCGCCGTCCATCGATGCCCAGTCATGCCGTGCTTTCCACAAGTCCAGTACCGTGGCGCCGGCCATCGTTGGTATGGCGAGAAAGAACGAGAACTCGGTCGCGGCTTCCCGGGTGACGCCCATCAGCAAGGCTCCGACAATCGTTGCGCCGGAGCGCGAGGTACCTGGAATCATCGCAAGGCACTGGAATAACCCGATCTTGGCCGCCGTTGGTATCGACATCTCTTCCGTGCTCGCGCAAGTCGACTTCGGACGCCACCGCTCAGCCGCAAGTATCGCGATACCGCCGACGATAAACGCCCAACCCACGACCGTGGAGGAGAACAAGACTCGCTTGATGAAATCATGGGCCAAAAGACCGATCACGACGGCCGGCAGAAAGGCGATGAGTACGTTACGCGCGAAGGTTTGCGACGGGCCGTGCTGGTGGAGGCCCGTGACGGTTTGCCAGATTTTTCGTCGATAGAGCCAACACACCGCGAGAATGGCACCGAGTTGAATCACGACTTCAAAGAGTTTAGAAAAACCGCTGTTGAAGCCCAACAGGTCACCGACGATGATCATGTGACCGGTCGATGAGATTGGCAGAAACTCGGTGACGCCTTCCACAAGGCCCAAGATGAGTGCGGTGGTTGTCAGCGTGTCGCTCATGGATCCGTCCGTCTACAGGGAATGGTAAAGGCGAGGGGGCGGCCGTTATCGGTGGAATCGGGCCGGCGTGCGATGTCGTGTCTCCACGATGAAGGGTGTCGCAAGGATCGCCAACAGCGGCAGAATCACGAGTAACGTGAGCGCATGCATGGCGCCCGCCGTGGTGTCGACCTGGCGTGCCGTATAAGCGCCGACCGCGAATGGTCCGATCGCGGCGCCGAGTCTGCCAATGTTGTACGAGAATCCAGCGCCGATGCCACGCACATCGGGTGGAAACAATTCGGGCAGATAGTAGGCGAAGGCGCCGAAGAGCCCGAACACGGCAAGCCCCACCAAGAAGGCGAGGTGTAGCGTGGTCGCCGGCTGCCAGTCAATGCCGAAGGTCACCAAGAGCGACAACGCCCCAACGGCGTAATACAGCGCGAACATCCCACGCCGGCCGAAATGGCGAGCAGCGGGTACCGTCAGCAGCGAGCCGATCACGCCACCGGCGTTAAACCACAGCGTGATCGACGCTTTCCACGATTCCGCCATGCTCACCGCGGCGCTACCGGTGAGACCCGCAGCCGATGCCGCCCGTGCGCCAAGGCCAGCACCGATGGTGGGGAGGAAGGCGTTACAGCTCCACCAGGTGAATAGACCCAGCGCCGACATCACGATGGCCGAGAAGGTGGCTGGGCGCAGTTCACGGGAGAACAGCCGCGCCAGTGCTGCCGGTAAGGGCAGGGTTGACGTGGGGCGCTCCGGCGGTTCGTGGGACTGCGTGCGCAACAGCAAGACGATGAAGATGGGGACCAACCCGGCGGCCAGGACAAAACGCCACGAGAGCTCGGGTCGATCCGGCATCCACAGTCCTGCGATCAACCAAGTGGTGATCCCCGCCAACATCAGACCGAACGGTGAAGCCGTCTGCAGGAAGGCGCCGGAGATCAACCGCTTGGATTCGGGCACGGTCTCGGCCACCAGCGTCGATCCCGTTGCAAACTCGCCACCGATGCCGAGGCTGGCAATGATGCGGCAGGCGATCAAGACCGCGATGTTGGGCGACACAGCGGACGCGCCGGTGCCGATGGCATAGACCGCGATCGTGAGGATCAGTGCGCGACGCCGGCCGATGCGGTCGGCCAAGTGGCCGAAGATCAGTCCGCCGATCGCCCATCCAATCAGTAGGAAGGCCGTCAATAGGCCGGTCCATTGCGCAGTGGCGGCGCGCGCTTCGGCCGACCCGATCACCAGTCCCAGCAGCGTGGGAATGGCGTTGGCCGCAACAAAATTGATGAGCAGCGCATCAAAGACATCAAAGCCCCAGCCGAGCCAAACGGCAGCCACTGCGCGGCGCTGCGCCGCGGTGAGCGGCGTCAAGGTGGGCTCAGCCATTAACAGCAGCGCCGTACGCCGTCCCAGCGCTCGTGCTGATCTTGACGGAAGAAATCGGCACGCGAGGGGATCGGATGATCGGGATGAGCGGTTTGCAGATGCGCGCAATACCGCTCGTAAGCGCCTTCGCCGGTCGCGCCCTGCAGGAAATCCATGACCCGTCTCCACAGGTGGGCGTGATTAAGCATGGGTAGCCTCCGGCAGTACAGAGCGTACGTACGAGGCTTCCGGGGAGACCTGAATCGGCTCGTTGCGCAGGCGGCGCACGAGAATGACGGCCACATCCACAATCACGAGCCACAAAATCCCGAGAAACACGCCCGCCAGTACGGCATCCAATTGCTGATTGAAGATCAGCTTGCTCGCAACGGCCGCTTTTTCCGGTGGCAAGGTACCCGCTGCCAGCTTGGCGGACAGATCGCGTGCACCGGCGATAAAGCCGATCTTCGGATTGTCGCTCATGATCTTGAGCCAGGCGGCACAAGAGGTCACGACAGCCAGCCAGAGAAGAGGGACGGCAGTCACGAGCGCATGCCAGGGCTTTCGTCCCTTGAGGAGAATGGCGGTCATGACCGCGAGGGCAATCGCGGCGAGCATTTGATTGGAGATACCAAAGAGTGGCCAAAGAATATTGATTCCGCCGTTTGGATCGGTGACGCCGATGTACAAGAAGTATCCCCACGCGGCCACAATGAGTCCGCTCGTCAAGACGACCGAGGGATACCACGAGGTACGGCCCAATGGCTGCCACAGATGACCGAGCGTGTCCTGCAGCATAAAGCGACCGACCCGTGTACCGGCATCCAACGTCGTCAGGATGAAGATCGCCTCGAACATGATGGCGAAGTGGTACCAGATGGCGATCATCGTGCTGCCGAAGGTGCTCGACAGGATGCTGGCCATGCCCACCGCCAACGAGGGCGCACCACCGGTGCGGGCGAACAGCGTGCTTTCACCGACCTGTTTGGCCAGCGATTGCATGGTCTCCAATGTGACTGGAAAGCCCCACTGTGAGAGCGTGGTCACGACCGATTCGGGTGACCCACCGAGGGCTGCGAGCGGGCTGTTGATGGCAAAATAGACGCCGGGCTCCAAGAGCGTCGCGGCAATCATTGCCATAATGGCGACCAAGGATTCGAGGGCCATCGAGCCATAGCCCACTAAGCGGATGTCGTGCTCACTACGCAGCAGTTTAGGCGTTGTGCCGCTGGAGATCAGCGCGTGGAATCCTGAAATCGCGCCGCACGCAATGGTGATGAAAACGAATGGGAACAACTTGCCCGCAAAGACCGGGCCGGAGCCATCCGCAAAACGCGTCAGCGCCGGCATCCGCAGTTCCGGATGGATCACCACAATCGCGACCGCGAGCAGCGCGACCACGCCTAGCTTGAGATACGTCGACAGATAGTCACGCGGCGCGAGCAATAGCCACACGGGAAGGATCGCGGCGATAAATCCGTAACCCATGACAAACCAAGCCAACGTCGTGCCGTCGTAATCAAAGTAGCCACGTAAACTGGGCTGGTGGTCGATCCAGCCGCCGCCTACGACGGCCGCGATCAGGAGTGCGACGCCGAGCAAGGATCCTTCGATCACCTGGCCGGGTCGCAGATGCCTCATGTAGATACCGACAATCACGGCGATGGGGATCGTTGCAAAGACGGTCGAGGTCGCCCACGGGCTGTGCTTCATGGCGTTGACCACCACGAGCGATAGCACGGCGATCAGGATCACCATAATGGCCAGCGTGCCGACGAGTGCTGCGGTGCCGCCGATGGGGCCCAGCTCATCACGGGCCATTTTTCCCAAGGTGCGCCCATCTCGGCGGGTGGAGGCAAAGAGCACCACCATGTCTTGAACGCAACCGCCCATGACGGAGCCAATCAGGATCCAGAGCGTGCCGGGCAGATAGCCGAATTGGGCGGCCAGTGTCGGGCCAACCAGCGGACCGGGTCCGGCAATGGCGGCAAAATGGTGTCCGAAGACAACCCAGCGGGGTGTCGGATGAAAGTCGCGTCCGTTATCGAGGCGCTCGGCGGGCGTCGCGCGCGTGCGGTCGACCATGAGAACGCTCGCCGCGATCCACGCCGCGTAGAAGCGATAGCCGAGCGTATAGATGCATAAGCCGGCGGCTAACAGCCACAAGGCATTGATCGGCTCGCCCCGATGCAGAGCAATGGCCCCAAGCGCGATTGCGCCACCGGCTGCCAAGGCCAAACCGAACAGTTTCTTCAGCATCCGAGCCCCCTCAAGCAATCACCGCGTACCGGGGTTACCCCTTCCATCCGCACACTATGGCACGACACGCGCAGTCGCCCAACCACTAGGCTGTTTCAGAGTCGATGGCGACACGACACCCAACTTTGTTAGTCTTGAGGTACGGGGTGATCGTCGGACTCAACGTTAAGGACTGCGAGCATGAAAATTTACCGTGCCTTGACTGTGGTGGCGTTGGCGGCGCCCGTGGCGGTTCACGCCGGTCCCCCGCCAGCCGCGCGGATGCCCCCGCAGATGGTGCGTTCGGTATTACCGCCGGGGCCTGTGATGGGGACTGGAGTGAATCCGGGCGTCGTCCCAGGACCTGCGCCGGGCACGGGCATTAATCCGGGCGTTGTCCCCGGGCCTGCTCCCGGTACCGTTATCAATCCCGGCACCATCATTAATCCCGGCGGCCTGCCCGGTACGGTGCACGGCACCATGATCAATCCCGGCAGCGGCGGTGGGCACGGTCATGAACGCGGCAACGAGCACCACTCATCACCCCCAAGCACGGACTCGGGCTCGGGCGGTTAAGGCCGCTACCGTTCGCCGGCGTGGGCGGGCAAATCGGCTGTGAGTGAGTCGCTCGGGCATGATTGGCTCGGTGAGGCGGGCGTCGCAGCCCTCATTGAGTCCTTTCAAGGCGGCGAACCGTTCCTGGTGCAGGGTGCTCGGGAGCGTCTGCCCGCCTGGCTGAACCATTCGTCTTTACTGTCTATTGAGGGCCTGTGTGCCCGTTATCAGGGCCGCATTCTGTACGGTCGTCGTGACGGCGGCCCGAAGTCGGTACTCGTCGATCGCGGTTCGGCCGCCGATCTGCTGGCAGAGGGAGAAGCACTTTATCTCCCAGATCTGTCAGAAGTTATAACAGAATCAGTTGATTGGCTTAGAAACCTCGAGTCAATGGTAGGAATTCCGGCAGGCACTGCTCGGGCGACGGCCTGGGTGGCGCCCGCGGGTGAGGGCACGGCGCTGCACCTCGATGCGGAAGACGTCCTCTCCATCCAGTTAGTCGGTCGCAAGTGTTTTGAGGTCGCAGAGCCTGCCGCGCTGCCCTACGCCAGCGGCTACCAGTTTGGGCCTGGGATCCCGGCGGCCGCCGACCTCTATCCACAGGCAGCGGCTGGATTCCCGGATCCGGAGCGAGCCGATTTCACGCCCGTCGATCTGGAACCGGGGTCCGTTCTCGTGGTGCCCCGGGGGCACTGGCACCGAACCCGTTGTCATACGGCTTCCCTGTCGGTGTCTATTATCTGTGCGCCGCCGTTGCTTCTGGATTGGGCGCTGGGGGCCCTGCGTCATCGGGCGCTGCAAGATCCGCGATGGCGGAGGCCTCTGTATGGTGCGCCGACGCCGCTGCAGCAGGCCTCACTCGCCCAAGGTTGGGCGCCGCTGCTGGCCGGTTTAGCCGATGCCTGCGCAGATGAGACGTGGACGGAGTTCACCACCTTGCAGTGGTTGCCCACGAAGCGCCTCGCGTCCGGGGACCCGCCGCGTTTGCGGGATCTCTACGAGGGGACCGAGCAGACCCTGGCATTAGAACCGCCGGTCGCAGCGCTGTTGACCCGCCTGGCGCATTATCCGGCCGCGTTCACGGTGGCGGAGGCGCGCGAGCGCTGGCAGTTACAGGCCGTCGCGCATCTCGAGGCCCTCGTGGCGATCGGTGCGTTGTATCGATGGCCCGTCGCGATCGTGAGAAACTAAGACCCGTTGCAATAGCCGGCCCGTCGGGTCGCGCCCGCACCGGCTTTGGAAGGGATCTCTCGTCTTATGGAACTCACGCAGACACAGGTTGGCGACACGCAGGTGCTTCACTTACGCGGTCGTCTGGATGCGACGTCCGCTCGCGATTTGGATCGAGACTGGGTGAGTGCAGACACGCGTCAGGTGACGCTCGATCTTCAGCACTGTGACTACGTGTCCAGCGCAGGCCTACGCATTTTTATGCGTCTGCAACGCGAGGCAAAAGCCAAGGGCGCTACCCTGACGCTGAGCGGCGTGAGTCCAGCGGTCTACGACGTGCTCGATCTCACCGGACTGACCAAACTTTTCGACGTGCGTCGCAAGGCACGCGAAGTCTCCCTCGAAGGGCTCGAGTTCTTATCGGCGGGTCTGTGTGGGCAAGTTTTCCGATTGGACGCCGAGACGATCATCAAACTCTATAACCCTGGCGTTGCGCCACAGGTGGCAGAACAAGAAAAAGAGTTTGCGCGGGCGGCGTTTGTCGCCGGTGTGCCCACCGCCTTGTCGTATGACGTGGTCAGTTGCGGTGACCGGACCGGCGTCGTCTACGAAATGTTGGATGCGGTGCAATTGAGCGCGTTGGTGCGGCAAGACCCCGAACAGGTGGATCGCTTTGCCACCGTCTTGGCCGAGGTTGCGCAGACCTTCCACGCGAAAATGGCGGATCCCGCGATCTTTCCGAATCTCAAAGCGCGATTGGGCGATAACATCCGCGATCTTTCGGGGATGTTGCCTGAGGAAGACATCGCCTTGCTGGCGAGTCGGCTCGACGCGATTCCGGAGGCCGATACTCTGGTGCACTTCGACTTGCACACGAGCAACATTATGATGCGTGGTGACGAACCGATCATCATCGACATGGGAGATGTGTCGCGTGGACACTACCTCTTTGATCTTGGGGTCATTGCGATGATCTTTGGGTACGAGGAATCGGGCAGCTCGGAGTTCGTGACCAAGATTCCCAATGCCGTTGGTTATCGCTTGTACCAGCGTTTCATTGAGGCCTATTTTGCCAACCGCCTCGCTGCAGAGAGAGCATTCTTTGAGCGAAATCGGGCCTTTCTGGCGTCGCTGCGCTTAATCAACGCCATCAGTTTTCTACCGTTTGCTCGGGAGGAATTGGTGGGCAAAGTTCGTGACCAGTTCCTGCCGCTTATCCGCCAGGAATCAACCGCTCACTGAGATACCCTGTGGCCGTGCGCGATATTTTGCAGATGGGCGACCCGCGATTGCTGAGGGTCGCAGCAGCGGTGACGGACTTCCAGTCACGGCAACTGCACGATACCGTGCAGGACTTGAAGGATACGCTGCAAGCCGTTCGCGGTGCAGGTTTAGCGGCACCCCAGATCGGCGTTGATCTTGCTGTGGTGTTGTTCGGTTTTGAGAGCATTGCTCGCTATCCCACGGCCCCAGCCGTTCCGGTCACGATCCTCGTGAACCCCGTGATTCAACCGCTCAGCAACGAGCAGTTCGAGGACTGGGAGGGCTGTTTGTCGGTGCCGGGATTGCGGGGCCTCGTGCCTCGCTATGCGCGTATCCGCTACACCGGATTCGACCCGAACGGCGAGGTGATTGATCGCGTGGCCGACGGATTCCATGCGCGCGTCGTTCAGCACGAGTGCGACCATTTGATCGGTCGCCTGTATCCCACGCGGATGGTGGATTTGACGAAGCTCGGTTACACCCGCGTTTTGTTCCCGGAATTGACGGACCCCAGCGCTGACTGAGCCCTGGGGTTGCGCCGTCACTCGTCGTCCGGATAGGGACCCTTACCGCCCTCTGCAATGAAGCGGTCGACGCGCGCCTGCAGCACATTCATGGGCACCGATCCCAACTCCAAGATCGTGTCGTGGAACGCGCGCAAATTGAACTTAGACCCTAAGGCCGCTTCGGATCGCGCGCGCGCCTTGATGATTTCCGTCTCGCCGAGGTAGTACGACAGCGCCTGACCCGGCCAGGCGATATACCGATCAACTTCCGTTTCCACCTCGTGTGCCGGCAGCGTGGTGTACTTCAGGAGATAGTCGATCGCCTGCTGGCGAGTCCAACCCTGCGTGTGGACACCGGTGTCGACCACGAGGCGCGTCGCACGCCAGATCTGGTAACCGAGCATGCCGAAGTGCTCATAAGGATTCCGATAGATCCCCATCTCGACGCCCAAGCGCTCGCAGTAAAGTGCCCATCCCTCGCCATAGGCCGAGATGTAGGTGTGCTGACGAAACTCCGGTTGATCCTTGTGCTCGAGTGCCAGCGACCCTTGCCAGGCGTGCCCCGGCGCCGACTCATGCAGGGTGAGGGCAGGTAAGTTGTAGAGAGGGCGCGACGGCAGATTGTAGGTATTGAGCAGGTACACGCCGTTGCCACCGCGGCCCGCCGTGTAGAAGGGCGCTAACTCGTCGGGCACCGGACGGATTGCAAAACGAGCGCGGGGCAGACGGCCGAAATATTGACCCGCGACCTCATCGAAGCGCTTCGCGACCCACGAGGCTTGCATGAGCAGTTCTTCGGGTGTTTTGACGGTGAAGCGCGAGTCGCTGCGCAGCATCGCGAGGAATTCGTCGAAGCTCCCGGTCCAACCAGTGGTTTTCATGGCCTCGACCATCTCGGCGTGCAGGCGTTCGACTTCCGAGACACCAAATGTATGGATCTCCGCCGGCGACAGATTGAGTGTGGTGAACTCCTGAATGCGCGTTCGGTAGTATGCTTCGCCATCGGGTAAATCAATCGCCGCCAGCGTTGTTCGAGTTTTCGGTACATACTCGTTTCGGAAAAAATCCAGCATTTGGCGATACGCCGGCTGAACGGTGTTCTGGATCACGGATACCGCTTCTGCGCGCAATGCGGCCCTGTCAGCGTCCGGGACGCCGGTCATCTTTTCAAAGGGCAGATAGAAAAAAGTCTTCTCCGGGGCGGCATCCACAATCGGCACCAAGGAGCCGTCACGTCCCGCCAAGGTCACTTGTGGCGGTGTAAAGCCGCGCGCGAGTCCGGCGCGCATCTGTGCTGTTTCTTCCGCGAAGAAACGCGGGATATCCTTCATCTGCTGAATCCAGCGCCGATAGTCGTCCGCTGTGCGGAAGGTGCTTCGGGCGGTGTAGGTGAGGCCTGTCCAAAACGCCGAGTCTGAATTCACCGGCATCTCGTAGTCGCGCATTTCCTGCAAGCGAACGAGAATCTCGATCTGCGGACGGTAGATATCGTAGTTCAGGCGTTCTTTCGCGCTGAGTTGATTGACCGGAATGTCGTCAAGGGCTGCAAGCGTCGCGCGCCAGTGGCTGAGACGTTTTTCTTGGGATGCGTTATCGACGCGTGGGAGATGATCGGTAATTTTGCCTTCATCATCTTCGCTGTCGCTTTCCTCGTGGCTACGCCACTTCCACTCGGCCGTATAGATCTCCCGCAAGCGGGTGTCAGCACTTGAGGGCGTCTTGGCCGGGGTGGGTGAGGTGCGCTTGGCGTCGGCGAGCCCGGGGCTTGCAAGCGTAGACAGCAAAAGACCAATGGCGAGCACAAGGCGAGAGTTGGGCACAGTCGTCTCCTAGACCAGAGCGGCTGATGGTAGCGGAGAGGGCGTTGTCTTGGGTGCTTCCGCGTGAGTCCGCATGTCGCGCGGATGAGGCCGCGGTCACCGATGGCGGGGGGGTGGCGTCAGGGTGCTCTGGGCGCGCTCAGCCTTTTGTTCGAGTGTGAGGCCCGGGGTGGCGTCGCGCTGCATCTCCTCGAGCAGGTGGTGCGTCACTCGCTCTTCCTCACCGTAGAGTGCCTCTGCGGTCTCCCGTCCAAAATACGTACGCCGAAGTCCCCGTAGATCCTCGAACTCGCGTAGCGCATCGCCGGCATCTGTTCGGGGCGCGTCAGGGGGATACAGTTGGCGGCTGGCCACCAGATAGTTGCAATACCGCTCGATCAGCTCAACCAAACGTGCGTAGGCTGCCGACGGCAGGGAGCCCTGCAGATGCTGCAGTCGAGCAAGCCGCTCGGCCGGCGTGTAGACACCGACCAGTGCCTCCACCCCGAGACGTGTGCGCGTATCCACGAGCAGTTGGCCATCCGCTGTGGTGCGAAAGTGCTCCTCGGGGGCGCCGTCGTCGGCCTCAGCTGATGGTGTCGATAAGCTGGCAGCCTCAGGAGCAGGCGGGGTTACCACCACAGACGGCACGTGGGGGGTTGCTGTGGTCTGCGCGGCAGACGGCGTGTTGAGGATCGAATCATCAGGCGGGGTGGGCCGGTGACGGACCTGCCACAGTGCCGCCGCAGCGGTCAGGGCCAGCGCTACCGCCGCGACGTTCCGCCACCGGCGTGCCGGTGGCCCGCTATTCGGACCTAGTAGGGACACGTGCTCAGGTACGACGTGAAGCGTGCAACCGTGTTGTAGGCGGTCTGATCCGCGCCGCAGAGGAAGGATGTGTAGCGGGTATCGCCGTCCACGAACTGCTTGGCCCACAGCACGCCATAGCGGCCGACGCGGTCGTCACCTGGATTCGCACTGAACGTCGAGTGGACGGCACCGTTGAGGAGTGCGTAGGCCTTCTTGGCGGTCGCTGGAATGCTGTTGTACATCGGCAGACCGTAGGTGCCGCCGGGTGCGGTGGTATCCGCGGTGCCGGTCAAAATCATGGTCGCCGACGTGATGGTCGGGAAGCTGGTCGTGGCCGTGTTGAAGGGCGCCATCGGGAAGCCTGCTTTAATAGTCTTGTCCGAAGACAGCGCGTAGAGCACGCCGCCACCTCCCATCGAGTGACCATAGACAGCGCGACGCGAGGCATCGACGTGCGATTTGACCGCTGCCGGTGCGGTTGCGCCCGTGAGGTAGGTAAGAGCTGCGCGCAACTGCGTGCCGCGTGAAGCCGGGGAATCCAGCAGCGCGTTGTTCGTATTCATCGCGATCGTCACAAAGCCATGCGTCGCCAGTCGTTGCGCCAGCCACGCCACGCTGGTTTGCGTGGCGGTGAAGCCTGGGCAGAGCGCGATCACCCCGTAGGTGCCGGCCGCTGTTGGGTAATAAATCGTCCCGCCGCCGAATCCAAGAGAACTGCTCGACGCCACGGCGACGGACGCGGTGGCGAAGGTGCCGGCTGCATTCACGCTGGCGCTCGTCGGTGCCGGGCCATTTTGAGCCGCCCATGTGCTGAAGGAGATCGCCATTAATGCGGTCATCAACGCCGCGGTTCTAAAGGTGGTGCGCATGTCCCCGAATCCCCCAAAGCAAGCGGTTACTTTCGAGGGTGGCATTACATACAGATCGACGTAATTCGGCAATTATCTAAAAGAAATAAATATTCTTATGTTAGAGACGGCCAATAGTGGGCTAACCGTCACGTATCGCCAGGTTCCCGCATCCAAGCCGGGATATCGCGCTGCCCATGCAGCACACGCCAGACGTCGACGTGGTCGGGGTGCTCGACGTAGAAGACCAGATAGGGATACCGAGTCAGCGGCCAGGACCGAAGGCCCGGCAGGTTCAACTCATGAGCGTATCGCGGCGAGCCCGCGGCCAGATGCCGGCCGATGTGACGGTACGCGTTCTCCAGGGCGTCGATGAATCCCAGCGCGGCAGCCCCGGCGTCTTCGGCCATGTAGTACGCGAGTGCGTCCTCGATATCCTGCTGCGCCTGCTCGCGCGGGACAACGGGCTTGGTCTTCACGACCGGTTGCGTGTCTTGCTCGCCACCTGCGCCGCGCCGCGTACCCGCTCGCGCAAGCCTTCGAAGTAGGCCTCGGTCACCGGCGCCGTGGGAACCGAAGACGCGCCCGCCAGCAGCAGGCTGCGCAACTGCAGCCGGTCCTGATCACGGCGAATCAGTTCGCGCACGTATTCGCTGCTGGTGCCATAGCCACGTTGACTGACCTGTTCATCCACGAAGGACTTTAAGGTGTCGGGCAGGGAAATGTTCATCGTGCTCATACCGACAGACTAGGTGGTTTGGCAAAATTTGGCAATCCCGTCCCGCAGAGGTCGGCCATCAGATGCGAGGGAGGTGAGCATTCCCGATGCCGCCCGCGGGAGAAAGCACCCGGACGAGGACGGGCAAAGCCCAGATTGTCAATTGAGTCTGATTCGGCGCGCCGTTATCCGACTGACGTCGTCGTTCAGACTGCAAGAGGTGAGCGTCAAGCGCCTTACGAGGTGGGTCTTGAATCAAACGGATGTTGTAGCAGCGAGTGGCCGATGGGGCCTGACCTTACGGAACTCGCGTGAGTTGTCCGGGCTTTGACTGATCCCAATTCAACATCCATCAAAACCGATTTACACACCGTTTTCACACGCAACTTTTTGGTTTCTTGATGTTTCCCTAAGTACTAAATTTCCTTAGGGTATTTGGTGGGCGGTACAGGGCTTGAACCTGTGACCCCTGCCGTGTGAA
>CANGOP010000035.1 GCA_947455595.1 Gammaproteobacteria bacterium
ATCGCACGATCGTGGCGGAAGACTGCGTCGGCGATCAAGCCGAGGGCCCCCATCAGGACAACCTGCGGGATGTCGGCCGACGCTATGCGGATGTGATGTCGCTATCGGCGGTGATCGCGGCTCTACAGGGCGCCTAAGACCGCAGAGGCACCGAGAGTCGACCGCTCATCGTTTGGGCGCCCCTGGCCGCCTAGAACGGCGTCATACTGCGTCATCGGTCGAGCATTCAAACGGGGAGTCTCCAATGTCATCCTTCTGGCGTCGGGCCTTGATCGCGAGTGTCATCATCGCTTCACCGGTGCTCGGCGCACCGACGACGGTGGTCCATGCCGGTCACCTCATGACGGAACCCGGGAAACCGATCCTCGAGCAGCAATCGCTCATCATCGAAAACGGCAAGATCACGGCGATCCAACCCGGCTACGTGGCGGGCGATCAGGTGGTGGATCTCTCAAGCGCTTGGGTGATGCCGGGCCTGATCGATATGCACTCGCACATCTCGGTAGCCGTGGACATCCACTCCGACAACCCATTTGCCGACTTCATGCCCGCCTTCATCGGCCGGCCGACCCAGCGGCTGCTCCAAGCCCTCATGCGGGGGCGCGAGGTACTGCATCAAGGCTTCACCACCGTGCGCAATCTCGGCGATCCGGCGAGCGTCACCTATGACCTGCGCAATGCGATCAATGCCGGGATCCTCGATGGGCCCCGCATCATCGCGGTCGAGCCACAATTTGGGGTACCCGGCGGTGACTACGAGGCTTTTGCCTTCGGTGAGCGCGACGAACTCGACGCCCCCTTTCGCAGTCGCGGTACCTGCTCCGGCGCCACCGACTGTGAACGGGCGGTCCGCTCGGAAATCCGCCGCGGTGCGGATGTGATCAAGGCACGCCTTGCTTATTTCGGCGCCGATGATCCGGCCGCCGGTCCCATGGAAACGCCGGCCGAGTTCACTGCGATCATTGCCACCGCACATCGTTTGCACCGCAAGGTGGCGACTCATTCGGCCGGCCAAAGCGCCGCCAACCAGATCGCGATCGAAGCCGGCACCGACTCCATCGAACACGGCCCGTTGAGCGACGCGAACATTGCGGCCATGGTCAAACACCGCACGGCCTATACGCCTACGTTGATCACAACGAAGGTGGCGATGGAAAGCGGCAAGCTACCGATGCCGCCGGACACCTACCTCAAGACGCAAGAGAGCGTCACGAAGGCCCACAAAGCAGGCGTGATGATCCTATTCGGATCGGATCTGCCCGTGGCCCCGCAGAAGGACATCCCCCGGGAGTTTCTGCTGCTCCAAGACGCGGGGCTTAGCCCAGCGGAAGCCTTGCGCACAGCCACCGTGAATGCCGCCCAGGTGTTGGATCGCGCCGATACGCTCGGCACGCTCGCTGTGGGAAAATTGGCAGACCTGATCGCACTGCCGAGTAATCCACTCGAGGATCTGTCCGTGATGGCCCGCGTAGGCTTCGTCATGAAGGATGGAAAAATCGTGCGCAACGACCTCGGCGCAACCGCCCCGTAACGCGGGGATAGACCAACGTCAGTGGTCAGTCCTCGCGATCACCCTATGCGCGATGAGGCTGCTCGACAGGGTTATACCTTGCGCGTTGACCAGCGGACGCTCGCCCGCCTAGCGCTCACGGTTGGATGAGGTGAACAAGGATTTACTCAGGTCGTTGGGTAATTGTACTCAACGTATAGCGGGCGCCAAAGTCGGCTATAAATTCCGCGACCACTGTTGACGATGGCGGGATGTGACGCCCCACCGTCAGATCCTCCTCTTGGTGAGAACGAAGGACCCCAGGCGTCATTCGCAGTTGCCGTGAACCTGCCCGCACCGTGAGCATCGCTTCGCCGGTTCCCTCATAGAAGGGTCTGTGCAGCCACACAATGAAATCAAGCGACGTCGGCTCGGGCAGGCCGCCGGCTCCATGCAGTGCATCAATCTGACGCTGACAGCGAATATGTGCTCGGGCCTCAATCCGCAGGTTGCGCCGAGGCTCCGAGCGATCCCAATCACCGCCGATTGCCTGCTCAATCTCGCGCGGGGTCGTGTTATGTCCCTCGATGAGATTCGAGTCATAACAATTCATCACGCGCACGAGATCGGCCCAGTGAGACGCCGACCGAGGATGCAGTCGACTCGCGAGGCGGGTCGATTCTTTGGACAATTCGGCGACCAGATCCAGAATCTCCGCATTCGCCTCATCTAGCGACGCAGGTTCGATCCGGCTCGTAGTTTCTGAAGAGACCATAGCTACTCTATTTGCCGATGTTTAAATTCTATAAGTCCATGTATTGATGGCTTATAAATTCAAAAAAAGCATTTATTTTGCCGATCTTTCTGCCGATCTTCGATTCACGTTAATCGATTGATTAAATTAACTATTTCAGAGTTGGGGGCATCCGCGCTGCCGATCTTAGCGTCGCGGCATCAGCCGTCCCAATGCAAAAGGGCCCCAGCGGGGCCCTTCTGACTTGGATTCGTGTCGATGCGCGCTTATTCGCCGCGGATCGGCAGGTGCTGACCGTCATTGACCCGCTCACGCAGATCCTTGCCTGGCTTGAAGTGCGGGACATGCTTGCCCTGCAAGGAAACGGACTCGCCCGTCTTCGGGTTACGACCCTGACGCGGTGGCCGGAAATGCAGCGCGAAACTGCCAAATCCACGGATCTCGATTCGTTCGCCGGTGGCGAGCGCATCGCTCATGATCTCCAGGATCTGCTTTACCGCCAGTTCCACATCCTTCGCCGGCAGATGCTTCTGCTTGAAGGTGATGATCTCGATCAGCTCAGACTTCGTCATGCCGTCGTCCCGGGGTCGGTTTTTCAACATGTTACGACCAGATGGCGGGGGTTTCCACCCCCGCCATCGGTCTTGACTGCCTTAGTCGTTGCTGCCGCCGCCGAACTGCTCCTTGAGCAGGTCGCCGAGGCTGGTGCCGGTCATCGAATCGGTGCGGTAAGCCTGCATGGCTTCCTGCTCCTCATGGATGTCCTTCGCCTTGATCGACAGCGCGATCGCGCGCGACTTGCGGTCGACGCCCGTGAACTTCGCTTCGACCGTGTCGCCTTCCTTGAGGACGGTACGCGCGTCTTCGACGCGGTCACGTGCCAACTCGGAGGCGCGCAGGTAGCCCTCGATGCCGCCCGGCAGGTCGATGATCGCGCCCTTGGCGTCGACTTCGCGGACGGTACCGACCACGATGCTGCCCTTCGGGTGCTGCGCGATGAACGCCGAGAACGGGTCCTTCGCCATCTGCTTGATGCCGAGCGAGATGCGCTCGCGCTCCGGATCGATCGACAGCACCACGGCTTCGATCGTCTGGCCCTTCTGGTAGCTGCGCACCGCTTCTTCGCCCGGGATGTCCCAGGAGATGTCGGAGAGGTGCACAAGACCGTCGATGCCGCCCGACAAACCAATGAAGATACCGAAATCGGTGATCGACTTGATCTGGCCCGAGACGCGATCGTCGCGGTTGTAGTTCTCCGAGAACTCCTTCCACGGGTTCGGCTTGCACTGCTTCAAGCCCAGCGAAATACGACGACGCTCCTCGTCGATGTCGAGAACCATGACCTCGGTCTCCTGACCGACGTGCACGACCTTGGCCGGGTTGACGTTCTTGTTCGTCCAGTCCATTTCCGAGACGTGCACGAGGCCTTCGACGCCCTCTTCGATCTCGACGAAGCAGCCGTAGTCGGCAATGTTCGTGACCTTGCCCCAGATACGGGTGTTGGCCGGGTAGCGACGGGCAATGTTCTGCCAAGGATCGGCACCCAGCTGCTTGATGCCGAGCGAGACGCGCTGACGCTCACGGTCGAACTTCAAGATGCGAACGTCGATCTCGTCGCCCACCTTGACCACTTCCGACGGATGCTTGACGCGCTTCCACGCCATGTCGGTGATGTGCAGAAGACCGTCGATGCCGCCGAGGTCCACGAACGCACCGTAGTCGGTGAGGTTCTTGACGGTACCCTTGACGACGGCGCCTTCCTGCAGGTTGTCGAGCAGCTGCGAACGCTCTGCGCTGTATTCCTGTTCGACGACCGCACGACGCGAGACGACGACGTTGTTGCGCTTCTGGTCGAGCTTGATGACCTTGAACTCGAGGACCTTGCCTTCGAGGTAGGACGGATCGCGGACCGGACGGACGTCGACGAGCGAACCAGGAAGGAACGCGCGGACATTCTCGATCTCGACCGTGAAACCACCCTTCACGCGGCCATTGATGATGCCGGTGATGATCTCCTGATCATTGAACGCCTGTTCGAGACGCGTCCAGGTGCGGGCACGCTTGGCCTTCTCGCGGGACAGGCGGGTCTCACCCGAGCCGTCTTCCACGGAGTCCAGCGCCACTTCGACTTCGTCGCCGGCCTTGCACTCGATCTCGCCACGCTCATTCTTGAACTGGTCGATCGAGATGACGGCTTCCGACTTCAACCCGGCATTGACGATGACGTAGTCCTGGCCGACCTCGACGACAAGCGCCATGAGGATCTGGCCTGGACGAAACGCCTGGTTCGCCAAGCTCTCTTCGAACATTTGCGCAAAAGATTCAGTCATGTTTGATAAGTCTCTCGGGGTTACCCCAGTGGGGCACCCGTTTTCAGTAACCCCGGCCGGCACTGTGGCGCGTGCGCGGGGGTTGGGCCTACATTCGGAACGGACACGGGGCCCGTTCCACCTTTTGCCGGTCGTCATGCAGACCTGAAAATCGAGTGTGAACGCACACCCTTTTCAAGCCATCATGGCGACTGGCGAAATCACTATTTCCGCGCAAGAAAGCCGGCAAAGGCGAGAGATGCGAGGCCAGCTGGCCGACATTTACCCGGGTTGCGCGCGATCAGGTCAGGAAAGACTTCTAAGAGTAACAGTCATTTCCTTGTCTCTCAAGTGGTTATAGCCGCCGTTCGCCTTTAAGGAGGCTTCGGCGTCTGCTTGCGGACAGCGGCGCTCCGCGGTCGCAATCCTAACCCCACAGGGGCCAGGCCTCACAAAGGATTCCTCTGGCCGACCTCCTCCCGGCGTACGCGCCCAGGCCACGGCGCTGAGAGACAGGCGACGCTCAGGCACTTGCCGCCGGAGATGAGCCAGACGAGACTCATGCTGTTTGGGACTCTAGGAGTCAGCCCCTTGAATCCGGTGAATATGCTGGAAGCCAAATCCTCCTTATCCCGTCTCCTGCAGTCGGTGGAGGACGGCCGGGAGCGCGAAATCATCATCGCCCGCAACGGGAAGCCGGTGGCGCGCATAGTGCCGCTCGAATCCGCACCCGCGAGCCGCCGGATCGGCGTCGCGAAGGGCTGCTTTGACATCGGCGCCAGCATCGATCAGCACCACGATGTGATCGTGGCGCAATTTTTGGGCGCGCCGATCCCGTGAATCGGTTACTCGATACCCCTATCGCCCTCTGGGCGATCACGGATAGCCCTCGACTCTCGCCGCGTGCCCGCGAGTTAATTGAAGACCCGGCGCGACCATTGGGGTGAGCGCCGCGAGCCTCTGGGAGATGTCGATCAAGCACGGCTTGGAACGGGGTGAGATGCCAGTCTCAAGCCCTGATGTACTGGCGTTCTTCCAAGAGGCCGGCTTTCGGATGTTGCCCATCGCGGCCGAGCACGGCGTCGCCGTTGCGACGCTACCCGCGCACCATACCTGGATGCGATCACGCAAAAGCAACCGACTAATACACCGAGTGACTTCGCTTGCGCTGCGTGCGCCGCGAGCAGGTACGTGGCAGCGCCCAAGGCAAAAAACACGAGATAGGTTGGGCGGCGGCCAAAATGATCCGACGCCGAGGCCCAGATAAACCGGCCCGCGATATTGAGTAAGGACAGGAGACCCACGAAGCCGGCCGCCACGGTCTCGGCCGCGGCCGCGGCCGCGGCCGCGGCCGCTTGCACGAAATCAGGATGCTGTTTCAGCGCACCAAAAGCGATGTCTGGATGGTCGATGAGATGACCCGCGAACGTCTCCTGCAACATGGGGGACGCCGCGCCGATGATGCCGATGCCAGCCGACACGTTGAGGCACAGCACGAGCCACAACAGCCAGAATTGGGGTGTTTTGTGCAGGTCGCGGACATGGACGTGGCGGTGCATCACACGGTCGCCCTCGTCCTCTGGCGGGACATAGCCCAGCGGCTCCCAATCCATTGGCGGTACGCAAGGCTGAGACAGCATCACCCGAGGACGAGGGCGCGACAATTATTTCGGCGCACCAGATTCATCGTACAAGAGCGTCGCGTGGTCAAATGTTGGGCGCTCCATCGCAGCCGCACATCGCCGCCCGATTTCCAGAATTCGCTGCGCCCTATCACCGTGCAGGTCGGCTCGGTTGAGTTGTTCCAACCGAGCCTTCAGCGCATGGGTCACAGCAAGCGTCAGACTTTCTCCCGTCCGCTGCGCGAGTTGCTGCGCCAATTCATAGGCCTCTCGACTTTTAATATGTAGAGCCAATGTCCACCCCTGTCGACACCCGGCTCTCACTCAGGAAATGCGATTCCAATGAAGAGCCTTGCTACCTGCCGGACACTTCCGTCGTGCGCCTCGGAGGGATCCTCAGTGACCGGGACCACCGTGGATCATCAAGCGTGACTCGGCAAGCGCTAAGACTTCCGCGACCACTGCATCCGGCGGCAGCGCCGTCGAATCGATCCGCACGGCGTCGGGGGCCGGCACCAAGGGTGACGCCGCCCGGTGCGCATCCCGGTAATCGCGCTCCTCAATCTCTTTCGAGAGAGCTCGGAGATCAACTTCCAGGCCTTTGTTTTTTAACTGAAGATAACGTCTGCGTGCGCGCTCTTCTGCGCTCGCGGTCAAGAACACTTTCAGCACGGCAGCCGGGAACACCACCGTGCCCATATCGCGTCCGTCCGCCACCAGTCCCGGTGCCTGGGCAAACGACTTCTGCAACGCCATGAGCGCCCTGCGCACCGCCGGCAGTGCGGCGACCGCCGACGCCCGTGCCCCACCCTCCTCAGTGCGAATCGCCGGCGCCACATCGACACCGTTCAGCAGAATTGCCTCACCGCCATCGGCGGCGGTCGTGAAGCGCAGATCCAGCTGCGACGCCAGCGCGGCATGTCCTTCGGCATCGGTCGGATCCAAGCCCGCGAGCCAACCGGCATGGCCGGTCACGCGATACAGCGCGCCGGAATCGAGCAGATGAAAACCGAGCACATCCGCCAAGCGGCGCGCTACCGTCCCCTTACCGGAGCCCGATGGACCATCAATCGTGATGACCGGAACGTTCACCGCGTCTCGTCGATCGCAAGTCCCGCGCCACGCGCGAGTCCCGCGAAGCCCGGGAAGGACGTGGCCACATTGGCCACATCGCCGATCTCAATGTCACCCGTGGCGCGCAGCGCGGCGATCGCGAAGGACATCGCAATCCGGTGATCCCCATGGCTCGTGACCTTACCGCCGTGCATGCTGCCACCGTGGATCACCATGCCATCGGGCGTGGGCGTCGCGTCCACGCCCAGATGCCGCAAGCCTTCGGCCATCACGGCGATGCGGTCGCTTTCCTTGACGCGTAATTCTTCGGCACCCGTGACCCGCGTCGTGCCGGTGGCGAACGCCGCCGCGACAAAGAGGATCGGGAACTCATCGATGGCCAGCGGCACGAGGTGCTCCGGCACATCGATGCCCTTCAGCTGCGTGCGATGCACTTCCAGATCCGCCACCGGTTCATCGCCCGCGAGGCGGCGGTTCAGCACCCGAATATCCGCGCCCATGAGCGCGAGAATGTCGAGGATGCCGGTGCGGGTGGGATTGATGCCCACATTGCGGATCAGAAACGGGCCTTCGGCCGCCAAGAGTCCCGCCACGATGAAAAACGCCGACGAGGAAATATCACCCGGCACCGTCAGGCGCGTGCCTTTGAGCACATGACCCCCGCTCAGTTCGATGCGCCCGCCCTGCGTGCTCACCGGCACGCCAAAGGCGCGCAGCATGCGCTCGGTGTGATCGCGCGTCACGGCCGGCTCATGGACCACGGTCGTGCCGTGCGCATACAAGCCCGCGATCAAAATCGCCGATTTGACCTGCGCACTGGCCACTTCCAGCGAGTACTCGATACCCTGCAACGGATGTCCACCGCGCACGGTGACCGGCGGCCGCCCGTTCGTGGTCTCAATGACCGCGCCCATCTGGCGCAAGGGCGTCGCCGCGCGCTCCATCGGCCGCTTGGTCAGCGACGGGTCACCGATCAGCGTGGCATCAAAGGCCTGGCCGGCCATGAGGCCCATCGATAAGCGCATCGCCGTGCCGGCGTTACCCATGTCAAGGGGATGGCTCGGCGCCTTCAAGCCATGCAGGCCCACACCGTCAACGATCACACGACCCGGGGCGGGCCGTTCAATCTGCACGCCCATGGCCCGCATCGCGTTCAAGGTCGCGAGGCAATCCTCGCTCTCAAGGAAGTTATCGACCTCGGTGGTGCCTTCGGCGATGCCGCCGAACAGCACGGAGCGGTGCGACACCGACTTATCGCCGGGCATCGTCACGTCACCCCGCATGCAGCCGCCGTGTGCGACGTGGAATTTCGCTTCGTTCGTCATACTCATCCCATCAAAGAATCGTGCGGGGATAGGAACCCAGCACTTTCAGGAGGGAAGCGACCTGCTTCACCTCGGCCAGCGCCGTGGACAGCGGCGCCACATCGGCATGCCCCTCCACGTCCGCGAAAAACACGTAGTCCCACTTCTTGCGCCGACTCGGCCGCGACTCGAGCCGCGACAGGCTCACGCCGTGGCGTGCAAACGGCTCCAGCAGCCGCACCAGCGCACCGGCACCCAAGGTATCGCGCGCCGAGAAGAGCAAAGTCGTGCGATCGGCTCCCGAGGGCGCCAAGAGCTTGCGACCCACCACGAAAAAGCGCGTGGTGTTGTCGTCACGATCCTCGATTTCGGGGACCAGGATATCGAGGCCATAGACTTCGGCTGCCACCGATCCGCCGACGGACGCCGTGCCGTCTTCATCCCGCGCACGGCGAGCCGCTTCGGCATTGGAGGAGACCGCGATGCGCTCCACGTGCGGCAGATGCTCGGAGAGCCAGCCGCGGGTCTGCGCGAGCGACTGCTGGTGACTGACAATGCGCTGGATGTCCTCCAAGCGCTTCATGCGGCCCATCAGGTTCTGACTGATGCGCAGCTCAACCTCACCACAAATCTTCAGCGGCGAGAGCAGGAACATGTCGGCCGTGTGGCTGACGGTGCCTTCGGTGGAGTTCTCGATCGGCACAACGCCAAAGTCGGCTGCGCCGCTTTCGACTTCGCGAAACACTTCATCGATGGCCGGCAGCGGAATGGCTCGCACCGAATGCCCGAATTGCTTGAGCACCGCCTGCTGCGTGAACGTGCCCTCGGGACCTAAGAAGGCCACCTTGAGTGGCTCCTGCTGGGCGAGACACGCCGACATGATCTCGCGGAACAGGCGCACCATTTCCTCATCCGACAAGGGGCCGTCGTTTTCCTCGATCACGCGCCGTAAGACGGCGGCCTCGCGTTCGGGCCGGTAAAACTCCGCGGTACCGGCCGCACGCTTGGCTTCGCCCACGCTCTGCGCGATGCGGGCGCGGGCGCTGATGAGGGTTGCCAGCTGGCCGTCGATCGCATCGATCTCGGCGCGAATGCTCTCCAATGCCTTGCCGCGCTTTTGGAGGGTCGCTCGGCTCTTGGCCGGTCCGCGTGCCGTCTTCTTTTGGGTCGTTTTTTTGCCGGTCGCCATGGGTCCTCTGCCTTCAGCCTTTGCGCCGCTTAAAGTCGTGCATGAAGTCGGTCAGTGTGATGACGCCCTCGAGCGGCATCGCGTTGTACAGGCTCGCACGCATGCCGCCCCCGGCCAGACGATGGCCTTCAAGGTTGATCAGACCCGCCTCACGCGCCTCCGCGAAGAACGCCGGCTCAAGCGCGGGATCCTGCAGGAGAAACGGGACATTCATGCGCGATCGCGCTCGGGGCGCGACATCGTTGCGATAAAAGCCGCCCGATCCGTCGATCGCAGCATAGAGGTGCCCCGCCTTCGCGGCATTGCGCTCGGCCATCACCGCCACGCCGCCCTGCGCTTTGAGCCACTGGAACACCTTGCCGGCCAGATACCACGCAAACGTCGGCGGCGTGTTCAGCATGGAGCTTTCGCGTGCCTCGATCGTGTAATCCATCACGGGGGAGGTTCCCGCGCGGGCGCCATGCAACAGATCCTCGCGCACGATCACCACACACAGGCCCGCGGGACCGATATTCTTCTGCGCACCGGCGTAGATCAGGCCGTGTGCCGCCACATCAAAGGGCCGCGAGAGAATGGTGGACGACAGATCCGCGACGAGCGGCACGTTCACCGCCGGCACGTACGGAAACTCTACGCCACCGATGGTTTCGTTGGGCGTGTAGTGCAGATAGCGAGCCCCTGCGGTGGCGTGGATCGCATCCGCGTCCGGGACATCGCGGTAGCCGGTCGCGGCGCTGCTGGCCACCACGTTCACCGCACCATGACGACGCGCTTCGGCAATCGCCTTGCCCGACCAGATACCCGTATCGACGTAATCGACCGTCGCGCCGGGTGCGGCGAGATTGAGGGGGACGGCCGCGAACTGCAGCGTCGCGCCGCCGTGCAGGAACAGCACGCGGTAGTGATCCGGAATCGACAACAGATCACGCAGGTCTTGTTCTGCCGCCGCCGCACAGGCTTGGAAGGCCGCACCGCGGTGACTGACCTCCATCACCGACACGCCCGATCCCTGCCAGTCGATCAACTCAGCCTGCACGGTCTCAAGCACCGCGCGCGGGAGCATGGCCGGCCCCGCGCAGAAGTTGTAGACCGTCACGGGATCAGGCCCCGTCGGTAGGCGCGTCCGGCGCCGGCGATTCGGGAGCCACGTCAGCGGCCACCTCGGCCTCCGGCGTTGTCACGGCAACCTCGTCCGTCTCCGGCATCCGCTCAACGGACGCCAGGCAGACGAGCGCGTCACCCTCTTCGACCCGGATCAGGCGCACGCCCTGCGTATTGCGCGAGAGCGTCGAGATCTGATCGACACCGGTGCGCATCAGCGTGCCGCCCCGGGTGATCATCATGAGGTCATCCGCCGTGCGCACCTGCAAGGCGCCCATCATGCGGCCGTTACGCTCGGACAATTGCAGCGCGATCACGCCCTGTCCGCCACGACCGTGCACCGGGAACTCCTCGGCGAGCGTGAGCTTGCCGTAGCCGTTCTCGGAGGCGGTGAGGATCGGACCGTCGCGCAACACGATCAGCGAGTTCACTTCCGCACCATCGGCCAGCGACACGCCGCGGACACCGGTGGCCTCGCGACCCATCGGACGAACATCGTCCTCGGCGAAGCGAATCGCCTTGCCGGCGGTGGTCGTCAGGATCACATCGCTCGTGCCGTCGGTAATGTCGACGCCGACCAAGCGATCACCCTCATCAAGACCGACCGCGATGATGCCGGCCGAACGGGGACGCGAGAACGCCTCCAGCGGCGTCTTCTTCACCGTGCCCTGGCTCGTTGCCATGAACACGAACTTATCCGCCGCGTAATCGCGGATCGGCAACATGGCCGTGATCTTCTCGCCCTCTTCGAGCGGGATGAGATTGACGATCGGTTTACCGCGACCACCGCGCCCATCGGCGAGCGGCAACTGGTAGACCTTCAGCCAGTACACCTGGCCGCGGTTGGAGAAGCACAGCAGCGTGTCGTGCGTCATCGCGACGAACAGCCGATCGATCAGATCCTCGTCCTTCATGTCGGTCGCGGCCTTACCGCGGGTACCGCGGTTCTGCGCGCGATACACACCCACCGGCTGGGTCTTGGCGTAGCCATCGCGGGTGAGCGTGACGACGACCGGCTGGTCTTCGATGAGATCTTCCACCGACAGCTCGGAATGATCGATCACGATCTCGGTCCGTCGCTCATCGCCGTACTGGGCGCGGATCGCGACAAGCTCTTCCCGGATCACCGACAAGAGACGCTCCGGGCGCGCCAAGATGTCCGACAGGTCGCGGATGCGCTCGAGCACATCGGCGTACTCGGCCACGATCTTGTCGCGCTCAAGGCCTGTGAGTCGGTGCAGACGCAGATCCAGAATTGCCTGCGCCTGTACCTCGGAGAGCCGATACTGGCCGCCGTGCAGCCCTAAGTCGGCCGAGATATTGTCCGGCCGCACGCGCACGCCTTCAGCGCGCGACAGCATCTCCGGCACCGCACCACCCGACCACTCGCGGGCCAGCAGGGCGATCTTCGCTTCCGGCGGATTGGGCGCCGCCTTGATCAGCGCAATGACCTCATCAATGTTGGCCAAGGCCACGGCCTGGCCTTCCAAGATATGGCCGCGCTCGCGCGCCTTGCGCAAGTCGTACACCGTGCGACGGGTGACGACTTCACGGCGATGCCGCAGGAAGGCGTCGAGCAACTCGCGCAGACCCAAAAGGCGCGGCTGGCCATCGACCAAGCCGACCATGTTGATACCGAACACGGTCTCGAGCGGCGTGTGCTTGTAGAGATTGTTGAGCACGACGTCCGGCACTTCATTGCGCTTCAGCTCAATGACGACGCGCAACCCATCCTTATCGGACTCGTCGCGCAAACCGTCCGAACTGATGCCATCGATGATCTTCTCGCGCACGAGATCGGCGATGCGCTCAAGCAAGCGTGCCTTGTTGACCTGATACGGGAGTTCGGTGATGACGATCTGCTGGCGGCCACGCTCGAGTTCCTCGATGTGGCTGCGGGCACGGATGTAGATACGACCGCGACCGGTCTTGTAGGCCGAGACGATCTCCGCCGCACCGTTGATGATGCCGCGCGTCGGGAAATCCGGTCCCGGCACGATCTTCATGATCTCCGGCAGCGTGATCTCGGGTCGGTCGATCACCGCGATGCAGGCATCCACCACCTCGCCGAGATTGTGCGGCGGGATATTCGTGGCCATACCGACGGCGATACCGGCGGCACCGTTGATGAGTAGGTTCGGCACGCGGGTCGGCAGTACCGACGGCTCGCGCTCGCTCTCGTCATAGTTCGGAACGAAGTCGACGGTTTCTTTGTCGATGTCGGCGAGCAGCTCGTGGGCGAGGCGCGACATGCGCACCTCGGTGTATCGCATCGCGGCGGGGAAGTCGCCGTCGATCGAACCGAAGTTACCCTGTCCGTCCACCAGCATGTAGCGCATGGAGAACGGCTGCGCCATACGGACCATGGCGTCATAGACCGCCGTATCACCGTGCGGGTGGTACTTACCGATGACGTCACCGACGACACGGGCCGACTTCTTGTAGGCCTTATTCCAGTCGACGCCCAGCTCGTGCATCGCGTAGAGCACGCGCCGATGCACAGGCTTGAGACCGTCCCGAACGTCCGGGAGTGCACGGCCGACGATGACGCTCATGGCGTAGTCGAGGTACGACTGCCGCATCTCGTCTTCGAGGTTGACGTGCAGGATTTCGCGTGCGATCTCGGCCATATCGGAAATGCTCGAAAAGGCTAAAAATTAATCCGCGAAGAGTACCACAGAGCCCCCTCGTTCTGTAGGTTTTTCAGATAGTTGGGGCCACCGAGTCCGGGGCGACGCAAACCCCTCCGATGAGCCTCTCCGGTGACTCGCCATGCGCGCCCTGCACAGGCACTCGGCAGCCTCTGTCGGGTGGCTGGCCAGTCTCAGGAACGCCGCTCGCGGCAACCGACGGACCGGCTGCGCCGACCGTTGCCACGCTAGGGATCCCTAAGTTCAGAATCGGTTTACGGATGGGACAATCGTCCGCCCAAAAGCTGAAAGGGAGATTCCGATGCGACGCCAAGTCACCGTGTTAGGGCTACAGCAGAACTTCGGCGAATACGCCAGCCAGGTGCAGTCTCACGGCGATTCCGGGGTGGTTACGAAGGACGGCCAACCGGTCGCTGCCCTCGTCGACTACCCCCTCTTTGAAAAAATTCGAGCGCTGCCATCGCTGTTCGACGAGCTGTCCACCCGCATTGGCTCAAT
>CANGOP010000036.1 GCA_947455595.1 Gammaproteobacteria bacterium
GCTGGACGGAGAGTTGGGCTATGAGGTGGCGCCTGCGGATCTCATCGAGATTTGCACGGCGCTGCGGGATGACCCGCGGTTTGCCTTCGAATCGGCGATGGACGTCTCCGGCATCGACTACCTGGCTTACGGCCAGGAAGAGTGGGATACGCACGAGGCGACCAGCACGGGATTCGGGCGTGGCGTCGTGGGTCGGTCTGACGTGTTCGTGCCGCCCTGGCCGATGGCACGCCGCTTTGCCGTGGCGTATCACCTACTGTCGTATACGCATAACTGGCGTGTGCGCCTGCGTTGCTATTGCGAAACGAGCGAGCCGCCGACGGTCCCGAGCGTGGTGGGGGTATGGCCGAGCGCGAATTGGTTTGAGCGCGAAGCGTTCGACCTCTTCGGGATTCTCTTCCAGGGGCACCCGGATCTGCGCCGCATCCTCACGGATTACGGCTTTATCGGCCACCCGTTCCGCAAGGACTTCCCACTGAGTGGTCACGTGGAAGTGCGTTACGACGCCGAAGCCGGTCGCGTGGTGTACGAGCCGGTCAGCATCGAGCCGCGCATTGCGGTGCCCCGCGTGATTCGCGAGGACAACCGTTACGACACCGCGCTGACGCGCGGCCGCTCGGGGAAATAACATGTCCGAGATCCAGAATTTCACCCTGAACTTTGGTCCGCAGCATCCGGCTGCGCACGGTGTGTTGCGCCTGATTCTTGAACTCGATGGCGAGGTCGTGCAGAAGGCCGATCCGCATATCGGCTTGCTGCACCGTGGCACTGAGAAGCTGGCCGAATCGAAGGTGTTTAATCAGAGCATCGGTTATATGGACCGGCTCGATTACTGCTCGATGATGTGCAACGAGCACGCCTATGTGATGGCGATTGAAAAGCTGCTCGGTGTACAGATTCCCGAGCGCGCGCAGTACATCCGCGTCATGTTCGACGAAATCACCCGCGTCATGAATCACTTGATGTGGCTCGGTGCGCACGGTCTTGATATCGGCGCGATGACGATGTTCCTGTACTGCTTCCGTGAGCGCGAAGATTTGATCGACGCGTATGAAGCGGTCTCGGGTTCCCGTATGCACGCGACGTACTACCGCCCAGGCGGTGTGGCGCGTGATCTGCCGGACTCGTTGCCGCAGTACGCTCCCTCGAAGTTCCGCTCCAAGCGCGAGATTAACCGCCTGAACGATGCCCGCTCAGGGTCGCTGCTCGACTTCTTGCAGGATTTCACCGACCGCTTCCCGAAGTGCGTCGACGAATACGAAACCCTGCTGACCGACAACCGGATCTGGAAGCAGCGTACGGTGAACATTGGCGTGGTGACGCCAGAGCGAGCCAAAGCTTTGGGGTTCACCGGCCCTTGCCTGCGTGGATCGGGTGTCGTGTGGGATCTGCGCAAGCACCAGCCGTACGACGTGTATGACCGTTTGGACTTCGATATTCCGGTTGGCATCAATGGTGACTGCTACTCGCGTTACCTTGTGCGTATCGACGAGATGCGTCAGTCCAACCGCATCATCCGTCAGTGCATCGACTGGCTGCGGGCGAACCCGGGTCCCGTGTCGGTTGCCGACCACAAGATCGTCCCACCGCGGCGCGTTGAGATGAAGGGCGATATGGAGTCCCTGATCCATCACTTCAAATTGATGACAGAGGGCTACTCGGTACCTGCCGGTGAGACGTATGCCGCAGTCGAAGCGCCGAAGGGCGAGTTCGGCGTCTGGCTCGTGTCGGATGGCGCCAACAAGCCGTACCGCCTGAAGTGCCGTGCGCCGGGCTTCGTGCACCTCTCTGCCTTGGAAGAGATGGTGCGCGGACACATGCTCGCCGACGTCGTCGCCGTGATCGGCACGATCGACATTGTCTTCGGAGAGGTCGACCGATGAGTGATCCTATGACTGTGCTCTCGGAGCACACCCGCCACGATATCGATGCGTGGGTGGCCAAATTCCCTGAAGGGCGCCAACGCTCGGCTGTATTGGCAGCTTTGCGCGCCGCGCAGCACCAGAACGACGGCTACCTGACCGTGGAACTGATGGATGCGGTTGCCGAGTACCTGAAACTGCCGCCGATTCAGGTGTACGAAGTCGCCAACTTCTACTCGATGTTCGAGGTGAAGCCGGTCGGCCGTATTCACGTCTCGGTCTGCACCAACATCTCGTGCATGCTCTGTGGTTCGGACAAGATCGTTGAGCACGTCGAGAAGAAGCTGGGCATCAAGACCGGCCAGAGCACCCCCGATGGCAAGTTCTTCCTGAAGCAGGAAGAAGAGTGCCTCGCGGCGTGCAACAACGCGCCGATGATGATGATCGATCACGTCTACTACGAGCATCTGACGCCTGAGAAGGTGGATCAGATTCTCGATAACCTGAAGTGAGACCCGCATGTCCCGCGTCATGAATCAGGTCGTTTTTGAGCCCTTGCACTTGCCCGAGAGCTGGACGCTGTCGGCCTACAAGAGCATCGGCGGTTATGAGGCTTGGGAGCGCATCCTGCGTGAGAAGATCACGCCCGAAGCGGTGATTGAGGAAGTCAAAGCGTCCGGCTTGCGTGGCCGTGGTGGCGCGGGCTTTCCCACGGGCCTCAAGTGGAGCTTCATGCCGCGCCAGGCGCCGGGCCCCAAGTATGCCGTGTGCAACTCCGACGAGTCGGAGCCAGGAACCTGCCACGACCGTGACATTCTGCGCTACAACCCGCATTCGGTGGTCGAGGGTATGTTGATCGGCGGCTACGCCATGGGTGCGACCGCCGGTTACAACTACATCCGCGGTGAGTTCTTGGCCGAGCCTTTCGTGCGCTTTGAAGGCGCGCTGCAGGAGGCGTATGGCGCCGGCTATATCGGTCGCAATATCTTGGGCTCTGGCCACGATTTCGAGTTATATGCCGTGGCCGGTGCCGGTGCTTACATTTGCGGTGAGGAAACGGCCCTTCTGGAGTCACTGGAAGGCAAGCCAGGTCGCCCACGCTTTAAGCCACCTTTCCCGGCCAACTTCGGTCTGTACGGCCGTCCAACCACGATCAATAACACGCAGAGCTACGCTTCCGTGCCGACCATCATGCGCAAAGGCGCGAAATGGTTTGCGGAGATGGGCGTCGCGAACTCCGGCGGCAGTGCGGTGTTCTCGGTCTCGGGACACGTGAACAAGCCGGGTAACTACGAACTGCCGCTGGGCATTCCGTTCAAGGAATTGCTCGAGGATGTATGCGGCGGCATGCGCAACGGCAAGGCTCTGAAGGCCGTCATTCCCGGCGGATCATCTTGCCCAGTCATGCCAGCGTCAGCGATTTTGCCCGCCACCATGGACTACGACGGCCTGAAGAAGGCGGGTAGCTCACTGGGCACCGGCGCCGTCATTGTGATGGACGAGGACACCTGCATGGTGAAGGTCCTCGAGCGGTTGACGCGCTTCTATCGCGCCGAGTCGTGCGGTCAGTGCACGCCGTGCCGTGAGGGAACGGGTTGGCTGAATCGTCTCGTGCGCCGGATTCTGGCGGGCGAGGGCAAGAAGTCCGATATCGACCTCTTGGTTGATGTCGCCAACCGCATTGAAGGCCACACGATCTGCGCACTGGGTGACGCAGCCGCATGGCCGGTGCAGAGCTTCGTGCGGCACTTCCGTCACGAGTTCGAATACATGGTGGAAAACGGCGGTCGCAGTATCGTCGATGACCCAGCGCGGCGAGCCGCGTGATGCCTGACCGGGAAAGCGCATGAGCCAGGATATCGTCAATCTCGAAGTCAACGGCGTTGCGGTCCAAGGCCGCAAGGGTCAGATGATCATTCAGGTCACTGACGCGGTGAACGCCTATGTGCCGCGCTTCTGCTATCACGAGAAGCTGTCGGTGGCGGCCAACTGCCGCATGTGCCTCGTCGAGGTGGAGAGAGCGCCGAAGCCGCTGCCGGCTTGTGCGACCCCCATCGCTGAGGGCATGAAGGTCTTTACCAAGTCGCCGAAGGCTATTGCGGCCCAGAAAGCGACGATGGAATTCCTGCTGATCAATCACCCGTTGGATTGCCCGATCTGCGATCAGGGCGGCGAGTGTGAATTGCAGGATCTCGCGATGGGCTTCGGGCGCGACGATGCGCGCTATGAACTCACCAAGCGGGTGGTCAAGGACAAGAGCTTCGGTCCGCTGGTCTCGACGGATATGACCCGCTGCATTCACTGCACCCGCTGCGTGCGCTTCACGCGTGAAGTGCAGGGTGAGCAAGAACTCGGCACCATCGGTCGCGGTGAAAACACGCTCATCTCGATGTTCGTCGAGAAGGCGGTCGATCACGAGTTGTCTGGCAACATCATTGATCTGTGCCCGGTCGGCGCGCTCAACTCCAAGCCGGCCCGCTATCAGGGCCGCTCGTGGGAAATGACTGAGCAGCCGCTCGTGGCGCCGCATGACGCGGTCGGGTCGAACCTCGCAGCCCACATCCGTCGTGGCCAGTTGATGCGCGTCGTACCGCGCGTCAATGACGCTATCAACGAGACGTGGATCTCCGATCGAGATCGTTTTGCCTATGAAGGCATCTATGCGGACGACCGTGCCCGCACGCCGATGATCCGCCGCGAGGGTGCGCTCGTGCCGACGACGTGGGAAGTGGCATTGGAGGCGGCCGCACTGGCGCTCAAAGATGCCGTATCGGCCTACGGCGCCGACCGCTTGGGCGTCTTGGGCCTGCCGACGGCGACGCTTGAAGAAGCTTATTTGTTGGCACGCCTTGGGCGCGCCCTCGGTACCGGCAACCTGGACCACCGCCTGCGTCGTCGTGACGTCCGGGACCAGTTGGCTGATCCGGACTACCCGGGACTTGGCCTATCGCTCGCCGATGTCGATACCCTCGATGGTGTTCTGGTCGTGGGCTCGGATCTGCGCGGCGAAGCGCCGATCCTCGCGCACCGCGTCCGCAAGGCCGCGACGAACCATCAGGCCAAGGTCGCTTTCTTGCACCCCGAGCGCTTGGATTATCGCTTCCCGGTAGCCGCGTATGCGACGCCTAATGCGGACCAGATGGTGTCGACACTGGCGGCCATCGGCCGTGCCGTTGCCGAAGCGGTTGGGCAGGGCGTCCCGGCGATCCTCTCGAATGCCGCGATGCCGACCGATACGGACCGTGGCGTTGCCGCGGCGCTTCTGAACGGGTCGCGTCGTCTGCTGCTCCTCGGTAATGCAGCCGAGCGCCACCCGGCCTATGCGGATCTTCGCGCCGTCGCGGGTGCCGTGGCCGCGCTGGCTGGCGCGACCTTGGGTTACTTGCCGAGCGGTGGCAACGCGCCGGGCGCCACGCTCGCGGGCTTGCTGCCGCATCGCGAATCCGGTGCCCGTCCGGCCAGCAAGGTCGGCTTGGATGCCGGTGCGATGTTTGCGGCCAACCTGGAGGCTTACGTGCTCTTTGGCGGCATCGAGCCGACGGCCGATACGTCGTTTGGCGAGGCGGCCGAATCGGCTTTGGCACAGGCCAAGTTCGTGCTGGCGATCACCCCCTATGCCTCAGAGGCGGCCACACGCCATGCACATGTGGTGTTGCCGATCGGTACCTATGCCGAAACCTCAGGCACCTACGTGAACGTCGAGGGTCGTTGGCAGTCCACGACCGCGGTGGCGAAGGCGGTGGGTGAGTCGCGCCCGGGCTGGAAGGTCCTGCGCGTACTCGGTTCGCTCGCCGGGCTTGAGGGCTTTGAGTACGGCTCGTCCGAGGATGTGCGCCGCGAACTCGAACAGTCCCTGAACGGGATTGGGCTGAGCCTCAATACCGCCTATCGAGGACAGTGGACGCTGACAGGCCCCGTGGCCGGTACGCTGGACACCGTGTCCCTGTACGGCACCGACCCGGTCGTGCGTCGTGCGCGCGCCCTTCAAGAGACCCCGGCCGCTCTGCGGGCCGCGGCTTCCAACTGAGCGTAACCTGAGATGCCCATGAATTCGCTCATCCAATGGCTGATGGCCCTCTGGGCCTCCATCCCCGAGACCTTGCATCTACCCATTATCAAGACGGCGGAAATCATCGTCGTGATGTTGGCGGTGGTGATCTCGGTGGCGCTCCTGACTTACCTTGAACGTAAGGTCATCGGCTGGATGCAGGCGCGCCATGGTCCGAACCAGATCCGCATTTTCGGGCTGCCGTTCCTCAAGGGCGTGGCGCAGCCGTTCGCAGACGTCATCAAGTTGCTGTTGAAAGAGGTCATGCTGCCATCCAAGGCGGACAAGATGCTGTTCTTGGCGGCGCCGATGATCGCCATCGTGACGGCCTTGACGACGTGGGCGGTCGTGCCGTTCTCGCCGGACTTTGTGCTCGCGGATATCGATGCGGGGCTGCTGTATATCCTCGCGCTGACTTCGCTCGGCGTGTACGGCGTCATCATTGCCGGTTGGGCGTCCAACTCGAAGTACGCCATGCTCGGCGCGATGCGCTCGGCGGCCCAGATCGTGGCCTATGAGATCGCGATGGGCTTTGCGCTCGTCGGCGTGTTGATGGCGGCCGGGTCGCTGAATATGACCGACATCGTGCGCGCGCAGTCGGGCAGCGTGCTGCACTGGAACCTGCTGTGGCTGTTCCCGCTCATGGTCATCTACTTCATCTCCGGCGTTGCTGAGACGAACCGCGCGCCGTTTGACGTGGTTGAAGGTGAATCTGAGATCGTCGCAGGCTTCCACGTCGAGTACTCGGGTGCCACGTTTGCGACCGTGTTTGCGTTACCGGAATACGCGAACATGATCCTCATCGCGATGCTCAGCTCCGTATTCTTTCTGGGCGGATGGCTCTCGCCGTTTCAGGGCCTTGTGTCGGCGGACTCGCTGCTCGCGCAGTCCTCCTTCCTGTGGTTGTTCGTGAAGACCCTGTGGTTCTTGTTCTGCTACTTGTGGATCCGCGCCACGTTCCCGCGTTACCGCTATGACCAGATCATGCGCCTCGGCTGGAAGGTCTTTATCCCCTTAACCATCGTCTGGATCCTCGTGGAGTGCGGCATGGTCGCCTTGCGAGTCGGGCCCTGGGCCCAGTTCGGCTGAGGAGTGCATAGACCGTTATGACGTCCGTACGCAGCATTACGAAGACTCTCTTCCTCGGAGAACTCCTCCAGGGGCTCGCCGTGACCTTCCGCTACATGTGGAAGCCTAAGTTCACAGTGCACTACCCGCAGGAGAAGACCCCGCAGTCGGTACGCTTCCGCGGCCTGCATGCCTTGCGCCGCTATCCCAACGGGGAAGAGCGTTGCATCGCCTGCAAACTTTGCGAAGCCGTGTGCCCAGCACTGGCCATTACGATTGAGTCCGATGCCTCGGCTGACGGCACGCGCCGCACGACGCGCTACGACATCGACCTCTTCAAGTGCATTTTCTGTGGCTTCTGCGAGGAAGCGTGTCCGGTCGACGCCATCGTCGAGACCCGCATCCACGAGTACCACATGGAAAACCGTGGCGAGAACATCATGTCGAAGGACAAGCTGCTCGCCGTCGGCGACCGCTATGACGCGATGATCACCGCGGACAAGACGGCCGACGCCCCGTACCGATAAAGGCAGGCAAACGTGCTGACGACCCTACTGTTCTACGTCTTCGCCACGATTCTGGTCGGTTCTGCCGCCGGAGTCGTCCTGTCGCGCAACCCAGTTCGGGCGGCGCTTTTCCTCGTGCTGGCTTTCTTCGAAAGTTCAGTGCTGTGGTTGCTCCTCGATGCCGAGTTCCTCGGGCTTGTGCTCGTATTGGTCTATGTCGGCGCCGTGATGGTGCTCTTCCTGTTCGTGATCATGATGCTCGACATCAATGTCGCCCAACTGCGGGAAGGGTTTACTAAGCACGCGCCACTGGGGGCCTTGGTAGCCGGCCTTATGATCGCGGAGATCGTCTACGTGGTTTGGGTGCGCCACCTCGGCATGAATCTGCCGACCAGCGCGCCGCCATTGCCGGTGAATTACTCGAACACGCACCAGCTCGGTCAGATCCTTTACACGGACTACATGCTGCCGTTCCAGTTGGCCGCCATTGTATTGTTGATTGCGATTGTGGCGGCCATCGCCCTCACAATGCGTCATCGGACCGGCTTCAAGAAGCAGGATGTGTCGGCACAGGTCGCCCGTCGTCGCGAAGAAGCCGTCCGGATCGTCAAGGTGGATGCGGAGAAGGCCTCATGATCACGCTGCCTCATTTTCTCGTGCTGTCAGGGATCCTGTTCAGCATCGCGGTGGCCGGGATCTTCCTGAACCGCAAGAACGTCATCGTTCTTCTGATGTGCATTGAACTGATGCTGCTGGCCGTGAACTTCAACTTCGTGGCGTTCAGTCGCTGGTGGGGTGATGTCGCCGGTCAGGCGTTCGTGTTCTTCATTCTGACCGTGGCGGCCGCCGAATCGGCGATTGGCCTTGCGATCCTCGTGGTGCTGTTCCGCGAGCGCAAGAGCATCAACGTTGAGAATCTGGACACGATGCGGGGCTGATGATGCAGAACTATTACCTAGCGATCCCGCTCGCGCCGCTGTTTGCGGCGATTCTGGCGGGCCTATTCGGACGCCTCATCGGGCGGGTGGGGGCGCACAGCGTCACGATCCTCGGTGTCGGCATCTCCTTCGTGCTGTCACTCGTCGTCCTGAACGAGCAGATCGGTGGTGCCGCGACTTACAACGCGCCGGTCTACACGTGGCTCGTCTCCGACGGACTGTCGATGCAGATTGGGTTTCTCGTCGATCATTTGACCGCCCTCATGATGGTCGTCGTGACTTTCGTGTCGTTGATGGTGCACGTCTACACCATCGGCTACATGCACGATGATCCGGGGTATCAGCGCTTCTTCTCCTACATCTCGCTCTTTACCTTTGCGATGTTGATGCTCGTGATGAGCAACAACTTCCTACAGTTGTTCTTCGGCTGGGAAGCGGTAGGTCTGGTGTCGTACCTGCTGATCGGCTTTTGGTTTACCAAGCCGAGCGCGATTTTCGCCAACATGAAAGCGTTCCTCGTCAATCGAGTGGGCGACTTCGGTTTCTTGCTCGGTATCGCGGGTGTCGTTTACTACACGGGCTCGTTGGATTACCTGGCGGCGTTCAAAGCCGCGCCTGCGATCGCACAGCACAGTATGGTCATCCTGGATGGCAACAGCTGGAATGCGATCACCGTCATCTGCGTCTGCTTGTTCATCGGTGCCATGGGTAAGTCGGCGCAGGTGCCCTTACACGTTTGGTTGCCGGATTCGATGGAAGGTCCGACCCCCATTTCAGCGCTGATCCACGCCGCGACCATGGTCACGGCCGGTATCTTCATGGTGGCTCGAATGTCACCGTTGTTCGAGTTGTCGGACGCGGCTTTGGGCTTTGTGATGGTGATTGGCGCGACCACGGCCTTGTTTATGGGCTTCCTCGGCATCGTCAACAACGATATCAAGCGGGTGGTTGCGTACTCGACGCTCTCGCAGCTGGGCTACATGACCGTGGCGCTGGGAGCCTCGGCGTATGGCGCCGGTATTTTTCATCTTATGACGCACGCGTTCTTCAAGGCGCTGCTGTTCTTAGGCGCCGGCTCGGTGATCATCGCCATGCACCATGAGCAGGACATGCGCCGCATGGGTGGCCTGCGCAAGTACCTGCCGATCACCTACTGGACGTCCTTGATCGGTGCGCTCGCGCTGATCGGCTTCCCAGGTTTCTCAGGATTCTTTTCGAAGGACGCGCTGATCGACTCCGTGGGCCTGTCGCATGCCCCGGGTGCCGGGTACGCGCAGTTCTGTGTCACGGCCGGCGTCTACATCACGGCGTTCTACACGTTTCGGATGATCTTCATGACCTTCCACGGCCAGGAGCGGATGGATCATCACACGCGCGAGCACTTGCATGAGAGCCCGTGGGTCGTGACCTTGCCCCTCGTCTTGTTGGCCATCCCCTCAGTCTTCGTGGGTTGGTTCACGGTCGGTCC
Organism: Gammaproteobacteria bacterium; assembly: GCA_947455595.1. Taxonomy (GTDB): domain Bacteria; phylum Pseudomonadota; class Gammaproteobacteria; order Steroidobacterales; family Steroidobacteraceae; genus CAIKZZ01. The sequence goes on from CANGOP010000036.1 coordinate 9,891, forward strand.
GGTGCTCTTTGGTCACTGGTTCGACGGCGTGATCTATGTGGCGGAGCGCCATAACGTGCTCGGCGAACTCGCGCATGAGTACACGGGTCAGATGGGCTTCGTGGTCGAAGCGTTCAAGGCGCCGGCGCTCTATCTCGCGGCCGCCGGCGTGGCCTCGGCTTGGTACCTGTACCTGAAGAACCCAGCGCTCACCGATCGGATTGCCGCAGTGATGGCGCCGGTGATCCGGGTGCTAGACAACAAGTACTGGTTTGACTGGTTCAATGAGAACGTCCTGGCGCGCGGCGCTCGGGCACTCGGCCGGTTGTTCTGGAAGGTCGGCGACGAAATCGTTGTTGACGGCGTGCTGGTCAACGGCTCAGCACGCTCGGTCGGTTGGCTCGCGGCGGTCGTCCGCCACGTGCAATCGGGTTACCTCTACCACTATGCCTTCGCGATGATCATCGGCCTTGCGGCGATGCTTGCGTGGCTCCTTGCGCGGGCGTGAGCTCGGCTTAACGGAACGATACAGATGAACCTTCCTCTCCTCAGTATCCTCACGTGGCTGCCCGTGCTCGGCGGCGTGGCCGTCATGTTGATCGGTGACCATCGCGCATCACTGGCCCGTTGGGCAGCATTGGCCGTTGCGCTGGCGGCGCTCGCATTCAGCGTGCCCTTGTGGTTCCACTTTGATGCCACGTCGGCAGCGCTGCAGTTCGTCGAGCGCATGCCGTGGGTCCCCGCGCTGCACAGCGACTACTACCTCGGTATCGACGGCATCTCCTTGCCGCTGATCGTGCTCACGACCTTCTCAACGGTCTTGGTGATCATTGCCGGTTGGACGGTCATCGAGAAGCGTCCGAGCCAGTACTACGCCGCCTTCTTAATCTTGGAAGGACTCATGGTGGGCGTGTTTTCGGCCGCCGACGCGTTGCTGTTCTATGTGTTCTGGGAAGCGATGCTGATCCCGATGTTCCTGATCATCGGCATCTGGGGCGGCGTTCGTCGCGTCTACGCCACGATCAAGTTCTTCCTCTACACGTTCTTGGGCTCGGTGTTCATGCTGATCGCGCTGATCTACATGTATCTGAAGTCCGGCTCGTACGATCTCGCAGCGCTTTATCAGCTGCCGCTGAGCCGTCCTGAGCAGACCTTTATCTTCCTTGCATTCTTCGCGGCGTTTGCTGTGAAAGTGCCGATGGTGCCGGTTCACACCTGGTTGCCGGATGCCCACGTCGAGGCGCCCACGGGTGGCTCGGTCATTCTGGCTGCCATCATGCTGAAGATGGGTGGCTACGGATTCCTGCGCTTCAGCCTGCCGATCGCCCCGGATGCGGCACACTCGCTCGACTGGCTCGTGATCGCTCTGTCGCTGATTGCAGTGGTGTACATCGGACTTGTGGCGCTTGTGCAGACGGACATGAAGAAGCTGATCGCGTACTCCTCGATCGCGCACATGGCCTTCGTCACCTTGGGCTGTTTCGTCGGCTATGAAATCGTCTCGGCAACCGGTAGCGCCTCCGGGGAGACACTCGCTTTGTCGGGCGCGATGGTGCAGATGATTTCGCACGGTCTCGTCTCTGGCGCACTCTTCCTATGCGTGGGAGTGCTCTATGACCGCCTGCATACCCGTGATATCGGCGCCTACGGTGGTGTCATCAACACGATGCCGTACTTCGGCGCTTTCATGGTGCTCTTTGGTATGGCCAACGCGGGCCTGCCGGGCACGTCGGGCTTCGTGGGTGAATTTATGGTGGTGCTGGCGAGCTTCAAGGCGAACTTCTGGTTCGCGGCTGTCGCTGCCCTTACGCTCATCACCGGTGCTGCCTACACGTTGTGGCTTATCAAGCGCGTGGTGCTTGGGCCCGTCGCCAACGAGGGTGTTGCCTCGCTCAAGGATCTGAACGGTCGCGAGTTCCTCGTTCTCAGTGTGCTCGCCGTTGCGGTGATCGCGATGGGCGTATACCCAAAGCCGCTTACCGATGTGATGGAGCCAACGCTCCGTCATCTCGTCCAACTCATGTCCGTCAGCAAGCTCTGAACCGGGAAGGCCAGACTCCATGAACCCGATCCTTGCCAATTCCCTGTCCCTCGCCACGCCCGAGATGGTGCTCGCCCTCGGCGCATCGATCGTGCTCGTCGTCGATGCTTTCCTCACGGATGCGCAGCGCGGCATCAGCTACCTACTCGCACTGGCCACGTTGGTGGTCACCGCCGTGTTTGTGGCCGCTCTGCCAGAAGGCCGCAATATCGGATTTACCGGTATGTTTGTCGTCGACGGCGTCGCCCGTTTCTTGAAACTGGTAGCGTGCGGTTCGGTTGCGGCGGTGTTCCTCTACTCGCGCGATTATCTGCGGGCGAGGGGACTGTTCCGGGGCGAGTACTTCGTGCTCGCGCTGTTCGCTACGCTCGGTATCTTCGTGATTGTGTCGGCGGGCAGCTTGCTGTCGCTCTACATGGGCATCGAAGTCTTGGCCTTGTCGCAGTACGCGCTGGTCGCATTCGACCGTGACTCCTCAATCGCCGCGGAATCGGCCATGAAGTACTTCGTGCTTGGCGCGATTGCCTCGGGCTTGCTGCTGTATGGCATCTCCATGGTCTATGGCGTCACGGGGACCTTTGATCTGGCGAAGCTGGCCGTCCATACGCAGCTTGGCGCTGGCACCAATGTCGGGCTCCTGTTTGGGCTTGCCTTCATCGTCGCCGGCATCGCCTTCAAGTTTGGTGCGGTTCCCTTCCACATGTGGGTGCCGGACGTGTATCACGGCGCACCAACGTCGGTGACCATGTTCGTCGCCGCAGCCCCGAAGCTGGCCTACTTCGGCCTTGCGCTGCGCGTGCTCGCTGAGGGCATGGGCGGCGCGGTGGGCGCCTGGCAGCAGATGCTGATCGTGCTGGCAGTCCTTTCGATTGCCATCGGCAACATCGTGGCCGTGGCGCAGACGAATCTGAAGCGCATGCTTGCGTACTCGACGATCTCCAATGTCGGCTTCATCCTCCTCGGCATCCTCGCCGGCACCCCGGCCGGCTACCGTGGCGCGCTTTTCTATACGGTTGCTTACGTGCTGATGTCGCTCGGCAGCTTCGCGATGATCCTGCTCCTTTCCCGTAAGGGCTTTGAGGCGGATCGTATCGAGGACTTCCGGGGCCTTGCTCAGCACCGCCCGTGGTTTGCTTGGATGATGCTGTTCCTGATGGCGAGCACCGCCGGTGTGCCGCCATTCGTCGGCTTTTTCTCGAAGCTGTACGTTATCCAGGCAGTTCTTGATGTCGGCCTGACCTGGTTGGCGGTGGTGGCCGTCCTGTTCTCCGTGGTCGGTGCGTTCTACTACCTGCGAGTGATCAAGGCGATGTTCTTTGAGGCGCCAGCGGGGGAGAGCGCGGATCAATCGAGCGCGTCTTTCAAGTTCTTGCTTAGCCTCAACGCGCTTTCTGTGTTGGCACTTGGTCTGTGCAGCAGCATGCTGAGTGATACGATCGCCAAGGCATTCCACTGACATTTACTTGCAACAGAGCTCGAGAGTCGGTATCATTTCGGGCTCGATCTGGTGCGGGGTGGAGCAGTCTGGCAGCTCGTCGGGCTCATAACCCGAAGGTCGTAGGTTCAAATCCTACCCCCGCTACCAACTCACTCGGTGAGACTAAATGGCCCGCGAAAGCGGGCTTTTTCGTTTTTGAAATGAGCGCGATGTCGTGAGCGCAGCCAGTCCGTGGGCCTACTTTTTTCGATCGACTATTCGCAAATGGTTCACGGCGGACACGCAGACAAGGCGCATCCTCTTCGGTTGCTCGGGCTCAAAGGGACAAACCGTAAAGTCGCCAAAGTAC
>CANGOP010000037.1 GCA_947455595.1 Gammaproteobacteria bacterium
GGAACTTCGCTGAACACGGCGTTGGTCACGGGACAGTCAATCACGGTTGCCTTCCTCGTCACGCAGGGTTCCACCGCTTACTACAACAGCGCGGTTCAGGTGGATGGCTCTTCAGTGACGCCTAAATGGCAAGGCGGAACGGCCCCAACCGCTGGCAATGCCTCTGGCGTTGACATATACACATTTACAATTGTAAAAACGGCAAGCGCCACCTTTACGATCTTTGCTTCTCAAACGCAGTTTAAGTGAGGGAAATATGCCATCTATCATTACTAAGGGTGCTATATCAGCGCAGGGATTTGGGTGGTCCGCTACTTCAATGGGTGGTCCATATTATATGGCGTCAGTTGAAATATCAGATGTTTCAGGTGCATCAAATGCCTCCAATGTTTTTCTTGGAAAATTATCAAACGGGAAAATAGCTCTTGTTGGAGTTGGAGGATTTCTTGGATGTTATTCCAGTCAAATATATTTGACTCAAATTGACAAAAAATTCAATGCAACCAACCCTGCAAAAATAATTAGTTTTTCAAACCCTGTTGCAATTGGTCAAAATCTAAATGTAAATATGGATTTATCAGATAAAATTTATGTTACCTATTCTGGAAATCAAATGGCGTTTAACCAAACTCCTGCAGTTACCTATCATTCTCATCTAGAGGATTTCATTGAAAGTGATTATTCCGTATCTATAGATACAACTTACAATTTTTCTTTTACATCTGGATTTAAAAGCATTTCATGTGGATGTTGTACAACAACAGTAGGGTTTGCTGCTGCCAGCAATTTAACCACTGGGGCATTAATTGCCGCTTATCAATATAGTGATGCTGGAATGCCCGTAGGCAATACATCTACAGGATCTGATCCTGCTGGAAATGCATTTAATGTGTCTTTGACCGATCCTAGTGGAAAGATTAGGATTAACAGAAATTCCCTTTTTGGGTCGCCTATTGGCTCTTCAATTTCTACAATTTCAGAATTGTTATATGGAAATACTCAACCTTCAGCTACTTCATATAATCAATGTAGGAGACTTTTTTATGATGCTCCAAGATCAAGGCTGATAATGATTGGCACCATTTCAGATGGCGGACTTCCTGCCGGATTAGTCGCATCTTTAACTCTCAGCGGCGGAACAAATTGGATAGTTTCTTGGAACAGAGAAGCTTATACTTCTTCAAAAACTATATATTTTAACAATTGTTGCGTTGATAATTCTGGAAATCTTTATGTAGTTGGAGGATCATTAGAATCAAATGCTGGTATACCAAATGTAGGTTACATAGCAAAATACGATATGTCCGGTAACTTGATTTGGCAAAGACAAGTAGTTTTACCAATATCTGCTGGACCTACTGGTCCAATAAGATTTAATTTATATTCATGCGTCATTGATTCATACGGTGACTTATGGGTAAGCGGATATTTTCAAAAAAATATTACTTATTTCACATATGGTTTTGTTATGAAAGTTCCAACAGATGGGTCAAAGATGGGAACATATAATGTTGTGTTTTCCTTTGGAACTTTAGCTATTTCATACACCAACACATCATCTTTCACTGATAAATTGCCTGTAGGTGTTTCAACTTCTGTGGGAAGCGGGACATTTAGTGTTGCAGGCACGTCGTACACAACACGAGGGTCAGCGACATCAACAGAAACCTTAACTTTCAATTCGGTGAACATGCCATGACTGCTTGGATAGATACTCAAACAATGCAATATCCACTTTATGAAGGGGATATTCGAATGCTTCATTATGGAAGTGATTTAACCGTTGGTGGAAGATATGCGATTGTTGAAGATACAGAGCCACCGTATCATTCAATCGTTGTGACAAATGGAAAACCTGATAAAATTGTTCATGAAGAAGCACCTGCATTTGTTGATGGAAAATGGGTTCAGCAATGGAGTTTAATTGATTATCCATTTGAAATGATGGCTCTTGTTGAAGAGGAGCGCAGAAAAAATAATCCTAATTTGTCGGGTTCTGGGAGCGCACCCGATGTTATCGGTTAAGCAGATTGAATTTGGCGATCTGCGCGGCGCGATGTACGACTTTGAACATGCCGGAGACATCCTTCCGAAACATGTTCATACAGATGAAAACGTGCATATCACGATTGTTTGTCGCGGCGAACTTTTAGCGTATTCCCATGATTGGGAGCAGAAAGCTATCGCTGGGCAGGTTTTGGACTTCAGGCCCGGTGAACCGCATGAGTTGAAAGCCTTGGTGAATAACACGCGCATCATCAACATAGTGAAAAAAATGAATGGTCATGTAGGCCAGATTGATCTTTAACTTCACTGGCATTAGAGGGGTCGTGCCATGAAAATCTGCGTTTACGCTATTCGCGATGGAGCAGTCTTGCTGGGAATGCTATTCTGGCAATTGCTCATCGCGATGATTGTTGTGGCTGTCTGAGGGAGAGATACATGACGCTCAAAATTGCAGTTTGCGCTATTGCAAAGAATGAAGCCGAGTTTGTGTCGCGCTTTTGCGAGTCTGCTAAGGATGCGGATCTCATTTTGATAGCCGACACGGGTTCTACTGATGGTCTTCCCGAGGTTGCCCGCGAATGCGGTGCGGAAGTTCATCACATTTGCATTACACCGTGGCGATTCGACCATGCTCGCAATGCGGCCTTGGCGCTCCTTCCCCGCGATATAGACATCGTTATCAGCCTAGATATTGACGAAATCCTGCAACCGGGCTGGCGCGAAGAGATTGAGCGCGTTTGGATACCGGGAGAAACAACTCGCTTGCGTTACATGTTCGATTGGGGGGCGGGTATCGCCTTCTATTACGAGAAGATATTTGCACGCCACGGGTACTTTTTCCATCATCCCTGCCATGAATATCCTGTACCAGACGGGCGGATTACCGAAGTATGGGCGCAAACCGATATGCTTCTGGCGGTTCATAAGCCGGACCCAACTAAATCACGAGGACAGTATCTCGATCTGCTCGAACTGTCCGTCAAAGAAGATCCTGACTGCCCGAGAAACGCCTTCTATTACGCCCGAGAACTGAGTTTTCATGGGCAATGGCAGAAATCCATTGACGCCTGCGAAACGTACCTGAAATTACCCCGCGCAATCTGGCAAAATGAACGCTGTTACGCTTATCGCGTGATGGGACGTTGCTACAGCGAGCTTGGTCAAGTTGATAGCGCCGAACGCTCGTTCCATTTGGCGGCTTCTGAGGCCCCAAACACCCGCGAGCCGTGGTGCGAATTGGCGATGCTTATGTATCGGCAGCATCGGTGGCCGGAATGCTTTGCTTATGCCTCAAGAGCCCTGCAAATCACCAATCGCCAGATGGTTTACACCGTCGATCCCGAAGTTTGGGGCGCGCAGCCTCATGATTTGCTGGCTCTGGCGGCGTGGAACCTTGGCCTTAAGGATATGGCGCTGGAACACGCGCAACGGGCGGTTGAACTTTGCCCAGATGACAAGCGCCTGCAAGATAATGTATTGTGGATGCAGGGCAAACCTCCTATTGAGGACGCGGCGTGATGCAGACCGATTTCGTTTCAGCGCAATCCATTCTGAACATCTTCACGATGAGCGGTCTGGCGGCATGCGGATGGTTTGCCAGACAACTTTGGGATTCGGTTCAGGCTTTAAAACGCGACATCCATCAAATTGAAGTCGATCTTCCAACAAACTACGTCAATAAAAGCGATTTCAGCGAGACCATGCGGCGCATAGAAGACATCGTTCAGCGCATTTACGATAAGATTGATGCGAAGCAGGATAAATAATGGACCCCCTTACAATTCTGGCGTTAGCCAAGGGGAGCTACGAAGCAATTAAAGCTGGCATTTCCGTCGGGAAAGAAATGCAGGGCATGTTCAAGGACGTCATGTCCCTTCTTGATAGTGCCGGTAAACTGAGCCGAATAGCATCAAAACCGCCAAAACCGGGACTTTTTGAAGAAAAGACAGCCGAACAAATAGCTATTGAAGCCTTCACAGCAAAGGCTGAAGTTGAACAAATGATGGCGGAAGTTAAAAACGCATTTATGTCGGAATATGGTATATTGGCGTGGGACGAAATCCTTCGTGAAACAACGCGGATCAAGAAGGAACAAGCTGCGGCTAGGCGTCTCGCTCAAAAAGAGCAGGAGGAATTAATGCAAAATGTCATGCTCATCGGTATCAGCCTTTTGTTTGTTGTCGTTGTGGTCATTTGCGGCCTTCTCGTCGCCATTGGACTATAGGGGAACCACCATGAAAATGAGCCAAGCCGGTATTGACGCCCTTGTGAAGAAATTCGAAGGGTGCAAATTGTCCAGTTACCGTTGCCCGGCAAACGTATGCACGATTGGTTTTGGGCACACCTCTGCGGCTGGCGCCCCCGAAGTCACTGACGGCATGACGATCACTCAGAAACAGGCCGACATTATCTTGGCGGCTGATCTGGTCCGTTACGAGCAGGCCGTCACCGGTCTCTTGCAACAGCCAGTCACCCAGCACCAGTTCGACGTTCTTGTTGACTTCGCCTACAATGCTGGCATCGGGAACCTGAAGTCCAGCACTTTACTCAAGAAGGTGAATGCCGCAGAATTTGACGCAGTTCCCGCCGAATTAATGAAATGGACCAAGGGAGGGGGCAAGGTTTTGCCGGGCCTCGTCCGCCGCCGTCAGGCGGAAAGTGCATGGTGGATTGCAAGTGATTTACATCCTATTGAAGCGCAAGATCATCGAGTCGAACCAGACCCTATTCCTGCGCGAACAATGGCGCAGAGCAAGCAGGGCAACGCGGCGGTCATTACGGCTGGCCTTGGCGGACTTGGAGCAGCTAAGGAGATTGCTGCGCAGGCACAGGATGCGTCTGAAACGGCGGATCAGCTTATGGGCCTACTGCACAATTCCAACTTCCTCATCATGGCCGCTGTCATCGGCCTTGGCGGTGCGATCTGGTATTGGCGTAAGCAGAACATGGACCGAGACGGTGCTTAGTTTTCTTCTGAGCCAGACCGGGCGCTACATTATCGTCGGAACATTGGTCCTTGGGATGACGGGCGGTGTCATTTACAAAATCAGGGCTGATGCCATTGCTGCCGTAGAGGCCAGAGCTTTGTCCGATGCACTCAGGAGGACGCAGGATGCGATTCGCGCTGGCGATGCTGTTGATACTTCCGCTGATGGGTTGCTCAAGTCTGACGGCTACCGTCGCGACCAATGAGACTGTTTGCGAGGTCTGGAAAGACGTAAGCTGGTCGTCCAAAGATACGCCGCAAACCATTGTTGAGGTTAAGGTAAATAATGCCCGCCGGGACGGATGGTGCAGAAAACCAAAAACAATGCTATGGTGACGTTACACAGGAGCCCCAGCCGTGACCACTGGTCTTTCCTATAGCGGAACCGTCGCAGGAACCATGAGCTATATTCAGCAGATTGCTGAATTGGCTGTTGTTGACCAGACGGATGCAAACTTCGTCGCCATCCTGCCAGCCATGATAAGCTACGCGGAAAACCGCATGTATCGTGATCTGGATTTCCTGTTCACCTCGACGGCGATCACGGGTTATTCGGTTCCGGCTGGGAGTCGTCAAATCACTATCCCGGATGGAACTTTGGTTGTTAGCGAGCAGATCAATATTATCACCCCGGCGGGCCAGTCGAACCCGGAGGCTGGCACACGAACAGCCCTTCTGCCTACAACTAAAGAATATCTAGATGCTGTTTGGGGTTCATCCTCAACCACTGGAGTTCCTCAGTATTTCGTCCCATTCAACGACAATTTGTTCTTGGTCGGCCCTTTTGCGGACCAGAACTACTACGTTGAAATCGTTGGAACTTATCGCCCCGCTAGCTTGTCCTCGACGAACCCGACGACGTTTATCAGTCTTTACCTGCCGGATGTGTTCATCATGGCGAGTCTTATATATATTTCGGCGTATCAAAGGAACTGGGGCCGTCAATCCGATGACCCACAAATGGCCCAAAGTTATGAGCAACAATATCAAATGTTACTTAAGGGCGCTGCTGTTGAAGAGGCCCGCAAGAAGTTCACCGCTGCTGCATGGTCGTCGCAATCGCCCGCTCCTATTGCAACTCCGTCGAGGGGGTAAAATATGCCCCATGCAGCCCTACAACTTATCCCCGGCGTCGATGTAAATCGCACCCCTGCGCTCAATCAGGCCGCGATTTCGTCGAGCAATTTGGTGCGATTTGTGCCTGATCGGCAGGGCTTTGGGCTGGTTCAGAAGCTGGGCGGCTGGTCCACCTACTTTCCTAATCAAATTGACTCAAAAATCCGGGCTTTGTGGGCTTGGGAAGATACGAACGCCAATTCCTATCTTGCTGTGGGGGCGGAAGCGTCCCTTTCGTATATTCAAAATGGCGGTCAGAAGGTTATCACCCCGCGAACCCTGACGGATAACGTCGCGGTTAGCGTCAGCACTATTGCCGGTAGCACAGATGTTAAGATCATCGACACCGGCAGCAGCATCACAAAATACGATAGCGTTTACATTGAAACGCCAATCGCTGTGGGCGGCATCGTCCTGTTTGGCGTTTATCCCTGCATCAATCCGCTAAACGATCCAGACGAATTTCACATCACCGCTGCTTCTCCGGCGACCTCGACAGTCACCAATGGTGGCAGTGTCGTTCAGTTCAGTACCTTAAGCGGCAGCTCCAGCGTCACGGTGACGCTTGCAAATAACGGATACCTCGTCGGAGATACCTTCCCTGTCGTGATTTCAACGACTGTCGGCGGCATCACGATTTACGGAAACTACATCGTTGAAGAGATTATTGATCCAGATAATTTTGTTATTTATGCCAATAACTTAGCTTCTACGACTGTATCAAATCAACCCATGAATGGCGGAAACGCCCGTTACATGTATTATATCGGCGTCGGCCCATTTGAGGCTGGGCAGGGGTATGGCCGTGGCGGATATGGCCGTGGCGGTTATGGCACTGGCGTTCCCTTCGTCCCAGCGAACGGAACCACTATCACCACCACTGACTGGACGCTCGATAACTGGGGCCAAATACTAATCTCGTGTCCCCTTAATGGCCCTATTTACCAGTGGGACCCCACTAGCGGAAACACGACCGCCTCTGTCATTAACGAAGCGCCGATTGTGAATGCAGGCATCGTCGTGGCGATGCCTCAACGGCAGATCATTGCATGGGGTTCGACGGAAACGGGTATTCAAGATCCGCTCCTGATCCGCTGGTGCGATGTCGATAATTTCAATTCATGGACCACGACTGCCACTAATCAGGCTGGTTCTTTCCGTATCCCAAAAGGATCAAAGATTGTTCAGGCCATTCAGGCGGCGCAACAGACGCTTGTTTGGACCGATCTTGGCCTTTGGTCGATGCAGTATGTCGGCCTTCCCTACGTCTATCAGTTCAACGAAATTGGCACTGGTTGCGGCCTGATTGGCCGTAAGGCGGCTGCTGCCATGAGCGGCATCGTCTATTGGATGGGGCAGAGCCAGTTCTACATTTTGGCGGGTAGCGGCCCGCAGCCGATTGCGTGTCCGGTTTGGGACGTTATTTTCCAAGATTTGGATACTGACAACCTCGATAAGATTCGCATCGCGACAAACAGTCGGTTTGGCGAGGTGGCTTGGTACTATCCAACCAAAGGCAATGGCGGTGAGATCAGCGCCTACGTCAAATACAACATTGTTCTGCAACAGTGGGACTATGGAACGCTTGACCGCACCGCTTGGATCAATGAGAGCGTTCTTGGCCCGCCCATCGGGGCTGGTGCGGATCGCTATATCTATCAGCACGAAACATCGCCCAACGCCGCCTACAACGGTGTCAACAATCAGCCGATGCTTTCCAACTTCCAGACCGGCTATTTTGTAATTGCCGAGGCTGATCTTAAGATGTTCGTGGATCAAGTTTGGCCGGACATGAAGTGGGGGTATTTTGGTGGGACTGCGAATGGTACGACGCAGTATCAGACCCCCACAGCGCAAGTTCAGCTTACGTTCTATGTGGCTGATTATGCTGGACAAACGCCTATACAATACGGCCCGTACTACCTTACACAGAACACAACGTTCATAACGCCGAGGTTCCGCGGCAGATTAGTTTCCATCGCTGTTAGCAGCAGCGATGTCGGCAGCTTCTGGAGAATTGGAAACATGCGTTACCGCGTTCAGCCTGACGGCAAGTACTAATGGCAGCTTCTCTCGACGACATTCTCACAGTCCAGAAAAATGGCGTCATCGCTATCAATGGGCTGAACCAGACGCTCAAGTTGATTGAGGCCGATCTGCCGTGTCTTTGCACCAATCTTGCCGCCCTCAATGTTATTATGGGCAACATTTTAACGGCAGTTGAGCAGATCGCGACCAATACTGCTCTTGCAATTCCCTCGTTCATGAGCCCCACGGTTGCCGCATCTACAACGCAATTGATTGTTGCTGGCTCTGGGCGGCTCTTTGCTGTTTCAATCCCGACCCATAGCGGCAGCAGTCAAATATTTGTCTACGACAGCGCAACGACAGGCGGGATTGCGCCCGCTAACTTGATATTTGCGTCTTTGCCGTCCAACACGACTGGTTGGGTGACATACTACAATGTCAATTTAGCCTATACGAACGGTCTAGTGATCAAGACAGACGCAAGCACAACTTGCGCTGTTTCCTATACGCCTGCCCCCTGAGGACGCCATGCCCCTAAAACGCGGATCATCTCAGAAAACGATCAGCGGAAACATTTCCGAGATGGTGAAGGCTGGCCACCCGCAGGACCAAGCCATCGCCGCCGCGCTCAGCACGGCTCGCAAGACACGCCCGCATCGAGCTTTTGGCGGTCACACGCCAGCTTTCATGCAAAAACCAGTCAATCCGGGCGCTGAAATCATTCACGCTGGGCCGATTCATAGTCAGGTTTCTGGCCGAACTGACCATCTTCCGATGCACGTCGCTTCCGGTTCCTACGTCATTCCAGCCGATATTATCTCGGCTATGGGTGAGGGGAACACCATGTCTGGCTTCAAACAAATGAAGCAAATCTTTTCTGGGGCTGGCCCGGCCCCGAAAATGGACGGCGGGCGTGTCCCTGCCGTGCCTATCGTGGCAGCGGGCGGAGAATATGTTATTACTCCACATGAGGTGACTTGGGCCGGGGATGGCGACCTAGACACCGGGCATGCTGTTTTGGACAAGTTTGTTTTGAAACAGCGCGCCAAAACCATCAAAACTCTGAAGGGGTTGGCACCTCCGAAGAAAAACTGAGAGGGAAAGCATGACCGAAGAACTCAAGATCAGAATGGGAACACCCGAAGACATCTACGGAATGATGGATCTGGCCTTGATGGCCTGTGATGAAAACGGGTTCGTAAACCCCGACAAATACAAACTGATGAACGAACTGTGGCAGGCCCTCAATCTTCAATATGGCATGGTTGGCATCATCGGTAAGGAAAATGGTCCTATAGAAGGGGCTATCCTTTTAAGAATTGGTCCCATGTGGTATAGTCACGACATGGTTGTGGAAGAAAAAGCGATCTTCATTCACCCGGACCATCGTGGTGCAAAAGAAGGCCGTGCCCGCAAGCTGGTCGAGTTTGCCAAGAAGGCGGCGGATGAACTTGGTATTCCGCTCCTAATTGGGGTATTATCCAACAAGCGGACTGAAGGCAAAATCCGTTTGTACGAGAGACAGTTAGGCAAGCCGACCGGCGCTTTCTTCTTGTATGGCGCAAGGACCGGCGAATACGCTGTAACGGAGCATTGATATGGGCGGCGGAAAAGGCGCAAGTTCCTCTCAGACTGTCAGCATCCCGCCCGAAGTATTGGCCCGATATAATGCGGTCAATGCTCGTGCGGAAAATGTGGCAGCAACGCCTTTTACGCCATATTCCACTGATCCCAACGCTTTCGTAGCGCCTCTGTCGTCTTCTCAGCAGGCTGGTATCGCTAACATTAATGCCCTTCAGGGGTCCGCCACGCCAGACGTTCGGCAGGGTCAGGGCCTTCAGATGCAGGGCATTGATACCGCCCAGCGCGCTCAAGCCGAGTCTCGCGGCATTGACCTTGCGGCCTTGCAGGGCATCAGTCAGGCCCAGCAGCAGGGCACCGCCTACAATCAGGCGGCTGGCAAGAATATTTTCAATGCTATGGGCTCGGCGTCGCCCTATTTGCAGCAGGAAGCCGCTCTCACGCAGGCCGGTCTTGGTCAGGGCCAGCAATATCTTGGCGGCGCTACTGACCTGACGCAGCGCGCCATTCAAACTGGCCAGCAATATGCCGCGCAGGCTCAACCCTATTATACGGGCGCTACGCAGGCCGCTTATCCGCTTAATCAGCAGGCTCAGGCATACATGACGGCTGGCGCACAGGGAATTACGCCCGAGCAGCTTCAGACCGCGCAATATATGTCGCCCTACACGCAGAGCGTGGCAGAAGCCACGCAGCGCGGCCTGAACCAGCAATTCGGCCAGCAACTTGCCGACCAGCAGGCGCAAGCTATTCGTGCAGGCGCTTTTGGCGGCGACCGTGCCAATGTTCAGCGCGCCATCCTTCAGGGTCAACAGGGCCTTGCGCAAGCGCAGGCTATGGCCCCGATCTATCAGCAGGGCTTTACGCAGGCGCAGAACGTTGCGCTACAACAGGCTCAGGCCAACCGTGCGGCTCAACAGCAGGCCGCGACGCAGGCTGCGGCTCTCGGCCAGCAAGGTTATGCCCAGCAGCTCGGTTTGGGACAGGCGCTCGCCGCTCTTGGCCAGCAGCAGTATGGTCAGGCGCTCGGCACTGGCGCTCAGATTGGTCAGCTTGGCCAGCAGGGCTACACGCAGAACCTTGGCGCTGGCGCGCAGCTCGGCAACGTCGGTCAGCAGCTTTACGCCCAGAACATCGGTCAGGGTCAAGCCATTCAGGGCCTCGGCAACCAGCAGTTTACTCAGGGCCTTCAAGGCTCGCAGGCTGCGGCTGGCATTGGCCAGAACATGTACGGAATGGGCGCTCAGACCGCGGGTCTTCAGCAGGCTGGCGGGATGAACATCGCCAATCTTGGCCTTCAAAATCAGGCCGCTCAGATTGCGGCTGCGCAGGCGCAGATGGCCGCTGGTCAGCAGCAACAGCAGACCGAACAGGCTGGCAAGACGGCGCTCTACAACCAGTTCTTGCAACAGCAGGGCTACCCCTTCCAGACCTCCCAGTTCCTCGCCAATATCGCAGAAGGCACGGGCGCTCTGTCTGGCTCGACCACCAGCGCGCAGCGCACCGGCTACCGTGGTGGCCGCATGGGCGACGGCTACGCCTCTGGCGGTCTCGTGCCCGACAGTCAGGGCGGCCCTGTGTTTGAACCGGGTTTGTATGGCCGTGGCGGCTACGCTGCTGGCGGAGATACCTACTTCCAGTCGAAGGATACCAACGATCAGCCGGTGTGGGTCAATCAGAATACTGGGCAGACAGTCTCTGAGTTTGATCCCGGTTTGCAGCAGTTCCTTACGGGCGCACCCGCTGTCGATAACAGCAAGCCGGTTGGCGATTTGACCAATTATGACCAGATGGTCCGTGGCGCGTATGCCTCAATGGGTCGTTCTGGCATTGGTACTGACGCCAAGAACATTGATCAGGCTGGTTACAACTATTGGCTGGGCCAACTTCAGTCCGGCGCGATCAAGCCCGAGGATTTCACCAACAAGTTCACGCAGAGCGCGCAGGCGTACAACGCCGCCAATCCCAACTCCGATGTCGCGAAACTCACGCAACCTGCCGTGCAGCAAGCGTCTGATTATCAGGCCGTTAGCGGCCTGAATAAGGATGTTGCGGAAGCCTACAAGACGGCGACCGGTAAGGACATCGACGCTGCCTCGGCTCGTAAGTATCAGGACATGGCCAATTCGGGCATGAGCCTTGATCAGATCAAATACAACATTAACAATTCGCAGCCCGCGCTTCTTAAGTCTGGCGACGTGAATGCTCTCAAGGGCACTCCGTTGACCTATGACCCCAGCAAGTTCTCGCGTCCCGTTGCGCCTGTTCGTAATCAATATGGCGCGTATGCCGCTGGCGACTTCGGACAGGACCCGCAAGCGAGCGGTAAGGGCGCGTCTCAGGCGCAGCCTTATGGTGGCTATGGCGGCGGTTACGGCAACCAGATGGGCGGTTACGGCGGTTATGGCCAGTATGGCGGCGGGTATGGCTACGGGCAGCCCAGCAACTACGGCATGCCTAACTTTGGTTCCTCATCCATGTATGGCGGTGCGCCTGATTATGCTGGCGCGGCCATGTACGCTGGTGATCAGTACAATATGAGCGGCTACGGCATGCCCCCTCAGATGGGCGGATTTGGCGGCGGATATGGCCAGCAGCAGCCACCGCAGGCGACTGGTAAGGGCGCGGCCCCGTCCCAGCCTCAGTATGCGCAGTTCCAGCAGAACCAACAGCAGATGGCTCCGCAGGCTTCGGGTAAGGGTGCGCAGTCTATGGGCACTGGGTCGCTTGGAGGCTATTCTACGCCTCCGCAGGCCACCGGCAAGGGTGCTACCGGCATGAAGTCTGGTGGGCGTGCGGGGTTTGCTCAGGGCGGCGCTCCCATGATGCCTAATCCCGGCGACCCCTACGGCACCTTGCAGGCGCAACAGGCGATGTTCGCCAACGCTCCCGGCGCTGCGGTTGGTTATGTTCCCGCCGTCCAGCCGGGCGCACAGCACCAGCTTATGACGCCTCAGAAAAGCATTCTTCCTGAAAAGCAGAATGCAATTAAGGAAGCTGCTGCAACTGGAACCAGCATTGCCAGCTTGGGTGATGCGGGCGGCAAGCTCTACGATAAGTTGTCGGCGAAATTTGGCTCGAAGACTCCTGAAACTACGTCTTCGACGACGACCACGACGACGCCCGCAAAAACTGCTGGGCTTGATATGGGCACATTAAACAATGCTCCTCTCCCAATGGCGCGTCCGACTGATCTCGCTGGCCTCAATCCTGACGAAATGCCTACGCTTGCCTCTGCTCCTGAAGCGGTTGGAAAAGGCGCGGAAACGTTTGCTGCTAAGGGCGGTCGCATCGGCCTCGCCACTGGCGGTATTCCCGGCCTTGATGACCTGAAACAGGGCCATGCAGACATTCCCGGCGGAACTGGCGAAGATACGCCTATGAGCAAAGTTGTCGCGCAGGGCACTCAGACGCCCGCCGAACTCGCTAATGAAATGAAGGGAATGTCTTCGGGTTCTGGCGGTCTCGGCGGTTCTAGCGGCAGCGGACTCGGTAGCGCCATCGGCACTGCGTCCAGCCTCGCCAGCCTCGGAAATGCGGCCATGAGCGCCGGTAGTTGGATCGGTGAAAACGTTCTTCCCCTTCTTTTCTTGAAGACTGGTGGCCGCGTCGGCAAAGCTGGTGGCGGCGCTATGATGAACACTGATGATCCCAAGTATCATCAGATGGAAGTTTCGTTCGACAACCTGCTTCAGCGTTACGACAACAATCCCCTTCTTGCCGCTGCGGCGATGGATGTTGGCAC
>CANGOP010000038.1 GCA_947455595.1 Gammaproteobacteria bacterium
GGTCTGATCGGAATCACAGCGATACACGCGGCCTGGACTGATCACGCGCAGCGGCGGCGGGTTCTTCAGCATGGCGCGGACCTGCACGGGCGAGGTATGCGTCCGCAGCAACCGGCCATCGCCGAAGTAAAACGTGTCATGCATCGCGCGCGCCGGGTGATTGGCCGGAATATTCAGCGCTTCGAAATTATGGAAGTCGTCTTCGACTTCCGGCCCTTCCGCTATCGTGAATCCCGCGCGACGGAAAATTTCTTCGATCCGCAGGCGTGTCCGTGTCACCGGATGCAAGGAACCGGGATGACTGCCGCGCCCCGGCAAGGTCACATCGATCCGGCCGGCGGCCAATTGAGCGGCCACAGCAGCAGCTTCCAGCACAGCCTGGCGTGCATCGATCGCGGTCGTCAGTGCGTTCTTGGCCTCGTTGATACGGGCCCCCGCCTCGCGGCGGACCTCAGGGCTCAAGGTGCCGAGCGTCTTCAACTGCTCGGTGACCAGGCCCTTCTTACCCAGCAACCGCACGCGGATCTGATCGAGTGCGATCAGATCCGCGGCGGACTGGATCTCGTCAAGACCCGAGGTGACGAGGCTTGCGAGATCCACGGCGTTACGCCGCAGCGGCAGTTGCCGCCTTGACCTGCTCGACGATGGCGCCGAAAGCAGCCGGCTCGTTGACGGCGAGGTCCGCGAGCGCCTTGCGGTCGATCGCGATACCAGCGACCTTCAGGCCATTGATGAGACGGCTATAGCTCAAGCCATAACCGCGCGCAGCCGCGTTCAAGCGCTGGATCCAGATCGCGCGAAAATCGCGCTTCTTGCGCTTGCGACCGACGTACGCGTACTGGCCGGCCTTGATGACCGCTTGCTTCGCGACGCGGAACACCTTGCGGCGTGCGTTGTAATAACCCTTGGCTTTGCCCAGGATCTTCTTGTGACGGCGTCCGGCGATGACGCCACGCTTAACTCGTGCCATGGTTTATCTCCTGACGTTTAGTGGTTCGGAAGCAGCTGCGTCACGCGACCCAGATCGGTCTCGTGCACCATCTTCCCGGAGCGCAGCTGGCGCTTACGCTTCGAGGGCTTCTTCGTCAGGATGTGGCGCTTGTGGCTCTGGCCGCGCTTGAAACCGTTCGCAGTCTTGCGAAAACGCTTCGCCGCAGCCCGGTTGGTCTTCAACTTGGGCATTTCACTCTCCAACACCGGTCGGTCCCCCGCCGGCACTTCTTGTTACCCTTTCACAACCCAATTGGGCGCTGGGGGCGTTCCGTCGCGACAGGATAAGCCCATCGCGCCGGTCACTTGTGTCACGGGTGTTGCCACCCGCGTCGACAAACCTTGAATTCTACTTCTTTTTCGGGCCGAACATCATGACCAATTGGCGGCCCTCCATCAGAGGGTTCTGCTCAATGGCCGCGTGCGGCGCGAGATCCTGGCAGAGCCGATCCAACAGACGACGACCCACCTCTTGGTGCGCCAACTCACGACCGCGATAGCGCAGCGTGACTTTGGCTTTGTCGCCCTCGGTCAGGAAGCGAATGATGTTACGCAGCTTGATCTGGTAATCATTCTCATCCGTTCCAGGCCGGAACTTGATTTCCTTGACCTGAATCTGCTTCTGCTTGCGCTTGGCAGCGTGAGCCTTCTTGTTCTGTTCGAACAGGAATTTGCCGAAATCCATCACTCGGCAAACAGGAGGCTCCGCCATCGGCGAAATCTCAACGAGGTCCAGAGACTGCGAGGCTGCGAACTGTAGGGCTTCCGCCCGGTTCATCACGCCGACCTGCGAACCGTCGTCACCGATAACCCGGAGCAACGGCGCGAGAATTTCGTCGTTGCGCCGTATGCGCTTCGTAGTAGAGATAAATCAACCCTCCAAAGAATGACGGCCGCGGCCCGCGATATCGGACTGGATCAGTTCGGCCACCTCTTCGAGGGGCATCGAACCCAGATCCTTGCCCGAGCGCGTGCGCACGGCCAACGTACGGGACTCGGCTTCCCGGTCCCCCGCCACCAAGAGGTACGGAACCCGCCTCAAGGTGTGCTCGCGGATCTTAAAGCCGATCTTTTCGTTACGCAAGTCGGTATCCACCCGAACCCCCTGATTTTTCAAGAAATCAGCACATTCCCCCATGTAACCGGCCTGACGGTCGGTGATGTTGAGAAGCGCGGCTTGTGTCGGCGCAAGCCAGGTCGGGAACTTGCCGGCGTGGTGCTCGATGAGAATCGCCAGGAAGCGCTCAAACGAGCCCAGAATGGCGCGGTGCAGCATCACGGGGCGCTGCCGGGTGTTGTCTTCGGCCACGTATTCAGCGTCGAGGCGCTCGGGCAGCACGAAGTCGACCTGTAGGGTGCCGCACTGCCAGTCACGACCGATGGCGTCGCGCAGCACGAATTCGAGTTTAGGGCCGTAGAAGGCGCCCTCTCCAGGATTCAGGGTGTATTGCAGGCCTGCGGCTTCCACGGCCGCCTTCAAAGCGCCCTCGGCCTTGTCCCAAGTCTCGTCGGAGCCGGCCCGCTTCTCTGGTCGATCCGAAAACTTGACCGCCACCTCCGTGAAGCCAAAATCCGCATAGACCGCCTGCAGGAGGCTGCAAAACGCGACCGTCTCGGCGTTGATCTGGTCTTCGGTACAAAAAATGTGCGCGTCGTCCTGGGTGAAGGCACGCACCCGCATGAGCCCGTGCAAGGCGCCCGAGGGCTCATTGCGGTGACAGGCGCCAAACTCCGCGATGCGCAGCGGCAGGTCGCGGTAGCTTTTCATGCCCTGCTTGTAGATCAGGACGTGGCCCGGGCAGTTCATCGGCTTCACCGCCAGCATCCGGTGCTCGGACTCGGCGATGAACATGTTCTCGCGGTAGTTGTCCCAGTGACCGGTCTTCTCCCAGAGCGTCCGATCCAGCAACTGTGGGCTCTTCACCTCGACGTAACCGGCCTGACTGAGGCGATTGCGCATGTACGTTTCGACATCGCGCCACAGCGTCCAGCCCGGCGGGTGCCAGAACACGCTGCCTACCGCCTCTTCCTGCTGATGGAACAGACCGAGCTCGCGACCGATGCGTCGGTGGTCGCGCTTCTCGGCTTCCTCCAGACGCGTCAGATAGTCCTTCAGTTCTTGATCGTTGCGCCACGCGGTGCCGTACACCCGCTGCAGCATTTCATTCTCAGAGTTGCCGCGCCAGTAAGCACCGGCCACCTTCATGAGTTTGAAGGCCTTGAGCTTGCCGGTAGAGGGCACGTGGGGCCCCCGGCACAGGTCGAACCACTCGCCCTGACCGTACAGGCTGATCTCCTGATCGGCGGGGATACTCGCGATGATCTCGGCCTTGTAGTGCTCGCCCATACCCTTGAACAAGGCCACCGCCTCGTCTCGACCCATCAGCCGGCGCTCCACCTTGTGGTCGGCCTTGGCCAACTCTTTCATCTTGGCCTCGAACTTATCGAGATCCTCGGGGGTGAACGGGCGCTCAAACGCGAAGTCGTAATAGAAGCCGTTATCAACCACCGGACCGATGGTCACCTGGGCCGTCGGGTAGATGGACTGCACCGCCTGCGCGAGCAAGTGAGCTGTCGAGTGGCGAATCACTTCCAAGGCAACGGGATCTTTGTCGGTGACGATGGCGAGAGACGCATCGGCTTCTATCCGGTGCGATGTATCGACCAACACGCCATCCACACGCCCGGCAATGGCTGCCTTCGCAAGACCCGCCCCAATGCTGGCCGCCACCTCGGCGACGGTCACGGCAGCCTCAAATGAACGTTGGCTACCATCCGGTAAAGTGATCACGGGCATGACAATCGGCCTCGACGAAGAAAAATCGCGTCAGTTTAACAAAAAACGGGCCGTTCCCCGCCGCGAACAGCGTCACGCTCCCGGATTCAACCGGCCGCTCACTGCGTTGCGGGCGACGCCGATATCGCCGGAATGTCATAGAGATCGATGGTGTGCCCGATGTGTTCGCGCACCGGATAGGCATCGAGCCACGCGAGATGCCCCGGTGAATAGGCACGGGCCAGGGCGCTGACCGCCACCCAACCCGACACGGGTTGTTCCGGGTTCGTCAGCAATCGATAGGACGGTAGCGTTTCCCGATTCAAGTCCGCCGTGCCTAGGTAGGCGAGCGACACCGAGGGGATCTGTAGCTCCGCGAGCCGAATCCGCAAGCGCTTGAAGTCCTGCCCCCAATCAAGATCCGAGTCGACCAACACCTGCTCGGGGTGTGGCGCAAACGGATTGAAGTAAGCGAGATAATCCGGCCATGTCTTGACGAGGGTCACGCTCTCACCGAGTACGCCTGCCGCGAGCACGACCGCCGCGATGAGCGCCCCTCGGCCGCGGGAGCGGATCTGCCGCCACAAGGCCACCGTCGTCACAGCGGCACCGACCGCGAGCAATGGATAAACGACGAGTACGTGGCGCACACCGATGTTGATGTGACTGTAATCCGAGGCGAAGAAGAGTATCCCCGCTGTGATCGCCGGTAGCGTAAGCGGTGCCAAGCGCGCTTCCTGCCACGCTCGGCGCACCAAGACGCCAAACCCGGCCAATCCCCCGAGCAACAATGGCCACTGCGTCTTCACACCGATCGCGAGCAGATAAAAGCCTGCCCAACCGCCCGAGCGCAACTCGCCGAGCAGATACGAGAGGTGACCTCGATCGTTATGGACGGTGACCGCCTGCAGGGCACCCAGATACCACTGCAGCGCGAGCGGCACGGGAACGTGCTCGAAGAAGTCATAAGCGGGCTCCCGCAACAGGCCGGTCTTGTAGCCGAAGAGGTAGCCGATCGCCTGATTGAAATGATGGATATGGTCCGTGAGGTAGATCCAGCGCCCGCCGTAAGCTGAGGTCAGCACGGCGATCACGAAGGTGAGCGCGATGACCCCGCCCGTCCACCAGCCCCCGGCACTCACCGGCTGGCGACGACTGGGTTCACGGTGCTCATCGACGAGGTGTATGCCGAGAATCAGCACACCGGCAATGCCCCCGTACGGGATCGCCGACATCTTGACGCCGAGCGCCAGTCCGCCCGAGACGCCCACCATGGCCGCATCGCGCAGACGCCCGGTGAGCAACCAGGCGCGGAACGCGTACAGCGCAAGCAGACACGTCGCGGCGGCAGCCACGTCGAGGGTCGCAATGCCGGCATGACCCAAAACCGTCGGCGTCGAGGCGACGATCGCAGCGGCCGCCAACGCACCGCCACGATCCAGCACGGTACGGCCCCACAGATAGGTGACCCAAATCAGTAGCACCAAAAAGGGCAGCACGCCGGCGCGCGCCAGTGTTAAGTACAGATCGTAGTGTCCCTCACCGTAGAGAATCTCGATGCCTTCGGGCTTACCGTCCGGTGGCCGCAGCCCTTGCGAATGCGCGCCCGCCAGGTACGGACCGATCGCCAACAGGGTACGCGCGATGGGTGGGTGCTGGATGTCGTAGTCGTAATGGCCGGTATCGACCAGTTGCAGGCCGGCAGCCAAATGTTCTGGCTCATCCCAGGTATGGGAAAAGGTCGACCAAGTTGAGGCGACAGTCCCACACGCCGCCGCCATCAACAGGAGCAGCGCGATCGGGACCAGCAGACGGTGACGCAAGCGTGGGAGCATCCAGCCTTTCTCAGTTTCACGGCATCATAGCGACACCGACATGAACTCGGCCTTAAGTTTCCATTATCCTGCCGCCATGGAAGCTTTTCTCGTCTCAGCCGGCATCGTCGCGCTTGCCGAAATCGGCGACAAGACCCAGTTACTCGCGTTTGTGTTGGCCGCGCGCTATCGACGCTCCGGACCCATCATCTTAGGGATTGCGCTCGCGACACTCGTGAATCATGCGCTCGCTGGGTTGGTCGGCCACTTGGTGGTGCAAGCCATGGGGCCGACGGCCCTTCGGTACGGTCTTGCGGTCTCCTTCATCGCCATGGCGGGATGGATATTGGTGCCGGACGCTATCGACGAGAAAACCGAGCTACCCAAGAGTCGATTCGGCATTCTCGGCACGACGGTCATCGCGTTCTTCTTGGCGGAGATGGGCGACAAGACTCAAATCGCGACCGTCATACTGGCTGCCCGCTATCCCTCGGTGGTTGCGGTTGTTTGCGGCACCACGGCGGGCATGCTGCTCGCCAACGTCCCGGCCGTCCTCATTGGACAGCGTCTCGCCGGTCGACTGCCGATCCGCCTCGTGCACACACTGGCCGCGATCATCTTTGTGGTACTTGGGCTATGGGCACTCATCGCGCCGCGAATGCCTCTCGGGAACTAGCGCGATCGATCGGGGCGAACGCCTATTGTCACTCAAGGGCTGATGCCACCGTCTTGCCCGCCGTCAATCAAGGCAGGCTCCGGCCATAAGGCTACGCATGCTGAACGTGTTTTTGACAGCCTGAGCATCGAAAAGTCGATGTCAGTCAAATCGAACGCAAAGGGGCGTTACAGAGCCCAGTTCTCAAGCTGCGAATGAGGCTCGCGACCAAACTCCCGCATGTTGTTGGTCGTGAGAATCCGTTGCTTTGAGCGCGCGTGAGCTGCGATGAACAGATCCTTTGCTCCAATCATCTCGTCGCTCGTCTTCAAGAAGCCACGAATATTGGCGTAGTGCTCCGCAGCTTCATCGTCGAAATCAAGCATTTCGATATGCCGCAGATCTTCTTTCAGCGCTAACGAATCTTGCTGGCACCGAGGGAACAGTTCAACTCCGTCAAGGAGTTCCGACTTGGTAATGATGGAGATCGCCACGCAACTGATCGGCACTGCTTGCAGCCGTTCAATCACGGCGGCGTTTGACCGCTTCATAATGCAAGACGAGATATCGGTATCCAGCAGATACCGAACCATCAGATGTCACGCTCCTGCACCGGCAGGTCATCCACGGCGTCCCTCAACGCACAAGTCCGGGCGCGCGCGGGTTCGCGCTCACCTTGTCTGGGGTGCTGTTACTTCCCGGCCGGGCTATCGTAAGTGACGTAGTACTTTTTGTAGCCCTTCGTCGACCAGTGCCCTTTCCAGCCCTTCGGAATGGCAACACCCTCACCCGCCTTGGCGGCGACGACGGATCCGTCCGCTGAGGTCAAGGTGATGGCACCCTCAACAATGAAGAAGAACTCATTCTCGGAATAGGCATCGATGTCCGACTCCGACGGTCCGGCCTCATAAAGACCCACTTCAAACTTGCGGTCCTTCGAGCGCAGCATGACCACTTCGGTCGCAGGCCCATCGGTACTGGCGGTGTCCGGAAACGCAAACCTGCTGTGAAAAATAGACCCAGCTACTTCCGACGTGCTGACCTTCACGGGCTTACGAGTTGCCATGGCGGGTGGTGGTGCATCCGCCCACGCCGTCCCCATGACCGCACACAGCAATAAACCGCCCCAGAACAACTGTTTCATCGGACTCTCCCCCTTGATCGCGGATGTCGGGATTGCGGGCGGTCTCCGCGAGGATGTCCCCGCCCTCGTTTCGATGAGAATAACGGCTTTCGGAGACGGTGGGGATAGCGCAAAAAAAGGGCCCTGACCGAGGAACGGTCAGGGCCCTTCTACGACCCATCCGTTAACCGAAGAACGGCAGCGAACGTACGCGCTTACCCGTGGCTTTAAAGAACGCATGGGCAATCGCAGGCGCCAGCGCCGGCACACCCAACTCACCCACACCGCCGATGACGCCACTGCGCGCGAGGGTCGTCGGCTGCGTCAGCACGACTTGCACATCCGGCATCGACGACGACCGGATCATGCTGTAGGTGTTGAAATTAGCCCGCTGCGCGACACCATTCACGAAGGTCTGCCGTCCGTAGAGCGTCGCGTTCAACGCGTGCACCACGCCACCCTGCATCTGCGCGATCGCCGAGTCCGGGTTGACGACCAGGTAGCTATCCAATGCCACCGATACTTTCTTCACGGTGATGGATGTCGCCGTCGCTGACAATTCCACCACCATGGCGATGATGCTGTTAAACGCTGCACCCACCGCGATGCCTTGGAAGTTGCCGGCCGCCGGTTTACCCCACGATCCCAAGGTCGCAGCGGAATCCAGCACGGCCAACCAGCGCTGCGCCATCGCGGCGTTGGCGGCCCCACTGCTAATCGTCGAGAGCAGCTGATTGCGGCGGAATTGGTACGGGTCAGCGCCCACTGCCACCGCGAGCTCGTCCATGAACGACTCGACGGCGAACACGTTGATGGACGCGCCCACCGAGCGCCAATAGCCCAGTGGAATCTGCGACGGATGCGTGACGTATTCGATGAGCTGCGAACCCATCGCGTACGGCAAGTCGCGAGCGCCTTCCGAACCCTGGCTATCACCCACAACACCCGCGGCGGCGTTCGTATTGAGCACGCTGCCGCGCTGCTGCGCGATCGATGGGGACACCACACGGTACTCGAGTCCTGCGATCGTGGCCGTGTTACCGGAACCATTGACCCCGGCACGCGCGCGCACGACGGCCATGGGGCGGTATTGGTCGTGAGTGAAGTCCTGCTCACGCGTCCACATGAGCTTCACCGGACGAGGACCGGCCGCCAACTTCGAAACCGCCACCGCGGTCTGCACAGCCTGGCTGATGAAGTCGACTTCCAACTTACGACCGAGCGCGCCCCCTAAGAATGTCGTGCTGATCTGGATACGGCTGGTATCCCACACGCCATTCGTGATCGGTGCGATCGTGGTATCGCCCAGTTGGCGTAATAGCAAAAAGACCAGCTTGAGCGCATTCTGCTGCACCTGCGTCGATGCATAGATCGTGCAGCTCACGCCCGGCTTGTAATCGACCGTGCAGCTCAACACTTCCATCGCGGCGTGCGCGACGTACGGGAGTGTATACACCACATCCACCACCTGCCCGGCACTCGCCACCGCCGGCTCCGTCGCGGCATAGGAGCCCGCAACGGTATACAAGGTAGCACTGGGTGTGACGGACGTACCCGTCACAATTCCCGGCTGCGTCGAGGGCAGGGTCGTCTGGGAAATCAGCGCATTACCATCCGCCAAGAATTGCGCATCGTTCAGGCTCGTCGCACCCGCGGGCAACTTCCACGCCGGCGCAAGCGCGTTGGCGTAATTGATCGCATTCCAGGTATCGGCCGCGACCACGGCAACCGCTGTCTGGCTACCCGAGACTTCCAATCCGCGCGTCAACTTCAACAACGTCGATGCGGTGTAGTTCTTGGTCGGATCCGGGAAAGTGAAGTCGTAAACCGCCAACGGTACAGCCGCGATGGCGCCCTTCGGGGTCGCCGGCACGGCCGAGAGCGAACCGCCGAACGTCGGGCAGTGCTTCACGACCGCAAAAACCATGTTCTTCAAGACAACGTCGACGCCGTATACGGCCTTACCCGTCAACTTCGGTGGAATATCGGCACGCGGTACCGACTTGCCGATGACGGACAAGGCGCTAAACGGTGTGTCGGGTGCCGTCAGACCGGTGACGAGGGCAGCCTTGGTGGACGCCGCGTCGGCCAACTGGCCGTAGGTGTACTTCGCACCGGTCGGCGTGTAGGTCACAACGGCATTGACCGTGGTGTAGTTCGCCCGCAGCGTGTCGCCGGTGAGATCCATGGCCGCCAGCACCAGCATCTCGCGCGCTTGTGTCGCCGCATCGCGCAAGGCCCAGAAATTGTTGCGCACGGCGCCGCTACCACCGGTCGAGGTGGCGTAGCCACGGGAGACCGCATTGCTGCCCGTGTAGGCAATCGTCGCGCCGCCTTGGAGCAGCACCACGCTATTGATATCAACGCACAGGTCCTCGGCAATGATTTGCGCCAATCCCGAGCGTGATCCCTGACCCATCTCCGTCGTGCCTATGGTCAGCGACACCACGTTGGCGGTGCTGACGTTGAGCCAAGAGGTCACGAGACCCGGATACGCCGCCGACGCTTCAGCGGACTTGGAGACACTGAGACCCACGCCACCGAGCGCCACGGCCACGGTGAGACCCGCGCCGGACTTCAGAAAATCACGACGGGACGGATCTGACACGGCCGGCGCATCCGGCGTCTTTGAAGAGTTATTCATGTCCGCTCCTTAGAGATTGGTGACGGCTTGCTTGATGCGGGCGTACGTGCCGCAAGCGCAAATATTCGGCATCTCCGGGAGAATCTGCGAACCGTGGTGGCCCGCCTTCATCGCGCCCACACACCGAACCAACATGCCGGACTGGCAGTAACCGCACTGCGGCACCTGATACTGCTGCCACGCAGCCGCTGCCTTCACATAATTGGCATCAGCCGCCACCTTTGAGGACGGATCGACACCGGCAAGGCCTTCGATCGTAGTGACCTTCTTGCCGATGACGTCAGAAACGGCCAAGGCGCAGGCGTAATCATTTTGGCCGTCAAGGAGCACGGCACACGCCGAGCATTGCTGAATGCCACAGCCATACTTCGTGCCCGTGAGGCCCAGCATGTCGCGCAGGACCCAGAGCAACTTCATGTTCACGTCAGTGACGGTGACCGAGCGATTCACACCGTTAATATTGAGGGTGACCGTGGTGGCCATACTGACAATCCTTTCCAACCAAGATCCCGCTCCGGTGCAGGACTCCCCTACGTCTGATCGCTCCGGAAGGCGACCGCTGTCATGGACAGAATAATGTTCGAAATTTACACCAGGATGTCGCCCTGAAGCACAACAATCGGGCTGGATTCGACGCGAATTTCGGTTTTTACGGACATCCGCGCCGCGCGGGGCGATGAGTCGAAACCTTCAAGCAGGATAAAAAGTTGCAGGCAATGGATGGGTCACGTATCCTTCCGCGCCTCCTCAGGGAGGGCGCGTAGCTCAGCGGTAGAGCACTTCCTTGACATGGAAGGGGTCACAGGTTCGATCCCTGTCGCGCCCACCAATAAAAACAAAGAGTTAAGCCTTTTTGCCTACCGCTCAAAGAGACTCTAAGGGTCAGTTTGAGGGTCAGTTTGCCGAGATATCTCGCCAACTCAACCGCCTGAAATTCACGGCCACCAACAACCGGAGGCCGACCCCAATATAAACGCCAACATAAAGCCTTCGCGTTTTCGTAATCGGGCTTAGTAAGTTCGATATCCCTTAGTCTTTATTCCACGGCCCGCTAAACCTGTTGGTTAGACTGGGTTCGAGAAGGAACATGCGCTTCGCGCACAGGACGGGACGGAATGCCCAAATTAGCCAAGCTACTCGTGGCGGCGCTACTCGCGCTGCCTTTTCCTGCTCAGGCAACGCCTTCGCGCGACCGTGTAGTCGGTGCGAGCGCAGCGCCGCCATGCGATTTCAAGGGTCTCTCGGTCGGCGATACCAAAACTCCCGCTGAGATCATGAATACGCTCGGCGTTAAAACCTACAAGCTAAACCCGCCTGATGAATCAAAAACACTATGGAGCGAACCCAACGAACTTGAGCAACATGGGATGAGTTATTTGCTCGAGAAGCACGAATTGTCTCGCGGCCCCGAATGCTCGACGACCGCGAGCATCAACTACTGCCGCGTTCCGTTTGGCTACGGCGTCGGGATTGGAAACAGTAACGAACCAGTTAGCGTATTCGTTTCATTCAAAAACAAATTAGTAACTGAGATCGATGTAAGTTTTGATAATACGCTTTGGGATGAGTACTTGCCGATGTTCCATAAAAAATATGGTACTCGATGGGCGGTGGACCGCAATCCAAATTTTCAAGTACTGATGGATAGGAAGACTCAAGAAAAAATACCGATCGAGTTGATCGCTCTCACAAATAAATTTCTTGGCGAAAATCCGGCAAACAAGAAGCAGTGCGAAATTACACTCACAAACGTAAACTCAATTTTTGCCCGCTACAGCCCACCAATTCAAGGTAGTTTGGTTATCAAGCTGATCTCCACTAACCTTTAGGGCTTAAGACACGCGAGAACAATGAATGAAATCATCTGCAAAAAAGACCGCTGCCCAGTGCGAGATGTCAATACGCTGAATACGGACAAGTTCATCAACGCCGCTCAGTTAGTCGCTCTTCCAACGCCCCTCACCCACTGCATCGCAGCAGCTTGCCGTCAGCGATGTCTGGGCAATTCCGAGATGTGCCCATAGGCACTGTCATGAATTTCAACACTCGAGCAGACTCTGTCGTGAGCCTTGCACCTCAATCTATATGCGCATACCATGCGCATA
>CANGOP010000039.1 GCA_947455595.1 Gammaproteobacteria bacterium
ACGACGCCGTCGCCTTCATGCTCGACTGTCCGCCGGCGGATCGCTCGGACACCTCAGCCTTCGATGGTCCAATTCGACTCTTCGTCGACGAGGCTCGCAAAGCCGGCGCACGCGCCGCCATGCTGGCCTCTCTGCCCGAGACGCTTTACGAAGACATTCGTTCCTACTGCACTCAGCAAGGCGTCATCCCGCTGCAGGGTCAGCGCGAAGGCTTGGAAGCGCTGAATGCGGCCGCGCATATCGGCGCCCGTTGGCGCGACGCGCCACCCGTGACGCTGCAACGTCCACGCGCCGGCCGCACCGCCGCTCGCACCTTGCGCGAGGACGAAGGCAAGGCAGCGCTCAGTGCCCACGGGCTGCCCGTCCCGATGGCACGCACCGTCTCGATCTCAGAGGCAGCTGCAGCGGCCGCGGCGATCGGCTTTCCGGTGGTGATCAAAGCGGCCAGCGCCGATCTTGCCCACAAGTCGGACGTCGGCGGCGTGGCCTTGAATATTCGAAGCGCAGCCGAGGCAACGGCCACCGCGGAGCGCCTCGCCGCATTGAGCGACACCGTCCTCGTCGAGCAGATGGTGGTCGATGGCGTGGCGGAAATTCTCGTCGGTCTGACCGTCGATCCCCAATTCGGGCAGGTCCTCGTGCTCGGTGCCGGCGGCGTGCTCACCGAATATCTGCATGACAGCACGAGCCTACTTCCGCCGTTCACGGAAACCGCGATCCGCCAAGGACTGCAACGCCTCAATGTGTTGCGGCTGCTGAAAGGTTTCCGCGGCAAACCCGCCGGTGACGTCGACGCTTTGGTGAAGGCCATCTTGGCCGTGGCGCACTACGCCGAGGCCAACGTCGACACGCTCGTGGAACTGGACGTCAATCCCATTATCGTTCGGCCGGAAGGCCGGGGCGTCGTCGCAGTTGACGCGCTCATACGCATCGCGGAGTAAAACCATGGCCATCGACGGCGGCGTACGCACCACACGCAACAACGGCATTCTCGAAGTCACCATCGACCGTCCCAAGGCGAATGCCATTGCGCTGTCGACGAGTCGGCAACTGAACGAGATTTGGACGAGCTTCCGCAATGACCCTGAGTTGCGCGTCGCGATTCTCACCGGCGCGGGACATAAGTTCTTTTCACCCGGTTGGGATTTGAAGGGCGCAGCGGACGGGGAGGCATCCGACTCGGATTGGGGCGTCGGCGGTTTCGGTGGCCTCAACTACCCGCGCAATCTCGACAAACCTGTCATTGCCGCGGTGAACGGTATCGCCTTCGGCGGCGGTTTTGAGTTGGTGTTGGGCTGCGACCTCATCGTCGCCGAGGAACATGCCACTTTCGCGCTGCCGGAAATCAAAGTCGGCGTGCTAGCCGACGCGGCCACCATCAAGTTGCGTCGCCGCATCCCCTATCACGTGGCCGTGGAGATGCTGATGCTTGGCCGCACCATGGATGCCGCTGAAGCCAAGCACTGGGGACTCGTGAACTGGATCGTGCCGTCGGGCACCGCGATGGATAAAGCCCGCGAAATTGCGACGATGATCGCCGAGGGCCCACCTCTGCTGTTCCCGGCCATCAAGCAGTTGCTGCAGCACAGCGAGATGATCCCGCAGAACGAAGCGTTCGAACTGCACGACGCCCTCGGCGCCGTGCAACGTGTCCTGCGTTCGGAAGATCTCTTGGAGGGCGCGCGCGCTTTCTCTGAGAAGCGCAAGCCGGAATGGAAGGGCCGCTGATCGAGAACTCATCCAGTCCGCGGAGAACGTATAGGTTTTGACGCGGACCGGCTACCATCGGGTCATGAATACCCCCACGCGCTTCGCGACCCTCCTCCTCACCCTCGGCCTCTGCCCATCGCTTGCGAGCGCCTGGGCCGGCTCCTCGCTACCTCGCGCGACCCCCGAATCCGTGGGTCTGTCTAGCGAGCGACTCAAACGCCTCGATGAGCGTCTCGAGTCGGCGATCCAGTCCGGTCGCTCGGCCGGCGGGGTGGTTGTGATTGCCCGGCATGGACGCCTCGCATACGAGAAAGCCTATGGCGAGGCGGACCTGGCCTCCCATCAACCGATGCGGACGGACCAGTTCTTTCGTCTCTACTCGATGACCAAACCGGTCACCGCGGTGGCGCTGCTCACGCTCTTCGAGCAAGGCAAATTCCAACTCTCGGATCCGCTCTCCAAGTACATCCCCGAATTCGCGCAGGTGCAGGTGTACGCCGGTGATGAGGCGGACGGTTCTCCGCGCTACGCAGCGCCGAAGCGCCCGATCACCATTGAGGACGTGTTCCGCCACACGGCCGGTTTCGTGTACGGCGTCTTCGGCGACACGGTCGTCGATCGCGCCTATCGCACGGCACAGATTGATTACGGACACGCCGACTCGGTGGCTTCGATGACGCATCAGATGGCGAGCATGCCGCTCGTCGCCGACCCGGGTTCGCGGTGGGTCTACAGCTACGCGGCCGATGTTCAGGCCTATCTGGTGGAATATTTTTCCGGCATGCCGTTTGACGCGTATGTGCGTAAAACTATTCTAGAGCCGCTCGGCATGCACGACACCGTCTTTGGCGTGCCACAAGCGCAGGCCGCGCGTTTTGCGACGCTGTATAACCCCAATCCTGCTGGCGGCCTGATCCCAAGCCCGAATGGCGCAAATTATGAGCGCTTTACCGCCCATCCCTTTGGCGGCGCGGGATTGTCGGGAACGCCCGACGATTACCTGCGCTTTGCACAAATGCTGTTGGATGGGGGCACCGGCAACAACCACCGCATTTTAGGGCGCAAGACGGTGGAGCTGATGTCGGCCGACCATTTGGGCACGATCAGCACGCCGTGGCCCGGTTACGGCTTTGGCCTCGGCGTCGGCGTACTCAAAGACCCTGTCGCGTATGGCCAACTCGGCTCTACTGGCCAGTACGGCTGGAGTGGTTATGCGACCACCACCGTCATCATCGACCCTAAGGAGTCGCTGGTGGCGATGTACTTCGAGCAGGTGCTCCCGGAGGATTACGCCCTGCTCGCCGATTGGACCAACCTCGTCTATCAGTCGATCAACGACTGATGCTCCTGACGCGTTAGCTGATGCGAGTGTGCGCCAAGCGCTCCTCGTCCAACTGGTAACCCATCCCTGGGCGCAAGCCTAGGTCGATCCAACCGTCGCGATCAACGGCGAGCGGCTCGGCCATGATGAAGTCGCGACGGTCGAGGCTCCACTCGGGCGGATCGTAGGGGAACTCGAGGAAGGGCGCGTCGGTGCAACCGCCGCACAAATGCGCGTTGGCTGTGACGCCCATACCGTTCGTCCAGGTGTGGGGCGTGAAGATGAGGTTGTGTTCCTGCGCCATTAGCGCCACGCGACGGCAACCGGTGATACCACCGACCAGCGCGACGTCTGGCTGTAGGACATCGAGGCAGCGGCCGTCGATGAGATCGCGGAAATCGGTGATCGAACGGGTCATTTCGCCGCCGGCGATGCGGATATCCACCGCCTCACGCAGCGAGCGCATGCCGCTCGCATCCGCGCGGTGCAGCGGCTCCTCCATCCAATAAACTTTGAGTCGCTCGAGCTCGCGGGCGACCACGATCGCGTCCTTGTAGGTCCACGGTGCTTCCGTATCCCAGGCCATACGCCAGCCCTGATTGCAATCGACCATCAGATCGATGCGATCGCCCAATCGGGCGCGCACCGCTTCGAGCGTTTTGATGTCATCGCGCCAGTCGCCGCGATGGAAGCGCAGTTTGAGCGCCGGATACCCTTCGGCGAGCATGCGCTCCGCCACATCCGCGGTTTCGCTCGGCGTGCGCAGCGTGCCAGAGGACGCGTAAGCGCGGACTTTGCGCGACAGACCGCCCAAGAGCTTCCAGCAAGGCTGTCCTGTGATCTTGCCCGCCAGATCCCACAGCGCGAGGTCTAAGGGCCAGCAACGGCCGTAGTGGAAGTCGATGTGCGACAACACGCGGTAGTGGCGCTCGATGGCCAAGGCATCGCGGCCTATGAAGAGATTCTCATGGCCGGCAAAGCCCACCATCAGGTCACCGGAGCCCACGCCCTCCAGCCCGGTATTGGTCCGCACCCGCACCACGGTGGCATCGAAGTGCACGCGGGGCTTGGTGTCCCAGCTGGCGCGGAACGGGGGATCCAACGGCAGACGGTGGTGGGTAATTTCGATCGCCGCAATCGTATGTTCGGCGGCAGAGTTGATTTCGGACAGGCTGGACATGGGTCGACGATCCCTGATCTGGGCCCGGCGCCCCTGCGCCTGGCAATAGATGCCAGATTTCCACACAGACGCGCCGTCATGAAGTCCATAAATTGGATTCGGGCATCTTAAAAAGGCATTGCGAGCCGCTCGCGCTTACCCCAATCTGCGCGGTGACTTTCCTAGCTCATGACTGGCAATGAGCGTACGGGTCACAAACTCGGAGTGAGCATGGATCGGGTGCGGATTGACCGCCGCTGGCTACCGCTGAACGCGCTACGGGCTTTTGAGGCCGTGGCCAAGCACGGCAGTTTTACCGGAGCTGCTAACGCGCTCTTGATCTCGCAAAGCGCGCTATCCCGACATGTCATTTCCCTGGAAAGACTCATCGGCGTCCAGCTTTTCGACCGCAAGCCGCATACACTCGCTCTGACGCCAGCGGGCCAGCACTTGCTGCCGGTCGTGACTAAGTCCTTCGACCGCCTCGAATATGCGCTGGATGAAATCCGCCATGCCGGCGCGCCGACCCTGCGCACCTTGCGCGTGCAGATGCCGCCGAGTTTCGCCGTGCACGCCGCCGTGCCGATTTTGCGCGATTTCCGGCGCGCCAATAATGAAGTGGAAATCGATCTTGTCAGTCCGTACGGCGTCGGCCCTCCGCCCCATGATGTGGACGTTGCGGTGGTCTACTCCAAGCCCACCGTGACGGACCTGGTGTCGGACCTGCTGTGGCCGGTCAAACTCGGCATCGTCTGTCATCCGGACCTCGCGAAGCGCGAGGCGGGGAAGGATCTCGCCAATTTTTTACGCGACAACGAGCTCGTGCACGTGCGCATCGCGGATCTGCCGCGCCATCACCTCTGGAGTCAGCTGGTCCGCCAGGCACAACTGCCGCCCATGAACTTTGAGCGGGGCCTCGTGTTCGACACCGCGCTCCTGGCGGTCCAGTACGTGATCGCCGGCGAAGGCGTCGCCCTCGTCGATCTCAATCTGTTTCGGGAAGATTTGGCCGCCGGACGACTCGTTAGGCCGTATTCCGCCACACTGGACGAGGGCTACGGCTACTATCTCGTCACTCATCCCGATTCTCTGAGCGATACCGCTATCGCCCTGTTTCGAACCTGGCTCATCGAGCACTTTGGCCCGGGGCGCGAGGAACTCGCCGCCACCGACGCCGACTAAGGCTTGACTGCCTCCTTTGACTGTTTCCGGAGTTCCGACCGATGTCAGACCGCACAGAAGACCGCAGTGATCGCCGCGCACGGCGCCGGACCACCGGCGTTGCCGGCACAGCCGCTTTTGATCGCACGCGCGCGTATCGCCAACTCGTCAATCCTTATGAACCACTGCGCGTGTTCTCGGACGACCAGGTCGCGGCCATGCACGAGGCGGCGCTGTCCATCCTCGAGAATCAGGGCATGCGCGTGCTTTCAGAGCCAGCCCGCCGCCGCTATGAGGCCGCCGGCGCATCCGTAAACGAACAGACCATGATGGTGCGTCTGGACCGTGGCCTCGTCACCGAGTCGCTGGCCACCACACCAAAAGGCTTCACGCTGCACGGTCGTGATTCCTCACGTGATCAGCCGATGTCCGGTCGTCACGTGTCCTTCGCGTGCGTGTCGGGACCGCCAAATATCATGGATGTCGAGGGCGGGCGTCGCGCCGGCACCTTCGCGGATTTCACCAATCTCATGAAGCTCTGCCAGAACTATGAGGTGATGACGATTCTGGGCGGCGGCGTCGAACCGCAGGATGTTCCGGTCCATATTCGGCATCTGGAAACCACGCGCGTCATGGTGAACATGACCGACAAGATTCCGCTTGTCTATGCGCGCGGCACCGGTCAGATCAACGACAACTTCGAAATGATCCGCATGGCTTACGGCCTGACGGACGAAGAGTTCCGCTCAAAGGCTTATGCCACGGGTGTGATCAACACCAACTCGCCGTTGCAGCTGGACATCCCGATGGCCGAGGGTCTCATCGACTTCGCCTTGTGGGGACAGCCGACGATCATCACGCCGTTCACGCTCGCCGGCGCCATGGCTCCGGTGACGATCGCCGGCGCGCTCACGCTGGCGCACGCCGAAGCACTGGCCAGCATCACGCTGACACAGATCACGCGCAAGGGCGCGCCGGTGATCTACGGTAGCTTCACCTCGAACGTCGACATGAAGTCGGGCGCACCCGCCTTCGGCACGCCTGAGTACGCCAAAGCAGCGTTTGGTGCCGGCCAGATGGCACGCCACCTCGGTCTGCCCTGGCGCTCATCGAATGCCACGGCGTCGAATGCGCCGGATGCGCAAGCGGCCTACGAATCGCAGATGAGCCTCTGGGGCGCTCTCATGGGCGGTTGCAACTTCATCCTGCACTCGGCGGGATGGTTAGAGGGCGGACTGTCGACCTCGTATGAGAAGTTCATTCTCGACATCGAGATGTTGCAGATGTTTGCCGAGACCTTCCAACCGGTGTCGGCGGATCCGGCTGACCTTGCAGTGGAAGCGATCGCCGAAGTGGGCCCGAGCGGGCACTTCTTCGGTTGCGCGCACACCATGGAGCGGTATCGCACGGCGTTCTACGCCCCACTCGTCTCGGATTGGAGCAACTTCGGACAGTGGACGGAAGCCGGTGCGCTCACGGCCACGCAGCGCGCGCAGAAAATCTGGCGCGATTCGCTGGCGCAATACGTGCCACCTGCGCGGGATCCGGCGATCATCGAATCGATCGACGCGTTCGTCGCGCGTCGCAAGGAAGAAGGCGGGGCACACCCCGTCAGTTAATCGCTCGCCCTCGGGCCGTGCTCGAGGGGGACTCTGAATTGGACACAGCATAGAGGTCGACATGCGGAATCATGTACAGGTCGTGGTGATTGGCGGTGGCGTGGTGGGCGCGAGCGTGCTCTATCACCTGACCAAGGCAGGCTGGAAAGACGTGATGCTCATTGAGCGAGCGGAGCTGACTTCAGGCTCCACGTGGCACGCAGCCGGCGGTATGCACACGGTGAACGGCGACCCAAACGTCGCCAAGCTGCAGCAATACACCATCAATCTATACCGCGAGATCGAAGAGATTTCGGGACAGTCCTGCGGGGTTCATATCACCGGCGGCATCATGTTGGCCGGCACGCCGGAACGCTTAGACTGGCTCAAGATGGCCAAGGCCCGCGGCCGCTACCTCGGCATGGATTTGGAACTGATTTCCGTCCCTGAAGCGAAAAATCTGTTCCCGCTGCTCGATGAAAAGCATTTTGTCGGCGCCATGTATGACCCCATCGAAGGCCACGTCGATCCGTATGGTGTGACGCACGCCTACGCCAAGTCGGCGCAGATCGGTGGTGCGGAAATCATCCGTCAGAACCGGGTCATCGACACCGTGCAGCGGACGGATGGCACCTGGGATGTGGTCACGGAAAAGGGCACGGTGCACGCCGAGCATATCGTGAACGCAGGCGGCTTGTGGGCACGCGAAGTCGGTCGTATGGCTGGTCTGGAACTGCCCATCCTCGCGATGGAGCACCAGTATCTGATCACGGACGACATTCCGGAATTCCAGGGTCAAAAAGAACAGCTGCACTGCATCGACTTCGAGGGCGAAATCTACATGCGCCAGGAACGCGGCGGCATGCTGATGGGCACTTACGAACGCGCTGGCGTACCTTGGTCTCCGAAAACCACGCCGTGGGACTTCGGCCAGGATTTGCTTGAGAACGACCTTGATCGCATCGCGCCGTCACTGGAAGTGGGGTTCCGTCACTTCCCGCGCCTTGAAAATGCCGGCATCAAAAAGATCGTGAATGGTCCGTTTACCTTCGCACCGGACGGTAACCCACTGATCGGACCCGTGCGCGGTCTGAAAAACTACTGGGTCGCCTGCGGCGTCATGGCCGGCTTCAGTCAGGGCGGTGGCGTCGGTCTGGCGCTGTCGCAGTGGATGGTCAACGGCGACCCGGGCGCCGATATCTGGGGCATGGATGTCGCGCGTTACGGCGACTGGGCCACCCTCGCCTACACCAACGCCAAGGTGCGTGAGAACTACTCGCGTCGCTTCCGCATCCGCTTCCCGAACGAAGAGTTGCCGGCAGGCCGTCCGTTGCGCACCACGCCGATCTACGATCGTCTCGTGGCTGAGAACGCGATGTTCGGCGACTACTGCGGCCTTGAGCACGCATTGTGGTTTGCACCGAAGGGCATGGAACCGACCGAAGAAGTTACCTTCCGCCGCTCCAGCGCCCATGCGCACGTCGCGTCAGACTGCCATGCCGTGCGCAATGCGGCGGGTCTGCTGGAGATCTCCAACTACGGCAAGTTTGAGGTCACCGGCCCGAAGGCTGCCGAGTGGCTCGGCACCGTCATGGCCAACCGCGTCCCCGCGATCGGCCGCATGGTGCTCACGCCGATGCTCAATGAAGCGGGTCGCCTCATCGGTGACTTCACCGTCGCGCGCCTTGCGCAGGATCGCTTCTTCGTCGTCGGCACCTACGCTGCCGAAGTGTTCTACATGCGTTGGTTCGAACGCACCCTGCCGCCCTCGGGCGTCACGGTCCGCCCCTGCGCGATGGAATACACCGGCCTGTCGGTCGCCGGTCCCGCTGCACGCGATATCTTGCAGCCGCTGATGTCCGAGGATCTGTCGACATCCGCGTTCCCGTTCATGTCGTTCCGTCAGATGGACGTCGGCATGATCCCGACCTTCATGGGTCGTGTTTCGTTCACCGGTGATATCGGTTACGAGTTGTGGGTGACGAGCGACTATCAGCGCGCGCTCTACGACTTACTGACAGCCGCCGGCAAGCCGCATGGCCTCAAGGTCATCGGTGGTCGTGCACTCAACTCCATGCGCCTCGAAAAGAGCTTCGGCACTTGGGCGCGTGAGTTCCGCCCGATCTATGGCGCTTATGAGGCGGGCTTGGGTCGCTTCGTGGATCTCAAAAAGCCGGACTTCATCGGCCGTGCCGCAGCGGAAGCCGAGAAGGCATCGGGCGGCGTTCGCCGTCTGATCACGCTCGACGTCGATGCGACCGACGCGGATGCGATCGGTGATGAGCCAATCTTCCACGCCGGTGAAGTCGTCGGTTGGGTCACGTCGGGCGGCTACGGTCACTCGGTTGGCAAGTCCATCGCCATGGGCTATGTCGACAAGGCGGTCGCTGACCAGACGACGGGCTTTGAAGTCGAGTTGATCGGCGAGCGTCGCGCGGCAGTCCGCCTCGCGGACGCAGCCTTCGACCCGAGCGGCAGCCGCATGCGCGTCTGATCGCACATGTCGGGGCCGGCGTGTCTTGACGCCGGCCCTCACCTTGTCGATAGTGCCGCCATCACTGAAGGTAGCGGCATGGCTCTTACTCCTGAACAGCTCATCGACCTCGCCGCCTTGGTGGGCGCTGAGCACGTCCGATACGCGGACGAGCTTGCGGTCCTCGATCCCGGCGTTGATCCGCATAATCTCGGCGGCGATTTATGGCTACGGCCTAAAGACACTGACGAAGTCGTCGCGATCTTGCGTTACTGCCACACGAAACACATCAGCGTTGTACCCCAGGGTGGCCGCACCGGACTCTCCGGCGGCGCCACGAGTCGACCAGGTGATGTGATTCTCTCGTTAGAGCGCCTCAACACCCTCACGCTCGACCCCATCAGTCGCACCGCGGTCGTCGGCGCCGGCGTCAAACTTGCGGTCCTCGCAGAAGCAGCAGCTGCCGTCGGGCTGTCACCGGGGATTGATCTCGGCGCTCGGGACTCCGCGACGATCGGCGGCATGGTCTCAACGAATGCCGGGGGCATTGCCGCCTTCCGACACGGCACGCTGCGCGAACGCGTTTTGGGGCTCGAGGCCGTGCTGGCGGATGGGCGCGTGTTGTCGGAACTCGGCCAAGTGGTGAAGCGTAACGAAGGCCTTGCGGTCGAGCGCTTGCTGATTGGTGCCGAGGGAACGCTCGGCATCATCACGTCGGTGGCGTTGTCCCTCGTGCCCTTGGACGGGCCCGTGGCCACGGCGCTCGTGGGTGTGCCGGACCTCGGCGCCGCCACCCGCCTCGCGACACTCGCCCTTGGCCAGTCGCCGTCGATTCCAACGGCGCTCGAAGTTATGTCGCGTAATCATGCGCAGGCCGTCTGCCAGTCCCTGGGGTACGAAGACCTGAAGTCATTGGCGGCGCACCCCTATCTTGTCCTCGTCGAACTCTCGGCGACCACTGACGAGGCCGCCCAAGCGGCGCTCCTCGGGCTCTTGGAAACGGCGGCCGAGACGGACATCGCCCTCGATGCGGCCCTCGCGCAAAATGAGACGCAGCGGGCCCACTTCTGGCGCGTGCGCGAAGATTGGGCGGTGGACCGGGAACGCCCCGGCGGTCTTTGGTATGACATCTCCGTGCCGCTGTCGCGACTGTCGACCTACGTGGACGATGTCACTGAGCGTTTACAAAAATACGATGCCCAACTCGATCTCTATCTGATCGGTCACCTCGCCGACGGCAATCTACATGTGACCGTCAATGCGACCCGGCCGATCACGGAGCGCTACGATGAAATCGCGGCCGTCGTCACGCAGGGACTCACTGCACTCGGCGGGTCATTCTCTGCCGAGCATGGTATCGGCGTCGAGAAGAAAGCTACGTTAGAACGCTGGATTGATCCCACCAAACGAGACCTGATGCGCAGCATCAAGCACCTGATGGATCCTCATGGCATCCTCAATCCCGGCAAGGTGATCCCGAACTGATCCGACCGTTCAGGCTTTGGACCAGTCGATCGGTTCTACCTTGGGCAACACCACGGCATAACCGAACAAGCCGATCAGACTAACAAGGCCTGCGATCGTGAAGGCCATGTTGTAATTGCCAGTGGTATGCACGAGCCACCCGGTGAGGGCGGGCGCGATGATCCCCGCCAGATTGCCGCAAAAGTTCTGCACCCCGATCCAGCGGCCCGTCGCGGCCGGTCCCGCCAGAATCTGACCGATACCGAAGGTTCCCGGCGATGAGAACCCTAAGAAGATCTCGTAGACCACGAGGCAAGGAATGGAGTAAGCGGCGGGCAGCAGCACCATACCCAACATCGCGGCCACGGAAACCACTGCGCAGACATTCATCAGCAGCTTGTAAATGAGCGTGGGTGAGCCGCCGTGGCGGATCCAGCGGTCAGCG
>CANGOP010000040.1 GCA_947455595.1 Gammaproteobacteria bacterium
GCCTGACCGTAGGCGCTGACACTGATCGGAACATCCTGCAGTCGCTCTTCGCGCCGCTGCGCGGTCACGACAATTTCCTCCAGCGAGTTCGCCGCCGACTCGGCCGCATAAGAGGCCACCGGACTCAAAATCGCACTGATAATTCCCGCCAACGCCATGGAAGTGGCTTGGCCCCGATTTGGATACGTCATAATTTCATCCCCCAGTCAGACTAAAACGTGTGACCAAACAAAAACGCGTCAAGCCGTTGGCACGTGAGCCGCCAAAGCCGCTGCAGCATCAATCAATTGCTTCTGATGCGGCTGCAAGTCTTGGCCCCCCATCCCACCAAAAATCGGCATAAAAGGATCATCTGTCGATGTCTTGATGCCCGACAGCGCCTCTAAGGTCGCCAAACCGCAGAATGGCACGTAGGCCGTTGAGTAGCCACCCTCGTGTAAGGCCAGGAGACGACCGCCACACAGGCGCTCAGCGGCATCCACCGTCATCGTCGCCAACTGGCGATAGGTTTCGCTGGTCGCCATATTGCGGCCCAACGGGTCCATCGCACTGCCGTCGAAGCCACTCGAGACAATGATGAACTCCGGGCCAAATCGCTCCAGCGCCGGAATCACGACACGCAACCACGCATCGACATACGCCCCGTGCCCCGACCCCGGCGGCAACGGCACATTGATATTGGCGCCCTTGCCGGCCCCTGTCCCATTGACGTCGATACCACCCGACATGGGCGGATAGTAGTTGTCCTGGTGCAACGAAATGGTCAGCACGGTCGGATCGTCGAGAAACGCGCCCTCTTGGCTGTTGCCGTGGTGTACGTCCCAGTCGACGATCGCGACTCGCTTTAATCCATGTACCCGCTTCAGGTAGTGGACCAACACAACGTTGTTGGCGAAGACGCAGAAGCCGCGACCCCGATCCGCCTCCGCATGGTGTCCCGGCGGGCGCACCAACGCATAGGCGTTACGAATACTGCCGGACAGAATGGCATCGGCCGCGGCGAGCACACCACCGGCCGACAATTTGGCAATATGGTACGAGCCCGTCCCGATGGGCGTGAGCTCACCCGCGTCACCACCGACACCGTTGCTCAGTGCCTCGACACGCGCCAGATAGTCCGGCGTGTGAAACCACAACAACTCGGCCTCTGTGGCGAGCCGCGGCTCGACCCGTTGCAACTGACCGAGCAGCCCACTGACTTCCAACAGTCCTAAGAGCCGACGCTTGGTCGCCGGACTCTCCGGATGAGCATCCGGTTGAATCGCAAGACCGTACGGTAACGGGCCGGCACTTGCGCCCGTGTGGTGCCAGAAGTAGTACTCGTGAGACACAAATCCCGTGCGCGTCATGTGGATTCCCCCTCGTTGCAGCGATGGATCAATGCTTTGCGCTGTACACAACCTGCCCTTCGAACCAGGTTTGCAGCACTTGCGTCTTGCCCAATTGCGTGACGGGCACCTTGAAGAGATCCCGGTCGAGAACGATCAGGTCGGCCGATTTACCGACGACCAACGACCCGGTCTGGTTTTCCAGACGTAAGGCCCGAGCACCATTCAGGGTGTAGATTTGCAGCGCCTCTTTGAGCGTAATCGCCTCTTCCGGCCAGAGCGCGCCCTTCACCTCGCCACGAGGATCCTGCCGCGTCACGAAGGCCTCGACACCCGTCCAGGGATTCTCATCCGGTACCGCAGCAGGCCAATCGGAACCCGCCGCAATCTTGGCGCCGGTGTCCAAGAGCGACCGGGTTGGCCAGTAGTGCTTGCCCCGCTCGCCGGTGGCCGCGATCACCGCATCGATGATGGACGACGGGTGCCACAACACAGGGCAGAAGTCGGGAATCGCATCGAGCTTGCCGAAACGTGGGACGTCCTGCTCGGTCACAAAACCCGCATGAGCCAGCTCGTGATGACGACCTGAGTTGCCATTCGCCTTGCGGGCTGCCTCGATCGCGTCGAGACCTGCCCGAACCGAAAAGTCACCGGCAGCGTGCATCTTCACCGTGAAGCCACGGCGATCAAGTTCCACCACGTCTTTTTTAAGCAACTCTGGATCGATGTGCATGCTCCCGGTGAAATGATCACCGTGCTCGTCGTCATGCACGTACGGCGCCACCATCGCCGCCGTGCGGGCAGGCGTTGGCACACCGTCGAGGAAGAGTTTGACGAAGTCGGTATGGACACGCTTCGTCCGATACTGATCCCGTTCCTGCTCGATCGCCGTGTAATCCAACGGTGTCGAACGTGCCCCGTAAGGGGTGCGCACACAAACCGCGACGTTCAGCGTCAGTTCGCCGGCTTTATCCAGGCGGCTAAATGCCATACCGGCCGGATGGAAAGCGCCTGCATCCTTGATGGAGGTGATGCCGTAGCCATTGGCGATATGCATCGCCTCACGAGCCGCGGACACGTATTCCTCTTCCGTCCAATCCGGCACGACCTTGTCGTATACCCGAGCGGCGGTTTCGAGGAGTACGCCGTTGGGCTCACCGTCGGCGCCACGAACGATGGTGCCGCCCTCTGGATTCGGCGTGTCCTTGGTGAAGTGCGCGGCCGCAAGTCCTGCGCTATTGGTCCAACCGTTGTGTCCGGAATCGTCCACGAGATAGATCGGGTGCTGTGTGCTCACCGCATCCAAGAAGGCCTTCGGCGAGGCGATATGGTTCGTCTCGAAAAAAGCGCTACCCCATTGACCACCCCGAATCCAAATCCCCGGCGGCGTACGCTTGGCGCAGTCGGACAATGCCTTGGAGATTTCCTCCGGCGTGGCCGTGAAGGCGAAGTTGCATTGATAGAGCACCTTCAGCCCCCCCATCAGCGGATGCACATGTTCATCCACGAGGCCCGGCATGGCAAAATGCCCCTCCAGATCCACAACTTTGGTCGCCGAGCCTTTGTGCGCTTGCGCATCCTTGGCAGAGCCGACAAAACTGATCTTGCCACCTTGAATGGCGACCGCTTCTGCCCACGGATGCGCCGCATCCAGAGTGTAGATATGCCCATGCGTGAGCAGCGTATCGGCAGGCGTGACGCCACCGGCCGCCGCCGACCCACCCGCTGCCAGCATGACGCCGGTGGTGACCACGCTCACTGCAAACTTCGATCTTGCGCGCATAACGAACTCCCCACCCGTGATCTGATTGGTTTAGAGCGCAGCGTTGATGATCTTGATGGTCGTGTACGCTGCAAGTCCTTCCACGCCAAACTCGACGCCGAGACCCGAGCATTTGATGCCACCGAACGGCACATTCGGGGCAATCTCGGCATGCTTGTTGATGAAGACGGTACCCGCTTCCAGGCGGGCCGCCACCGCCGACAGCTGTGCCGGATCCGAGCCCCACACCGACGCATCCAGACCAAACTGAGTCCCGTTGGCCGCTGCGATCGCAGCGTCGAGATCCGTGTAGCGAATAATGGGCAGAACCGGACCGAACTGCTCCTCGTCGACGATCCGCATCCCATCGCGGCATTCGGCCAGGAAGGTCACCGGATAGAAGTAACCTGAGCCGCTGCGCGGTTCACCGCCCAACAGCACGCGGGCGCCCTGCGCCTTGGCATCTTCGACGAGTTCGATGACCTTACGGAACTGCCGCTCATTCT
Organism: Gammaproteobacteria bacterium; assembly: GCA_947455595.1. Lineage (GTDB taxonomy): Bacteria > Pseudomonadota > Gammaproteobacteria > Steroidobacterales > Steroidobacteraceae > CAIKZZ01. The sequence continues at coordinate 3,597 of CANGOP010000040.1, forward strand.
GCAGAGGGCCCAGTACGTTCTGGGTATCGAGACCATCGCCCATCGGAATCTGGCTACCGTACGCGACCAAGGCTGCGCACACTTCGTCGTACACTGAGTCGTGCACATAGAGGCGCTTGAGCGCTCCGCAGGTCTGCCCGGAATTGATAAGAGCACCCCAGAACATCGGCTCGACGAGCTTGGACATGTCCACATCCGGCAAAACGATGCCCGGATCATTACCACCCAACTCCAGAGTGAGCGGTTTCAGTGTTGGAGCTGCGCTCGACATGACCTTCTTGCCCGTCTCGATCGAACCGGTAAAGACCACTTTGGCGATCTTTTCATGACGACTCAACGCGGCACCGATGTCGTTATCACCGGACACGATATTCACCAATCCCGGCGGCAGCGCCGCCGCGATCAACTCAATCATGCGCAGCGTGCCGAGCGGCGTGAATGGCGATGGCTTAATGACCACCGTGTTGCCGGTCCGGATCGCCGGCACGATGTGCCAGATCGCAATCATCAGCGGCCAATTCCATGGCGTGATGGACCCCACCACACCCACCGGCTCACGATGCATCTCAATGCGCTTACTGGGTGAGTCTTCGATCACGGTTACCGGGAGCTTGAGCGTGGCGGTGTAACCGGCCCAGGCGGCGCAGCCGCCCATCTCAAATTCCGCACCCAAACCTTTCAGGGGTTTACCCTGCTCCATCGACAGCAACGTGGCGAGTTCACCCGCGTTCTCGGTCACCACCCGGGCAATCGTATTGCAGGCCGCCTCACGCTCGGCGTCGCTCGAACGCCGCCAGGAGGCGAAGGCCCGTTCTGCGGCGGCAATCGCCATTTCGAGATGGTCCAAAGTGCCGACCGGAGCCAGACCGACCACCGCGCCGGTGGATGGATTGCGGATTTCCTCATAACGATCGGCCGTGACCGAACGACCGTCGATCGTCATTTCATACTTCTGCACGATGCCCCCTCCCCATTCAATCGTCGCCCGGCCCCCGCCGGGTGTTTGACTACTTGTAGCGACCCAACCGCTCTCCCGTCTTGCACCAGACTGCAGCCCGTCGGTACGAGAGCGCGAACAGCCGATCTGACTAGTGAGCGACCGTGAGCAGGTAATCCGACGGCGTCGTGCCGAATTGCTCGCGGAACGAACGGGTCATATGACTCAAATCGTAAAATCCAAAATCGTGCGCCAAGTCGGTCAACGTGCGCTGGCGGCGGATGGCGGGATCTTCCAGCGCTCGTCGGCAGGCCTCGAGACGCCGAACCTTGATATAGCGGCTGACTGACAGCGGCTCATCCGCGAAGAGTGCGTGTAGGCTGCGCGTGCTGATCGAAAATGCCGATGCGATCATCTGCGGGCCGAGCATCCGATCATGCAAATGATGATCGATGTAGGCACGAATACGCGCCAATTGTTGCGGCGAGGTTAGCGCGGCAGTCCCCGATCGGGCGGCCATCACAGCCCCAAGCAGATCCAATATGTTGGCCTCGACGCGACTGATCATCGGCTCCTGCAAGCGGCTCATCCGGGTCACGACCTGCGCGACAAAACTCGACAGCAAGCCACAATCCGCATCCTGACCCGACATCCGTTGGCCGAGGAAGCGATCAGGATCGGGATCCAAGTGCCGCATGGTCGTGACGTCCAATGCCAGCACCGGCATCTCATAGTCCCCGGGCAGTACGAGTTGATAGGGCTCGGCCATGGAGGCGATCACGAAATCACCCGGTCGCAAGTGCACTTCCCGACCACGCTGGCGCCAAATGGACTCGCCACGCAATTGGAATTTAACCAAGTAAGGTGCCACGCTCAGTCGCCCGACCTCCGCGTCGCGACGTTGAACAGACAGGGGAGTCGAGGCAACTCGGGCCAAGCGCAGGTGCCCCAGCTCCGCGACGTCAATCTGCGCACGAAAACTCTCCGGGTCGCGCTGATGTGGCGTCACCTGCATGGGGGAGAACACGTTCTCGACAATGGACTGGAAATAGTCGAAACGCTCACGCGCTGCGATGCCGGCCACTGGAAATGACTGGTACGTAAAGCCCCCTGAACCGACTCCTCGAGTCGTTTGACTATCGCCAACCTCAGGACCCGTGTCAAACGGCGCCGTGGACGAGACACCCAGGGGCTGGCGCCCGGGCGACTCGGTGCCATCGCGCAAGTGAAACAACTCCGCGGCGATTTAAATTCGATTTTCGTCAGCTCTTTGGCATAGAGTTCCAACGCGCTCAGGCGCAGCGCCCCTACTCCCACTTCCGGAGACGCTTCGACGTGAATCTTGTGAACTTCTCGCGCTTGGCGCTCACCGCAGCTGTGATGATCGCGTGTCCGCCCGCTAACCAACCGGCGCAAGCGGACGCCATTGCAACGGCCAACGTCGTGTCAGCGGCCACCCAACAAGTGCGTCGACAAGTGTTGAAGGCGGATGCGAACAGCTTCTACTTCCAGCATATGGCGGACGTATTCGATACGCGCAGTGTTGGTCGCGCCGGGGCCGTCTGGCCCCTGCCGCATCAGGATCAAGCGATCCATTTTCAGTATGCGTGGCAGGGCCAGACGTTCAGCTATGAAGACTTTTTAGATCGCACGTACACCAACGCGCTGATCGTGATGAAGAACGGCCGGATCGTGACGGAGCTCTATCGGAACCGATCGTCCGCCTCTACGCACTTTATCGGCTGGTCCATGACCAAGTCCCTCACCTCTACGTTGGTGGGGTTGGCTCTTCAGGAAGGCCGCCTTCATTCCTTGGATGACGCGTTGGTTCAATACCTGCCCGAACTCAAAGGCGGTGCGTACAACGGCGTCACCATTCGCCAAACCTTGCAGATGAAGTCAGGCGTTGCCTACGAGGAGCGCTACGACGGCGCACCGAGCATCGCCTCTGATAGTCACGAATTGGCCTTGATGCAAAATGTGCGCCGCTTTGTGGAACCGGCCCTCACCATCGGGCGTGCGCACCCACCGGGCACCGTTTTCGAATACAAGACGCTGGATACCGCCGTCCTTGGATGGCTCGTCGAGCGCGTGACCGATCGGCCGATTGCGCACTATATGGCCGAGAAACTGTGGGAGCCGCTGGGGGTGGAGGCCGATGGTTTCTTCATCATGGATGGGCCACCGGGCGTCGGACGCGAATTCACGGGTGCAGGCTTCAACGCGGTCGCACGTGATTACGCTCGCTTCGGTCAGATGATTCTGAACAAAGGTTTTGCGAACGGTCGGCAGATCGTGCCGGCAGCCTGGATCGCGCAAGCCACGCAACCGACCGATCCGGAAGGCCCGATGGGCGGGTACGGCTTCCAATGGTGGACAGCCGGCGGTAGCTATTACGCGCTGGGACTCGAAGGCCAATATATCTTCATCGATCCGGCCCACGAGACTGTCATCGTCAAATTGAGTTATTTCCCGCCGGGGGATGAGATGCTCTACGGCGAATCGGTCGTGGCGCTGCAAGCACTGTCGGCCAGCCTCGCCAGCCCGTAATGGGTACCACCCGCATCGGCCAGCTACGACGATCCATCGGCGGGGTTTGCCTAGGCGTCTGCAGTCTCGTGCTGCTGGCACTGCGGATCCCATCCGCATCGGCACTCTCGCCTACCGCGAATGAGCCGATGCCGCAGGCAACGCAGCGCGCCGTTTTTTTCGCCCATCGAGTCGTGGGTTATCTCACGACGCGCGATGGCGTTGAGCTCCGCTACAGCGCATTGCTACCGGATGGACCGGGGCCGTTCCCATCGATACTGAACTACAGCGGTTACGATCCTGGTGCGATCGGCGGTGTCGCGTACCTCGCTGACAACACGGCGATGTCGGTGAATCTCGATCAAACCTTGGTATCGAACGGCTATGCCGTTGTGGGGGTGAACGCGCGGGGCACCGGCTGTTCCGAAGGACAGTTTGATTTTCTGGGGCCCGATTACGGCCGTGATGGCGCCGACGCGGTCGAATTTATCGCGAGCCAAGCGTGGTCGAATGGGGCCGTTGGCATGGCCAACTGGTCTTGGGCCGGCATGGCGCAGTTGGCCACCGCCATTGAACAGCCTTCGCACCTCAAAGCGATTGCGCCGGGCATGACGGTCGGGGATATCCGCCTCGATAGCTGGGCGCCCGGTGGCGTGCCGGCACCCGCCTTCGTCGCCGGTTGGTGGCTGTACTTGCAGGACCGCTGGGACTCGGTTGCTGCGAGCGCCGTGCAGGAAGGTGATGCACGTTGCCTAAGCCAACTGAAGCGCAATCGGACGACGGCCGAGAACAACAACCTCTCCCACATCGTGATTCAGCATCCGATCCGCGACGCCTATATTGAGGCACGCCATCTCGCGGCCAAGACGGCGCAAATCAAGGTGCCGGTGCTATCGATGACCGCGTTTCAGGACGAAGCGGTGACCTCTCGCGATGGCCACTATCAAGACGCCATGGATCCGCAACAGATCTGGTTGATCCAAACGAACGGCGGTCACGATCTGTACGAGTCGCGCCGCTTTCGCGACACCCTCATTGCGTTCTTCGATCACTTCGTCCGTGATCAGCCGAACGGTTTTGAAACGCGGCCCCATGCCGAAATCTGGTTTGAGAGCACGTCGACGGGAAAGGGGCACGAGCGGCAGGAGGCCGTGAAACCCGGTATGGTGGCAACGTTTGCGCCGGGACGACCGCTGGTCAGCGCCGCCCATTGGTGGTTAGCGGATGGCCGGCGTCTGTCCCCATCGTTGCCTGCGATCGGACACCCCGATGCCTATGCCTACCCCGGCCGTGCGCCGTCCGTCGATGCAGATGACGATCCCGATCAGGATCGCTGGGGGAAGCTAGCCGCAACTTGGCAACGGGAGAGCCTCGCCTTCACGACGCCACCGCTCCGCGAACGGTGGGTAACGTACGGGAGCGCCAGTGCGGACCTGTGGGTCTCGGTGAACTCCACGGATGCCGATCTTCAAGTGACGCTCACAGACGTACGACCGGATGGTCAGGAGCAGTACGTGCAGCGCGGCTGGCTACGCTTATCGGATCGGGCGACGGATCCCAGCCGATCAACAGCGCTGCGACCGACGCTCATGGACCAGCCGGACTCGCTGCGGGCCATGACGCCCGGGACGCCGGCGTTGGCACGAGTCGAACTGCCGACGTTTGCCCACATCTTCAGGCCGGGATCGCGGATCCGACTGTGGATCGAGACGCCCGCGCCGACGGGCGGTTATGGGTTCGCGCCCATCGCCGTGCCCACGCAGATCACGCTCTGGCACGACGCTCAACATCCCTCACAGTTGGTGCTCGGTCGCCTCGACAGTCCGGTGACCGAAACGCCCCGACCTCGCTGCGGTCAGATCCTGAAGCAACCCTGTCGACCGGACCCTCTAGGCAACCCCATTTCTTCCGCCCATTCCACACGACCAAAGGCCTGACTATGCGCCACCTGCAAACGCTTTCCCGCCGTTCCCTCCTAGCTGCCGGATCGGGCCTCGCCGCTCTCACCCTGAGTGGTCCACAGGCCTTCGCGTCAGCCAGCGTTTCCTCCACCACTGCAACGGCGTTGACCGATCTTGATCCTATTCGGACCGAACTCGTCATGAACTTGGTCGTGACCTGCAGCGCCCCCGAACCACCGGCCCCCGGCAGCTCCGGCGCCAGCAAGGACGGCGTTCGTACCGAGATTTGGCCGATTATCGGTGGTCGCTTTGAGGGCCCTGGTATCCGAGGTGCGGTGATACCCGGTGGTGGCGACTTCCCCTTGGTGCGCCCCGACGGCGTTGAGGTCATCGATGCACTGTACCGCCTCAAAACCGATGATGGCGTCACGATCTTCATCCACAACAAAGGCCTGATTTATCCGGAAATGCGTGGAGAGTGGCCGAAGTGTCGCTTGGTGCCTGAATTTACAGCCCCCGTCGGCCGCTATGACTGGCTCAATCGTTCCATCTTCCTCTCAACGCTCGTCGCTGTTCCGGAGGCGATGGCGCTCGCCAAAGGACCCGCCGAGAACGACCGATTGATTCAGATCCACCGCGTGATCTAACTCGCCAGGGCGGTGGTTCGAGGGAACCATCGCCCCACCCGAGTCGCTGTCGAGTGCCCGGTCGAGCGTGTGTGGCCACGGTCAAGGGAACGGGATCACCACCCCCTGGATCCGCGCCCCTCAGCGAAACTGTGCAAACCGAGAAACCCGGGAGCAACGCCTATCAGAAACGACACCCAAAGACGCCGTCGCATCACGAGCGGAGGTCGTACGCTGCTATTCAGCCCAGAATTTTCTTACTCGGTAAGCCAAGCTCTGGGCTTCGTCGGGTAAATTGGCGGGGCAGGACATACCTCATCATAAACCGGCTAAGTTTTTGATGGGCATCGAGATCTAGTCCTTGGGGTTCAATTCATCATTCCAAATGTTGAGACAGCTATTTGGCGTGGCCGCGTAACTGGAAATTCGGATCGACTTGATAGCTCTTTGGGAGAGAAGCAAACATGCGGCCTCATCAAACAAAAGGAGCCCGCAGCATGCAATCACACCCACAAGATCGAATCGACTCACGGCCCGAGCCAAGTCCCATGGCCATCATTAGTGCCATACTTGCCCAAGGCGCGATCCGCTTTCTCGATTGACAAAAAAGAGAGCAAAGGGCCGCTGAGAAAACCATCAGCACCGCTGAGCCGGTGAAGAACTGATTGACATTACGTGGGGTTCAAGACTTCAGGAATATCGCGTGCGCCGTGCAATATGCGGATGAATGTGACCTGCTCTGTCGTGGACTCAAAAAAGATCACCTAGTTGCCATGCGCGCATGAACGCAAGTCATCAGACAGTTCGGGCCGCTGCCGATAGCCTGCAGGGTTGAGACAAATTTTTTCGCAATGCGCACGCAACTCCGCCACGAAGGTTCCGGCGCGAATCGGATTGTCTTGTGCAATGTAGTCGCCGATCTCCTCAAGATCGAACGCCGCCAAAGGCGTGATCAGCAATTGCATTAGCGAGCTTGGCGAGTCGCCTGCTGTGCGTATTTGGCTTGTAATCGATCAAAAACCGGCTCCGCAGCAAGTGCTTCGCCGCTGGCCTTGCCTGCGGCGATATCATTTCTTAGTGCTTGGAGTTGGATGGCCTGCTGGCGCTCGGCGTCCTCAAGCAAGCGCAGTCCCGCACGGACGA
>CANGOP010000041.1 GCA_947455595.1 Gammaproteobacteria bacterium
CGAGACTTCGTCATCGGGTCTTGTGGTGATCGGCGGATAAGCAGGGGTTATAAATGGGACGGCGAGAATCGCCGTCCCATACTTTAATTTATCGGATGCATGATGAAACCGATGGTTTAGGATGACACAGACGTATTCCGTAGATCGGGATGCATTGCATTTGATGCATGGAAGTTGCTCGATGGTACCTCAATTTTGTTTACTGGCGGAACGGGTTTCTTCGGCTTTTGGTTGTTGAACGTCGCGAAAATCATGGAAAAAGATCATGGAATTAAAGTAGATTTTACTCTAATCACTCGCAACGCTTGCGGTTTTCGTAAACGTTACCCTGATTTAGCGAATTGGTCGCAGGTGTCGATTGTAGAATCAGATATCAGAAACATCGACTTAAAAGGACGAAACTTCGATTATATCATTCATGGTGCTACTACGTCGGCTCTAGAAACGTTTGAGGGTGAGACGTGTATTAACAAATTTGATACACTATACTATGGCACCCGGAAAATTTGTGAAAAGCTTGCTGAATTCGATGCAAGGAAATTGCTCTTTCTCAGCTCTGGAGTTGTTTACGGAAACGTCGATGCGACTTCGAATATTTCGGAAGATCATGTAGCCTCGATCGCTTCCCATCTCCCCTTGAACGGGCTTGCCCAGGGTAAACGTGTCGCTGAATATCTTTGTTGTGAATTCTCAAGGAATTTTGATAATGATGTCGCAATAGCCCGTTGTTTTTCTTTTATCGGAGCGGAGCTGCCTTTTAGCCTTCACTATGCCGTTGGTGAGTTTGTTAAGAAAGCATTGAATAATGAACTTATACGCATACATAGTGACGGTACGGCGATGCGTTCATATCAACAAATGTCAGATTTATCTGCATGGATTATCACATTGCTCGCTTGCAAGACAACCCATTCGATTTACAATGTAGGGTCTGACTGCGGCATCAGTATCTCGGAGCTAGCGAAGCTTGTAGTGGAAAGTATTGGCTCGAGCTCACAAATTGTCATCGAATGGGGCGGAAACAGTTCCATTGGAAATGTTTCCAGATCGAATTATGTTCCGAATATTGATCGTTTCAAATCTGAATTCTTCTTGGGCCCCCAGTTATCACTGGTGGATAGCATCAGGGATTATGCCAATTGGATCAGGTGGAAGAAGTCGAGCTAGCATGCCGCAATTCATTTGCTCATGATCCGCCATCCTTCGCCGCTTGTAACAGTAAGCGAGCCTTACCCAGCCTGTGCCCAACTCTTCCATTCAGCCCGATAGTCGATCCTTCTTGTTTATCGACCCACTGTAAATGATATTTCTTTGCGACTTCGTACATTTCGTCGACCGTGTCGATTACAATTATATCTGGGAACTGAGTGTCGCCTGTCTGCGATAATGTAGCCGATATCATCTCAGCAGCGAGATTCACATTTACAAATGACAAGTCACTTGACTTGATTGGGAATACCAGCGCAACGGGTTCCGCGTACCGGAATTCTACAAGGTAACTGATAAGGATCTCAGTCCAGTTCTGTGTGACCCAATCAGGTTCGAATATAAACGCTATCAACTCTTGACGATCAGTTCCAATCTCATGTTGAGATACTCCTGATGCCGCTCTGGTATAATAGGTACGCTCATTTGGAAGATCAAAAACAAAACTCCTTGCGACATTCATGAATTTTTCGACAGTTTCGATGATCCTGAAGTCTGGTACCTGCGATCCGATCAAATTTGAGCAAGCACTGAGAAATGATTCGTTGAAGAAGGTTTCATTGAAGGCAGCGCGATCTATCTGTTTTACAAGGAAAAGAACTACGATTTGTTGCTTCGTGATTAGCTCTTTAATGCTGATTATCGTTGCCTCCATCCAAGCTGGCGTCGAGGAATCATACTCAATCAAAATTGCCCTCGGCTTTTCAATAAACCGGATTGGTGTTTTTTGAGACAGCTCTATTGTCCGCTCTAAGATTTTTCTAACCGCAATATCCCAAGTTAAGTTTTTCTCCGCGTATTGGCGTGCTAGGCGTCCCTTGTCACTAACTTCGTTTTGATTTCCAAATGCAGAGCGCATCGCTTCAATCAGTGCTTCGATGTTTGGTTCCTGCAACCAGAAACCGGGGGCTGCCGGTTCGAAACCATGGTCGCCCGCGGTACCTCTCTGAGAACTCGAAACAAAATACGCAAATTCAGATCGAACAAAGTCACCAGCAGCGCCTTTATCCGTTACGATAACGGGTAAGCCACTAGCGAGTGCTTCCGCGATTGGAAGCCCAAACCCTTCCCCTCTATATGGATGCACCAAAACATCGCAGCTTCTGTAGATGCTGGCTATACGATCCTCCGTCATAGATTCTGAAATGAACTCAATTTCTGGCGAATTTTGTTTTGTTGCTCGAACATTTTCAAGAAACTTGACGAATTCTGTTTCAGGACCGTATGTCCCTGACGCCCCTTTAATAATTAGGCAAACATCATCGGACTTTTGAAAAGCGTTAAGGTAGGCATTAATAACAAGATCAAAACCTTTGCGGTGAATTAATCCACCTAAATAGAGAAACTTAAATTTTTTTGCCGTTTTAAAGTGAACCCGTTCCCCCTCAGGATTAAATAAGGCTGTGTCAACACCATTAGGAATCGTGAACACTTTTTCCCCAGGTATGCCGCTTTTAATATAACATTCGCGCACCCAATTTGTCGGCACCCATATTTCATCTACAGAATCGCGCATGGGAGAAACCCAGTCTAGAGGTATTCCTCCATATTCCCAAGGTTGAATAATCACCCATGCTCCCTCGGCTGGGGCGATGAAATTCGGGGGCCACTGGTGTCTGACATGAACATCAGTTCTCTCGAGTGGTGCTCTTACGCGCCACATAAGAGGGATTGCTGATGGCATACTCACGCGAGGGTCGAAGGTATCCTGCTCATAAGGAACAAGGCTTAAGTTGACTTTGCCCGATTCAAGGAGGCGCTTACAAAGTTCCCGGTTCACATGGGCTAGACTGTGGTATGCGAACTGAGTACCTTCCCAGCTTACTTGTATTGAGGCTACTCGGACATTTTTGTCTTCTAAAGCCATTTTAATTTCTTTGAATAGAGACTGATTAAACTCCAATTGTGATTTCATAATTTGTTGAACCCAATCGCTCCATCCGTCCCAAGGATGACGCATGCTGATTTTCTTGTCAGAATATGCTTTTCTAAGCGCAGATCTTACGTGGCATATTCGTAGAAGTGGTTGATGACTTCCTTTATGGTGAGGTTGATAATTAAGTATTTTTTGATCAATAGTTATTTTGTAATCGGCATCTTCTTCGATCAAAAAGACTGGTTCTGGAGGATAGAACTGCTGATGACTTGCCGGAATGACAATTGCTCGGCCCCGTATGAGACTTTCCGATACAGGCGCAGTCGCAGTAGTGTCTGTACTCACGTAGCAGGAACTTGAATCGATTAAATTGCAAATTCCAAGCCTTGAACCAAGATCTTCATCGATAATAATACGACATCCAGCAACGTATCTATTACGAATATCAGTCAGCAATTTCTCTAAATCAGCTTTCGGTTGATTAGGAACAGGGTGCCAACTCGGATAATTTACTTTAACGTAAAGTTCCGCATTTGGCTCGTCAGCGAATTCCTGACAAAAAGCCTCGAATAATGTGTCCCAACGCCTGCGCGGTTGGTACATCGCTATGGTCAAGAAACGAAACTTTTCTGTTTTCATCCCGAAAGAAACAGGTGGCAGTAAGTGATTATCAACCCAGCCTGGAGTGACTTTAAGTAAGCGGACGATTTGAGCGTTGAGCCCTGCTCGGCACCACGCTGCTACTTCTGAATGCTGAGTCAGGAACACCAAGTCCATATTATTACAGATGCGAACCCAATCTTGCGGTGGATCTTCACCATGAACGGCTCCTTCAAATGTTGTGAACATTATCCTGAGGGAACTACTTGGTAATTTTACATCAAGCCATTGCTGCGAGGGAACATGGTAGAAGACAGCGACGACTTTACCAACCACGGGAGTAGTTTCGAGAGACCTAATTAAATTAAGATCGAAGTCGTCTATGCCTTCCTCAACGTCGTTAACAGAGTGGATCCGTATTCTAATACCCATATCGAGCCAGTATTTGATTAAGCTACGTGCACCTTGACCGTAGCCGCTCCTATTGTAGAAAGGTGCAATAAAGAAAATAGTAAAATCAGATTCATGTCCAGTCTGATTTGAAAACATAAATGTTACCCTCCGAATCATTAGCCATGCAAGCGCCGGTTTATATGACAATGTCTGCTAAGCGGAGCAACAGTGATAAAAAAAGCATCGGCTCCCCGATAAAGGCGCAACGGGGATCTATGCGCAGAATTCTATGATTATGTTGGAGTGCCGTGTTTCCAGCCATGCTACAATCTTTGTCTTATTCATCCGATCATTTCAACCCAGTGCCCCGTTGCCAACCTGCACTGTCGGAGGAGTTTGAACAATAATAACGAACTTCGATGGTATAAATTTTGGCACACACGCGCTATCAGCTGTTCACGTTTCTCTTTCGATTTTATCCGTAGCGTCAGCACACGGTCGTAATTATTATTCCAATTCTGCTTTTGATCAGCCTTTAGGGCTTTTAGCAAAGACAGATTCGAGGTGAGTTAGGAGGTCGCCGTAGTCTGAAATAGTAAAATCCGGATTTAGAAGTTCAACAGGTTGATCCGAATATCCGAAGTCAACTGCAATAATAGGTACCCCGGCACGGTTTGCTGTCTGGATATCAATGATAGAGTCGCCGATCATGACGCTTCTCGACAGGTCACCATTCGCTTGTCTGATCGTGTTGAGTAGAGCTCGTGGATCAGGCTTGCACCAAGGTAAAGAGTCGTTCCCGCATACTGCATCGAAAAAATGAAAAATTTCGAGCTGTTTGAGCAATCGACAAGCTGGATCATAACTTTTATTTGTGCAAATAGCGAGTTTGTAATCACGACCCCTTAATTGTTGCAACATGTGCTCAACCCCGGAATACAGACGAGAATTAACGGCTACATTCTTTGTGTAGTCACAAATGAACTCACGAAAAATTTCCTGAATTTTAAGATCAGAATAAATCAATCCGGCATCTTTTAGACCGGATTTAATCAACTCGCGTCCGCCAGCGCTGATTAATCCTTTACGACTACCTAATATAAATTGCGTAATTCCCCTCTTAGTGAAAATATTGTTTATTGATCCAATTATATCATCCGCTGTATCCACCAGCGTGCCATCGAGGTCGAAGACGACAATTGGGAAAGCCACGTTTATCGATCCTGAAATGTTAGAGGATAGGAGATCTAACGTTGATTATGCGTCGCCGTAATTTTGCATTCGATTGGTAGCGTTTTCATAAAATTATCGCCGCGTATGAAACGGATAAAACAACTGAATGTCAATCAAGGCAGATAAATTGCGATTTCTTCGGTGCGGACCAGTAGCGTTATGTTGTCAGGCGTCTCTTAATCGATTCAAGCATACTTGCGCGCATGTCGTCACCCCGGAAGTAAGCAATATACCAGTCTGCGGTTGCTTTGACCGCATCTTCGCCGACGAGGCGATCTGTGAATCCAAGATGTTCACGCGCCAACGAACAATCAAGCGATAGCAATTTCATCTCTTTGGGGTGTCGCTCTGTGGACTGTATCCACCCACCCTTTGTCTTGAGGGCTTTTTGAAGAGACTCGACCAATGATCGTACCGTGATTTCTGGAGAGTTTATTGGGCCGAAGTTTATAGATTCCGGCAATTTTTTTCTCTGAGCGAGTGATTGAGCAAATGCGAAATAACCTTCCAGACAATCAAGTATGTGTTGCCAGGGCCGGCTTGATTCCGGATTCCTTAATTCGATAAATTTGTTCTCTTGAAGGGCTCGTAAAACATCCGGAACAATTCGATCTTCTGAAAAGTCCCCGCCGCCTATGACATTGCCGCCCCTGGCGGTTGCGAGAGGCACATTTTGTAGGTTGAAATAGGTTTGACGATAGGCTGCTACCACCAGCTCGGTAGCAGCCTTTGAAGCTGAATACGGGTCATGACCACCAAGCGGGTCTGTTTCGTGAAAGGCGGCGCCTGTTTCTGGATTTTCGTAAACTTTATCCGTTGTAATTACTAGGATCGCTTCAAGCGCGTTTGATGTCCGTAAAGCTTCAAGGAGATGTACCGTACCCATCACATTTGTCTCAAAGGTCTCTACCGGCCGCCGGACCGAGCGGCAGACGAGTGGTTGAGCAGCCATGTGTATTACGATTTGCGGATTAATCTCTGCGACGTTTCTGCTTAGGAATTCCGGATCTCGAATATCCCCAATTCTGCTATCTACATCTCCCGAAAGTTTCGCAATTTCGTAGAGATTTGGGTTGGTTTCTGGCTCTAGAGCAATTCCGCTTACTTTCGCTCCCATTGCGTGTAACCACATCGATGCCCAGGCGCCTTTGAAGCCTGTATGACCTGTAACAAGGACTCGGCGTCCTTCCCAAAAGGCTTGGTCTACTAGACAGGCCATCAGAGCCATACTTTCCAAGGGGCATTTCCGGAAGCCCATAAGCTTTCAAGTGACACTTTATCGCGCATGGTGTCCATGGGTTGCCAGAATCCATTATGATGCCAAGCTTTAAGTTCGCCATTATTTGCGAGAGTAGACAATGGCTCTCCCTCCCAAGATGTGGAATCATTATCAATCAAGGAGATAGTTGCAGGATCCAGAACAAAGAACCCACCGTTGATAAGTCCTTGGTCTCCTGGCGGCTTTTCAATGAATGCTTGTACATCCTCACCATCAGTTTGGAGCGCTCCAAACCGGCTTGGCGGGGTTACCGCAGTTAGGCTGGCTTGTTTACCGTGTTGTCGATGAAAAGCCACCAGATCCGCGATATTAACATCTGAAAGTCCATCTCCATAAGTGAAACAAAATGGGTGATTTGGATCCAGATATTTGGCGACCCGTTTTAGGCGCCCACCGGTTTGAGTAGTTTCGCCTGTGTCTACTAAAGTGATCCGCCAAGGTTCTGCCATTGTTTGGTGGAACTCAATTTTATTTTGACGAACGTCAATCGTAACGTCTGAATGGTGAAGGAAATAGTTCGCAAAATACTCTTTGATCATATAGCCTCGATAGCCGAGACAGACGATGAATTCATTAATGCCGTGGTGAGCGTAGATTTTCATAATGTGCCAAAGGATAGGCTGGCCACCTATTTCAATCATTGGCTTAGGCCGCAGGTGCGACTCTTCGGAAATTCTGGTTCCAAGTCCACCAGCAAGTATGACCGCCTTCATTGTAACCCCGATTTCACCTTGGCGTATTTACCGCGCTATTGATGGTTTGCATGGTCCCACATGAAGATGTGTACCGAAGCAAAGTTCATTCGTATTTTTGATACATTTATATCATTCACCTCACCCTTCGACGCTGCGGTTGTGCTCAAAGTAGCCCGCTAATGTGTACTCCAAGTGTGATAACAGCATAAAGCATCCTGACGATCTCCATATTGCCGCTGCGCCAATGGGAAGCCGAGATAATTATGCGGCAATGGAAAAATGCTGTCATTAAAAATTCCCATATTAATTACTTAAGCTAGGCAATTATAATGTCATGAGTACGGTTAATAGATATGCTCCCCTTGAATTGCTTCACCTGAAAGTAAGGCTTTTGCCATGAAGGAGAAGAACTGGATGCCAAGGAAGGGAACCACGCCTGTGGAAATTGTTGGCCATTTACTGTAGGTTGATGCGTTGTCGTCGTAAGGGCGAAGCGTTGCTGACGCAGACCCTGAGGTATTCATGCCCATCATGTGCGCGCGGTCGGTTGCGCTACCCCGACCAGCAGCGCCGACCGCGCTAGCGCTAAAAGCTATCTTGAACTACCAAACCAGCCGGACCAGTCGATGAGGGCCATTCACTCATCAGCATGGAGAACTCAATGTTGCATTATGCAACAGATCACATTTTTAATTTTATTGTCTATTTATTTGTCGTTGAGGCTTCTGATGATGCATGAATTTCAATGCATTCGCTATAGCTTTATTCGTCTGCAATAGAGGCTCGACGCTCGTTTAGGCCAGTATCCTATTGAAAAATCTATTTCGATTTGAAACTTGGATCCGCCATTGCTGCCCAAAGAACGCCATAGAGTTGAGATCGCTTATCAAGACCTTTCCATATTTCGTTAAGAAGGGGCGTTGGATCGAAACCGTCCCCATCGAGCCAAGTTAGTCTTCTGAATAGGCTCCAAATAAGATCAGTTTGTGCGGTTTCTGATTTCTGGATCGACGAAATGGAGGCCTCATCTGAATCTGTGGTCAGAAAAGGAAACGTGACAAATGCGTTTAGCTTGCCTTCGTATATTAACTTTCGAAGGAGCAGATCAAATTGGATTGTCAGTTCTGACCCTTCAATCAGCTCAGCTATTTTTGTAATGGATTTAGCATTTATAATATAGGAAGTTGCGCCAAAGAATGGAATCGTTCTGAGGTTCAGGCATTCAATTGATTTGCTGTTCATAAGGGTTCGACGCATCATCATTAAGTCCGCCATAACGGCGATTGAAGGGGCGCCTACGTCCGTATAAAGGATATCCCAATCTAGCTCAGCGGATTTATGTGCGAAGAAGTTATTTAGAATATTCATTGTTTGGGATGAAAAAGTTTGATCATCTTCCAGTATCCAAACATGGTTCCCTTCGTTTGCATTATTTTTAATTATTTGCCTGTGGCTTAGAAAACATGCTTTTTCAACATCGGTGATTGATCCAAGAATATTACTTTCAGTTACATATTGAGTGTCGAAAGCCTTGAACCGTTCGAGACTTATGCCCTTAGAGTTGAATTGGGCGAATGCTCTTTCAATCAATTCGCGGCGTGACGCCGCCCTATCAAGATTAATGTAAAAGCATTTCATAGTCATGTTTCTTGCCTTCGTTTCAAGGGTTCGGAAATTCCACAACGATACTAGTTTGGGCAAATTCATGTAGCAGCTGAAGCGGTCTCGGACATGATTGCAATTTTCTAGCGGGGTTGGTTGTGAAGGTTATGCTCGACCACAAAAGCACTGACCGCTGTATGCATTTTGGGTCACTCCATAGGCATATTCGCGAGAACGGTTTCGAGCGTTCTAAGTGCTTCCGGCATGCGATAATGATGATTACCGATGAACAAGCCATTTTGGTCGATATGCTCAGCATTTTTCAAAAGGCCGTGGGTGACGGAATCGAAATATTTCGTGACCTCTTTCTTAGCAAAATTACCAGCAACGATTGGTCGGCATTCAAATCCCGATTTGCTAAGCGCCGTCACAAGTTCTTTTCGCGTAAGTTCACTCCCAGGTCGAATGACGAGACTGAAGCCGAACCAGCTGCTTTGTCCAATCTCGCGTTGAATAATTATATGCTTGTGGTTGCTTAGGGCTGACTGTAGCTGCCC
>CANGOP010000042.1 GCA_947455595.1 Gammaproteobacteria bacterium
GGGGGTACAACCTCAAGGCGTGGAGCGGATGATGTATTGCGCGCCCCCTGCAACCATCGTCGCCCGGGCTGGATTAGGACACTTTTAGGATGGCGGGCGTGCTGTCGAGCGCGCATCCCCCGCAAGTACCTGATTGGTAAGGGGGGGGTGGTGGGCGGTACAGGATTTGAACCTGTGACCCCTGCCGTGTGAAAGCAGTGCTCTACCGCTGAGCTAACCGCCCGCCATGTGCGTCGAGGGCCGGGAGTTTACGGCCCTTCGCGTCAACTCGCAATCCATCTGGGCCGTGGGCGATTCAGTGCCTGGCGGGTCTGGTAAAGTCTCGCCCCCCAAGTGTCGAGAATCGGACCGTGACCGTCAGAACCCGCTTTGCTCCTAGCCCTACCGGAATGCTGCACATTGGCGGTGTTCGTACCGCGCTTTTCTCTTGGCTCTACGCCCGCCGGCACGGAGGACAGTTCATCCTGCGCGTCGAGGATACGGATCGTGAGCGATCGACCGATGAGGCGGTCCAAGTTATTTTGGACGGTATGGCTTGGTTGGGTCTCGAGGCCGATGAAGGTCCGTATTATCAGACCAAACGGTATGACCGTTATCACGAGGTCATCGGGCAGTTTCTAGCCAATGGGCATGCCTATCACTGCTACTGCTCCAAGGCAGAGCTGGATGACATGCGGGCACAGCAGATGGCGCGGAAAGAGAAGCCACGTTATGACGGCCGTTGTCGTCACCGGACCGAGCCGCTGGCCGGCGTGACGCCGGTCGTGCGTTTCCGTAATCCAGATGAGGGACAGGTGGTCGTGAATGATGTCGTGCACGGTCCGATCGTGTTCGACAGTCAGGAGCTGGACGACCTCATCATCCTGCGCTCAGACGGCAATCCGACTTACAACTTCTGCGTCGCGGTGGATGATTGGGATATGGGGATTACGCACGTCATTCGCGGGGATGACCACATCAACAATACGCCGCGGCAGATCAATATGCTGCGCGCGATGGGCGCCACGCCACCGGTCTACGCCCACTTGCCCATGATCTTAGGTCCCGATGGCACCAAGCTGTCTAAGCGGCATGGTGCTGTGAGCGTCCTTGAATATAAGAACGCGGGTTTCCTGCCGGAAGCGCTGCTCAATTATCTGGGACGCCTCGGCTGGTCGCACGGCGATCAGGAGCTCTTCACCATCGACGAGTTGATTCAGTTCTTTGATCTGGATGCGGTGAACAAGTCCGCATCGGCACTCAACCCAGACAAGCTGGCGTGGACCAACCAGCAGCACATGATGCGTCGCAGCGGCAGTGAACTCGCGCCACGGCTGGCCACGGTGCTGGCGGAGCGGGGCGTGACCGTTGGTGAGCTGGATTTGGCTGCGATCGCCGATTGCCTCAAAGAGCGTGCGAAGACCTTGGTTGAGATGGCCGATGGCGCGGCCTTCTTCTTCGCGGATCCGACCGGCTATGAGCCCAAGGCGGCCGCGAAGAATCTGAATGCCGAAACCGCGCAAGTCTTGGCAGAAGCCCGATCGGCGCTCTTGGCACTGGAGGGTCCATGGACGGCTGCAGCGGTGCACGGGGTCTTGGAAGCGATCGTGACCAAGCTCGGTGTGGGCCTCGGCAAGGTGGCACAGCCTCTTCGAGTGTCGGTGGCCGGTAGTGGCGTGTCGCCGCCCATCGACGCGACTTTGGCAATTTTAGGGGCGGAAACGACCCTCCGACGCATCGACCGCGCGATCGCGTTCGCCACGGCGAATTAGTTGCGTCGGGTAATTGACAGGAGGCTCGGATCCGATCAAGATTCGCGGCCTCTCGCGTGGGGCTATAGCTCAGCTGGGAGAGCGCTTGCATGGCATGCAAGAGGTCGTCGGTTCGATCCCGACTAGCTCCACCACGTTTCGAGAGACACTGCTGATTGCCTCGTCCCCATCGTCTAGAGGCCTAGGACACGACCCTTTCACGGTTGTAACAGGGGTTCGAATCCCCTTGGGGACGCCACTTCGGTGGCGTACACGGACGCCATTTGGGCGCCGGATTGTGTAGAGTTCGCACCGCCGGGAGCGTATCGCTCCGAAGACCGCGGTGTTACTCATGACGAAGATGACCGTTCCGCTGCTCGACTTGCGTCGTCAGTACCACACATTCAAATCTGACGTCTTGCCTGTCCTGGAACGGGTGTGTGAGAGTCAGATGTTCATCCTAGGACCTGAAGTGACGCGGCTGGAAGTCGCGGTCGCGGCCTATTGCCACTCTGCGCACGGCATCGGCGTCTCGTCCGGTACGGACGCACTCTTGTTGGCGTTAATGGGCTTGGACATCGGCCCCGGCGATGCCGTCATTACCTCGCCCTATACCTTCTTCGCGACTGGCGGCACGATCGCCCGCACCGGTGCTCGACCGATCTATTTGGATATCGATCCGGTCAGTTTTAATTTGTGCCCGACCCAGTTGTCCCGCCACCTCGCCGAGTCCTGTGAACGTCGCGACGGTGGCGTTTACGACCGCGCCTCGGGGGCGCGTGTTCGGGCGGTGATGCCCGTGCACCTGTACGGCCAGATGGCGGATATGCAGCCGATCCTCACGATCTGCCAGGCCTACGGCCTGTCCGTGATTGAAGATGCTGCACAGGCGATTGGCTCGGAGTATCACGGTCAGCGTGCTGGTAGCCTCGGCGACATCGGCTGCTTCTCATTTTTTCCGACGAAGAACCTCGGCGCATTCGGCGATGCGGGTCTGGTGACCGCTCGAGACGCCGATCTTGCCGAGCGACTACGTGTGCTGCGTGTGCACGGCGGTAAGCCAAAGTATTACCACTCAATGATCGGCGGCAATTTCCGCATCGATGAGTTGCAGTCCGCCATCCTCAACGTGAAGCTGCCGTTGCTGGAATCGTGGACCGAAGGGCGCCGTCGTAATGCTGCCACCTACGAAACCCTCTTCGCGCAAGCGGGGCTTACCGAGACGATACGTCTGCCGGTTGAGTTGACCGGACGTCGGCATATCTACAATCAGTACATCATTCGCGTGCCGGAGCGGGATCGTCTGCGCGCGTTCTTGGCGCAGGAAGGCATCGGTACCGAGATTTATTATCCGGTGTCCCTGCACCAACAGGAATGTTTTGCGTACCTCGGGTATGCCGCGGGCGACTGCCCGGAATCGGAGCGTGCCGCGGCCGAAACGCTGGCGCTGCCGATTTTTGCGGAACTTGAGCGGGCAGAGCTCGAGTACGTGGTCGACGCTATTCGCCGTTTCTACGCCTGACCGCCTGTGCGGAGTTTCCTGTCACGCCTGATGGGACTCGCGCTCGGCGTAGGTGTCGGCGTGGGTCTGCTGTGGTTGTCTTTTCGCAATACGGATTGGGCGAGCGTTCAGGCCGCCCTCGTCGAGGGTGATTGGACGTGGCCTGCGGCGGGCGTCCTCGCTGGGACGGGTCTTTTTGTGGCGTGCAAGGTGGCACGCTGGCGCTGCCTGTTGGGTGGTGCGCCGGCGCTGACGACCACAGACCTGCTGTTTCCCACCACCGCCGGTTTGGCGCTCAATGCGTTGATTCCGCATTCGGGTGAGTTGGTCCGAGGACTGTCCCTCAACCGTCGGCAGGGATGGATGACCTCCGCAGTGCTGGCCTCCATCGTGGCTGAACGAGTCTTTGACCTCTTCGCGGTCTTGTTGCTCGCGGGCGTGGCGTTGATCTCTGTTGCGGTCCCCGACAGCCTGGTCTCGGCGGTCCGATGGGTGGCGGGTTTGGCCATGGTCGGCGCTGCCGTCATCGTGGCGGTGTTGGCCTGGCCGGACCCGTTTCGGCGATGGGCGCGGTGGCTGGCGCGGGCGTTGCCGACAGGGGCTGCCGAGTTTGTCGTGCGTGAAGTTGATGCCGCGATTGATGGCTTTACGCCGGTGCGTCGCGTGTCGACGGCGCTACGGGTGCTGGGTTGGTCTGTGCTGCAATGGCTGGCCATTGCCGGGTGTGCAGCAGCCTGTGCGCGCGTCGTGGGTGATCCTATTGGTCTAGGTCCCTCACTGCTCGTCGTCGTTGGGATCGTGGTCGCCTTTTTGTTGCCGAATGCCCCGGGTTACGCCGGCTCCGTTCAGTTGGCGTTCGTCGTCTCGCTCGGTGCCTCCGGCATCACCCCGGCACATGCACTGGCCGCCTCGGTGGTCTACCAGTGCCTCATGATCGCGCCGGTGATGATCCTGGGGCTCGCGTGGTTGCGCCGCAGCCTGTCGTCTAGGTTCGCGCTTTGAATTCGTCCGGCGACAGTTGGTGGCGGTTGAGCAGTTTGTAGAAGTCAGTGCGGTTGCGTTTGGCGAGTCGCGCGGCCTGACTCACGTTGCCCCCGGTGATCTGCAGTAACTGCACGAGGTAGTTGCGCGTAAATTCGTCGCGCGCGTCATCGTACGAGGGCAGGGTGTGCGTACTGGCGCCGACGGCATTCTCGGCAATTTCCCGACTGATAACGGGTGATGGCGTCAGCGCCACATTTTGGCGAACGACGTTTTCCAGTTGGCGCACGTTCCCGGGCCACTCGACCGTTGCCAGGAACTCAATGGCATCAGGGGCATAACTCAGCCGTCGTCCCGAGGCATCCTGATGAGATTCGAGAAAGTGGGCGACGAGGAGGGGAATGTCCTCGCGGTGGCGCGCAAGAGTCGGCACTTCGATCTGCAAGGTGTTGAGGCAGTAGAGCAGATCCTCGCGAAACAGACCTTGCTCTGAGAGCTGCTGTAGATCGCTACGGCTGGTGGCGATGACGCGAGCGTCTAGATGGACACCGGCACCCGTCTCGCTCGGCAGGCGACGATCGGTGAGCGCACGTGCGAGGCGCGCCTGTACGGTCAACGGCAAGTCCGCGACTTCATCCAGCACCAACGTACCACCCGCGGCAGCCTCCAAAAGTCCGCGACCGCCGGAGTCCGTCGAGCCGAACAGGTCTCGGTCGACGTCGCCGTCGGCGAATTCGCCGCAGGTGACGACCACCAAGGGGCCATCCTGGCGACTGCTGGCCGCATGGATGGCTTGGGCAAACGCTTTCTTGCCCGTGCCAGCTTCGCCGGTGATCAGAACGCGGGCGTCACTTGCCGCGGCCATCTGCGCCTGGCCCAAACGCTGCTCGATTAGGGGCGAACGCGTCACGATCCCGGCGCGCCATGCTTCATCCACGGAGGCAAAGCCGGAGACGCGCAGCGCCTTTTGCACCTGCTCCAGTAATTGTTGCTTCTCGACGGGTTTCGTCAGGAAGCTGAAGGCGCCGCTTTGCGTCGCGCGGACGGCGTCCGGAATCGTACCGTGGGCGGTCAGCAGGATGACCTTGAGCCCGGGGCGACGCACTTGGATTTCTTCCAAGAGCGTGATGCCATCCATCCGATCCATGCGCAGATCGGTGACGACGAGATCTGGCCGAAACTGATCGAGTTGGGCGAGAGCCTCCACGCCGTTGGCGGTCGGTAGGACCTCGTAATTCTCGGAGCGTAGCCGGATCGAGAGCAGGCGCAGCAGGCTCGGGTCGTCGTCTACAACCAGAATGCGAGGTGCGCGTTTCTGGGATCCCTTGCGGGTGGAATTAGCCACGTTGTCCTCTCAGTATCACGGCTTCGGCGGGTTCCCCCTACCGAGCATGGATCGCTCAACCTGCGTTACGGCATCGAGCTTACGTTGCGCCTCGTCGAGCGCACGCTTCAAGCGTGCGATTTCATCAGCGTCGCTGGGTGAGCGTTTCGGCGGCGTTACTGCCTGACGTTCCTTCTCGCGGTTGGCGAGATCCTGCCGAAGACGACCCGCTTCGGCCTGCAGGACAAGTCGTTCATCGACCTCATCGAGCAATACCGCAGCCAGGACGCGTTCGACCGGACGCAGTAATTCTGGCTGCGCCAGAATTTCTGACAACTGTCTGCGAGCAGCGACAGGGTCTGCTGCCGGCGTTCGAGGGAGCGCCAGATAGGCGGCATACCGCAACCGGTTCGTGACGCTCGGCTCGTTATCCACGGCGATTTTGGCTGCGGCAACGAGTTCCGCCTGCGTCGAGGCCGAGTCCACCTGCATCAGTGCGAGCGCATCGATCAACGCCCGGCCGTTGTCGGCGTCTCGGTCTGGACGCTCCACGGGCGTCCGTGCGGCCGCTCCTCGTTGCATCAGATTGCCGACGGAGGAGCAGGCGCCAACCGCACACATCAACGTGACGGCACACAGCAGCAGCAGAGGGGATCGGGTGCCGGTCATTCGTGAAGTGCAGCGATAGGTCGTCGGACGGGTCGTGGATAGGCAGGTAAACGTAGCCGAAAATGCGCGCCGCCGCCTTCCCGGTCAATCAAAATGATGGTTCCACCATGCGCTTCTGTGAACTCCAGCACGACTGAGAGGCCGATGCCGGTCCCGCGCAGGGGGCCTGTTGCCTGCGAGCGTCCCGTATAGAACGCCTCGAAGAGATGGGCGCGGTCTTCCGGCGCGATGCCGGGACCGGAGTCAATGACGTCCACCACGAGGCCCGTTCCATCCGACGCCGCGTTAACGCGTATGGAGCCGTCGTGCGGCGTGTACTTGACTGCGTTTGAGATCAAGTTGTCGAGGATCAGTCGCAACTTGGCCCGGTCCGCCGTGACTTTGAAGTCACCGACTTCAACGGACAGACGCAAGCGATGCGCGAGTAGCGTCAACCGGTGGGCATCAATCACCGTTCGAACGAGGTCGCGAATAGGGAACTCCTCGAGGTCCAGCCCGACTGTGCGCGACTCCCAAGCGCTATAAGACAGCATGTTTTCGATATGGCGCTGCAACTGAATGCCGTTGTCGCGCAAGATGCCGATGACTTCGCGTTGGTCGGTTCCGACGGGACCCACAGCGCCCTCCAGCAGGAGTTCGGTTCCCTCACGAATACTGGCGAGCGGTGTCTTCAACTCGTGGGACATATGACGCAAGAAGCGATTCTTGGCCTCGGCGACCTCGATGAGCCGTTGGCGGAGCCATTCCAATTGCTGACCCAGCTTAACGAGATCGGTGGGGCCGCGGATCGAGATCGGCGAGTCGTAGCGTCCGCGACCCAACGCTTCGATTGCGCGATCAATGCGGCGCAGGGGCCGCGAAACGGCCAACAAGAAGACCACCACTAAGACGATCGTCACCGGCAGCAGAACAGACAGTTCTTGGAAGAGTTTGGACTCAGTCTGCGCGGTTGAGCTTTGCAACTCCTCCAGCGAAACGGTCGTGCGCTGGGCTAACTTCTGGTTGATGCAGTAAACCGTCAACAAAAAGTCGTCGCTCTTCACGATAACCGCTTGCAGAAAAGCATCGCCCGTTTTGCCAGGGTGCGAGATCGCGTCTTGATACGCGTCACGCAGGGCTGCAATTTTGGATCGGGCTACCTTGCAGTCGGCCAGCGTCTGGCCCATGCCCATTGACGCCAACGAGTCGAAGGCCTCCAGCGTCCAGCCGGCATTGTTGAAAAACACTTCATCGAAAGTGACATCGCCCGACGCGAGCCGAACCCGTGCGGTACCTTGTAGGGCCTCCGCTACGCGGGCCAATTCATTGCTCTTTGAAGTGGCCTGAGCCGTATGGGCGATGAGGGCTGAGCTGCGCTGGGAGAGCGCGCGCAGCTGCAAAATGGAATGGGCCAGTACCGTACACAGCGGTGCGGCGACCAAGAGCGTCCCGAGGATAATGAGGCCACGCAGGGAATCGGGACGGGGTACGCGCATGGCCTCATCATATCAGCGCAAGTTGGCTCCTCGTCACGCCAACAACGCGGATTTATGCGTTGCGCCGACTCGCCAACACCTGTTCCCAACGCAGCGCATCGCTGACCAATTGCTCCAACTTGTCATAACGTGGCGTCCAGTCCAGT
Organism: Gammaproteobacteria bacterium; assembly: GCA_947455595.1. Taxonomy (GTDB): domain Bacteria; phylum Pseudomonadota; class Gammaproteobacteria; order Steroidobacterales; family Steroidobacteraceae; genus CAIKZZ01. The sequence continues at coordinate 7,827 of CANGOP010000042.1, forward strand.
ACCTCAAGCACGCGGTCGGCTTTAGCGACCAAAACCGGTGGATCACCTGCTCGGCGCGGTTCCTCGTGGATCGTCAGTGGCCGGCCGGCCGCTTGCGCAACCGCGTCCAGCACCTCGCGGACGCTGGCGCCACGCCCATAGCCGATGTTCAACACCACCGGCTGTCCACCGGCGCGCAGGTACCGTAAAGCAGACAGATGCGCCGAGGCTAAATCTTCAACGTGTATGTAATCGCGAATGCCGGTGCCGTCGGGAGTCGGATAGTCCGTGCCAAAGATGGACACGTGGGTGCGTTTGCCGACGACGTGTTCTGCCGCCACCTTGGTGAGCAGCGTCGCTTGCGGCGTCGACTGGCCGATGCGGCCACTCGGATCGGATCCGCCGACGTTGAAGTAGCGTAAGGCGACGGGTCGCAGCGATGACGCGGCGGCCACGTCGCGGAGCATCCATTCACTGATCAGCTTGGACGTGCCGTAGGGATTGATGGGGACAGTGGGCGAATCTTCTGCGGCGATTCCGCCCGGTGGTAATCCATAGACGGCTGCGCTGGACGAAAAGATGAACTCATCGACGCCTTCGGCAAGAGCAGCATCGATCAACGCACGTGTTCCGAGCACGTTGTTGTCGTAGTACTTCAGGGGTTCGGCGACGGATTCTGGGACGATGGTGAACGCGGCGAAGTGCATGATCGTGCCCACGTCGTGCTCTCGGATGATCTGCTGCACCAACGCTCGGTCAGCGATGTTGCCGACGATCAGAGGGCCATAGGTCACGGCCTCGGCAAAACCCCGCGACAGGTTATCCAGCGTGACGACACGCCAACCCTCACGGCCAAGTTGCTGCACGACATGGCTGCCGATGTATCCGGCACCGCCGGTGACTAGGATGGCCTTCTGCTCTGACATCTACGGAACTCCTTCGTCCAGTAATGTGTCGGTGAATGATCCGACATTGGCGACGTCTGGTCGCCGGGCAGGAGCATAATGGAACCATGTCAAACCCACACGCGCGCGAATCTGTCGAAGTTCCTTACGAGCGTTTGTCGCCGGATCTCATGATGGCCGCGCTCGAAAGCGTAGGGTTGGTGCCCGACGGGCGCATGCTCGCGCTGAATAGTTACGAAAATCGTGTCTACCAGGTTGGCCTCGAGGACGAAGCGCCGGTGGTGGTGAAGTTTTATCGCCCCGGGCGTTGGGCGGATGCCTGTATCCAGGAAGAGCA
>CANGOP010000043.1 GCA_947455595.1 Gammaproteobacteria bacterium
CTCGTCGGTCAGCGGCGAACGACGCTACACATGGCTCTCATCGCGCTGCTGCAAGAGTGGTTCAGCCGCCTTGCGGGACAAGACGATTTCGGCATCGGGCTCATCCATGCGGGCCGGGAGCACGCCGATTTCGAAAACGTGGTCGGCGTGTTTCTCAACACCTTCGTGCTTCGCAGTGCGTCTCGTCCACCGGAGAGCTTCGCAGCACGGCTCACCCACGTTCAGGAGCAATTCCTAACCGCACATCCCTACTTGGGCGTGCCGTTCGATGAGGTGGTCGGCGCGCTCCAACAGACGCGTGATCCGGCCCGTCATCCCTTGGTCGATGTCTGCTACTCCGCACAGGATTTTTTTGAACACACGGCGCAATGGGCCGGCCTCGACGTCGCGCCCGTGCAGGTGCCTTCGATCACCTCGAAATTCGATGTCCTAGTATTGGCGACCGATCTGGGTCGTCACGTGCAGCTGCGCTTTGAATACGCCACAGATCTCTTCGACCACGAGACGATCGCGCACTGGGTCGATTGTTATCAGGCGCTACTGGACGCGGTGCTGATCGATCCGGATGCGTCGCGCGCCTCCCTCGACTGGTTGCCGGCGAAGGATCGGCGCGACTTGATGCGGCGGGCCTCGACGCACTCGCCGGCGTTGCCGTCCGGGACGATGGTGGATCTGCTGGCGGCCCAGGTGGAACAGCGGCCTGATGCGATCGCCGTGGTGGCCGGGAACGTGACGCTCACCTACGCGCAATTGCAGGCCCAGGCCGACGCGCTCGCGCGGGGCTTATGGGCACGCGGTGTACAGACGGGAGCCTCCGTGGCGGTGTGCCTGCCTCGGGATCAGCGCTTGATTGTGGCGCTCCTTGGGATCTGGCGGGCCGGCGCGGCCTATGTCCCGCTCGACCCTAGTTGGCCCGTTGCCCGGCAACACGCCATCTGTGCGGGCGCCGATATCGGGCTGGTCGTTGCCTCACCGGACCATCATCTGAACTTACCGGCGCAGGTGCAACTCGTCACGGTGGAGGATCTTCAGCAAGAATCCAATGGCGCCACGCCGATCCCCTCGCCGGAGCCGATCTTCCCGGATCAGCCGGCTTACGTTCTCTTTACGTCCGGGTCGACCGGCGTGCCGAAGGCAGTCGAGGTACCCCATCGAGCCGTCGTGCGGTTGGTCCATGCGCCGTCCTACGTAGACATCACGCCCGATGACCGGGTGCCTTTCCTGTCCTCGTTGTCGTTCGACGCCTCGACCTTCGAAATCTGGGCGCCGCTCGCGCAAGGCGCCCGCTTAGTGGTGCAGTCGGCGGCCCATGTTGACTTAGACGAATTCGCGCAGTTCATGGCCCAGCAGCGCATCACGACGCTGTGGCTGACCTCCGCGCTCTTCAACGTGGTGATTGATGAACGACCAGAGAGCCTCGCCCACGTGCGGCAAGTCCTCATCGGCGGGGAAGCCCTATCCGCGGAGCATGTCCGGCGTGCCCGCAGGACGTTGCCGCAACTCTGCATCATCAATGGCTACGGCCCGACAGAAGTCACCACCTTCGCCTGCACCTACCCGATTCCGGATGACGTCGCGGACATTCCGGATTCGGTGCCCATCGGCCGCCCGATCGGTCATACCGAGGCCTACGTCGTGGATGCGAATTTACAATTGGTCCCGAGCGGCATTCCGGGAGAGCTGCTGCTCGGTGGCGCCGGTGTCGCCACGGGCTATCGCGGCCGGCCTGATCTGACCGCCGAGCGCTTCGTCCATCTGCCCTTCCTGCCGGCCTCGCACGGGACGGTCTACCGCTCTGGCGATCGTGTGCGCTGGCGGCGAGATGGCCAGCTCGAGTTCCTCGGTCGCCTGGACCGTCAGTTAAAGGTGCGCGGCCATCGCATCGAGCCTGCCGAAATCGAGACCGTGCTGACACGGCACGGACGGGTGCGCCAGGCCGTCGTGGGCGTCTCGTCGGTGAAAGATGCTCTCGGCACACTCTGGGCATGCGTGGTGCCGCAAGGACCCGCGAACGATTCGAGTGCGTTGGCAAGTGAACTCAAACAGTACTTGCGTGACCTGCTGCCTGCCTTCCTCGTGCCGGATCGGATCGTGGTCACCGCAGCGCTACCGAGGACGTCCCACGGCAAACTGGACCTTGCCGCGCTCGATGTGACGGACGAGGCGTCGCACGATCCTCGCGCGTTGTTGACACCGACGCAGTCACGACTGATGGAGATCCTCAGGGAGTTAGCGCCGGGACTTGCGATCTCTGCTGATGACGATTTTTTCGTCATGGGTGGACATTCCCTGCTCGCCGCCCGGTGGCTTGCGCGGATTCATGACGAGTTTCAATGCGCTATGTCACTCGCGAGTGTTTTTCACCATCCGACAATTGCGGCGCTGGCGCGTCGCATTGATGGAGATTCGCTAGCGACGCCTTCACTGCAATTACAGATGATCACCGCGCTAGACGGTTATCGTCTTGAACTTCGCCGAGTACGCAAGGCGCGTGGTCACTCTCGCGGCACCGTGATCGGTATGCCGGGCGTTCTCGGTCACGCTGCCGAAATCGGTTATCTCGCGCAGCACGTCCTTTTGGACTTCGACATCCTGACATTCTCCCTGGACACGGGCGGTGCCTACACACTGGAACCGGATGGGCCCTCCTTGCGGGATCCTCTCCGCTTACAGGCCACCGTCGACGCCGTCGTCGACATGCTCTGTATGCCGGGGGCACCTCAGGCGACGGCAATTATCGGATTCTCCCTCGGTGGTTATCTGGGTTGGTGGGTCGCGCGGCGACTTTCCGAACGGGGATTCTCCATGCTGCCAGTCATCAACCTCGATGGAGATGTGATAGATCGCTTTCCTCAGCAGGCCAGCCCACACTGGGCGAGTGTCGCTGCGGGATTACGGGCATTACCCAACGAACCACCGACCCCGATGCTAATCGTGGAGCGAGCCGACGCCGGCGCACACCGGCTCGCCATGCGCCGCCTGTCTGACGCGTGGCGTGACGAAGAAGTGGAACTCTACCGCATCGGAGTTCCCACGCTAGATCACCTCGAGGTAGCGGTCAGTCCCCTACTCGCAGAATGGTCAGTTGACCTCTCGAATTTTGTGACAACCGGGCAAATCGACACCAGGCCAAACGTACTTTCTAGCGCCGTCACCGCGCCGGGCGCCGAGGCGTTTCGACTTCTCTGTGGGGACGCACCGCGCGAGCGTTTGGCGTCGCGTCTGCGCGAAGTACTCCCAGCGGACGGTACCGTGCGGCTCGGTCTCCTCGAGGCGGCCTTGCATCATGGGCTCGTGGATGAGGCATACCATTACGCCGGTCGAATATTTGCGGAAACGCCTCATGAGCGTGCCGCAGCAAATGTCTTGGTGGGCATCGCCCGCGCCCGAGGTGACTTCAAAACGGCTGCGCAACTGATTCAAGATTGGCGATATGGTGAACCGCTTCCCGTTGGGCTCGTCCTGTCGCGGCGCGACGCATCGCGCCCTACTCCGCCACCCAGCGAATCTGTGACACTCGGGTATCGACCATCGTTGAATTTCGCCGCCTCGGACCTGCGTTTTCCCATGCGGTTCCAGGTGGAGTCGACGCTGCAGGAGATTCGCGGCTGGGCATGGGATCCGCACGCACCGAACGAAGCCGTGTGGCTCGATGTCATGCAGGATGCGCAGGTGCTCTACTCGGTTGAAGCCAACGGCCCGATCCCGGCGCACCTCGAGAACGTGCCCGACGGTCTCTTTGGGTTCTCGCTGTCACTATCCGCAGATTGGCGCCCGACGATATCGTCACCGTGGCGTCTGCGGGCTCGCGTGGATGGCAGCGAGGTGATCGTGCCGCAACCGGACGATGTGATTATTTAGATCGTCACCGCGGGCGTGCCGCGCGACGACCGGAATTTCCGTTGGCAGCCGGAACCTTTTTTACCCATGGGCGCTGGGAAATCGGCTGTCTCAGGCCTGTACGTCTCCGTACTGCGAGACGAAGAGACAATCGAACTCGTCGAGTAGCGCATGCTGGGAATGGCGTCGATAAAACGGCTCATCAGCCGAGGCGGTGAAATGCGTCACCAGGCTTTTGCGCGTCCGATGGGGTGCGGAGATCGGGGATCCCCCGTGGGCCAGATCGGCATGCCAGATCAGCACATCGCCCGCACGGGGTAAAAACGATGCTTTCGTCTGGCCGTACGTGTCAGCGTCGGTCTGCAGGGAATGGAGGAACTGTTCATGCTCTCCCGCATGACCTTCCATCCATTTGCTGTAGCCACCAAACAGATAATCCGGCGATCGGTGGCTACCGACGAAATATTCGAGCTCCCCCGTCCCGGGACTCACATCTTCCAGCGCCAGCCACGTGGCACACAGGGACATCGGGTTACTGTCGATTTTGACGTACGCGGTGTCCTTGTGTATCGCCTGCTGTGAACCCTGCCAGAAGTTCAAACCCTGAAACGCCTTGGGCTGGTCCTCAAAAATCACCGACAAGAACTCCATGACCGCGGGCGCCGCGACCGCCTTTCGCGCAGCGCGCGAATGCACATACAGGTCGAGCATTTTCGTTCGTCCCGACCGCAGGTCGGGATGCGGGACGGCCAGCCGCATCAGGCCATCGGGTTCAAACGTCTCAACGGTAAGACCCTCGGGAGGCGATTTCCAAAATCGATTGATGTCCGCGTTGACCGCCTTCACCACGTTCGCGGGCACCGCGCCCGGAAGGATCAGAAATCCGTCGCGGACAAACCGAAAAATCTGCAGGCTCATCTCATCTGACAGGCTGCCCGAGCGATGCTTGAACGCCAACCGATCGAGCCAATCATCACGATCGATCCACAGGCCGCCAAACAGGCTGACGGCCGCGCGCGCAGCATCCTCCGCGCGCTGACCCAGCACGGCGGCATCAATCGGCAGGGTCATCGGTGAATCGAGCAATCGGATCGAGATATTGGACAGTTCGCTGGCCGAGATAAACGCCGGCATGGCGAATGAGAACGCGTGGTAACCATCCCCAAGGCGCGCCTGTCGGAGATCGTCACGGTATTGATCCGCCCGGCAGTGCCCGATAACGTGATCGCCCAGGCGAATCTCAAGGGTAAATTGAATCTCGGGAGCTTCCGGGACCGTAATCCAGCCCTCGATTCGCTCCTGATCACAGCGGTCTACGTGGCCCTGGATGTTCATGGGTACCTTTGGCGCTCCTCGACTGGGCCCTATCTTACATCCTGACCGCCGTGCGTCGTTTCCTCGCGGGAGTTTCCAGTACCATGGGGGAACACGGGGCGGCCTAAACGCCGCTCCCGGTGGTCACTCGCAAGGTTTAATGTCCGCATATGGTTCTCGGTCGACACCTCCCCGCGATGTTCAGGCGCTGGTTCCGGCGGGAGACGATCCCGTCACGGGACGCCGCCGATGCCCTGTATGCCGCGCAGTCCTACGCGCAGGCAGCTGCCATGTATCGTGCGCTGGCGCTGCAAGGGGATCCCGAGGGGGCCTTTGGTCTCGGCCGCTGCTATGAGCTTGGGACGGGACAGGTCAAAAACCCAACTCTAGCCGTACGCCACTACCGCGAAGCCGCCGAGAAGGGCTATGTGCCCGCGATGGCCCGCCTAGGGGAACTGTACCTCTCCGGCATTGGCGAGGCCGGCACCGTCACGCCCGGCGGGGCTGCGCGACTCGGCGACCGGACGGTCGCCACCTCGGTTTTCCAAGCCCTCTTTCCGGAGGGACTCTCCGTGCCGGCGGATCCGGTGGAGGCGGCCCGTTGGAATCGTGCGGCTGCAGACGCCGGCGATCCGGGTGCGATGGCGCGCTACGCGCATCAAGCGGCCGCAGGATTAGGGCTGCCGGCCAACCTGGCGCAGGCGCGTCGTTGGTTCCGGCGCGCGGCCGGCCACGAGCAGGGGCTCGGGCATTTGGGCATGGGGTTGCTGGCCGTGGGGTATTACGGACGGCACCGTCCGATGGATCCCGTGCCGTGGCTGCAATCGGCGATTCGCTTGAAGGAGTCGGCTGCTCACCTTGCGCTCGGCATCTACCTGCTCGACCATCCGCGGCCAGACCTGCCGGATCAGGCCGGACGCTCGCTGTTGGCGGCGGCGAGGGCTGAACAGCCCTATGCCATGTACAAAGTGGGTGAACTGTACGCCAGCGGCGGCCACGGTCTCCCACAGGAGGTGACCACGGCCGAGATTTGGCTGCGGCGAGCGTCGGCGAAGGGGATGGTCGGTGCGAAAGTGCGCCTCATCCGGCTGCTCGCTGACCAAGCCGGGCGTGACGATCATGAACTTGCGGTGCTCGCACGCGAGGCCGCCGAGGCGGGCCACGCAGAGGCGCAGTTTTTGATCGGTGTCTTTTGCCTCGCGGGTCAGGGGACCGTGCAGGATGCCGCCGAGGCCGTGCGCTGGTTCGAGAAAGCGGCTGCGCAGGGCATCACGGGTGCTTACGAGCGCTTGGGTGCGCTGTACGGCGCCGGCGTCGGCGTAGACCCCGATCCCGTTCAAGCGGCGCACTGGTTTGAGCGGGCGGCCGCCTTGGGCGATCTGGATGCCGTGACCCACCTCGCCCTGATGCGGCGCGAGGGCATCGGGATGCCGGCCAATCCTGCCGCGGCGTTCGAGGCCTTGCTGGCGGCTGCCGAACGTGGTCACGCCGAGGCGACGCTCCAAGTGGGCGTGGCGTATGCCACCGGCGCGGGAGTTGCACAGGACTACGCGCGGGCGGCGCACGCCTACGCCGCCGCCGCGGCGCTCGGCGTACCGGAGGGCGCCTTCAATCTCGGGCACCTCTACGACCAAGGGCTCGGGGTCGCCGCGGATCCGATCAAGGCCATGGACGCCTTCGAACAGGCCGCGCAAGGCGGTCTTGTGCCGGCATGGTGGGCGCTCTTTGAGCGGACAGCCGGGGCGGCAGACGGCTTGTTGAGCGAAGAGCAACGTCGCTGTCTGATCGGCGCCGGCCGTCTCGGCGACCCCACGGCCCTCGCACAACTTCAGGAAGACGCCGATCGACGCGAACAGCTCGCCCGATCGTCGCCCGATCCGTCGGCCGATGCGACGTCAGCGCCGTGACCAGCCCAATCGCCACCTGTGCGTTGCGTCACGAAATACCCCACGTTATCGGGAATCCAAGCGCCCTCCTCGTGTATCGTCCGCCTGCCGTGAATCGCGACGTGAGTGTGAGGGCTTTGCGTGTCTGATTGGTCCGTAAGACGAGTGCATCAAGTCGCCGAATTGACGGGCGCAACCACCTATCTTGAAGTGGGCGTGTACGGCGGGGATACCTTTTTCCCGATCGGCCTCCCGTACAAGGATGCGGTAGACCCGGCTTTCCGGTTCAACAGCACCGGGATGAGCACCGCGCAGACGCGATTCTTCCAGATGCCGAGCGATGAATTCTTTGCCTCCGCACTTCCACGGCCGCAATACGACATTATTTTCCTCGATGGTCTGCACACCTTCGCGCAAACGTTCCGAGACTTTGTGGCGACGTTGCCGTTGTCCCACCCGAGGACGGTCTGGTTGATCGACGACACCGTACCTTGTGACCCCTACTCGGCCTTACCGGACATGGATCACTCGTACCGAGAGCGAGCCAAAGCGCGCGTTCCGGGCAATCCCTGGCACGGGGATGTGTACAAGGTGATCTACGCGCTGCACGACTATTTCCCCAACCTTAATTTCGCCACGATTCTGGATGGCGGAAATCCACAAACGCTGGTGTGGCGCGAGCCGCGGCAGGGTTTTCATACGCTGTTTGGTAGTTTGGAAGCCATTGAACGTTCTGGGTTTTTTGACATGGATCGATATGCTGCCGCCATGCGTTATACGCAGGAGGCCGACGCCATGGCCCGTCTACAGTCATACTTCGCAGGTCCGTCCCCAGCGGACGCCCAGCCAATATTCGCACCCTAGTCGGGGTTCACACGTGCTGCCTTTCATGGACGGCGTGTCGAGGCGGTGGCATCCGTCACCACCCTATCGCCGCCTTAGCGGCTTGAAGGTGCACGCCTAGCGTTCTTGGTCAGAGGGGCTTGGCATTGCGCGTGACGCGTGATCGTCATGAACGGGCACTCTTATGAGCCACTAGATTGAGACTGATCAAGTCGCCATACGGTCGATACCCGCTGTAATCCGAAAATAGGCCGAACTCGTCAACGCGTCGAATATCGATAAATCCACTCGTCTGAAGGTAGGTGGTCAGCAACGGTTCCGTCCAACCGAAATAGTGCACATCCCACGGGTTGCCCTGCCCGCCGTAGATCATCTGGAGAAGGTGGATCTGCTTGGGTATGTCGGCCTGATCGTCCAGCAAAGCGCGCGCTAGAACCCGCAGATCCGGTACCGACACGAGAAACGAACCGCCCGGACTCAGGATGCGCAGAATACCCTTCAGGGTCTGGCTCGCCACGGACAGTGGCACGTGTTCAAAGACGTGCGATGCATAAACCGTTTCGACACTCCCCTCAGCGAATGCCGATAGATCGCGGATATCACCGACAAAGTCCACGTACGGCGCCGGCTGAGCGTTCAGAATCGTCCACTCCGGATCTGACTTGGTGCCGCCAATATGCAGTTTCATGGAACATCATCCTGAGTTGCGGGTTGGGTCATGCTATTCACGCGCCACGTACCAGTAGTCATCACCAAGCTCGGCTTCCGGGCAGCGCTGATAGCCCTGTTGAGTCAAGAGTTGATCTAAGGTTTCAAGGTTTGCCACCGCACCTGCGGCAACCGATATCACGCGAAAGCGGGGTGTCGGCGGGGCGTAGGCCTCGAGAATCGATTGGGCCGGGTAGTCGGCGCCAATACACAGATAATCCACCGACTCAGGGGCGAAGAACTCATCCAGTAAATCACCTAACGAAATCGTCAGACCTAGCGGCGTGTCAGCAAACCCGGGTTGAACGTGCGACGTGCCGTCGTCCTGTATGCGAAACCGGTCCGGGCCTCTCACTCGTGTGTCACGGACGGAAAGCGCGGACTCGCCCGCGACACACCGCGTATCGACCGCACAGAGCCGGAGTCGATGGATAGAATCGTGCA
>CANGOP010000044.1 GCA_947455595.1 Gammaproteobacteria bacterium
GGGTTCTGGTGCATTGGCGGTCGAGCCCTAAAATCGGCGTCCCATTTAGAGGACGGACCCGATGGCCAGACGTATCCCGCGCGATCCGATCTACAGCGGCCGCCGCTTTTCCGCTGAGACCATCGAAACCTGCGTGCGCTGGTACATCACCTACCGGCTGAGCTATCGCGATCTGGTCGCGATGATGGCGGAGCGGGGGATCGTCGTGTCCCACACGACGATCATGCGCTGGGTGCTGCGCTACGTGCCCGAGTACGAGCGGCGTTGGTCGCGGTTTGCGCGATCGCCGGGGTCGTCCTGGCGCATGGATGAGACGGCAGTGTCGGTCCGGGGCGGGCGGCATTACCTGTATCGCGCGGTTGATCGTCACGGCAAGTCAGTGGCGTCGTTGCTCTGCAATGATCGCAGCATGGAGGCGGCGCAGGCGTTTTTCCGGGCGGCCACCAAGCAGGACGGTGTTCCGTGGCCGGAGAAGATCAACGTCGACGGCAACAGCGCCACGCACCGCGGATTGCGCTTGCTGGCGGCAGAAGATCTCCGCTGGCGCGGTGTGGAGGTCAGGGCGCGCCGCTATCTCAACAACGTGGTCGAACAGGATCATCGCGCCATCAAGCAACGCTGTGCGCCCATGCTGGGACTGAAGAGTTTCCGCTCGGCCGCCACCACGCTTGCCGGCATTGAGCTCGCTCATCGCATCCGCAAGCAGCAGTATTCGGTGCAAAGCGCAGCAGCCAATGGACGGACCCGTTCTCTCAAGGAATCGTGGACCGCGGCGCTGGCAGGTTCCGCGGCGCCTCATGGAGCAGGCGGCGAGCAATCTTCGCCAACGCACCAGAACTCAGGGGCTGGCCTGGGGTGGCCGCGTGAGCGACCGCGCATCGATGGGCAGGTTCGATACCCCCGCAAGATCTCCTTCGGCGGAAACCTGTACTTGCTCGTCCGGCCCCAAGGCGGGCGGTACTGGCACTACCACTACCGGTTCGGCGGCAAGCGAAAGACGCTTTCGCTCGGGACCTATCCTGATGTCCCGACAACCTTGGCGCAGGCGCGCCACCACGCCGCCCGGCGGTTGTTGGCCGCGGGTGTCGATCCGTCGGTGCGGCGGCGCGAATTGCGGCTGATGGACGGGGAGGGCTTTGCGCCAGCCCCCGAACTTCCCGGCATCTGGCGTCAGGCGGGGTGAGAGGTTTACGGTTCGCCCCGAATAGTCACCATGAGTGACGGAAATGGCGATCTCGTAAACCGCTTCGGTCACGGCACCGGTCACATTACCGGCCAATAGTGTGCCGAACCATGGTGACAAAGCAATGTTTATAGTGCGATTATTCCGGCCATGGAACCGGCCACAATCCATGTCTACGGGAGTCTGTCTTGACCCCCGCCGCAGCCGAGCCGTTCATGCCGGCCGAGGGCACGGCCGTGCTCGAGAACCTGGCCTTCGACCTGGCCCGGGAGGCCAGCGAGCTGTCGGCCCAGCTGCACCCCGTGGTTCGGCTGTCTGTCGCCGATCTCGTGCGGTCGATGAACTGCTACTACTCGAATCTGATCGAGGGCCATAACACCCATCCTCGCGACATCGATCGTGCCTTGTCGGCGGACTATTCCAGCGACCCGCATCGCCGCGACCTGCAGCTTGAGGCGAGGGCGCACATCGAAGTGCAGCAGATGATCGACGAGCGTGCGGGCGAGATGCCGCGCCCGCCCGCGTCGCGCGCATTCATCGAGTGGACGCACCGGGAATTCTGCAGGCGGTTGCCAGAGAGTTTGCTGGTTGTCGAGAACCCAGACACGAGGGAGCGGATTCCTGTTGTCCCGGGGCAGATGCGTTCTCGAATCGTGGCCGTGGGTCGGCATGTCGCACCCGACGCCGGGGATCTCCCGGCGTTCATGGGGAGATTCGAGGAAGCGTACGACGCGGCCCGCCTGACCAAGCCGCGGCAGGTGATCGCTGTCGCCGCCGCTCATCATCGGTTCCTGTGGATCCATCCCTTCCTGGATGGCAACGGCCGCGTTGCACGCCTGATGTCGCACGCGATGTTGCTGGAGATCGGAATCGGCTCCGCGCTCTGGTCCGTGTCGCGAGGACTCGCGCGCAACTCCAGTGACTACAAGCGCCTGCTGATGGCGGCCGATGAGCCTCGCCGGAACGATCTCGACGGGCGAGGGGCGCTGTCCCACACGGCGCTGATCGACTTCTGCCGGTTCTTCCTGGAGACCTGTCTCGATCAGGTCCGCTACATGCGCGAGCTGCTCGACCCTGCAGAGCTTCAGCGTCGCATGGAGCTGTACGTGCGCGATGAGGAAAGCGCGGAACGACTCCCGAAGCGCAGCTACGCGGTGCTGCGCGAGGCATTGCTCTCGGGCGAGCTGGAGCGCGGCCGCATCCCCCAGCTGATCGACACGAGCGAGCGCACGGCGCGTCGCGTGGTCTCCGCGCTGATAGACAAACGCTTGCTCGTTTCGGCTTCGCACAAGGCGACATTGCGGCTGGGTTTCCCGATCGATGTCGTCGAGCGCTGGTTCCCGAAGCTCTATCCGGTGACCTGAGTGCAATATGTCGCGGACCACTGGCTGGTCGGGTTTGAAGCGCAGGTTCAGGGTGCCGACAGGCTTGCGGGTTGGCGCACGAACAGTCTCGGAATTGTTGCGATACACCGCCTGACTGCGTGGTTGCGGATTCTCGCCAGTGCAGGACCGACGTTCGATGGCGCCGGCGGTCCTGCGAAGCTTCACGCGTTCATCGCCATCGGCCACGACTATTGAAGGCTTGCACATGAATCGTCCTGACTTGAACGAAACTCTGGCCAAGGTTCCTGCCGTCACGTTGGGATTCTGGGTCATCAAGATCCTGGCGACAACGCTCGGCGAAACCGCTGGCGATTCGGTCAGCATGAGCTGGTTGGGTGAGACCACCAGTGCTGCCACGGGCTGGGGTTACTTGATCGGCACCGGCATTTTTCTGGTTCCGCTGGTGGTGCTGATTCTTGCCCAGATCAAGGCGACGAAATTCCATCCCTGGCTCTACTGGGCAACAATCGTTGCCTCGACCACAGCCGGCACAACGCTTGCGGACTTCTTTACGCGCACGTTGTTTACGAAGCTGGGACATGTCGACCAGGCGATGTCCTACTTGCTGGGGTCCCTGGCGTTGTTCGCGTGCGTGATCGCGACTCTGATGGTGTGGAAGCGCAGTCTGGGTACGGTCAGTGTCGCCAGTGTCAGCGAGCCGCGCGCCGAATGGTTCTATTGGATCACGATCACGTTTTCGCAGACTTTGGGTACCGCGCTCGGCGACTGGACAGCAGACAGTTTCGGAGAATCGACTTTCTTGGGTTTGGAGTCAGGTTACGTATTGGGTGCGCTTGTATTCCTGGCCGCGCTGGCTGCAGTCGCGGCACTCTATCGCCTGACTTCTATGTCCCGCACAGCACTGTTTTGGGCAGCCTTTATCCTGACGCGCCCGCTTGGGGCCACCGTCGGCGATTTCCTCGACAAGCCCATCGACAAAGGTGGACTGGATTTCAGTCGGCCGGTGGCGACGTTGATTTTGCTGGCAGCCATGGGGGTCTTGATCGCCGCACTTCCGCAGCGCGCGGGAAAAGCTCACTGATCGGGGCGGGTTCAAGTGAAGTCATCAAGGCGCTTCGACCGCTCGCAATTGCAAGCGCGATGTATCGAGACAACAGGTGCCGCAAAATGCGATGCGAAGAAGTCGGCTCAATTGTCTTTCGCCATCTATCGCCGGCCGCCTTCTGTAAGCGCCTTATTCTGACGGTCGACTCGACGGTCAATTGCTGCGATCATTTTGAGAAGTCCAATGATCGTAGGTACTTAGATAGGTAGGAGACGATTGAGTGGGAGTGACCGGACCAAGGCGCTTCCCTATTCTGGCACGATCGATCGCTGCAGTGAACCCCGAGTTTGTGGGCAAAACTGGCAGAAACTCGCCTCAATCATCACGTTCGGGTCCTATCACGGCGCCAGACCTAGCTCCGCAGCAAGCCGGGCTAGTTGTGCGCCGTTTTTCACGCCGAGTTTCTCGCGAATGACGGACTGGTGGTTCGCAACGGTCTTTTCCGACAAGCCGAGCTTCTCGCCGATGTCCTTGACCGACTCGCCCCGAGCCAGCCGATGCAGCACCTCGAATTCGCGGGCGGTGAGCGCCTCGACGCCGGTAGCCGGCAACCTATCGGCGCTCGGAGCCTGGGCGGCGACGTCCTCGCTCAAGTAGCGCTCTCCCTGTGCAATGGCGTATACGGCCGTCACGAGCACCTCCGGCGCGCTTGCCTTGGTGATATAGCCTCGAGCCCCGCCTTGCAGGGCGCGCGAGACGAAGATCGTCTCTCCATGCATGCTGAAGATGAGCACCCGAAGTTTCGGCTCATGCAACAGCATGCGACGCATAGCCTCCAGCCCGCTGCCGCCGGGAAGCGCAATATCCATGACGACGACGTTCGGTTCCAGTGAGGCCGCGAGCTTGCACGCTTGCGCGGCGTCCGCCGCTTCGCCCACGACCTGGATGCGCTGATCGCGTTCGAGAAACCGTCGATATCCCTCGCGCACGACCGCATGATCGTCGACAAGCAAAACCTGGATCATGCGGCTTCCCCGACATCAGCCGTCATTGCGGGAATCCAGGCGCCGAGTCGCGTACCCTTTCCCGGCGAACCGGACACTTCCAGACGTCCTCCCAGTCCTTCCACACGCTCGCGCATGCCGATCAGGCCGAGGCCACCGGCGGGTGACTTCATGTCAAATCCTTTGCCATCATCGGTGACTTCGACGTGCATCGCGTCGCGCGACTCTGAGGCCCGGGTGCGCTCCAGAAGCACGCGAACTGAATGTGCACCAGCGTGTTTGGCAATATTGGTCAACGCCTCCTGCACCAGACGATAGGCGGTCAATGCACATGCCTCGGGGACGTCGCCATACTCACCCGACGTCGTCAGCTGCACGTCGATTCCGGGCAGGCGCGCTCGCCAGGTAGAGACACAGTGTTCGAGTGCCGCGGCCAATCCGAGTTCATCGAGCCCGACAGGCCTCAGTCGCTGCAGCAAGCCGGTCAGCATGGTGTGCAGATGATTGCAGTTGTCGACAATTGCTCCGGCCTGAGTGGACTGCAATACGGGATCGCGTGTCGGGGCGTCCCGCAGGCTCACTGCGTCGAGCTTGATGACCTGCAGGTACTGACCCAATTCATCGTGAAGCTCGCGCGCGATAGCTCGCCGTTCCTGTTCCTGGAGCGCGACGCGCTGCTGCGAAAGACGCCGTACGTGAGTCAGTGCGAGCCCGACTTGCGCCTCAGCAATTCGACGGCGCGAAACTTCCCGCCGGGCGTCCCGGTATCGGCGTGCCGCGAACCACGCTAGCCCCGCCGACAGGATCAGAAGGACTGCCGGTAACTCGTCGAGCTGGAGCCGTTCCCAGGGCGCGGTCCAGCGGCGCAGCATCTCGCTGACGTTGAAGCGCACGCACAGAAAGGCTGCCGAGATCGTGATCAGCACAACGATCAGCGCATCAGTCCAGACCGCAACAGATCCCCTTGGATTGTCGACGGTGAAGGGGTTAGGGGAGGGGTTTAGCCCATCGGTGATTGCGGTACTGAGCGACTGCATGGCGACATTCCCCGGGCGTGAATTTCATTTCGCTGGCTGAATCGACTGTTGCCGACGTCGATTGCTCATTTTACCCGTTGCTCGTTGCTAGTTCTCGCGGCTCGACGCTCGCTTGGTCGGTTGCTAGGGATCGGGCGGAAAATCCAAAAATCGGGAAAAACTCCCTTGGAGACGTGCGCGCCTCGCTGTCAGTCTTGGGCTAGGTCGAGCCATGGGTGGCCGGGAGGGGTAGGTACGGCCCGCCACCATGCGAACAAACTAACGAATTGAACTTGGGGGCCTGGCCAGTGATAGATCTTCTTGCGGGGAAGCGGCGTCTGCTCGGCTCAACCCTGCTCACCGTTGCTTTTGTGACGAGCGGAATCGGGAGCGGAAGGGTACGGGCTGCCGACGCCGCCTCTTCAGGAAGCCCGCTTCCGGAGATCCTCGTCATCGGTACGACACCGGTGCCGGGTAGTTCAATCGACATCGACAAGATCCCTGGTAATGTACAGGCGCTTTCCGCTTCGGATTTGTCCCGTGACGGTTCGCCGAGCCTCACCGGGGCACTCAACGCGAATCTCAGCAGCGTCAGTATCAACGACGACCTGGATGACCCGTTTCAGCCAGACATCCTTTACCGGGGCTTCGAGGCATCCCCGGTCTTGGGCACCCCCCAGGGACTCGCGGTCTATCAGAATGGCGTGCGAATCAACGAGGCCTTCGGCAACACGGTGAACTGGGATCTGTTCCCCGAGGTCGCCATCGATCAGGTGCAACTGCTGAGCGCCAGCCCGCTCTACGGGCTCAATGCATTGGGAGGCGCGGTGTCCGTCACGATGAAGAACGGATTTTCGTATCGGGGCGGGGATGTCGAGCTATCGGGTGGCTCCTATGGCCAGCGTTCCCTGCTCGCGCAATTCGGGACTAACTCAGGACCATTTGGTTTCTACGTGGCGGGGCGGGCGCTGGACTGGAATGGGTGGCGCGAGTTTTCCAACGATCGCATCCGGACGCTGTACACGGCGCTCAGCTACCACACGGATGCCGTTCAGCTTGATCTGAGCTACACGAAGGCGCAGAACCAAATGAACGGGCAGGGATCGGCCCCGGTCCAGGAGCTGGCCGTGAGCCGCTCGCTGGTATTCACAGGCCCGCAGGCGAACATCAACGACCTGAACTTCTTTGCGCTGAACGGCACGGTCAAGTTCAGCGATACCTGGTCATTGCAGGGAGTCCTCTACTATCGCGATTTCTCCCAGAGCGTTTCCAACGGTAATACGACCGGTTACACGGCATGCACGACATCGCCCGGTAATCTCTGTCAACCGGACGGTGTGACGCCGCTGACGAACTCAGCCGGGCAGACGCTTCCCGACATCTCCAATGGTGGAACGTCCGTCATTGGCGAGAACGATTTCGAATTGATCCATGCGTGGGGCAGAGGCGCGACCCTGCAGGTCACGAATACCGATGCCTTGTTCGGTCTGGAGAATCAATTCAGCGTCGGCGCCGCCGTCGACTACGCCTCCACCAGCTTCTATTCCGGGGCGCAGATTGGGGTGATCAACCCGCAGCTGCTGGTGTTGCCCTCCAACCTCTATGTGAACACGCCGGAGAACTCGGATGCGGCGATCGCGAATGGCGATCCGGTCCCGGTGAGTGTGGACTCGGTGAACAAGAATCTGGGGGTGTACTTCACGGACACTCTGAACGTGACGCCAGATCTGGCCGTCACGGGCAGTGGGCGTTACAACGTCGCGCATATCAATCTCACAGATCAGCTTGGCACGAATCTCAGCGGCTACAATCGATTCGTCCATTTCAATCCCGCCCTCGGCGCGACCTACAAGCTCGCTCCTACCGCCACGCTGTATGGCGGCTGGTCCACCAATACACGAACCCCGACGGCGAGTGAAATCGAGTGCTCGGATCCGCTGACTCCCTGCCTGCTGCCGACGAACCTCGCCGGCGATCCCCCGAATCTACGGCAGGTGATTTCACATACGATCGAGGTTGGCTTGCGCGGAAAGGTGGGCAAACCTCAAGGTAGCGACGTCCAGGTGAGCTGGAACCTGAGCGCATTTCGCACACTACTGCATGACGACATCTACGGGATCGCGACTTCCGTGAGCCAGGGCTTCTTTCAGAATATCGGGGACACACAGCGGCAGGGTTTTGAGGCCGGGTTGAATGTCCAGCGTGCGAGGTTTTCAGCCTACGCGAACTACAGCTTCGTGCAGGCGACGTTTCGCTCACCGCTATCCGTTCCCTCGCCATCGAACCCGAATCAGGACTCTCTGGGCGACATCCAGGTCGTGCCCGGTGACAGGCTCCCAGGTATTCCGGAGCACCGCGTCAAGCTGGGGGCGGATTTCAAGGTCCTACCAGCCTGGACCATCGGCGCGACCGTAAATCTGGTCAGCAACTTCTACTACGTTGGGGACGAATCCAATCAGCTCGCGCCGATTCCTGGCTATGCGGTGGTGAACCTGCACTCGAGCTATCGGCCGGTCGCACACGTCGAACTGTTCGCCTCGGTAAACAATTTGTTCAATCGCAAGTATTCGACGTGGGGGATTCTGAGCGACCCCACGGGCATCGGCGCGCCGGGGATTCCGGCCGATGGCGTGACGAATGGACCCGGAGTCGACAACCGATTTCTGAGCCCTGCCGCTCCGCTGGAAGTCTTCGGTGGATTTAGGGTCAGTCTATAAGGTGCGCGGCCGGAGGTCTGCATTCCGATCAAGTAAATCGCGGAGGCAGGCTCCGACATTCACCAAGATCGACGAAAGCCAGACATTGGCATGGGCATTTCTTGATCGATTCAGTTCCATTTCGTCGCACAGGTGATGAAGTACCTGGACCCTTTCGGCATCTATCGCTCTCTATCGTTTTCAAGCGAATTTGTTTGGCGGTAAATCTGACGGTAAGCTGAGTTCGGCGCTATAAAAAGTCTCATACTTTCGGGCAGTTATAGGTGCCGGAGACAATTGAGTGGGAGTGATCTGCCTAAGTAATTGTTTATAAAAGAATTAATGAGTTTCCTGCGCGCGGTGGGGGAATCATAGTTGTCATAAACCAGCGGCAGCGCCCGCTTGTTCCGGTCTATTCAGGTGTCGTATCCGGTGACTA
>CANGOP010000045.1 GCA_947455595.1 Gammaproteobacteria bacterium
AATTCGCTAATTGCAAGGCGACTTTTTGCACCGATCATGCCGTCAATCTCACCAATGTCATAACCTCGATCCGCTAAACGTTGCTGCACTTCGCGACGCTCGGCCCGGCTCGTTCCCGCATCGTCAGTTGGCCAGGGCGTGCTGAAACGCCCCCCCCCTCGCAGACGATCGGCCAAATGCGCGATTGATAAGGCATAAGACTCAGCAGCGTTATAACTATAGATCGCATCAAAGTTTCGAAAAACAATGAAGGCGGGGCCGGTCGGACCCGCCGGCAACAGCAAGGCTGCCTGCGTGGCCTCACTTGGCACGGCTTGATCTGGCTTAATTGGCTTGACACCTAACTTTGTGAATTGCGCTAAAGGCTGGCGCGTCGTGCGCCCCGTGGGCCCGGCATAGCCTTTGGGCAGTTGTACCTCGTAGCCCCAGTTTGCACCGCTAACCCACCCAGCCAACTTTAAAAAATTTGCAGTTGATCCTAAGGCATCGGGCACAGAGTTCACAATATCGCGCTTGCCGTCACCATCAAAATCCACTGCAATACGTTGATATGTTGTAGGCATAAACTGCGTTTGACCAAATGCGCCGGCCCATGACCCCACCAAGTTTTGCAGCGGAATATCACCACTTTGCGCAATCTTCAAGGTCGCAAATAACTCACCCTTAAAAAACGCTTGTCGCTTATTCGCGCATACCAAGGTCACTAGCGAACGCACTAATTCGCGGGTGCCTTGTATCCGCCCAAAGTTCGATTCAACGCCCCAAACGGCTACGATAGTGTAACGATCCATTCCATATTTTTGCTCGGCCTCGGCAAGCGTCTTCGACCACTCCGCGAGCTTCGCTTGCCCATCGGCTACACGCTCATCGTCAACCAAGCCCGCCAGATAATCCCAAATAGGGGTACGAAACTCAGGCTGATAATCAAAAGACTTCAAGACCGTTTCGTCAGGCTCGAGCCCTTTGAAGGCCCAATCAAGTGTCGCGGCATTGATGCCCTGTGCGCTCGCGGCCTGCCTGAGCCCCGCGACACAGGTATCAAACGTTTGCGCTTGGCTGGCAAAGGCTGCGCAAGATAACGCAAGCGCGCTCAAGGCTTTTTTCATAGGTGTGGCTCTGATGAGGTAGAACCATAAATGTACACGGTAACCACATTGCACGAACGGCGGGCGCAGCAAGCGCATGGCAGTCGGCAGGCGCTTAGCCTTGCCGCAGGCGCCGCGACAGGCCAGCGACGCGCTCCATCACAATCATCATCACCAGGGTAAAAATAATAATTACACCCGATAGCGCAGCGATGGTGACATCGAGCTTACCTTCCAGGTCTTGCCACATCCTGATGGGCAGCATATCTGTGCGTGCGTCTCGCAAAAACAAAGAGACAGGCACATTGTCAAACGACGACATAAACGCAATGAAAGCACCAGCCATCACGCCCGGCCGAATGAGCGGCAGGGTCACGAATCTAAAGCTGTACCAACGACTCGCCCCCAGACTTGCCGAACTTTCTAGCAAGGCAGGATCCATCTGTGCAAGTGCCGCAGATGTCGTACGGATGACATATGGGACACAGACTGCCGTGTGCCCAATAATCAAGGTCGTGATCGAGACGGCCCAACCTACCGCACTAAACGTCATCAACGCTGCAAACCCAAACGCCAGGGCTGGTAATACTAACGGCGACATGAACAGCGAATCAAGGGTACGTGCCGCGCGACTCTTTGACCCCACGATCGCCAGCGAGGCTAACACGCCAAAAACAACCGAGAGTAAGGTTGTGGCTAAGCCGACTTGGATACTGTTCATGGCGGCAAAGTGCAGATGGCTGGCGTTCCACAACTCAACATACCAACGCGTTGAATACGACACCGGCGGAAATTTCAACGAATAACCATCGGTAAACGAAACAATCAACACAACGGCTGTAGGCGCGATCAACAACACAACGGTTAAGGCGGCCAAAAACCCCAGAGTGCCTCTGAACAGGATTGTTGAAAAGTCTTTTTGATGAGCCATAGGGGTTGTCTGTCGCTATCCGTTCGCGTAGCCACGCGATAAGCGGCCCAGCATATTAAAGAGGGATACACATAAAATCACCGTCGCTAAAAAGGTGAGCGAGATCGCGGCAGCAAAAGGAAAGTTCGAGAGCGCAGAGACTTGTTGATAGAGATACATTGGCATAAAAAGCATCTGCCCACCACCGATCAATGACTGCGAAATAAAGGCTGTGATGGCCGCCGAGAAGGTCAGCAAGCAACCCGCGATGACTCCTGGCAGCGCGAGAGGCACAGTAATTTTTTTGAAGGTTTGCCATTCGCTTGCGCCCAATGAGGCCGACGCGTCTGACAGATTCATATCAATGCGTTGCAACGCCGTAATCAACGGCAACACCATCAAAGGCAACTGAACATTGGCCAGAGTCACCACTAAACCTAAACGCGTATACAAAAGTTTGAGCGGTGCTTCGATCAAACCCAGATCCATTAAAAAATTATTCACGATCCCCTGACGCCCCAAGATCACAATCCAGGCAAAGGTTCGCACCACAACACTAGTGAGCAGCGGCAGCATGACAATAAAAATGATTAACGGTTGCAGCCGGGCTGGCATCCGTAAAAAGCTCCACGCCAAGGCAAAGCCAAGCACTAAACTCAGCGCGGTGACCTGAACCCCCAACCATAGGGTATCTAACAAGACAGTTAAGCCAAAGCCATCCAGCGTCTTCGCCCAGTTTGCCACCGACCCCCATTGGGTCATCGCTGCATCGCTATAAAAACTCACCACCCCCAGCATGAGCAAGGGGGTGATAAAAAACAGCAACATCGCTAAGGCTAGTGGTGAGGCCAACCACAAAGGATAGGCGGTCACCGGCAGGCTTTTTTTCGTACTCATTCTCAGAGCTTGATTTCGCGATTAAAGCGCTCAATCCACTGCGCGCGTTGTTCGTTAATTTTCTTCCAGTCTTGAAACACAAAACGCTTTTTCATATCGGCCTGGTCTTTGGCTAAGACTTTTGCGATCTCGCCATCCATCTTCACCTTCGAATTCGTTGGCACAACAAGATAAGGGCTTTGCATCAGTTTGGTCTGCACGTCGGGCGACATGGCTGCCTCGATGAGCGCCACCGCAAGCTCACGATTCGGCGAATTTTTAACAATATGAATCGTAGTCTTAAACGCAATAGCCCCTTCTTTAGGGATCACGAATTCAACTGGTACGCCGCGTGCCTTCAAAATTTGAATGGCATTGAAGTTACCGGGGCTAATATCAACCTGACCTTGCTGAAACAAGGTCGCCAAGGCGCCAGGGTTTGCAGCCACGGCGGCCAAATTGGGCTTGAGATCGTTCAACGCTTTAAAGCCTGGCTCAATGTTCGACTCAGAGCCACCAAACATCTTAGCGATCTCAACTAAAAATCCGGTTCCCAGGGTTGAGTTCAAATTGGTGATACCAGCACGCCCTTTGTACTCTGGCTTCCAGAGATCTTTCCATGAAGTTGGCGGTGTTTTAATTTTGTCCGGGTTGTACGTCAGGCCTACGACCTGAAAGAAAATCGCTGGTCCGGTCTCTTCTTGCGCCTCGGCGATCAAATCTTTGTAGTTTGCGCTGGTTGCGACTGGATAGTTTTCAACCAAGCCTTGATCAATGGCCGTCAAGGCTGGACCCGGATCATGCAACATCACGTCGATCGGCGGATTGTTTCTTGCCGCGGTGACTTTTGCGATTTGATCGACCGACAACATTGGATCAAGAATGATCTCTGCATTGTTTGTGGCCTTTTTAAACGCTGGCACTAAAACCGCGCGATGTGCCTCCTCCCAGCTGCCGGTAAAGGTTGCGAACACCAAACGTTTTGCCTGGGCGTGACTCATCCCCGGAAACAATTGCAAGGCACCAAGGGTAAGACTTGCTTGTAGCAGTTGACGGCGAGACGTCATGGCAAAGCTCCTATTTAACAATAATCAGTGAAGAAAAAAATAAACCGCGTTAAACAACTAAGAATCTAAGTGCATGGAGACAACAAAGAAAATGACTCAAACTAAACGTACGCATAGGCCTGGCAAAAACTTCCGTCTCGCAGCTGCGCAAAGACCGCAGTGCCCGAGCTCAGCATCGTCTGATTCGACGCACGCGCCTGAGCAACCTTGATCGCAGCGCCATCGCCGAGCTGCACCTCTTGAATCACCTGAGGGCCCTGAGGCAGGCTAAGGGTCAACACGCCTTTCAGGCCAGGTCCTTCTATTCGTTCTGTCGCAGCACGTAACTCAAGCTGCTCTGGCCGAATGCACACCCACACAGAATCACCCACCTTGAGTGAGGGCGATACCAGTCGTGCTGGCAGGGACACTCCAGCCACAAGAACGGTACCCACTTGATTTTCAGCTGTGCTGGCAACCGTGCCCTTAAGAGAATTAGCGTTACCCACAAACTGGTTCACGAACAAAGTTCGAGGGAAGTCATAAATCTCGTTCGGCGAGGCGTACTGCTCAAGACGCCCCTGATGGATCACTGCAACGCGATCAGCCATTGACTGCGCTTCTTCTTGGTCGTGCGTCACCATCAGACAGGTGATACCGGCCAGACGCTGAATGCGCTTCACTTCAATCTGCATATCCAACCGCAAGCTCTTATCCAACGCGGCAAACGGCTCATCTAGCAATAAGATTCTAGGTTTGACCGCAAGCGCACGGGCTAACGCGACTCTCTGCTGCTGCCCGCCTGACATCTCGCGAGGCAAGCGTTTAGCCAGATGCGACATCTGTACAAGTTCAAGCATCTCTTGGGCACGTGCGACTTGTTGCTCTTTAGGTGCACCCCGACAGGCCAAGCCATACGCCACGTTTTCAAGCGCATCCATGTGAGGAAACAAGGCATAGTTTTGAAACACGACACCAACCTCGCGCTTGTTGGGCGGCAAGGCGTCGATCGCGGTCTCACCGACGATGATTTGCCCCTCGGTCTGCGCAACAAAGCCCGCAATAATGCGTAACAACGTTGTTTTGCCACAGCCGCTCGGGCCCAGCAAAGCCACAAGCTCGCCAGCGTTGATATCCAAACTGATTCCATCCACGGCAGCGCTAGTCGCCCCCGGATAGCGCTGCACAATGGCTTGAAGCTTCAGACCAAACGCGGATGCAGGCGCCGTTTGAGCAGATTGAGCTGCGTGAGGCGAAACAATTTCGGGGCTAGATTGCATTGAGGGCTCTTTTGAACTCGACACGGATCGAATCCACTATTTTTCAATTACTCAAAGGGATTACTCGCCTTCCATCAAGCAATTGTTGTGCCAAAGACCCCAAAATTAAGGGTAAACCCCCAACAAATTGATCGCTAATTAACCTAATTGATCACTAATTAAGCTATTGACCGCGGTAAGTTGAGTACGACCAGGGTGTTACGGTTAAGGGAACGTGGTAGTCGCCTTCAGGATCAGCGACGTTAAACGAGACCGGTACCACCTCTAAAAAGGGCCAGTCGCCTTGTGCAACGCCCGACGCCCGAAAATAATCACCAACGTGGAAACGCAATTGATACGCCCCCATACGCAAGGGCGCGCCGCTTAACAAGGGCTTGGGCGTGCGTCCCCTGTTGTCGGTAATCGCCTCAAGCAGCAGACGATCAGACGATTGTTCATCACCAAGCTCATAGAGTTGTACACATACGCCTGCCGCCGGGCAACCGCGACTAGTATCCAACACATGGGTCGATAGGGCCCCCGTCAAACGAGCAAGCCCATGATCACTGATACGGGCAGCTAAACGTAGCCGCGTAATGAATCCGATCTCAGACAGGGCCTCGTTCAACTCAGTCGCACGATCATTCAGTAGACGCTTTTCAAAAACCCTGATCACCGAGGCACGCGTGTGACGGCTGACACACAAGATAAACGGAAATCCAAATTTCGCCCGATAGGCTGCGTTCAACGCATCCCAGCGTTGCGCTGCGTCTGCGACCAAGGTATTTAAAGCCAGCGCACCTTGCTCGCGAACGGAGTCGGCCGTCATCTTGCCCTGCCGGGCATTGGCACCGCCCAATTCAGGATGACCTGAGAGCAGTCGAACCAACTCATTCTCAGGCAAAGCACTGACTTGCCTGAGCATGGCGTCGTGCAGCGCCTGAGCATTATCGAACGGTCGCAGAGGTTCAACAGCCTGCGCGACCCATGGAGCATGTTCAAACACCTCGCCTATGGCGTCGTTGAATTTCACTGGCTCGCACGCCTGCAGTTCGCTTAGCGTCATTGGGGTCACCATCATAAATCCTCTTTGTCAGTCGCTAGAAAACGCTACACGCTCCGTATCGATAAAATGTTAACCGATCGACATCCAGATAGACACCATCTCAACTCAATCGATTTCGCTCGGATACAAAGCACCAGTTCACATTTTTTGCGCTAGCATGGCTCTTACAGCCAGTGACACGACCCAACAATCAAATGAAGAAAAAGCAAAGCCCAACCGTCGAAACCTTAGCCAAACCTAAACCCCTCACCAAACGCACCGTCAAACTGCTGCGCGATGAAGGACATGCTTGGTATCACGTCCTGCGCTACGAATGGCTCTATCTTCTGGCGCTCGTCATTGGCGCCATCTCTTTGATATATCTTTGGACGCCGTTTCCCCCTAAGACAATAGGGATCGCGGTGGGTCGGGAAGGAACTTCGGACGGAATTTACGGCGAAAAACTAGTGTCTTTTTTTGCTGAGCACGGCGTCACACTCAACATTACCTACACCGAAGGTGGCAAGCAACCTATTGTGGCCATGCAGCGTGAACGCTCGATTCAAAGCGCACTGGTGTTGGGTGGCGTACATAAAAAGCACGAACTCAATCATGTTTGGTCTTTAGGCAGCTCTCAATACGAGCCCTTATGGCTGTTCTACCGCGGCGACGCCTACACCGGTGATGAACCGATTTTTCATTTTGCAATGGCGGGCCTAGCGATCGGCGAGCCAAACTCTGGATCAAACACCATTGTTCGTCAAATTCTAACGACCAGGCGAGAAGATGCAGCCAGCAAAGCCAATATTGTTGAATGGCCATATCTAAAATCAGTCGACGCACTTTTAGCGGGCGAGATCAACGCGTTAACCGCGGTCGATGGAATCGACTCTCCGATCATCAAGAAACTGCTAGCCAATCCACAGATCAAATTCGCTAACTTTCCTTTCGCCCCAGCCTACGTGAAGTATCTGCCACAGTTAGATCTTGTGTCGATCCCTCGAGGGTCGTTCATGACCTGGCCAACAGATCCAGTGACAGACATCAACATGGTCTCAACGAGTCTGACCTTAGTCGTTGAAAAAGACCTTCATCCAGCATTGCAACTTTTATTTTTAATGGCAATCGATGAGCTCGGCGATTCACGCGATCAATTTTTTGCCAAACCCGATGAGTTTCCTTCTTATAAAGACAGCAATATCCCACTTGCCCCAATCGCTAAACAATACCTGTCACATGGCCCACCACGGAGTCTGAAGTCTCTGCCTTTTTGGGCTGCAAGTTTCGTCGATCGAATTTGGTTTTTTATTCTTGGTAGTTTGGCCGTCTTGTATCCCCTCTATCGTTTAATTCCAAACTATCGGACCACGCTTGGGCAACTTAAAGCAAACGACGCGTACGATATGCTGCACGCAACGCAACAGCGGTTTGCGCAAGCACAAACGCAAGAAGAATTCGACGCCATCATGGCAGACTTTCTTCGACTTCAGAGCGAGATCGAAGACTGGATTCCAAAGCTTAATATTCCTGC
>CANGOP010000046.1 GCA_947455595.1 Gammaproteobacteria bacterium
GAGTTGATCGACGACGCTCGCTTGGCGAGCGTCGTCTAAGAACGACCGAATCGACTCGGCAACAACAGGGCCGATATCCGGCACCGCTTGTATTTGCTCCAGCGTGGCCGCGCGCAATGGACCTAAATCACCGAAGTGCTCCGCCAGCGCCAAGGCCGTCGCCTCTCCCACATTCGGAATTCCCAGCGCGAACAACAAGCGAGGCAGCGTCGTCTGTTTGCTCTTCTCGATGGCGGCGGCAAGCTTGGTCGCGCTCTTTTCCCCCATCCGCTCAAGCCCGGCCAGCGTCTCTGCGGTGAGGCGATAGAGGTCCGCCGGACTCTGAACGAGACCGGTGTCGACGAGCTGATCGACGACCTTGTCCCCTAATCCCTCCACATCCATCGCACGGCGGGCTGCAAAATGTTTCACCGCTTCCTTGCGCTGCGCACGGCACACGTAGCCGCCCGTGCAGCGGGCCACGGCCTCACCTTCAGTGCGATGGACAGCCGAACCACAGACGGGGCAGACCGTCGGCAGCATAGGCGCCAACGCATCCGTAACTCGTCGTTCCGGCAGTACACGGACCACTTCCGGGATCACATCGCCGGCACGCCGGATCACCACCGTATCGCCAACGCGAACATCCTTACGCAGGAGTTCATCCAGATTGTGGAGCGTGGCGTTGGAGACCGTGACGCCGCCGACAAAGACCGGTTCCAGCCGAGCGACCGGGGTTAACGCACCGGTGCGTCCCACCTGCCACTCGATATCGCGCACCTGGGTGAGTTCCTCTTCGGCCGGGAACTTGTGGGCGATCGCCCAGCGTGGGGCTCGCGCCACAAACCCAAGCTCGCGCTGCGCCTGGAAGGAGTCCACTTTGTAGACCACCCCATCGATCTGGTAGCCGAGCGTCGCGCGCCGCGCACCGATCTCACGGTAGTAGGTCAGCAGGCCTTCGACCCCACGCGCCACACGCGTTTCTGGGCAAGTCCGTAAGCCCCAGTGCCGCAGACGCGCCACGAACTCGCCATGCGTCGGCGGCAAACTGCCCCCGTCGATGGCACCCACGCCATAGAAGAAGGCCTCCAGCGGTCGGGTCGCCGTGATCGCTGGATCCAACTGGCGCAGACTGCCGGCAGCCGCATTGCGGGGATTCACGAAGGTCTTGTCGCCACGGGCCAGTGCTTCGCGGTTCATCCGCGCAAAGCCCTCGTCGGACATGAAGATTTCACCGCGCACTTCCACCAGCGCCGGGACATCACCCGTCAATCGGAGCGGCACACTGCGCAGGGTGCGCAGATTCGCGGTGACGTCTTCGCCCGTCACCCCATCGCCACGCGTCGCACCCACCACGAGGCGGCCGTGCTCGTACGTCAACGAAATCGCCAAGCCATCGAGCTTCGGCTCACAGTGATAGTCGATCGGACCGCTGACCTCCAGTCGTTCCCGCACCCGTTTATCGAAGGCTTCGACATCGGCATCGAGAAAGGCATTGTCGAGCGAGAGCATCGACACTCGGTGGGTCACCTCACCAAACGCCTTCAGCGGCGTCCCACTCACCCGCTGGGTAGGAGAATCCGGCGTGACGAGTTCGGGATGTTCCGCCTCCAGCGCTTTCAGCTCGCGCATCAGCCGATCGTACTCGGCGTCCGGAACCTCCGGATCATCCAGAACGTAGTAGCGGTAATCGTGGTGCGCGAGGGCAGCCCTCAACGACTCGATGCGCGCAGCCAGTTCCATGGGCACTTACGACGGGCGACGGCCGGTGCGGGCCATCGACACGAGATTCTCAAAGCTCACCAGTTCTTCGCGCAGCGCCAAGAGTCGCTGCCCGGTGAGGCTGTGGCCGGTGTCGTCCTGCAGGACGGCGCCTAACCGATCAGCCAGTCGCCGGCCGGTGGCGATCAGTTCATCGAAAGCCTGCGGTGCTGGGATAGGACCTGGGAACACGGCAAACATCGACACGCCGAGGTAACGCTCGGTGACCATCAGATCCGGATCAAAGGAGCCCGGCTCCACCAAGCTCGCCACACTGAAAATCGGACGCTCGCCTTCGGCCATGCGATGGAAGATCCGATAACGACCGTACTCCAAGCGCTCAGCGCGGAAGGCTTGTGCCAACTGCTCACCGGAGGCCAGACGCCCCGAGAGCATCACCAGCCGCACGGCCAGAATGCGCTGCAGCCGATCGGACTGGGTCTCGGGCTCAGCCACCGGTGGCGGATCATTGGCCGGCGGCGGCGCCAGCGGTGCCGAGATGGGCGCTGCGACCACGGGCGGTTCCACAGCGGCCGTGCGGGATGACGGGGCAGCAGGCGTCGCACCCGGTGGCGGCCACGGCATCGCGTTGCGCGAGGGCGGTATCGCCGGCTTTGGGGTCGGACGCAGCGGCGGCGTGACCGCTCTTTCCAAGGTCGGCGGTGTCGGTCGCAGCGGTTCGATCACCGGGATCGCAGGTCCCGCCGTGCGCACGCTGGAGAGTTCGACGCTGTCCACATCGTCCGGCAAATCCTGAATCGTGATGATCGGCGGATCTTGCGGCACCAGCCGTCGGTCCTGCGCGGCCACCGGCGGGAGGACCGTCGTCTCGGCAAACTCACTGTCCGGGTCGAAGGGCGCCCCGTCGTGACTCGCCGGTCCAAACGGCGTTTCGCCGTCCGCGAGTTCCGCCTCGCTGTATCCCTGCTCCGCCTGCACAGCGGCGGCCGCAGCGGCGCGCTCGGCGCGCGCCGTCCGATAGGCCATGAATCGGCCCCAGATCCAGACACCGAGGATGACCCCGACACCGACCGCAAGCAGGATCCAACGCAGTTCTGCCATAGCGGCCGTTCCTTTGGATCAGCCGGCCGCGGCCATGCGCAGCGCTTCGTCCACGTCGACCGAAACCAAGCGCGACACGCCCGGCTCGTTCATCGTGACGCCCACCAATTGGCTCGCCAGCTCCATGGTGTTCTTGTTGTGCGTGATGAAGACGAACTGCACGCGTTCGCTCATCTCGCGCACGATGTCGCAGAAGCGGCCGACATTGTGTTCATCGAGCGGCGCGTCGACCTCATCGAGCAGACAGAACGGCGCCGGGTTCAGATCGAAGATCGAAAACACCAGCGCCACGGCCGTCAGCGCCTTCTCACCACCGGATAGCTGGCTGATGGTCGAGTTGCGCTTGCCCGGCGGTCGCGCCATCACGGCCACGCCCGACTCGAGCACATCGTCTCCGGTCAGTTCGAGGTAGGCATTGCCACCACCGAAGAGACGCGGGAACTTCGACTGCAGGCCCGCATTGACCTTGTCGAAGGTGTCCTGGAAGCGCTCGCGGGTTTCGCGATCGATCTTGCGGATCGCGCTCTCCAGCGAGTTCAACGCTTCGGTCAAGTCCGCGAACTGCTTGTCGAGATAGTCCTTACGCTCGGACTGTTCCTTGAACTCGTCGATCGCGGCGAGGTTCACCTGACCCAGGCGTTCGATCTTGCCCTCCACCTCCGCAACGGAGGCTTCCCAGGCCGGCACGGCCGCGTCTTCCGCCAAACCGGCGGTCACTTCCGAAAGATCAAAGCGGGTCGCCGCAAACTGTTCGTTCAGCGACTCGCGGCGGACGCGCGTCTCTTGCGCGGCCAACTGCGCCTGCGAGGCCGCGACCCGGCTCGTCTCGACGCGCCGCTCTGCCGCGACGCGTGCCTCATCCAAGCTCTGGAACTCACCTTCCGCCTCTTCCACCTGCACGCGCTGTGCGGCGAGCGCCTGCTCGCTCGACAGCCGGGACGCCAACAGCGTTTCCAGATCTGCGAGCAGCGCGTTGAGGGGCTCTTCACCCGACGCCAACTCCGAGGAGAGCTGCGCCTGCCGGGCCGCGACCTGATCACGCTGCGCGACCAGGCGCGCCAGACTCGTGGTCAGCGACTGCAAGGACGAGCGACGCGATTCCACCGCGATCGCGGCTTGCTGGGCCTGACTGCGCGCGTGCTCCGAGGCCGACCGGGCGGCATCGAGCGCTGCACGCAGATCGCCGCGCTCGCTCTCAAGGCCCGGACGACGATCTTCCGCCACCTGCATCGCCTCGATGGCGAGGGCGAGACGCGAGCGCGCCTCTTTGCCATCGTGCTCGGCGGAGGCGATTTCGCGGGCGAGTTCTTCGGACTCGCGCGTCAAGCGCTCCAGGCGTTCGCTGTTCTGCTGCGCCCGCGACTTCAAGCTGTCGTGCTGGCCGCGCAGTTCGACGAACTGACGGTGTGAGCGGTTCACCTCGGCTTGCGTCTCTTCGCGCGCGCCGTCGAGCGCCTTGATGCGCTCACGCGCCGCGCTCAAGCCCTGCTCACGCTCCAGCAACTGGGCCTCTGCGGTCTTGACGTCGGCCTTGCGCGCCCGCAGCTCCTGCTCACGCTCGAGCACACCGGCATGGGCGTCGCGATCCCGGCTGACCCGCAGCCACGCCCGACCGATCCATACGCCATCGCGGGTGATGATCGACTCGCCTTCGCCGAGTGAGGCGCGACGCGCCAGCGCATCGGCGAGCGTATCGACGGCCAATACCGAACCGAGCAACTCATCGAGGACCGACGGGCCCTGCACCTTGGCGCGCAAGCGATCCGCCGCGACGTTCGAGCCCGCCACCCCCGCAGCACCGCCGATGAAGGTGACCTGACCGACCTTCAGATCGCCGACGACCGACGCCACGGCATCGAGGCCTTCCACACAGACGGCTTCCAGATAGCCGCCGAGCACGGTCTCGACCGCGCGCGACCAACCCGATTCCACGGTGAGGCCCTGCGCGAGGCGCGGCAGATCCGCCCAGCCACGACCTTTGAGCCAATCGACCACCTGGCCTTTGACCTGACCGAGGGCGGCTTGCTGCATCGCTTCGATCGAGACCACCTGACCGCGCAAGCGCGACAGCTCACTGCGTGCCTTATCCAGGCCGACCTGTGCGGCGCGCTCGGCATCGCGTGCGGCGTTCACCTCTTGGATGAGCGCCTGCATGCGCTGTTGCGCCGACTCGGCCGCTTGCTGCGCCTCATCACGCTTGGCGACGAGTTCCGCAAGTGCGGCCGACACATCCTGCGAGGCGAGATTGTCGCGCTCGGTGTGCACGCGCTCCTGCTGCTGCAAGCTGCGGCGCAGACGGCCGTCGAGCTGCTCAATACGCGCCCGCTCGACCATCGCCTTCTGATTGGCTTCGGCGCCTTCGCGCGTGAAGAGTTCCCAGCGCTGCTGGAAACCCTGCATGGCATCTTCGGCGGCCTTGAGCGCAGCGCGGGCCGCCGACTCGGCTTCCCGTGCCGCGGTGAGCTGCGGCTCAAGCTCGGCGAGCGCTTGGCTCAAAACGCCGTGCTCGGCTTCGTCACGCGCATAGAGCGTGGCCGCTTCCTGATGCGCGGTGTTCGCCGCATCGAGCTCCGCACGCTGACGGGTGCGCAGTTCCTTGGCATGCGAGATGGCTTGCTCGCAACGCGCGGCTTCGGCGCCCGCCTGGTAGTAGCGCGCCTGCACCTGCGAGAGGAGTTCGGTCTCGCGGGTATGCCGCTCACGACCCTTCTCAATCGCGTTTTCAGCCGCGCGCAATTGCGCGATCGCCGCTTCGAGCGCGAGTTCCGCCGTTGTGACGGCCGCCGTGCGCGTACCCGACTCGGAATCCAAATCGCGCAAGCGCAAGGCGAGCAACTCAGCCTTCAGCTTGCGCTCTTCTTCCTTGAGCGCTTGGTAACGACGCGCCGTGACGGCTTGGCGCTGCAGGTGCTTCAGCTGCTTGTCGAGCTCTTCGCGGATGTCGTTCAGACGGTCGAGGTTCTCGCGCGTGTGCGCGATACGGCTTTCCGTTTCTTTGCGACGCTCTTTGTACTTGGAGATACCTGCGGCCTCTTCTAAGAACGCGCGCAGGTCATCGGGCTTGGCTTCGATCAAGCGGGAGATCATGCCCTGCTCGATGATCGCGTAGGAGCGACTGCCTAAGCCGGTGCCGAGGAAGAGCTGGGTGATGTCCTTGCGACGGCACTTCGAGCCGTTGATGAAATAGGTCGACTGGCCGTCACGCGAGACCTGGCGCTTCAGCGACACTTCCGCGTACGCCGCGTACGGCCCCGTCAGCGAGCCGTCGCTGTTGTCGAAGACGAGTTCGACCGACGCCGTACCGACGGGCTTGCGCCCGGCGGCACCGGAGAAAATCACGTCCGTCATGTCGTTGCCGCGCAGGTGCTTGGCCGAGATCTCGCCCATGACCCAGCGCACCGCGTCGATGATGTTCGACTTGCCGCAGCCGTTCGGACCGACGACGCCGGTCAGGTTGGCCGGCAGATGGACAGTGGTCGGATCCACGAAGGACTTGAACCCGGCGAGTTTCAACTTCGATAAGCGCATGCAAGACCTTGATTCTTATGATTTCCAGCGCGCAACGGGTGCGGCAGGGCCGGAAAATGGGTCAAAACCGTGACAACGCTGTCTAGTGTAGAGTACGCGCCCCTTTCCTGCGACCCGTTGACAGGCACCCTTTATGGTTGATCGCAACATTACCCTCCCCCAAGACCACGTCGAGACCTTCCCGAACCCGAACCCGGGCCGGGACTTCGTGATCCGGATTCGTATCCCGGAATTCACCTGCTTGTGCCCCGTCACCGGCCAGCCGGACTTCGCGGAGATTCTCCTCGAGTACATTCCAGAAGCCGCCTGCGTGGAATTAAAGAGCTTGAAGCTCTACACGTGGAGCTTCCGTGAGCGCGGCTGCTTCCACGAAGCCGTCACCAACGAAATCGCCGACACGCTGGCCCACGCGCTCTCGCCGCGCTTCCTGCGCATCACGGGCACCTTTAATGTGCGCGGTGGCCTCTACACGAGCGTGGTCGCCGAGCATCGCGCCGCCGGTTGGACGCCCGCCCCACCCGTGACGCTGGCCGGGGCATAACCGCTCAGCCTCAGGCCCGTCGGCGCGTCCGAACAAATCACAATGCCGGCGACGAGCCGGCGGTCTATACTCGCATCGGTTCGAAGATCTTCGACACGGAGTTCGAAATGGCCCAGAAAAAGAAGCCCCAGACGAGCAAGGGGGCCGCGAAAAAGCCAGAGAGCAAGAAGCCGGCAGTGAAAGCTGCGGTGAAACCTGCCCCTGCGAAGAAGGCCCCGGCGGCCGCTAAGCCCAAAGCGAAGGCGCCCGCCAAACCCGTGGCGAAGGCCAAAACCCCAGCGAAGGCACCCGCCAAGGCTCCGGCCAAAGCGGCCGCCAAGAAGCCGGCCACCGCTGCCAAGGCACCCAGTGCCAAGCCTGCGCCGAAACCCGTGAAGGCCGCGCCTACCAAGGCCCCGGTCGCCAAACCCGCTGCAGCCCCCAAGGCGGCTGTAACGCCCCCGAAACCCGCTCCGGTCGCGAAGCCTAAGGCCGCGAAGCCCGCCCCTGCTGCCCCCGCGCCCGTCGCGGCGGCGCCAGCGCCGGCTGCCGCGCCGAAGCCCGCACCCAAAAAGCCGGCCAAAGCGCCGGCCGCACCCATGGATGACGTGATCTTAAAGCCCGCCCCCCGTTTACCGCCTGCGCCGACCCCGGATGCTGACGAGGAGATCGACCACGGTCTCGCGCTGCTCTCAGGTCCCCGCAACGTCAAGCCCTACCTCGCCAAGAAAGGCGAGGAATATATGGGCGCCCAACAGTTGGAACACTTCCGGAGGATCCTCTCGACCTGGAAGCGCGACCTGATGGAAGAAGTCGACCGTACCGTGACGCATATGAAGGATGAAGCGGCCAACCCGCCGGATCC
>CANGOP010000047.1 GCA_947455595.1 Gammaproteobacteria bacterium
GAGGCTCAAGATCTGTGTGAAATACTCGAAGAACGATCGTTCGGAAAGTCGACGGTCTTTACCACTCAGTTGCCGCTCGATCACTGGGCTGAGGTCATCGCAGACCCCGTCATCGCCGATGCGGTCCGGGATCGACTGCAACACGCGGCCCTCGTCATCACCATCACCGGCGAAAGTTACCGCGTAACCGTCCGGTGAAGTCATCTTCCGGTCTTGAGTTTGGGGACGCAAGATCTGCCTCGGTTTAGTGGACACGTGTCCACTTGCGAGGTGGACACGTGGACACTAAGACTGGCGAATTGGTGACTGACGATCGGCGGCGCAGGCGAAAGTACAGCGACGCATTTCGTGCTGAAGCGGTCGCGGCCTGCAGGGTGCCTGGCATGTCGATGGCCGCGGTTGCGTTGGCGAGGGGGATGAACGCCAACCTACTGCGACGATGGGTGATCGAGGCGGAAGGACGAACGAGACGGCCACAGATGCCGGCAACGCCGGCTTTTGTACCGGTCCGGGTCTCCAAGACGCCACCGGCGATCACGAGTGACCCACCGATCCGTATCCAATTGCACCAAGGGTCAACGGAGGTCACGATCGAGTGGCCGATGACCCAGCCTGCGGCTTGCGTGGTGTGGCTACGAGAGTTGCTGCGTTGATCCGGATTGATGAGGTCTGGATGGCGACGGAGCCGCTGGACATGCGCGCGGGGGCTGACGCGGCGTTGGCCCGGGTGGTGAGCGTTTTTGGCTACGCTCGGATGCATCATGCGTATCTGTTTGCCAATAAGCGGGCGAACCGGATGAAGGTCTTGGTGCATGATGGTTTTGGGATCTGGTTGTGCGCTCGACGATTACACCGAGGGAGCTTTGACTGGTCGACCTCGGATCGTGGGGTCAAAGTGTCACTGTCTGCAGAGCAGTTGAACGCGTTAGTGATCGGGTTGTCGTGGCGACAACTGAGCGATCTTGCGACGATACGCGTGATATGAAGTGTTGGTTAAAGCGTTGTAAATAAAGCACTTTTATGCGATAAAACCAATGCTTTGCGATATAATGCAGGGCATGTCGAAACCCAATCTTGAGTCGATGAATGAAGAGCAGCTGCGCGCGTTCGCAGCTTCTCTGTTCAGCGAACTTCAGGGGAAAGACGCCGAGCTGAAGGCTCGGGATCGGATGATCGAGGCGAAGAATGCTGAGATCAAAAGCAAGACCTCCGAGATCCACGTCAAGGACCTGACGATCTCCAAGCTGAATCATGAGATGGCGGTGCTGAAGCGCTGGCGCTTCGGTAAAGCCTCCGAGGCGTTCCACGGCCTGCAGCGCAGCCTGCTGGAAGAGTCGATCGACGAAGACTTGGGCGCCATCGAGATCGAACTGGATGCGTGCCGAGAGACGCCGAAGCCCAAGAAAGCCCTGGTGCGGGGTCGGCTGCCGGCGTCACTGCCACGGGTCGTCATCTGTCATGAGCCCGAGTCGACCGTCTGTGGCTGCGGCTGCCAGATGGAATGCATCGGCACGGACGTGTCGGAGAAGCTGGACTACGTTCCGGGTTACTTCCAGGTGGAAGAGCACCAGCGTGACAAGTGGGTCTGCAAGGCCTGCGAGACGATCGTGCAGGCGCCGGTGGCGCCGCACGTGATCGACAAGGGCATCCCGACGCCGGGGCTGTTGGCACACGTGCTGATCGCCAAATATGCTGATCACTTGCCGCTGTACCGCCAGAAGGAGATCTACGGTCGATCGGGTGTGCCGATCCCGCGTTCCACGATGGCCGAATGGGTTGGCGCTTGCGGGGTGAAACTCCAGCCGCTGGCCGATGAGTTACGGAACCTGCTGTTAAAGCGATCCGTGCTGCACGCGGATGAGACGCCGATGCCGACGTTGAGACCGGGCCTCGGCAAAACCCATCGAAGTTACCTGTGGGCTTACGGGACGACCCCTTATGACCCCGATCCGATCGTGCTTTACGACATGACATCCGGACGCGCGGGCGAGCACGCCCGCGCGTTCCTAGGCTCATGGACTGGCAAGCTCGTCTGTGATGACTACAGTGGCTACAAGGCGTTGTTCCAGAGCGGATCGATCGTCGAGATCGGTTGCATGGCGCACGCTCGCCGGAAGTTCCATGATCTGTATGAGAACCACAAAAGCGTGATCGCGGGCGAAGCGCTGACGTTCTATGGGGCGTTGTACGAGGTCGAGCGACAGGCCAAGGATCAGATCCTTGATGCCGACCAGAGGAAAGCGCTGCGGCAGGAAAAGGCAGTTCCGGTGGCAATGAAGCTGCTCGCCTGGCTCACGCACAAGCTGACCGAGGTCGCGCCGCGCTCGGCCACTGAGAAGGCGATCCGATACAGCTTAGGTCGATGGGACGCGCTGACGCGTTACCTTGACGACGGCGATCTGCCGATCGACAACAACTGGCTCGAGAACCGGATCCGTCCCGTGGCTCTCGGTCGATCCAACTGGCTCTTTGCTGGATCTGATCGTGCGGGTCGACGCAGCGCGGTGGTCATGAGCCTGATCCAAACCGCGAGGCTCCACGGACTGGATCCGTATGCTTACTTGCGTGACGTGCATGAACGGTTGCCGACAACGCCTGCGAGCCGCATCGGTGAACTGTTACCCGGCGCTTGGAAAGCCAGTCGACAGCTCCACTGATCAGGCCGCTAGGGGTGGGAACGGCGGACGCTTACGGTGTTATGTTCGTAAGGAGTTAGCACATGAGTGTTGATATGGAAGAGGAAGTGAAGCGTTGGACGGCGCGGCGGAAGTCCGCTCTGGTTCTTGAAATCATCCAAGGACCCCACCAGGCCCTCGGTATGAAAACCCATGCTATGGCGTATGCTTTAGCAGCCTGACCTGAGCAGAAACCGGTGGGGCATTACAACAGTTTGCAGATATCTCAATTGACCGATAGGTTGAATTGTTCATTGCGGCTCAATGCAGGCGGGAATTCACGCGCAAAAAGTCATTGTGCCTCTCTCATAGCTTCAGCTCCTGTGCGCATTGCGCCTTCCGTTACGTAGGACAGGATCGTTCTGCTACCCACCAAAATATCGCCCTGCAGCGTCATGCCTGGAATAAGCCTGAAGTCGCTAGGGACATTTCGCAATTTGGCTTCCGTCACCTTAATGCGGACCTTAAAGAAAGGCGGTGACGGCGTGTTCTCATCGGTGACTGTAAATGAACCTTCGCTCACCGAGGTAATGACTCCCGATACAGTGCCGTGTTGCATAAAGCGATATGCATCGAGTTTGATTTGAACTGGATCGCGGGGCTTCACAAAGCCGATGTCTTTCGCATCAATCCGAAGATCCACTTCTACCGGCGCATCCAGCGGCACCAGGGTGAAGAGCGGTTCGGCTTGACTGGAAATAGCACCGTTAGCCGCGACGGAGCCCGCTGACACCCTGCCCACCTTTAGAACGACGGCATCAGAAGGGGCCTTGAGCGTTACGAGTTCATTTAATCGCGTGGCCTTGCTGAGGCTTTGCTTAGCGGCATCGAGGTCATTGCGGGTCACCACCACTTCTGCCGAAAGGTCCGCGATTCTTTTTTGGATATAGCTCTCTTTCTGCGCCTTCACAGATTGGAGATTCTGGCGCGCGCCAGCCGCGAGATGCTGCGCATCCGCAAGGAACCGGGCCGCTTCGGTTTTCTGATCTTTGGCTTGCAGCACCTGCAAGTTCGACACATAGCCTTTTTCCGCGAGTGGACCATAGGTCTGTTCAACCTTCTCGGCCAACTGGTAGCGCTGCGTGTACTGCCGCACGTCGGAGTCATATTGCGCGACTTGGGCTTCTACCGCTCGGATCTTGGCATCAAAATCCGCCATGTTGGAGGCCAATTCCGCCTGATGACGCGCGTAAATACTCATCTGCGTTGTGGAACTGTCATCAACTGTTGAGGGGACGTAACGACGACCGGCAATTTCTGCCTGTAGCCGTTCCATCGCTGCCGTGTCGCTTGCCGCGCGTTGCTCCAGCTGTTTGCGATCGGCTTCCGTAAAAGTGGAATCGAGAACCGCGAGTACCTGGTCTTTATGAACCACGTCACCGGAACGCACGCGGACCTCACGGACGATGCCGCTGTCGAGAGGGGAAACATACATCTCTCCCCCAATCGGGACGGTCTTACCAACCCCCACGACCACGCGATCGAGTTTGACAACCGCTGAGAGCAGCAGACACAGAAATAGCCCGGCGCTCAACGCATACAGGAGCACATGCTCACGCTCAGGCGAGGTCTTCAGGATGACGCCCGCTGTTTCCGATTCAAAGGCGCCGATGACGCCACCGACCGACGAATCGCGTCGCGGGGCGGGGAGGGTGGAGCGAGGCTTCTGATCGGGGGGTGTGCTCACGTGCACTCCCTGGCCAGCAACACCTGACCATCCCGTTGCCGTGGATCTAAGTGACGGTTCTGCTGGTACCACATGTTGCGGTAGATATCGCAGCGACCCAGGAGTTCCTCGTGTGTGCCGAGGTCATATAACTTGCCCCGTTCGAGCACGAGGATGGCGTCGGCCTCCACGAGCATGGACAGGCGGTGCGAGATGGAAATCACCGTTCGCCCAGCCGCGATCCGACGCAGGTTGGCATTCACAATCGCCTCGCTCTCGGCGTCGAGCGCGCTGGTCGCCTCATCGAGGATCAGGACAGGCGGATTGACGAGGAGGGCGCGCGCAATCGCAAGTCGCTGGCGCTGGCCACCGGAGAGGTTGGTGGCGCCTTCCTCCAAGACCGTGTCGTAACCTCGAGGCAGACGCTCGATAAATTCTTCGGCGCCCGCAAGCTGCGCGGCCCGCACCACATCCATAAAGCTGGCGTCGGGCTTCGCCATGGCGATATTTTCGCGGATGGTGCCGGAGAAGAGGAAATTCTCCTGCGGCACCACGCCGATGTGGGTACGCAAATGCGTGAGGTCGATCTCGCGCAGATCCATCCCATCCACCTTGATCATGCCCTCGTAGCTGGCGTTCAGGCGCTGCAAGAGGCGGGTCACGGTCGTCTTACCAGATCCGCTGCGACCCATGACGCCGAGCATCGTGCCTTGAGGTACGTTAAAACTGACGCCGTCGAGCGCAAACGGGGCGGTGGCCGAGTACCGAAAGCGGACATCCTGAAAGATCACTTCACCCTTGATTGGCATCTTGAGGCCATTGGCGCGATTTTCCTCGGGCGGAGAGTTCAAAATACTCGCCACTTCCGCAATGGCGGTTTTGACTTCACCGAGATCCATCTGCATGCGCACGATCTGCAGGAGTGGGGCCGCCAAGCGAGTGCTCAGCATCACAAAGGCCATGAGCCCGCCAGGATTAATGGTTTCCGGACTTGTCAGGGCGATATAGGCACCCATCATGAGAACGCCCGAATACAGCAACCGCTCGAACGGCATCGAGATCGTCTGTGGGTAATTGCCGAGCACGCCGTACTCGTGCTGCATGTCGGTCGAGTGGGCCACGCGACGGTCCCACTCTTTCCTGCGTCTTCCTTCGAGCGCCATCGACTTGATGGTCTTCATGCCGTAGATCGTCTCGAGCAGATGGGCGCCTTTCTTTCTCTCGGCGTCGATGACGCGACCCTGGGCGCGACTGATCGCCGGCATGTAGAAATATAGGATGAGGAAAATGATCCCGGTAAGCGCGAAGGTCATGAGGGCCATGCGCCACTCGAGGATCAAAATAGCAGGAATGAGTCCAACCAAAGGCACCGCATCCAGGAAGGCACCAAACAGTTGCCCTGTCATAAAGTGGCGGATCTTCCAGATCTGCCCCAGTCGTCCCAGCGTAATACCCGTGGGGTTCCGCTCGAAATAATCCATCGGCAGCTTCAAAAGCTTCTCGACGATATGCAGATTCAGCCGGGCATCAATGCGGGTGGTGGCGACCTGGATCAGCAGTCGGCGCAAATACCCCAGCACCATCTCAAAAATGATCATGACGATCAGGGCGCCGAAGACCACCTTCCACGTGGACAGCGAGTGATTGGTGATCACGCGGTCCACCACGATCATCATGACGAACGGTGGGGCGAGGGCGAAGATCGTCGACACCAACGCGCCGACTGCGATGTCCTGAAACAATTTGCGTTCGCGCAAGACCTGCGCCAGCAGCCAGTCGAAGCCGAAGGGTTGGTTCTCGTCGGTGCGACCGTATTGCCGCTTGATGAGGAGAACATCACCCTCCCAGACCTCGGTCAGCTGGTCCTCTTCAATCAGCGCGAGCGCATCATCGGTCGAGAGCGGATCCTTGACGACGGCGACGGCACCGCGCATCGGATCCGATCGCGCATCCTCCAGGATCAGGGCTGCGCCGTCTTTGGCGATCAGAATGGCCGGCAGCGTCTTGGTGAGCGCCGGAAAGTCCGAGAACGCCATGTGGACAAGTTGGGCATCAAGGCCCAGGTCCTTGGCCATGGCCACGAGTTCGTCTGCAGAGGGCTCTCCCTGCGGCACGGAAAAGCGTCGACGCAAC
Source organism: Gammaproteobacteria bacterium (assembly GCA_947455595.1). GTDB lineage: Bacteria > Pseudomonadota > Gammaproteobacteria > Steroidobacterales > Steroidobacteraceae > CAIKZZ01. Next base: position 6,475 of record CANGOP010000047.1, read on the forward strand.
TGGTCAACGCTTGAATCGATACCAAGACGGGTGGCAATACTGGCCAGCGCTGCCAAGCCCGAGCTGGGGCGCTGCGATTCACGCTCGTCGTCGAGGCTTACTCCATCGGTCATGCTGTCCGAATCTCGCAGAGGCTTGCTGCATGCAAGCGTAGGCGGGCGAGTATAGCGACTGCGCCGAACTCCCGCGCCACGCAGACTTCAATAATGTGAATTACAACAACTGTATAGCGTCATGTTGGCCGGTTTCGTCGATTGAAGCCCCCCTTCCTGCATGAGCGATGGCGAACTAACCTGCGGCGCATGCCGCAAGGGTCACGGTCGCCCGTGTGAAGAGAGACGCAGTTTGATGCCCCGTGCTCAGGCAGACTCCGACCGCAAGAGGGGTCACGAGTGTCCCCGCAGTGCATATCGGGCTTACGGCCGCATGTATTGAAAGAGAATAGGCCAGTTAGAATCCGACCGGCCGCGATTTGGAGGGTGCTCTGAATGCTTCTGACGCAGTTAACCCATCGTTTTCGCCGACCCATTCGTGGGATCGTGCATGTAGGCGCCAATATCGGCGACGAACGCGAGCAATATGCGGCTGCCGGCGTACCCGCTGTGCTTTGGGTAGAACCGCTTCCGGACGTGTTTGCCGTCTTGCAAGCCAATATCGCGCATCTGCCGGGACAATCGGCCGTCCAGGCCCTCTGCAGTGCCCGAGCGGGGGAGCCC
>CANGOP010000048.1 GCA_947455595.1 Gammaproteobacteria bacterium
TGAAGACCTCGCCTTCATTGGCGTATTGAGTTGGCACAAAACCCGCTGCAAGACTGCGCCCGATGCAGTGCCCGTAAGCGCCGGAAGTGACATAGCCGATCGCTTGATCGCCCTTTATGATCGATTCATAGCCGACGACGTCAGCATCCTGGGCCGCGACTTCCATGACCACGAAGCGACGCGTTGGTCCCGCCTCGCGCTCCGCGAGCGCCGCTGAACGGCCGACGAAATCCGGCTTACTGAAGTCCACGTACCGATCCAGCCACGTCTCCGCCGGGGTGTAATCCGGCCGAAAATCCCGATTAAATGAACCGTAGTTTTTCTCGAGGCGCAGTGATGACAGCGCTCGCCCACCGAAATGCACGAGCCCAAGCGGTTCACCGGCTGCGCAGATCTCCTCATGCAAGGCCACAAAGTAGTCAGGCGTGGTCCAGAGCTCATAGCCCAATTCGCCGGTAAAGCCGGCGCGGGTGAGGATCACCGGCGCGTAACCGACCGTCGTCTCACGCACATCAAAAAGACGCATGGCGGCGTTTGACAGGTCTGTGCGGGTCAGCGACTGCAGCAGGTCGCGCGCGCGTGGCCCGGCGATGGACAGGCCGCACAGCGTCGAGACGACCGAGCGCACAAAGACATTGTCCGGCGGCTGCTGCTGCCAGAACCAGCGCAGGTGGAATTCTTCGGCAAAGCCGGAGCCGACGATGAAGTAGCGATCCTCGGCGAGACACGCGATCGACAGGTCGCCGACGAGGCGACCGCAAACATTGAGCATCGGCGCGAGCGCCAGCCGGCCGGGCTTCGGGATCCGACAGGCGAAGACGCGATCAAGCCACGCGCGCGCGCCGGCCCCGGTGACCTCGTACTTGCCGTAGTTGCTGGTCTCGTACACACCGACGCGACTGCGCACCGCGAGGCACTCCTCGCGCACGATGGGGAAGGCCTCGGAGCGCCGATAGGTCGGGGTTTCGGTTTTTTCAACGCCCGGCGGCGCGAACCAGAGCGCGTGCTCAAGTCCAAAATTCGCCCCCATGACCGCGCCGCGTGCCAGCAGGCGATCATACAGCGGCGAGCGGCGCACCGGTCGCGCGGCCGGCAGCTCTTCATTGGGGTAGGCGAGGCGGAAGCGGCGACTGTAGTTTTCTGGCACCTTGATCGACGTGTATTTGGGCGTGGCAAAGGCGCCGAAGCGCGCCACGTCCATCGACAGGATGTCCTGACCCGGATCGCCTTCGGCCATCCAGCGCGACAGCATAAGACCGATGCCGCCCCCTTGACTGAAGCCGGCCATCACCGCGCAGGCGACCCAGTAGTTCTTCAGTCCCCGCACTGGACCGACGAGTGGGTTGCCGTCGGGGGCGAAGGTAAAGGGGCCATTGATGGCTTTGCGGATGCCGACCTGACCGAGCGCCGGGAAGTGGCGGAAGCCCACCTCGAAGTACGGCGCGAGACGCTCGAAATCATCGGGCAGCAACTGCATCGAGAAGTCTTGCGGTGTCGTATCCGGTGACCAGACGTGACCATTCGGTTCGTAGGTGCCGATCAGGGCGCCGCCACGCTCCTGGCGCATGTAGATCTCGCCCGAATAGTCGGTGGTGTTGACGATTTCCTTGTCGCGACCCGCGAGCGCGGGGATGTCCTCAGTCAGGAGGTAATGGTGTTCCATCGCGAGCACCGGCAACTCGATGCCGACCATACGACCGATCTCACGCGCCCACAGGCCGCCACAGTTAACGACGTGCTCGGCGTGGATCTCGCCTTTGTTGGTGACGACCGTCCAGCTGCCATCGGCACGCGGCTCGAGGCGCTCGACGCGCGTGAACCGCTCCACCGATGAGCCGAGCGTGCGAGCGGCCTTCACATACGCATGCGTGGTGCCGGACGGATCGCAATGGCCGCCGTCCGCGCGCCACAGCGCGCCGGTGAAGTACTGCGGGTCGATCAGCGGATTGAGGCGGGTCGCTTCCTCGATCGTGATCATCTCGGTCTCCATGCCGAGATAGCGGGCGCGCGAGCAGATGAGCTTCAGGCTGTCGAGTTCTCCCGGAGTCGCCGCGAGCATCAGGCCGCCATTCGGGTGCAGTCCGCAGGACTGGCCGGACAGCTGCTCAATCTCCCGATACAGGTCGATGGTGTACTTCTGCAGGCGCGAGATGTTCGCCTCTCCATTGAACGTGTGCATGCCGCCCGCGGCGTGCCAGGTCGACCCGGAGGTGAGTTCGCTCTGCTCGAGAAGGACAGTGTCGGTCCAGCCGATCTTGGCGAGGTGATAGAGCACGCTCGCACCGACCACTCCGCCACCGATGATGACTACCTGCGCCGACGTCTTCATGAATGCGATTCTCCACACAGATGAGTCAGCCATTCGCGAAAGTGCTGCGCGTAGGTGGCTGGAATAAGGACCAGTAATCCCGACGGGTGCGGGATCATGATCACATTGATCTGGGCGATCGTGGTCGCGGCAGCTTGGCCGGCCGTGAAGATCGCAGGATCCAGATCCAAACGGCAGCCTTGCGTGAGCGCTTCGCGCCAACCGGCGCCGACCAGATCCACGGTCTCGAATCCGGACGACTGATCGACGACGATCGCGCCCGTGCCAAGTAAGCCTGAGACCCGTGCGGCCGTCTCGGCTGGTGCGCGGGCAGGACCGATGATCCACCACCGGTCCGGGCGCGTGGACGCTGCCACAAACGTGTCCGACCAGATGGCCTCGCCCATGGCCGGCAATGGCAGATCACGCGCCCGTCCGGCGTACACCACATCGCGCGTGCGACCCCGTCGTGCAGTGACTTCCACGACGTCACCCGTCGTGCGTTCGAAACGCAGTGGGGAGACCGGATCAGGCGCGGACACGGATGTTGTCCGGATCAAGGTGATGGGGGCTCACGATTTCCACATCATAGGCTTCGTTGTGCATGGGTGACGCGGCGAGTAAACGCTGCCCCACCCGCGAATGCCCCGCACTCAGCAACGCCAAGCCCACCCAGCCCACTTGCTCCGTGGCCGGCGTGCAGGACGTGACATAGCCGAGGCTCGCTGTTGGGTTCTCGGAGTCCAAAAGGTGCGTGCCGTTTCGCAAGCGTTGCTCCGAGTCGGTCGGCCGCAGTCCTACGAGTTCCAGACGCTGACCGCCTTGCAAGCCTGGACGTCGCGCGAGGGTGGCGCCGATGTAGTCACCCACTGTTTTACACAGACGCCCAAGCCCCAGATCGTTCGCGCTGGTTTGCCCATTCAGTTCTGCACCCGTGACGTGACCTTTTTCGATGCGTAGCGTATTGAGCGCATCGAGACCGTACGGCTTGAGTCCCAGCGGTTCGCCCAGCTCAAGGATCTTCGACCACACACTCAACGCATGGCGCGCCGGCACTGCGACTTCATAGGCCAGTTCGCCGGAGAAGGAGATGCGAAACACGCGACCTGGGGTTTTCGCGATACGCGCGCCTGCCGCTGCCATGAACGGGAAGGTTTCGTTGGATAGATCCAACTCCTCCACGACCTCGGCGAGCACCGCACGCGACAAGGGGCCAGCGACCGCAAACTGCGCCCAGTGATCACCCACGTCGGTGATCGTCACATCGGCCTGTGGATAGAGTGTCTGGCGATGGAACTCGAGGTGTTCAAGGACAACCGTTGCATTGACGGTCGTGGTGGTGAGCAGGAAATGGTCCTTGCCCAGACGTGCGACCGTGCCGTCATCCAGCACGATCCCATCTTCGCGCAGCATCAGGCCATACCGACACCGGCCCATCGCGAGCGAGGACATTCTGTTGGCATAGATGAAGTCGAGGAAGGCGCCGGCATCACTGCCCGCCACTTCAATTTTCCCGAGGCTTGACACGTCGGTGATGCCAGCTTCGCGCCGTACGTGTCTTGCCTCGGCCATCACCGTGTTCCAACTGGTATCGGCCGAATACACGAGCGGTCGCAACCAGAGGCCTGCGTTGACGAACGTGGCGCCGTGTTGGGTGTGCCAATCGTGCAGCGGCAGTCTACGCTTCGGCTTGAAGCGATCGCCCGATTCCTCGCCCGCGAGGGCGCCGAACGGGACGGTCTCAAGAAATGGTCGCGCCTTCGGCTGGCCGATCTCGGTGATATCGATGCCGCGCGCGGTCGCGAGGACGGCATTACCCACCAAGCCGCCGATGCGGCCCTGATCCGTGGCCATGCCGTGCGTCGTGTAGCGCTTCATGTGCTCGACGTGTTCGTAGCCTTCACGCCGGGCGAGGCGTATGTCAGCGGTCGTTACATCGTGCTGCAAATCGACGAAGGCCTTGCCCTTGCCCGTGATTTCCCAACAAGGCTCGAGATCCGCGCGCGGCGCATCGGGTGGCATCGGCGGAAAGTCAGGCGTTGCGAGTTCTCCGAGTTGCAGTGTCTCGGCAATGCGCTGTGCCGCCGAGATACCGTCTTGGACAGCCGCAGCGAGTCCGCAGACACCGTGGGCGGAGCCGGCTACCTGACCAATGGATGGTGAGAGATCCGGTATGAAGGCGGCCATTGAGGAGGACCATCGCAGCTCGGCACCTAGCTGTGCGGCGAGCGCGGTGGCCGGCGTATGACCGCCGGAGAGCAAGACGCAATCTACGGTTAGCGTGAGGCGCTCTCCTTCGCGATTGCGGACGCGCACGGCTCTCACTGCGCGGTCACCGAGGATGGCTTCCACTTTGGCGCTGGCATACACGGTGAGGCCCGCGCCGCGCGCACGATCGGCGGCCGGCGAGTACTCGCGCACATCGACGATGGCCTCAATGGGGCTTCCCCGGCGTGCGTATTCGATGGCGGTCGCGTAGGCGTCGTCGTTGTTGGTGAAGAGTAGGGTGCGGTGACCGGCCGAAATCCCATGCCCCACCAGATAGCGCAGCGCGGCACCGGCGAGCATCACGCCCGGTAAATCATTGCCGGGCAGCGCGATGAGGCGCTCCACGCAGCCCGTGGCAAGGACCGTTGAGGCGGCGCGAATAACGTGCAGTTTTTCCGTCGGTTGGGAGCCTGCCGGCGTGGGGCCTACTGGCAAGGTCTGCAACGCGCCGTAGACGCCATGTCCGTAAGCGCCGATGACGGTGGTTCTCGCCCAGACGCGCACGGTGGGCAGTTCCGCGAGCAGACCTAAGAGCGCGCTGCGCCACGCGTGCCAATCCGGATCCAGGGCACTACCACCACCCAGAATCGCATCTTGGTCCGCGACGATCACGCGCAAGCCGGCGCTCCCGAGCACGTAGGCGGCACTCAGTCCGGCAGGTCCCGCGCCGACCACGAGCACGTCGGTGTGGGCGTGCTGAGTGACGGCGGACGACGCTGGAGGCGATCGCGACGGTTGCACACGACCGAGCCCCGCGGCGCGGCGGATGAGCGGTTCGTACACGCGCTCCCACGCAAAGGACGGCCACATGAAGGTCTTGTAGTAGAAGCCGGCCGGCAAGAACCGCGACAGCGCTCCAAAGATGCTGAGCACGTCGAACCGCAAGGAGGGCCAGCGGTTCTGGCTCTCGGCCACAAGGCCCTCGGTGAGCGGAACGGTTGTGGCCGGGCGATTGGGTTCGCGACCGCTGGGGCCGATCAGCGTGACGAGCGCACAAGGCTCTTCGGGGCCGGCGGTCACGATGCCGCGCCGGCGATGGTATTTGAAGCTGCGCCCCACGACCTGGACACCGTTGGCCAGCAGGGCCGAGGCGAGCGTATCGCCGGCACGACCGCTGTAGATCCGACCGTCGAAGCGAAAGCGTACCGGCGCTGACGACTGCTCGAAGAGGCCGCTGCCAATGCGCGTCGGGCCACTCATCGGGCGTCCACCGGAATATCGAACGGTGCCTGCGGCAATGTCACGGAATGAATCTCGTGCGTCACGGTGTGCCGGACAACGCGCAGCACCGCACGGCAGCCCGCGACATGAATCCACCACTCGGCATGCCAGCCTTTGGGATTGGCGCGGTCATACACATAGCGCGCGAACGCGGTCTCGCCACTGTCGGCGGCGGGACGTGCGGTGGTCGCGTCGCCCCGATAGCGGAACTCCGTTTCATCGCGAACGCCACAGTGGGGGCAGAGGATGCGCAGCATGTCAGTGCGACCATGGGAACGGGCCGGCGCCCCGTTCGTCGATCATGCGGCCGTCCGCAAAGCGATCCAGATCGAAGTGGCGCGCGATCTCGTGAGGCTCGCCGGTCGCGATCAGGTGTGCAGTTGCAACGCCACCCGCCGGGATCGCCTTGAATCCCCCATAACACCAGCCACCATTCAGATAGAGGCCTTCGACGGGTGTCCGAGAAATGATGGGCGAGCCATCCATGCTCATGTCCATGACGCCGCCCCACTGGCGTAGCACACGTACGCGCTTTAAGCCCGGGAGCATCGTCATGCCGGCAGCTGCCACCTCTTCGGCCACCGGCAAGGTGCCGCGCTGACCGTAGGTGTTGTAACCGTCGATGGGACCGCCAAACACGAGGCCACCCTTATCGGACTGACTGATGTAGAAGTGCCCGGCACCGTAGGTGATGACGACATCGAGCACCGGCTTGATCGCTTCGGTGACAAACGCCTGCAGCACATGACTTTCGATGGGTAAGCGCAGTCCAACGGTATTCGCGAGGGTCGACGAGTGACCGGCGACGGCGAGGCAGACGATATCCGCACCGATAAAACCCCGGCTCGTTTCAACACCCGTCACGCGACCGCGTTCGGTTACGACACGCCGCACCTCA
>CANGOP010000049.1 GCA_947455595.1 Gammaproteobacteria bacterium
CGCCGCGTTCAATCCACGCGATTCGATGGGCCTCGAAGTGCGGTAGCTCGGCGATGCCAAAGCCACCGTAGGCGTACAACAACGTCGGATTACGGCCGTTGCGGTGCAGATCTTTGCGATAGACCAGTGTCATTGGAATACGCGCACCATCAACTCCGGGGTAAAAAACTTGCTCGACCCGAAAGTCAGCGCGCCGAAAGTGGACGGTCAGCGTCTGTAAGCGGACCGACTGATTCTTCGACACGTCGTAGCGGTATACCGTGCTTGGTGTCAGGGGGTCGGTGTAACTGTAATGAGTGGTGGTGTCGGTGGCGCGCCCACTAAATCCGTGCACAGATCCAGATCCTGGGAGCTGAATGGTGTGCTGTAGGTGCCCGTCCAGATCGTAGAGTGCGACCGCGCTGTGTGCGTCGTGCAGACGCTGCACGAGGAGATGATGCCCGATCACACTGACTGCAGGTTCGCTGACCGTGATGGTGTCCGCGCCTTCCGCGATCACGTCGCGCCAACTCGACCGCGACGGTTGGGCGGGGTCCACCGCGATGACCCGGCCATTGGGAGCGTGGTCGGTCGTCACGAAATACAAGCGTCCACCATCTGATCCCGCATAGACGAATGCGGCGGCAAATCCCTGCGCCATGGGCGCAGCAACACCGGTAGCCCCGTCGAGGACCATGATGTCCTCCAGCCCCTTATCGCCCACCTCGCCTTCGCCGATCGCGATGATTAAATATCGTCCGTCGTCCGACAAGAACGGTTGGAATTGCTGATCGGGATGCTCCCGATTTTGCCAGACGATCGTATCCGCGGTCGACGGCGTACCCAACAGGTGGCGGTACAGCGCATCGCCCAGATCTGCCGAGGCTAATTCCTCGCCGGGTTTCGGCGCGGGGAACGCACTAAACACGAGCGCCCGATCGTCGGCGCTCCAAACCGGTGCATAGTATTTGGTGTGCTGAAGAACGTCGGGTAGATCCCGGCCCGTGTTCAAATCGCGAATGTGCCAATCGGTCCAGTCGGACCCGGCCTCGGACACGCCGTAGGCAAGCTGACGGCCGTCATGACTTGGCACATAACCGACCACCGCCAAGTGACCATCTGCTGAGAGGGTGTTCGGGTCGAGCGCGACCACCCGACCACCCCCTGCGACCTGTCGATACAACACGTTCTGATTTTGTAGACCGGTGTTCAGTGTGTAGAACACTTCACCGCCGGCACTGAAGGGCGTGCCGTAGCGCACATATTGCTGTAACTCGGCTAGGCGCTTATGCAGGGCGGCTCGTTGAGGGAGTGAGTTCAGATAAGCCGTGGTGACCGCATCTTGAGCGCTCACGAAGGCCTTTGTGGCCGGACTGTCGATGTCCTCAAGCCACCGATACGGGTCCGCAACCTCCGCCCCGAAATGATGTTCGGCGACGGGGCCTTGAGCGGCAGCAGGGTAGCTGACTGGTGCGCCGATGGTGGGCATTGCCAGCATGCTGCAGAGCACGGCGAATAAACCGATGGTCGGGTCAACAATTGGGCAGTGGCGCATTGGAATTCCTTAGGCAACGAATGTGCAGGGAAGCAAGCCCTGCACGGCGCGTCAAGCGCAGGTCAAGCCAACCCCATGGCTACACCGCACGGTCTTGCACAGGCTAACGATGTTCCCGGTGTCTATTGGCCAGGTGGCCGAACCGTGCAACGGAGAGCGCAGACCCCCCGGATGGCGAGCCACTCCAGTCGGTCGAGCGGCTCGGGTATCCTGCGGCGTCAACAGAGCAACGTAGGGCGTGGTGTACACCATGGCAAAGACTCCCGATTGGCTTGTACAGGCGCGAGCGCATTGGCAATGGCGCGGCGACGGCAGACCGCCTTTTGCCGAAGCCACGGTCCCAGGTCAGGTGTCTGTCTGGGACTTTCCACGCCCACCGCGTATCGAGGCAGAGCCTCGTGACGTCGAGATCCGCTGGGGCAATTTCCAACTGGCGCGGACCCGGCGTGCATTACGCGTGTTGGAGACTGCCCACCCACCCACTGTCTATGTGCCCTGGAACGATGTAGATCGTTCGCTCTGCGTGGATGCTGGTGGAGGTTCACTGTGTGAGTGGAAAGGGGAGGCTCGCTATTGGTCATTGGTTAATGGCGCCTCTCGTCTCGAGCGCGTCGGGTGGAGTTACCCTAAGCCTTTTCCGGGCGCAACGGAGTTGACGGATTATGTCGCTTTTTATCCGGCCCATCTTCAGTGCACGGTTGCTGGGCACGTTGTCCGTCCTCAGCCCGGCGGCTTTTACGGTGGTTGGATCACGCCGGAGTTGGTGGGGCCGTTCAAAGGCGTACCGGGCAGTCAGGGGTGGTGAGCTGTCTGCCACCTAGGACAGCAAGAATCGTGTAGTTCGGATCATGGCTACTGCAGGGGTCGTCCGTCTCGCGCAGTGCGTGTATGTTCTTTCTTACAATGACATTATTGCGGAAGGAAAACGTATTTATGCAGGAAGAGACGGTAGTGATTTCCGGGTTAGTAGGCGGGTTCTTAAGGACACTTCGGAACACCAAGTACTACACCCCAACAGCGCTCAAGGGATTTATCAAGGGGACGGAACGTCCGGCGGAGCAGAGCGAGCCGGGGAATCCCTACTCGCGCAGTTTGAGACGCGCGATAGCCCTGCTGGATCAGGGGGTGCCGATGGATCGTCTGGTGGAGGAACTCAAGAAAGAGGGTCTGTAGGCGGACGTCGTCTGAGACCAGACGACGAACAAGAAGCACCAACAACATTGTCGCAGACCAGTTTCGATGAGTGATTTAAATGGCGGCAATGCCCCGGTCCGGGGAGACGTCAGGCTGTATCCGCCTTCTCTCAGCGGCGCATCCGGGTCAGCCCGGCCACCTCGTCAGTGCGCGACGACTGACGTCAACGCTGTGGGCTCGGATGTTCACAGGACTGGGTAGTCTGAATTTGCATGTCAGCTGCGGGATGTCATGATGCCGCGATGCACCTGCCCGAACGTACGCCGCGGCCTTCTATTTACTTCCGGTACGAAGTGCATTCGCCTTGGCTGCCGCAGCCCGGGCAGCCCCCACAGGCGGCTCCTGTCGTTATTGTGGGCGCTGGCCCGGCCGGACTTGTCACCGCCCTCGAACTCGCGCGGCATGGTGTCGCCAGCATCGTGCTGGAGAGTGAACTGCAGGTGTCGCTCGGCAGTCGCGCCATCGTGTTTACACGCCGGTCGCTCGAGATCCTCCAGCAGGTGGGCGTTGCCGACCAGATGACCCAGATGGGGCTGCCTTGGCGATTTGGCAATTCCTATTACCGCGGTGAGCGGGTCTTTCGCATGGAGGCGCCTCACGACGAGGACGACCGGTTTTTCCCGATGCTGAATATTCAGCAGCAGTACCTCGAGAAATTCTTGGTCGACGCGTGCGCGGCCGAACCACTGATCGAGCTGCGCTGGGGAAACCGTGTCGTTGCGCTGCAGCAGGATGAGGTTCGTGCGCGGCTGACGTGCGATACGCCGACGGGTGATTACGAACTGGTCAGCGACTGGGTGGTGGCCTGTGACGGTGGACGATCGCCACTACGCTCCCTGCTCGGACTAAAGCTTGAGGGTGCGGCCTACGAGGGACTCTTCGTCATTGCCGACATTCGCATCGACCTGCCGCATCCCACCGAGCGGCTCGCCTTTTTCGATCCGGCGTGGAATCCCGGCAATACCGTGCTCATGCATCGCGAACCTCACGGCATGTGGCGAGTGGATTATCAGCTGCCATCCGGGGAGACACCCGAGCAGGCCTTGGAGCCACACGCCCTCAGGACGCGCATCGACGCGACGCTGGAGATGATCGGGCACGCACATCAGCCGTGGGAACTGGACTGGGCGTCGGTGTACTCCGCGCGCACGCTGACTCTTCCGAATTATCGCGTGGGCCGTGTCCTGTTTGCTGGGGATGCCGCTCATCTGCTGCCCATCTTCGGTGTTCGGGGTGCGAACACGGCATTCCAAGATGCCCAGTCTCTGGGCTGGCATCTGGGCTTTGTCGTGAAAGGCCTGGCACCCGAGGCGCTGCTGGCGAATTACAGCGCCGAGCGGGTGACTGCGGCGCGCGAAATCATTGCAGAGGCCGGTAAAAGCACTCGCTTTATGACACCGCCGACGGCAGGCTTTCGCCTGCTGCGCGATGCCGTGTTGTCCCTGTCGCTGCGACAGGCCTTCGTCCGACCGCTCTATCACTGGAGGACGTCCCGCCCGCATGAATACACTCAATCCGCCCTGAATGCGCCAGACGATGATGATGGCGAGTTTGACGCGGGCCCCGCGCACGGTGCGCCGCCTCGCAATGTGCGGCTGGGCCCGGATGATTTCTTGCTGGATCATCTGGGCTGCGGCTTTGACCTGCTGATGTTTCTCAGTATCCCGATGGTGCCGGACGATGTCCTCGAGGCCATGAAGTCATGGCGTCTGCGCGGCGTGCCGGTGCGCCTCACGGCGATCGGTGCCGAATCGGTCGTCGGTGCTGATCATTGCATTGCAGATGCGGAGGGCCGAATCAGCGATCGCTATGGGTTTGCCGGACGAACCGGTGCGGTTCTGCTGCGTCCGGACCAGCACGTCTGTGGACGGTGGCTCAGGCCCACCGGCATCCGACTGGAACGAGCCTTGGTCGCGGCGCTCGGCGAGGGAGGGTGAACATGACGCCTACGAATCAGACGATGGATATCGCAACGCTGGAAGCAGTCTATGACGAGCTGGCGCAGGCGATCGATGCGGCAGGTCCGGAAAAGACCTCGTTATTTTTAGTGAAACTCGCGCTATTGCAGGCGCGCGAGAGTGGCGATCTGACGAGCTTGCGTGCGCTCATAGTAGAGGCCCTGCAGGACCTTTGAGTCAGTGCAGGGGATCCTGGCAGCGGAAAGCGATGACAGGGGAAGGCGCCTAGCGTCGCCCGATCACGGGACGGGTTAACCCTGATACGCCTCAACGAGTGGCCCGTCGGTGATCCGCTACCCGTCGGTCATGGTATTTCATGTCTGGGTTTCGCAGCGCCCTGTGCTTCGTGACACGGCCCTGCATACGTTGACGCCACAACCGAAACGCGTTCGACCGCAGTTCGTGGCGCATGAGACGAATGACATCCGCCTCTGCCCAACCCGTGCGCTCCTGTATCGTCTCAAACGTCGTCCGATCCTCCCAAGCCATCTGGATGATCGCCGAAATATCACCGACGGAAAGACGCGATAGGCGTTCAGTGAAGTTGTCCGCCACAGTAATGCTCCTGAAAAAAACACGGAGAGTCCCAGAGCTCGGTCGGTGCCCTGCACTCGCCATGAGTGTGCCAAATTCCCGGCAAAAATGGCCCATTAAACCGAGCGATAACTCAGCATTCCGTGGGTTTGCACTGTACAGCGTGGGAAAAAGATCGGGCGTCTCACGCGCAGTCTCGAAACAAGGCAGACTGGGCTGGCACCCTAGGCGGAGCTCGGGTTAAGCGGCGGTGCGGCGTGCGCACGGCTTCGCACCCTTATAACGTTCCGTAACCCAAAGGCAGAGGTATGAAGGCAGCGAGTTCAGGAGTCATCGAGTTGCGTGATCTACCGCTCAACACAGCCATCGGCACCTACGGGCCCGGTGATATGGTCCCCGATGAGCACCTGCTTGATCTGACGCTCGGGATCGCGGTCGACCAGCTCTTGATTGCTTGCGACGGCATGGAGCACGTCTTCGATTATGACCCGCTGATCGTCGAGATCGACCGCCTCGCGGCCGACGGGCATTATGAAACACAGGAACGACTCGTCACGCGTATTGCGATGGCGTGTGCATCCTATCCGCAGATCGAGCGCATTGAGATCTGTTTAAAAAAGCGTCCTGTGCGACACGGCGGTGGGTCCCTAGGTGTACGCCTGTCGCTGGATGAGCAGGCCACCGATGCGCTCAGACATCATCACACGACGGCCTCGGCGTAGAAGGAATATCGCATGTTAGAGGTTTACCTCCACTGGACTACGCTGCTAACGGTGGCGTTACTGTTCGGCGGCATGCTGTTGTTCTCGTCCAGTTTTGCCGCATTTTTGTTGCGGCATCTGCAACCCGAGGAAGCGCGGATGCTGATCCGGAAAGCGTTTCCGCTGTTTTACTTGTTCGTGATGGGATCGTCGGGTTTGGCAGGATTGTTATCGGTAAAATCTGACGCGCTGACTGCGACGTGGATGGCTGTGGTGATGGTGTCCGCCGCGGCAGCTCGTCAGATATTGATGCCGTTGATTAACCGTGCAACCGATCATGGAGACAAAGTGCGCTTTCGCCGGTTGCATGGCGTATCTATGCTGCTGACCCTAGCGCATATCGTTATTTCGGCCGGCATTGTGCTGCACATAGCCCAGTGATCCGCCCCTGGGGAGGCGTGACGTCGGTTTCACTGCACGGCGCCTGGCCCAATTTTTTTATCTAAGGTTTACATTCGATATGCCGGAAGGCCCTGAAATTCGCCGTGCCGCTGACGAACTGGCCGTTGTGCTGGACCGGCGCATCGCCAAACACGTGGCATTCGGACTCCCGCACTTAAAGTGCCACGACG
>CANGOP010000050.1 GCA_947455595.1 Gammaproteobacteria bacterium
ACCGGAAGCTGGATGGAGCGGGTCTCACTTGCCGAGCGTTTGGCTTTTGGATCGGGAAGAACATGGCGCCGCAGGATATCCAGTGTCGATTTTTCCCATTGTCGAGCAGGATCGTTCGCTGCTTTTTCGAGGTCAGCAAGTGCTTGGCTGTTACCAAGGCCCGCACGTTGTCCGCGCCAAATGCCCGCACCGTTCATTTCGCGCATGGCTTGCTCAAGCGCACCCGCAATTGCTCGGGGCAGACGGCCGCCCAACTCTTCGTGGTTACCGATCAGGTCGCCGTGAGCATTGGTCTCACCTGTTTGGCCACTTGCGACGGCTTCCTGTGCTTGAGAACGCGCCACCTCTTCAGCAAGTTCAGCAATGTCATCCGCCACCAGCGTGCCAGCGTACAGGCCTTTCCATGCACGATCGATGGGTAGGGCATTGCTGCTGCGCCATAGGTCCGTTTGCTCTGCCGCGTTTGGGGGGCGCAGGAGTTTCGTAAGTCCCTGTGCTTGGGCGTAATAAGTGCGGAAGAAAGATGCCCAATCCTCACCCTGGGTCCGGCAAATGATCGCATTGATCACTGCGTCGAAGGCAATGTGGCGGGCACGCGTAAGGGGGCCAGAACTCTCCGTATGGCGGAGCAGGACATGGAGAAACTCATGAACAATGACCGCCTTCACATGGCTCTCGGTCTTGCAGTGAGTGGCGACGAAATCCGGGTTCACCAGAAAGCGCGGCTGGGCCTCGCAGCTCACCGCAAGGGTCGGAATACTGTCGGTAAAGGTCACCTCAAGGATCCGCAGAACCGCCCTGACAGCAAACGGGTTCTCGTCGATGAGCTCGCGATAGAGTGCGAGGAAATGATCGGGTTTCATTGATAAAAACTCCCCGGATCGTAGAGTTCGAGGCGCCGCCCAAGGCTTGACTCTGTCCATATTATCGGTCGCTCAGGGTCATAAATGGAGCCAGTCGCTAACCCGAGGATCAGAGCTTCACGCAGGATCACTTCGGGCTTTTCGAGCCGGACGTCCTTTGGTGAAAAGTGTCCCGGCGCCGGACGCGCCATCAGGCGCCGCGGCGGATGGTCAAACAGGTCGCGCAGTTCCTCGGGTGTCTGGCAGCCGGCGTCGCTGAGCAGGTCTTCCATAAACTCGCGAGAGTTGGCTCCAATTCCGAACCAGATGCCCACTCTCAATACGAGCGGGATCTTCACGAAGGCATCTCCTGGGCCGAGCAGAGAGGTCGTGAGATGCTCCCTGTGCCGGCGGCTCATTGGAGCGCCTGAGTTGGCATATCGTGCCGAACTGGTGCTGATCGATATCACGGCTGCACCCGCGAACGGATAAATTCGACCGCAGCATGAATATCCTCTTCGAGCTGATCAGGACGTTCGATGGGGATCTGTTCTACAAGGCAATGGTACAGAAACTGTCGAGCACGCGAGAGGCGCGCACCTGCAAGCTCCTGGAGATGCCGGGCTACTTTGGTTAGCTTTGAGGGATGGCTGGTTGTGGTGCCTGGCGGTTGGCCCCACTCTAGATGACCATCCACTTCAAGGATTGGAGCAGCTAATCTGGCAAGATCATTTACGCCCTCCGCACCAATTGGAAGGTATCCGGCAGATGCTGCCGGATAGGTGACATAGGCAAAGGCGGCCGCTCTTTCTTTTCGCTCTGTCGCAAGCAATTGCGCGACGGCCTGCGTGCCAGCATCAGGGGAGGGACACCGGTTGAGCAGGATCTCGACTTTTCGAGCAATTGAAGGTTCCGCAAGAAATGCATGGACCCAGGCGGCCTGCGTACTGTTTGCAGTGTCCCAGGCGGCGCGGTGGGCTGCCTGGACAACGTCAGCGGAAAGCTGCTGCCCCCACGCGCTGTGAGGGAGACTGCATCGTAAGATCGTGAGGTAGATGTCCTCACGCACATCAGTCGCGATGATGCCGGCTGCGAGCAGACTGCGGGCAAGCAGCCTGGTGCGGCGAGGTGAAATCCTGATGCCAGCAACTACGAGGTGGTTGGTGACGGCTGTGACATAATCCAAGAGATGGGAAGGGCACCGTGTCAGTTGCGTCAGGAACTCGTGACGCCATTTGGTCAAAGCTGCGGCTAAGGCTCCGCCATCGTCAGCAATCCGGCCTTCGCCGGCCGGCGTTGCGATCGCCCGGCGTTCCTGTTCGCTTAGTTGTTCCCAATCGGCTGCCGCGACGAAAAGACTGAACCTGTCGGCCAATGCAGGGTCGAGTGGCTCGGAACCCAGATAATCATCGTCGCCGCCTTGATCGCCTGATGGCGGGTTCATGGCTGCCCACCTGAAACGCAGATTGGAAAGCGCGATACCTTGAATCTTGCGCTCGTGGACAAGGGCGAACAGGCGGTTCTGGTGTTCGGGCTTACAGCGACTGATCTCGTCGATCAGGACAGATTGTGCAGGCCAAACTGTAGCCGGCGTCTCCAGAAAGCGGACAGTGCCGGCCTCCTGTTCTGGAAACGGGAAGCCCACCAGATCGTCAAAAGAGATCAGTGACGCGTTGTAATGGCGGTGCTCGAGGGACAGAGCCTCAGACAGGGAGTTAAGCAAATAGGTCTTGCCGGTCCCTGACCGACCAATGAGTAGAAGCGGGTCCTCAGTTACGAGAGCAGCCAGGATGGCGACCTCGAGCTCATCAAAGCCATAAACCCCAAGGCCAGGCAGGAATTTGGAGAGTTTGTGCGCTTCACCGTGGGCGCCCGCCTTGGCTTGGCTTGGTTCGTCGATTGTTAGGGCGTTCATTTTGTTTGTCCTCTTCGGTGTTGGCCGAGGAGGGCTGCCCGCATCCCATGTCTTGCCCGCTTGATTGCCTTGGGCCGCATGCCGCCATTTAGCGGAACCACCTTACCCGGGCGGGCAGGTTGGCGGAGGCGTCAGCCTCACTCGCTATGCTTGGTGTGATCAGATTTAGCGGTGCAGTTGCTCCCTACCCCGCTGTACGCTCATCTCAGGGCTGGGGGCCTCGATATCCAGAGGGTTTAAAGGCCCAACTCTAACCCAGCGGGTGAATGCTCCGCTGCCGAGACAGATTATACGAACCCGCTTGCCGCGAAAAATCGCAAAGTTCCCGCGCTTGTTCAGTGGTACGTTATACAGGAACGATTGGCCGACTTGGTGGACAAGATAGGTCCTGGGGTCGACGGTCCAACCGACATAGCCAAACCAGGCACTCATTGCTTCAAGGTCCCGCTGCAGACGCCGCTTCTCTGAAGTCCAGCCTTCAATAGTCTGCATGCGCCGGATCTTGGCGCCCAAGATATCATCAAAGGGATCTGGACGAACGTCGCGAAGGTCAATCAGTCTTGATCCATGGCGCGGAAAATAGCCGGACGTCAGCATGGCAGCAGCCCGCTATGCCGGTACTTCGGATATAATTCCGAGCATTCTGACAAAGTCCAAATATGAAAGCATTTCATCTTCGCCTCCTATGTTTGCCCTTGGGCCTCGTCGTTGAGCCACCGATGCCGGAGTTGGCCGGTTGGCAGGGCAGATGCCCTTCTTGACGATGCGCAACACTTAGCGTGTGCGAAGCTTCTTGCAATGAAATTGATCTATCAGCCAGCCAAGCTTTCCCACAGAATGTCCTTATTTGGCATGCTTGCGCTAGGCAGGTGGGCGACGTCTGCTAGAGGCAAGCTGCCTAGCGGCGACATGTCAGGGGGAAAAATGAGGCATCCGATTTTTGTAGTAGCGCTGCTTTTGGCCTCGACACCCGCAAGTGCACGAACACCTACAGCTGACGTGATCCTGGATCAGGCCAATCACTACACAGTGAAAATTCGGCGTGTCGCGTCGATCGGCCTCAGTGAGGACGAAGGTACTTCAGCTAGTGCGACCGGGTTTCTGGTTGATCGAACCCGTGGGTGGATCCTGACGAACGCTCATGTTGCCAGCCGGTCGCCAGCAACAATTACGGTATCGTTCAAGGGGCACAAATATGTCCCCGCCCGGCGCGTGTTTGTTGATCGGCTGACCGATGTGGCTGTCCTTGAGATTGATAAGGGCGCAATTCCTGCCGACGCGGTGACGGCAGATCTGGAGTGCATCCAGCCGCCGAGGGTTGGCAATCCTGTGGCCATTTTTGGCCATCCTGGGGATCTTTCTTACACCGCGACACGCGGGATCATCTCCAGTGTATCGTGGGTTTTCCCGACCGAAATCATTCAGAGTGACGCAACGATTAATGGGGGCAACTCGGGTGGGCCGCTCATTGATCTTTCGACTGGCAAGATTGTCGGAATCGCGGCAGCCAGCTACCGCGACACGGATGATGACCATTCAACTGCGGTCTCTTTTTCAGAGCCAATCCGCCCTGTTTGTCAGATCCTCGATTTGCTCAAAGCGGGGCGCGATGCGCGTTACCGACAATTGCCGGCCGCATATGCGACAGCGGAAGACGATGATCGACCGATCGTGGCGACCGTCTTCGATCAAGCGTCTGGTCTCAAAATTGGTGATCGCGTCGTCGGGATCAACGGTCGCAAGGATATTCGAAACAGCTCGGATCTAGCCAATCGGCTCCGGGGTGCTGATGGCTTGGTTGATGTCATTGTTGATCGGGAAGGGGTGGAAGTCACCCTAAAGGCAGCCACATTTGTGATGCCTGAGGTTACGGACAATCGATCGATCGAGTTTTCGGGATTGGTGATCTCTAATCAATGGAAGCTGGATAGTGCTGAATTCCAGCATGAAGGTTATCCAGTTATCGACTTTGTGCTTCCCGGTTCGCCTGCGGAAATGACGAAAGCTTATCCCAGCTATCATCTCGTGGCGATCAACAACCGGACAATCACCGACCTTGAAAAGCTGTATCAGTTTCTGAGCAGCCTGCCGGCCGAGGATGAAGTTAGTCTAGTCCTGAAGGCCACAACCTCAGCTGACCAATTTTACCGGCAATACCACCTGGTCACGCTGCCGCGGGGCAAGCCTCGTTGGCTGAAGGCTTCGCAATCGGCTGATGATTGAGAGCCGACATGAGTGTCAGATTGGGGCACAGATCAGGTTTTTGCAGGTGCTCTTGGTGCAACGCCTTGCTAATCGTGTAGGTCAAAGGGGGGCATATGCGCTACAGCAGGGCTGAACGGTTGATCCAACTGGCGTTGGAAATGCAGGCTGCTCGTGGTGGATTGACCATCGCCGAGATCCAGGAAAAATTCGAGGTAAGCCGTCGGACTGCCATCCGAATGAGGGATGCAGTAATTAGGGCATTCCCAAATTCCAGTGAAGTTCAGACAGGCGAACGCACAAAGCGCTGGCGGCTCAATTCCGGTGCCGCGCAGACTTTCGCAGGGATTACATCAGACGATCTCGCGAGCATCGAAGTGGCCGCGTCCGCGATGGAAACTGCGAACCTCCCTATCCATGCGCAGAACTTGCGGGGGGTTGCGTCAAAAATGCGAAACCTGATCGAAGTTTCATCGCTCAGCCAAATCGAACCAGACCTAGAAGCCCTGACTGAAGCGGAAGGCCTCGCTCACCGTGCGGGACCGAGACCACATATACCGCACGCTGTCTTCGATACCCTGCGGACGGCGATCAAATCGTTCCGGAAAGTCTCTTTTGATTATGCCTCACGAAGTGGCAAATCTGCGAGCCGCAGAATAGTTGCTCCTTTGGGCTTCCTGTACGGGCATCGACATTATCTCGTTGCCCTTCAGGACGGTACACCAAAGCCAAAATTTTTCAGCTTACCGTCCATTGGGAAGCTACGCCTCGAGCAAGACAGCTTTGAGCGTGATCCAGCATTCAACTTAAAGGACTTTGTTTCTCAGAGTTTCGGCGTTTTTGAAGAGAAGCCCGTCAATGTCGTCTGGCGCTTTTCGGCCGAAGCAGCGCCGTTTGCACGAACGTTCGTTTTTCACCACAGCCAAGAAATTGAAGATCAACCCAATGGCGAATTGATCGTCCGTTTTTGCGCAGGCGGTTTATTGGAAATGGCTTGGCACCTGATGTCTTGGGGAGATCAGGTTGAGGTGATTGAGCCAGCCTC
>CANGOP010000051.1 GCA_947455595.1 Gammaproteobacteria bacterium
GCCAACAGCGCCCAGTAACTTGCGGATGCACCTTGCGGCTCTACGCCTTGGCTCGGCGCGATCGCAACGTAGGCCGAACCGTTCTCCACAACCACGTCGTTGACGCTGTAAACCGAGCCGCCGTTCCAATCACTCCGGAACTGAAAGCCAGCACCCGTCGCACCGGTTGGACCTTGCGGACCCTGATCACCTTGCGGGCCCTGCGAGCCCATATCGCCCATCGGGCCCATCTCGCCCTGCGGGCCCTGATCGCCTTGCGGGCCCTGGTCGCCTTGCGGGCCCACGTCGCCCGTCGCGCCCTGAGGCCCCTGTGTTCCCTGCGCACCGGTGGCCCCGGCGGCCACCATCAACGCCCAGCTGCCGCTCGATCCGCCGCCAGCGGGGTCATATCCTTGACTGGCGTCAATCGCCAAGTAAGTGGCTCCCTGCGCCGTCACCACATCATTTAAAACGTAGGCGGTGCCCGCATCCCACGCGCCAAGAAACCGAAAACCGACACCCATCGGCCCCGTGGCACCCGTCGGGCCCGCCGCAGCGAAGACGCTCCAATTCCCGTTTGGGTCCGCCAGTAAGGGCTCGTAGGCGGTGTTCGTGGCCGCCGCAATGAACGTAGAGCCAGCATCGGTGACGATATCGTAGGGTTCGTAGGTGTCGGCGTTGTTCCAGGCCCCTCGATAGTTCAAGGCGGGTGCCGCCGCACCCGACTGTGACGCCAGGATGAGGTTTATGGCCGCCGCCAAAGCCGGTGCTTTCATGCGTGAAAATGAGGCACCGCGAGCAAATTCCGTGTGTCTTGCCTTACTCATCCGCATCACCACTGACTGAACGAAAAGAGGGATGGATGCGCAAACGACGCGCATACAGGTTGAGCGCACAGCTTGCAATGAACTTGTTGCACACTCAATGCCGTTAGGCACTCACGACATAATGTGACGAGCATCACAAAAAGCAGGGAAATTTAAGCGCGTTCGCGATCTTAAATTCAAAACCCGAAGAAAAACGAGATTGTCAATTCCGTGCGAATTGCGGGCAGTCGCAACGCGATGTTCGATTATGTAAAAAGCACTCACTCGAATGACGTTTGCA
The DNA here is from genome assembly GCA_947455595.1 of Gammaproteobacteria bacterium. GTDB lineage: Bacteria > Pseudomonadota > Gammaproteobacteria > Steroidobacterales > Steroidobacteraceae > CAIKZZ01. The sequence goes on from CANGOP010000051.1 coordinate 1,087, forward strand.
AAGTGTGATGAGTGCATCGGGATTAGCGAGGCCTTCGCGTTAACTTATGCCGTACTTTGGGACCAACCCGTGCCGACACTCCGATCAACGACAAAAAACTGAATGAGCCGTCATGCGTAAGGTCACAAGTATCGAATCAACCGTTGAGACGGACATTCTCGATGCTGCGTTGCATTTATTGGACGCGCCCTGTGACCGCACGGTCACCATCAACGAGATCGCAGCCAAATCCGGTTATTCGATCAACACGATCTATCGTAGATTTCCAAGCAAAGACGCCATCCTGCGCGCGGTGGCCCAACTGCAATTGCGCCGTACGTGGGCCGTTCGTACGGCCATTCTGGATCACCCGCCGCCCGCCACGATCGAAGACGTCGAAAGTCTGGTGAGACAATTGGTGTCCGCATGGGTCAATTCGCTGCTCACCCAACGACGGGCAAAGCGCACGTTGCTCGTGCACTTTATGGCCCATGAAGAACTCATTACCGAGTTTGTGCGTGCCACGCTGGATCTGGCCACCGCCCATCTGCGCATCGTCTTGACTAAAAGCGCGCACTTGATCGAGCCGATCACGGAAACTCAGGTACGCATGCTCGCCCATGCCGTCATCGGCAATGCTCGGATGGCCGTACTCATCGACGAGACCGACGCGAATGCCGAAACGTTGACGGCAGATCTGACCCTATTGGTGACGCGATTTATTCGTTGGCAAAACACGAGCGTACCATCGACCTGACAGGACGCCGTCGCGCCGCACGGGTTTGGGTCCGCGGCGAGTCGCACCGCCCCCTCGTCAACGATCGCGTAGTTTGTCGATCAGCAACCGGGCGAGCAGTTGCACGAAGGGCTCACCCAATTGCGGGTGCTTCAGGCCATATTCGACCGTAGCCTCGAGGTAACCCAACTTGCTGCCGCAGTCATAACGCTTGCCCTCAAAGGCATAGGCATAGACGGCTTCATCCGCAAGCAATGCCGCGATGCCATCCGTCAACTGAATCTCGCCACCTGCGCCGCGACCAATGTTTTGCAACTTATCGAAAATACGCGGTGTCAGCAGGTAGCGGCCCACAACTGCAAGATTCGAGGGCGCATTTTCCGGCTTGGGCTTTTCGACGATCGACGTGATGCGGGACAGCCGGTCCGTCATGGTCTCTGAGGCGACGATGCCGTACTTGTCGGTTTCCTTCGGCTCGACCGTCTGCACACCCAGCACGCTGCCGCCGAGCTCATCGTAAACGTTTGCCATCTGCTTCAGGCACGGCACCTTGGCATCGATGAGGTCGTCCGCCAGGTGCACAAAGAACGGTTCATCGCCCACCACGGGACGCGCGCAAAGGACTGCGTGACCCAATCCAAGGGGCGCCGGCTGCCGAATGTAAATGCAGGTCGCGTTCGACGGCACAATCCCGCGCAGCGCTTCCAATAGGTCCGCCTTGCCTTGCGCCTCGAGCGCCGCTTCCAGTTCAGGTGCCGAGTCGAAGTGATCTTCGATCGCTCGCTTGGAACTGCCGGTGATGAACACGAGCTGCGTCGCGCCCGCCTGCAACGCCTCTTCCGCTGCATATTGGATCAGCGGCTTGTCGACGATGGGCAGCATCTCTTTCGGACTCGCCTTGGTGGCGGGTAAGAAGCGGGTGCCTCGGCCGGCGACCGGGAAGACGGCGAATCGAACAGGCTTACGCGCGGACATAGTCACCACCCAGATTGAAGGAGCCTCATCATAGCGCAGCCCATCACGAAGATTGGTGATGCGCCCGTCGGTCTGCTAACGGCCGGTCAGTCGACCGAGCAGACGACCCCACCTGAGCAGACGGTGGGCCCATGCCAACGACTCGCGCCAACGGCGCAGGCCCGCGCCCAAGGCACGGCTATCCTGCCCAATCTGTTGGCGCAATTGCCGACACTCGGCGGCCAGCGCTAGGCGTCGTGCCAAGGTGCGCGCCATGCTCATGAGATCTCGCCGCCGAGCGTCTGGGCATCTGCCCGCAATTCGGCCCGCGTCACCGCCAGCCAGACCCCGCGCGCGCGCCGACGCCGACGGATGAGCACAAGACATAGCCCCGCCCCGGCGAGGTAACCCGCGGCCACCCACCCGAGGGCCGCCCAGCGGTGCGCCTCGTCCACGGCCATCACGACCGCAAGGCCGGCAAAGACCAGCGCGAGCACGACGAGGAGTACGCCGGCGATGCCCAGCAGCAGTTCTTGGATCAGGCCGCCGACGAAGACTTCGGTCTCGACGACGGCGAGATCCAAACGGACGTTCAACAGGGTGACGAGGTTGCTCGCGAGGCGCCGCAACCGGGTCCACCAGGCGCCGACCGCTTCACTCATCGCTCGCGCCGTCCGATCAAGAGCCCGACCAAGACGCCGACCGCTGCACCGAGGCCGATGGACGTCCACGGATTGTCGTGCACGTAACGATCCGCCTCTCGCGCGCCCGCCCGGACCTTGGCCTCTGCCGCAGCCTCCAACTCCTGAAGTTGGGTCTTGGCCGACTGCAGCGCCTGTTGGGTGCGCTCCCGCACGCCGGTCGCGGCGTTGGAGACGTCGTGGGCGGTGGTGTCGAGCAGTTCTTCGGCACTGGTCACGAGTGTCTTCACGTCGGCCAGTAGCATTTCTAGGTTTGAACGGGTCATGTCGGCCTCCTGCGCTATGACTGCGGTACGTGGCCATCATGCGCCCGTTTCTGCCACCGGACATGCGCATAAGCCACGATACGGAGACCGGAAGAGCCGCCGCAACAGCGACCCGCACGCCGCGCCTCTTGGCATGCACGAACAACATCGATCAGCCCCGCCATCATCGAACTGATCACCTCATGATATCCAGTTATCTATTTGTTTATTATTACTTTTCATTCTAACTACGCCTTTTTTAAGATCTATTTTTACTTGTTACGAATAGTCTATTTATACGCCTTCACGAAGACGCATCGGTCCTATTTTGAATGCCTGCTGGATCGCTGCAGCCGATCCATGCAGATCGGCTCACCGGCACCCGAGTCTCGCTCTGGGCGATGTGATCGCAGCGGGTCGAACGTCCTAACATGACGCTGAATGGCACAACGACGACGAACGGATGCCCATCCCTCGGCACAAGCTCGCCTCCCAGGACGCGCCTCAACAGGAACGGTCACGGGATTCGCTCAAGGGGTGCTGAGGCCGACGCTAGAGGCGGCGCACGGAGGGAGCCATCCAAACGACGCGGGTCATCGGCCGCGTGCGGCCGAGGGCGCGACGCCTACTGTCGGGGTGGGGCGAGTGCCCCGCCCTGCTCTCCTGGGCCGAGGGGCTTGAGCATGTCCCAGCTCTTGCAGCCGGGACACTGCCAGAAGAATGCGCCCGCGGAGAAACCGCAGTCACTGCATCGATAGCGGGCCACAGACTGCGACTGACGGCGCAGGGCTTGGGCCAGTGCCCGCACCGCGGCATCATCCGGCACGCGGTCGCCCGAGAGCGCCCGAACGATCTCCGCGATAGCCGGATTTCGAGCGTAGTAGCCACGCAAAACGTCCAGGAGCGCGGGAGACTCTGTGCTGCCCGCGAGAATGGCGGCATGAGCGATGGCATCGGCGACCTCGGTCCCGTCGCCCGCGAATTCGGCCAGCACCTCCGGCAGCGCGGCCTCGCGACCTTGCGCTTTCAGTGCCCGCACGAGACGAGGCAAGACCTCGGAGGCCAACTGCGGGCTCTCGACCGGCACTCGGCGCAATAACGTGAGCGCAAGCGCGGCATCGTTCTCATCGAGTGCAACGTCCGCCCGGATCAGTGCTGCGCGCGGAAACTGCCGGGGGCCGGACCGCGCCAGCTTTAACTGCGCCTTCGCGCCTTCAAAATTTCGCGCTCGGCGGTCGGCATCCGCCAACTCACAGCGGTAATGCGCCAAAGCGATGACCTGATCGGGCTTGCCACTTCGGGCGAGTTCCTCGTGCATCTCGATCGCCCGCGCCCATTCGCGTTCGAGCTCATAGATCAGCACCAGGTCTTTAAGGGCCGGTAGGCGGTAGGCTCCACCCTTGGCCAGATCCGCCAGCAACTTTTCCGCGCGATCGTAGAGCCCGGCCTTCAGGTAGTCCTGCGCCAGCGCGTAGGCCGCCTGCTCACGAAATGCCGGCGCCAAATCGCCCCGCTCAACCAGATTCTGGTGAACGCGAATCGCGCGATCCACCTCACCGCGGCGGCGAAACAGCGCGCCCAGCGCGAATTGGGTCTCGACCGTGTCCGGCTCAATAGCAACCGCGCGTAGAAAAGCCTCCACCGCACGATCAGGCTGCTCATTCACGAGGAAGTTCAGACCGGCCAAGTAATCGCTCGAGGGGCCCTTCTTGGGGGCTCCACCCATGTCGATACGAGCACGGCGGGTCGCGTACCAACCCACGATCGCACCGGACAAAATCAGGGCCGCTTCACCCCATTTCATCGGCGGATTCCGGGCGGGCGGTCAGCGCAACGAACGGTCATCGGAGTCCTAACAGCAGCGAGCATACGATGCGCGCAATTTACCACGCGAGCGCCCGGTAAGCCGACCCGTCGCGGTCCGGATTGCCCTGCGCAACCTGCCTGAGCTGCATATGTACGGTGTATGTATATTACGTCGAGCCAATCAATCGTCACGGGACAGCATGTGAGCCGTACCGTCCGCTCTTGCGTCGACGGGGAATGCCGAACTCAGTCCGGCTTGATCGCGACTTTGGCGGCCAGAATGTGCGCACGCATGACGGAGGCCGCCCACTCTGAATCCTGTGCCTCGAAGGCTTGCACCAATTCCAAGTGGTGCAGCGCGCTACGCTCGAGACTATCGATACTGTAACGACGGAAGGTCTTCATGATCAGCGGCGCTTCGAGCAGTGACGCCAAAGCTTGATCTAGGCGCGGACTGTTGGCCGCGGCCAGCAACAA
>CANGOP010000052.1 GCA_947455595.1 Gammaproteobacteria bacterium
AAATACGCCCAACTTACAGCCGACGCGGGTCGACTCGTCTGGATGGTTTAAGTACACCTGCCACAAACGCGCTTTTGAAAATGCAAGTGCTGTGGCTTCTGTTGCACCGTTTCTCGCTACGTGATCACCAAGATTAAGCGAACGAATTGAGGATGTCAGGCCGTAATTGCGTTCGCTCCTCTCGCGGTAGACTCGAATCTTGGTTCAATACAATTTAATACGCTGGAAATCACCACTCCTCCTGTAGCGTTGTCAGGAACAGGCGTATCCGGGAGTAGTTACACCTATACGTATATCAGTGCCGGCTTAACCGCCTGCGACGCTGTTTTTTCGTTAAGTTGGCAGCAGATCATATTCTCATTCATTAGTAGTCAGATGGTTGCCCCCGGGCTTTCCGATGCGACGACTCCTCGCGGGCAAACATCAGTGCCGGTACTGAGTTGGTCGTTTTCCGCTGGCCCTAACTATCAAATTAACGATCAAACTGATGTACGTGTTCCTGGGACGACACCGATATTGAACGGGATCACTAACGTATATTTTAGTACCGATATTAACGGTAACTTAACGGACTACCGTGTTGGGGTGTATGCCGCTGGGGGCGCATTCGGTTACAGCGTGAGTTGGAATTTAGACAGCAGGCCTCACGGAATGGCATCATGTCCGCAACCAGTACCCGTTGCCGTAGACACTTTTTTCGGGCTGTACCGGGGCGGTGAGCATGCTTACACAGGGTCCTCTGGCAATTGGACGATCGTGGCTAACTGAGCCGGATGCGTTGATGCCCCGATTCATGAACGAAAGGTCGTCCTTGGTAACGTCAGCGTGCGGGAGTTTGCTAAAGCAAAAGGTACTCGGCGGGAAACCACCCGCCGCTGCAAACGAGCGCCTCGGCAAGCAGTCGGTGACGAAATCGATGTAGTGAATAAGCGCTATCGGGTCCTCAAGATCGCAAGGCCGACGTGAAGGTCCTGTTGATTGCGGGACGCTAGTGACGCAGGCGGTTGAACGGGACAATCGGTGGTGCCAGCCATGCGGTCCTGGATAGCGTGAGGGTCTCGGCGGGTCTTTCAGGGAGTCGGAGACGATGGGGATGGTCATCGCTGCAATCATCGGCTTCTGGTTCGGTCGGGTAGTTGCGCCTTATCGGTTCCAGAATGCGAGTGAGTCACGCATTCGGCATGCGCTGTCTGAGCAATTCGGTTCGGCCGACTATCACCTGCTGAATCACGTGACCTTGCGATTGCACTACGGCACGACGCAGATTGATCACATCCTCGTCTCACGATTTGGGGTGTTTGTTATCGAGACGAAGGATTACAACGGGTGGATTTTTGCGCACGCGTCCTGGGAGACTTGGACGCAGGTGCTCTACAAAGCGAAATTTCGATTTCAGAACCCTTTGCGACAAAACCAAGGCCACGTCGCTGCAGTTCGAAACTTGCTCGATTTTTTACCGCCAGAGCAGATTAATTCGCTTGTGGTGTTTACCGGTAAGGCCGAGTTCAAAACGCCGATGCCGGCTGGCGTGTTTGACGTGCCGGGTCTTATCCAACACTTACAGAGTCGCCGAAGCGAATTGATGACACTCAATCGCATGCAGTTTTGCGTCGGTCGTCTTGAGACGGCGCGATTGGCCTTGAGTCGGGAGACGGATGTGGAACACGTCGCGTCCTTGAAACGACGACAATCGCGGCGTCAGTAGACTCAGTTCGGCCAATCGTTAGCGCAGCCGCCGTATCGCTGATTCCGATAACGATTCATGAAAATTCAGGTTACTTGCACTGAATGAGTTGGTACGTGACCGGCGTCATGATGACACTTTTTTGGGACGAGATGGCCACTGCACCGGTTGTCTGGTCAAGGTTGAAATAACCGTTCGGGCAGAGTTCACCCGCTTTTTTGTGGCAGGCGGTCATGTCTGAGCCGCAATTCAACGAATAACTGGGAAGTCCATTCGGGCCGGTGACCTGAGTTACGCGAACGCATCCTGACAGGGCAATTGCGAGGACACAAAGAGGGAGCTAGATACGCATGCGGTCAACTCCGGAAGGTGAGTGGCTCAGGCGGATTGGATCACGTCGCAACGTTTGCCGCAACGCTTGTCTGAGTTCCCCTTTCGTTGTGCCCGAGCTCGACGGCCCAACAGCAAAGCGCGCAGGCCGTGAGCGGCGCTCCTGAAACTGCTGGTGAGCGAATTCAAGCGCCGATTGTGCGGCATCAACGTCGAGGTTGGGGGATGTCAGCATGGCGTTAGTGGGACGGTTTAAGACCATATTTTGCGCGAATCGATTTCTCGACGAAGTCCGCCTCATAGACGACACCAGTCGTACCCGCTTTGTCTATCAAAAACTGGATGGTCAGATGCGTGCTGGGCTCGCTCATGATGTCTGTGATGGTGGAGGATCCCGGCACAGGCGTCTTCATCCAGCTGTCTTCCAGAGAGGCGGTTTGCGTTGCGGAGAAGGCCGGCGATCGACGCGAAGAAATTCTCCTCTCCGCCGATTGGTCCAGCACCGAAAAATAGCGATAGCCGTGTAGCTCGGTGAGCTCCGCTCCTCGCAATAGCGCAAAATCTCGTGTGCGCTCTGACGAGGTCAGGACATTGCCACTGAAGTTGACTGTGTAGACATCCTGCGCAAGTTGAGTCTCCGAGAAGCCATCGCTATCCAGAAGTTCTCCCCAAAATCCCCGCGATGCGTAGGTGCTTGCGCACCCTGACAACATCAGCAGGAGGCTGACGAGGGTGATCACGACGATCGGGTGTTTTTGCCTCACACACAGTCCTTGGCTCACGGTCGCCTGCGGGTCCACGGCACAGGCTGAAGTGTCGTGTTGGTCATGGACCTGAAAAAGCAAGCCCCAATCCTGTCAAAAACCTTGCGTTCGCGCCAGATGACCGGGGTCGCTGCGCTCAGTTGGGCGATGTCGGGGGTGTTAATTCGCGATGTCTCACGAATTTTCTGGCGCCGTCTCACCGTGGCTAGCGGCTGGGGATGCTCGTCTAACGTCGCCAAAGACGCTGTTGTAGCAACGCTTGAAAGTCTTGCCGGTGCGCTGCAACAAGATAGACGAAGGTGGTGTCTTGGATCTGGCGATAGATCAACCGGTGATGTGAAGTGGTGATCTGACGGTAATCGATGGACTGGGCGCGCGAGCGGTACACCGCGACGGCCGCCGACGCGGCATGGCCCTCGAGTCACCCTCAGTATGGCCCTGTCCTTGCGCCGGCCGGCCTCTGGGCAGGCCGGTTGCTGTGGGCCTCGACGGAGACGGCCGCTGCGTTCGGGGGGTATCTCGAAGGCGCGCTGGAGGCGGCCGTCGTCGCGGCAGACACGGTGAGTGCGACCCGCTGATGGGGCAGCGCCGCGGCGCCGTGCCGTCGACCGCAGACGCGCAGCTCCAGCGCCCGCGCGCTCGCGCATGGCGCATGGGTGGTGATACAGGGCTTGATCTGCATGGGTTTTTGCACGTCGCGAGGATGTTCCGCTCGCGAGTCCATCCTGTAGACTACGGGTCCTCGTTTGTCCTACGCCGTCTTCAGCGTGGGGCAGGCGGTCTTTATTTCGTCTACTGGGGTTCGTGATGCTGCAATGGATCAATGACCGGATGAAGGTGATCGGCTGGTTCTTCCTGATGCCGCTCTCCCTCGTCTTCGCGGTGTGGGGTGTGCACGGAATCGTCGACTTCACCGCCAATATGGATCGCGGTCTGAAGGTGAATGGTCAGGAGGCCAACCTCGAGCAGGTGCGCCAGACCTATCAGCAGCGCCTCGCGGATGCGACGCGCGCCTACCCGGAAGGGTTGCCGGATGACGTCAAGAAAAAGGTCCAGCAGAGCGTTGTCGACGATTTCGTCTCGACCACCCTGATCGATCAGAAGGTCGCCGAGCAGCATTATTCGGCGTCGGACGCCGACGTGATCGCCTCGATCAAGTCCTACCAGGGCTTCCAGGTCGGTGGTGAGTTCAACAAGGATGCGTACTACGCGCTTCTGAAGGCGCGTGGTTATTCGCCGGAGAAGTTCGAAGCCGAGCAGCGCGTGCTTCTGAAGGCCAAGGCCTTGGAAGGCAGCCTGTTCGTGTCGTCCTTCGCGACGGCGAAGGAAGCGCAGTGGCTCACCGGCCTCATCGGTGAGACCCGCGATGTGGCCTACGCCACCTTGCCGGTGGCCAAGTTCCTCGCGGCGCAGAAGCCGGATGCGGCGGCGGTGAAGGCGTACTACGACGCGCACCCTGCCGACTACATGACCCCGGACTCGGTGCACCTGTCGTATGTTGAATTGTCGGTACCTGCTGTCGCGGCGGAAGTCGCGGTGGATGACGCGGGTCTCAAGGCCTACTACGAATCGATCAAGGCGCGGTTCTCCGAGCCTGAGAAGCGCCACGCCCGCCACATCTTCCTGTCCACCGGCACGGATGAAGCGGCAACCAAGAAGAAGGCAGAAGACATCGCCAAGCAGGCGAGTGCACCGAATGCTGACTTCGCGGCCTTGGCCAAGCAGTACTCGCAGGACACGGACTCCGCCAGCAAGGGCGGTGACTTGGGCACCCAGGAAAAGGCGTTTCTGCCCGGCGGCGTGGCCGATGCCGTGTTCTCGATGGCACCCGGCACCGTGAGCGCGCCGGTCAAGTCGGCATTCGGTTATCACATCATTCAACTGCTTGAGGTGACGCCGGGTAAGCAAAAGAGCTTTGAGCAGGTTCGCGCGGAACTCGAGCCTGAGTACCGTCGCACGGAAGCGGAGCGCCGCTTCACCGAGCGTCAGGAGAAGATCGAGACCTTGGCGTTTGAAAGCGCAGGCTCGCTGGAGCCGATCGCGAAGGCCCTGAATCTCAAGATCCAGGAAGTCGCCGACTTCCATAAGGGCCTCGAGAACAATGAGTTGGCTGGGAACGCGAAGGTCGTCACTGCGGTCTGGTCCTCAGACGTGCTGGGTGGTGCCAACAGCAAGGCGCTGGAACTCTCGCCGGGCCACGTCGTGGTGCTGCGCGTGTCCGATCACAAGGTGCCGGTCCTCGAACCACTCCCCGCCGTCCAGGCGCGCGTCGAGGCAGCCCTCAAGCGAGAGATGGCGACGAAGGCGGCAACCGATGCCGCCAACGATTTGGCCAAGCGTCTGCTCGCCGGCGAGAGCTGGGACAGTGCGTTGAAGGCGGTGGGTGGCTCGACCGCTGCAGTCAAGGGCAAGGCGGCCGCCGATGCGGTGCAGTTCACGGCAGCAAAGACCATTTCGCGTGCCGAGACCGAGACCCCCCGCGAAATCGTTTCGGGTGCTTACGTGCTCCCGGCGCCAGCCGCGGGTCGAGTGAGCGTCGGTCAGAAGCCGACCCTCACGGGTGACGTCGTGGTGTATGCCGTCTCGGCCGTGAAGCCCGGCGAGTTCAAGCCTGACGATGTGGCGGCTTACCGCAAGCTTGCCCAGACCTACTCGGGCGGCGAACTGGAAGCCTATGTACAGGCGATGCGCGCCAAGGCGAAGATCTCCATCGGCTCGACGTTGTTCGACTGATCTATCGATCGCCTCTATTGATCAGGAAGGCCGCCTCATAGGCGGCCTTCTTTTTTTTAGAGTCTCGAACATGTGAGCACCGTGAGTTTCTCATCGCGCTTGGTCAGCGTCACCTGACCGGCCTGCATTAACTGATCCAGTTCTGATGTCTGTTATGCAACGTTCCGAGTCTCTCCAATTATCTTCCTAACCGTCAAATCAGCCACAGTCGTCTCCGGTGCGGGCGGCCGGTAGCCGAGCGCGCTGTGGGGCCGGATCCGGTTGTAGTGCCAGCGCCAGT
>CANGOP010000053.1 GCA_947455595.1 Gammaproteobacteria bacterium
GGTACCCCTGCTGAGTTCGGCGCCTTTATGGATAAAGAACAAGCGAGCTGGAGAAAGATTGTTGAAGCAGCCAAGCTGTCGATGGAGTAAGAATGATTGACAAAATTAAGCACTCGCTTGAAGACGCGATCGCGCCTCTTCAAGATGGAGCGTCAATCATGGTCAGTGGCTTTGGTGAAGCAGGCATCCCGTTTGAGTTATTGCGCGCGGTACTCGATAAAGGTCTGCGCGACCTGACCATCATCAGCAACAACGCCGGCACACACGAGGTTGGTATCGCCGGTCTCATCAAAGCCAAACGAGTGCGCAAAATTGTGTGCTCGCACCCGCGCCCAATAAATTCTGAAACCTTCTTGGCGGCCTACCGCGCAGGCGAAGTAGAGCTCGAATGCATGCCTCAAGGTACCCTCGCAGAACGCCTTCGTGCGGCTGGCTCTGGCTTAGGGCCGTTCTTTACCCCAACGGGTTATGGCACCTTGGTGGCCGAGGGTAAAGAACAACGGGTCATTGACGGTAAAGGCTACATTCTCGAACAACCGCTGCACGGCGACTTCGCTTTAGTGCGCGCGCACCTTGGTGATCGGTGGGGCAACCTCACGTACCGTTGGGCAGCGCGTAATTTTGGGCCCGTGATGTGCATGGCGGCTAAACATTCGATCGTTCAAGTCAATCGTGTGGTTGCCTTAGGTGACTTGCCCCCAGAGCAGGTGATGACTCCGGGCATTTTTGTTCAGGCCGTTGTGGCTGTTGGAGGCGAGCGATGAGCCGTACGCACACAAAACAATCTTCTGCTCAAGCACTGCAACCAGAATCCTACAAGCCGCTTTCGCGCAACGAAATCGCCTACTTGGTGGCGCATGATTTTCCAGATGGCGCAGTCGTCAACCTGGGCATCGGCATGCCAACGTTAGTTGCAGATTTTTTGCCTGCGGATCGCGAGATTTTGCTGCAGAGTGAAAATGGGATTTTAGGGATGGGCGGCGCCGCGAGTGGTGCCGATATTGATCTAGACATTATCAATGCAAGTCGTACTCCGGTTGTCTTACTGCCGGGCGCTTCGATTACCGAACATACGATTGCCTTCGCGATGATGCGTGGTGGCCACCTCGACTACTCGGTGCTGGGTGGCTTTCAAGTCGCTGAAAACGGCGATCTCGCAAACTGGCTCACTGCCGGGCCCGACGCGATTGCCGCCATTGGCGGCGCAATGGATTTAGCGGTGGGTGCGCGCGAAGTGATCGTGATGATGGAACATGTCACAAAAGACCAAACGCCCAAGCTACTGCCAGCCTGCACTTATCCGCTCACCGCAGCGGGAGTCGTCAACACGATCTACACCGACTTAGCGATCATCGACGTGACGCCGAGCGGCTTCGTTTTGCGTGCAATTCTCGAAGGCCTCACAGTAGAAACCCTAGCAAAGAAAACTGGGGCGACCTTGGCGATTTCGGATAAGCTAACCGTGATTCGTCGTAACGCGCAGGGCGAGCCAGTGTACAAAGCAGTTTGACAGACGCGCCCGAGGCAGAGCCGCGCACCGCGACTTCATCAACACGCCTCACAGACCAACAGAAAGGGATATCACATGTTTCAAATATTCACGATGAAGAGCGCGCGTTGGGTGCTTGGTTTGCTCTGGTTAACCTTGAGCGGAGTCGCGTTTGCTCAGGCCAATGCCAACCAACCGATTACCCTGATCATTCCGTATCCGCCAGGTGGCAGTGCAGATATGCTGGCACGCCCAATGCTGCCCGACTTACAAAAAGTGTTAGGTCAAACCATTGTGCTGGATTACAAAGGTGGTGCAGGCGGCACAATCGCCACGAGTGCGCTTGCCCGTGCGAAACCCGATGGCCAGACGATTATTCTGATACTCACGGCGCACGCGATCAACGACGCACTGTACCCGTCCTTGCCTTACAACACGCGTAAAGATTTTGCCCCCGTTTCACTGGTTGCAACTTTGCCACTCTTGGTCGCCGCCCCCCTGGCTTCGCCTTTCAACACCATCCCCGAATTGATCGCCTACGCCAAAGCCAACCCAGACAAACTGTCTTATGCCTCCGCTGGCAACGGCAACACCAGCCACCTGTCGGTCGAATTGTTTAAAACACAGACCGGCACAAAGATGGTTCATATCCCTTACAAAGGCAGCGGCCCCGCCGTAATTGCCATGTTGGGCAATGAAGTGTCATTTATGTTCGACAGCATTTCGACTTCGTTTCAACAGGTCAAAGCGGGCAAACTGAAAGCGATTGCCGTCAGTAGCCTTGAACGTGCTTCGATTTTGCCCAACACGCCTACCGTCGCTGAGACCTTACCCGGATTTGAAGTAACAGTTTGGTACGGCATTCTGGCACCCGCAGGCACACCCGAAGCGATTGTCAACAAACTAAGTCAAGCGTTTGCCCAAGTGGGAGCTGACCCAAAAGTACGCGCCCAGTTGGCTGAAAGCGGCTATGCAACAGTCGGTTCAACGCCAGCGGCTTTCGGCAAACATATTGAAGCTGAGCTAACCAAGTGGAGTAAAGCCGTTAAAGACTCAGGCGCGACGATTCAGTAACACCACCGCACACACACGGCGAGACCATTTCATGTCAAAAAAACTTTCACAACGCGTTCACGCGCTAGCAACCGCCCTAACGGGCGCTCTGGTACTCGCAACCTGCTTCAGCGCGCCTGCCCTGGCGCAAACAAACTGGCCTGAGCGCCCCATCAAACTCATTGTGGGCTACCCATCGGGTGGCCCCGTTGATGTGACGGGGCGAACCTTTGCGCGCTTCTTGGGTGAACATCTCAAGCAATCTGTGATCGTCGAAAATCGCGCCGGCGCTAGCGGCATGCTGGGCGCAGACGCGACGGCAAAAGCGACGCCTGACGGCTACACACTGAACTTTATCGCTAGCCCCACGATGACGATCTCACCGATCGTTCAACGCACCAAGCTGTTTGATCCTCGGCAAGATTTCACCATGCTGGGCTCGGTTGTCAATTACACCAATGTGCTGCTCATTGGGCCACAAATCCCTGCCAAGACCGTCGCGGAGCTCGTTGCGTTTGCTAAAACCAATCCAGACAAAGTGTCGTTCGGCTCTGCAGGGTTTGGCGGCTCGAACCATTTGTCGGCAGAGCTGTTGGTTCAATCTACCGATGCGCCAATGCTGCATGTGCCTTACAAAGGCAACTCGCCTGCCATGATGGATGTCATCAGCGGGAAAATTACCTTTATGTTTGATATCACCAGCACCGGCAAGGTGTTCGTGGATAGTGGCCAGGCACGTGCGTTAGCCGTGACGTCAAAAGAGCGCAATCCGAGTCTGCCCAACGTCCCAACAATGATCGAGGCAGGCATCACCGATTATGAGGTGGTAGGCTGGCTCGCCGTTGCTGGCCCCAAAAACCTGCCCGCTGAGGTGGTGAGCAAACTTTCGGGCGCGATTGAACTTGCCAAGCGAGATCCCGCTTTTCGTAAAGCGGTCGAAGATGGTGGCTACACCGTCGACCAAGCAAGCCCTAAACAGCTCTACGAACGCATCCTGAGCGAGTACGCCATGTGGGAGCGAGTAATTATCAAAGGCAAGCTTCAACAGTAAAAGCAAGCTGATTTCAACCTAAGCAGTAAAAGCCTGCTGATTTCAACTCAAGCATTGAAAGCAGGCTGATTTCAACTTATCAATTAAGGTTTGTACGTGAACACCATCTCAACTTTGCAGCACCTGTTAGCCCAAACGCGCATCCCTGTGATCGGTGCGCCAATGTTCTTAGTCTCGGGCACCGACCTTGTGGTCGCACAGTGCACCGCAGGTGTGATTGGTACGTTTCCCACTTTAAATGCACGCCCCCAAGAAGAGCTACCCACCTGGTTAAACGATATCAAGACTCGGCTAACCGCCCACAAGGCGCAGCACCCAAATGCTGTGGTGTCACCGTTTGGTGTGAATCTGATCGTGCACCCGTCCAACCCACGGTGGGAGGGTGACCTAGAAATTTGCGCACAGCATGAGGTGCCACTGTTTATCACCTCGCTGCACGCACCCAACACTGTCGTCGATCGCGTTCATCCTTATGGCGGCATCGTGCTGCACGATGTCACCAATGCGCGCCATGCACGCAAAGCCATCGACGCCGGAGTCGACGGTTTGATTCTAGTAGCGAGCGGCGCGGGTGGCCACGCAGGTACGCTCAATCCGATCGCTCTGGTCAACGAGATTCGTAGTTTTTATAACGGTCCGATTATTCTTTCAGGGTGCATTTCACACGGCAAAGATATCTTGGCCGCGCGTGCGCTTGGGTGCGACTTTGCCTATTTGGGCACCCGCTTTATCGCCACCACCGAATCCATGGCACCCGCTCGTTATCAAAATATGGTGGTCGAGGCGGATGCCTCTGAAATCCTGTATTCACCCTACTTTACTGGCGTACCTGGCAATTACTTGAAGGCCAGCATTATTGCTGCAGGCATCGAACCCGAAGAGGTCTTAGCGGCCAAAGTGGGCGGGGCCGTGTCGCTGAATAAAGACTTACGCCCCAAAGCCTGGAAAGACATCTGGGGCGCCGGGCAAGGTGTGGGA
>CANGOP010000054.1 GCA_947455595.1 Gammaproteobacteria bacterium
CCCAATAAATCCTCAGTGCTAAATTCGCCCGTGATGTCGGACAGATCATGCTGAGCCAGTCTGCATTCCTCGGCCAACAAATCAATGCCTGGCTTGGCTTGATGCAATATGGCAGCAGCCGCTACCAAATGATTCAGCATGCTTTGCAATGAAACCAGATGCCTTTCTCTGGCTGAACATATATCTTGCGTCCGGTCTGACTGCCATCCCGCGGACTTCAGTATGGCTTGCTGCAAACGGCTCAAGCCCAAACCGGTTTTGGCAGATATTTGTATCTGGCCTTCATCCGTGTGGAGTAAATCAGAGACAACATCTGCTTTATTGTCTACATTCAATACAACTGTATTTGCTCTCACCCGTTGCTTGATGTCATCTGACAACCTGGTTTGTTTATCCGCAAAGTCTGCGTGATGGCTTCGGCTCAAGTCGTTGAGCAATATCACAACGTCGGCTTGTTGAATTTGCTGCCAGGCGCGCTCTATGCCTATTTTTTCAACTTCATCTGCCAATGCCAAATCGCGCAAGCCTGCTGTATCCAACACATGTACCGGAACACCTTGTATTTGTATCAACTCTGTCAACACATCACGGGTAGTGCCTTCTATGGAGGTCACAATGGCTGTTTCTGTGCCGCTCAACGCATTCAGCAAAGAACTCTTACCCGCATTCGGTTGTCCGGCTATCACCAGTTTCAAGCCATCTCTCAGTAATTTGCCCTGCAAGGCATCGGATAAGACGTTGTTAGCTTGCTCCTGCAATTGCTGAATTTTGTGTTTGATTTGCAGTTGTTCAATAAATTCAATGTCTTCTTCGGGAAAGTCCAAACAGGCTTCAATTTGCATGCGCACTTCAATCATGTGCGTGAGGAATACATTGATTTTTTGAGAAAACACGCCTTCTAAAGATCTGCTTGCGCTAACTGCTGCTGCGCGGGTATTGGCGTCAATCAAATCCGCCACGGCTTCAGCTTGTGCCAAATCCATTTTCTGGTTCAGATAAGCGCGCTCGGTGAATTCACCAGGGGCAGCCAAACGCAAATGGGGCAAATTAGCTTGCCCTTTCGTGTTCAATTGATTGGCTTTATCTAAACAATGCTGTACCAGCATCTGCAGTACGACCGGCCCGCCGTGACCCTGCAACTCCAGCACATCTTCACCGGTATAACTATGAGGTGCCGGAAAAAACAATGCCAACACCTGATCTATGTGCTGACCATTTTCATCCTTGAGGGTAAGCAGTTGTGCAAGCCTGGGTGTCAACTGCCTTTGGCAAAGATACAAAGTGAAATCTTTTAAATCCTTGCCGCTGACCCTCACCACGCCCACAGCACCCCGACCTGGCGGCGTGGCAATGGCGATGATGGGATCGTCGCGTCGAGACAGCACAACGAACCGATTCAGTTGTTGACACCGAGTTTCTTGTTAATCATCCATTGCTGTGCAATGGACAAAATATTGTTGGTGAGCCAATACAACACCAGACCGGCCGGGAAAAAGAAGAACATCACACTGAAGGCCAAGGGCATGAACCACATCATCTTGGCTTGTATCGGGTCTGGTGGCGTGGGGTTTAACCAGGTTTGAAACATAGAGGTTGCCGTCATCAGCAACGGCAATATGAACCAGGGGTCGGGAGACGCCAAATCATGCACCCATCCAATCCATGGTGCATTGCGCATTTCAACCGAAGACAGTAACACCCAATACAGCGCGATAAAAAATGGAATTTGTACAGCAATTGGCAAGCATCCGCCTAAGGGATTGACTTTTTCTTCTTTGTAAATCCGCATCATTTCCATTTGCATTTGTTGCGGGTTGTCCTTCAAGCGCTCACGCATTTCCATGATTTTTGGATTGATGGCTTTCATTTTTGCCATGCTTTGGTAAGCCTGTGCATTCAACCAATAAAAACCTGCTTTGAGCACGATGACCAAAGCCACAATCGACCAGCCCCAATTGGCAATGATTCGGTTCAGCTCATACAACAACCAATACAAGGGTTTAGACAAGATGGTTAACCAACCGTAATCTTTGACCAACTCCAAGCCAGGATAAATAGCTTCCAATGTTTTTTCTTCTTGCGGTCCAATGAACAAGCGCGCCTTGTGTATTTGTTTTTCGCCCGGTGCTATGGCTGTTACTGGCGTCACCATGCCTACCGCATATAAGTTGTTTTCAATTTTGCGGGCAAAGATATCTCTTTGCACACCGTCTTCAAACACCCAAGCTGAGGCAAAATAATGTTGCACCATGGCGATATAGCCTTGGGCAGATTGCTTTTCAAAATCAGCCTTGTTTTTTTCAATATCAGAAAACTCCACTTTTTGGTATTTCTTCTGCGACGTATACACAGCCGGTCCCGTAAAAGTGGAGTAAAAAGATGATTCACCTGCAGGTTTATTGCCGTCGCGCACCAGTTGTACGTAGAGTTGCGGATTCACCGGGTTCGCTGAGGTGTTGACAATTTCATGGGAGACTTCAATGGCATAACTGCCGCGTGTCAATGTGTATGTCTTGATCAGTTTGATGTCGCTGGAGATGTCTGACTCAAATTTGAACTGAAACTGTGACTCGCCCTCTTTCAATTCAGTCTGGCCACTGAAACGCATGGCGGATTTGTGATTCGGCCAATTCGCATTGTTAGCTCCACCAATCAAGCCAGATTGCGCCAAGTAAATTCGTTCTGCACTGTTATCCAACAGCAGCATATTGCTGTCAGCGTGATGCATGTCTTTGTGTTTGAGCAATTCAGCTTTCAACACGCTACCGCCTTCTGAGCTCAATTGGATTTTCAACACATCGGTTTGTACATCCACCAGTTGTGCCGGGCTTTGCACCTGTGCGGAAACATTGGCCGGATTCGGCGGCTGACCAGGGGCCTGTGTGATTGCGTTGTGTTCTGCTGTTTTGGTTTGTGCTGGGACAACCGGTGTCTGGGTTTGAACCGCGGCCGACGGAAAGAACGTCGGTTTCTTGCCATTGTGTATTTGCCATTGGTCCCACAGCATGACCAAAGAAAATCCAAATACAACCCAAAGTATGGTGCGGCGAATATCGTTCATTGCGAATGGGACTCTGTTGATGAAGAAGAATGGCCTTGTGGCGGCCGACAAATAAAAGTGGGTGCGGGCACAAGATCTATCCCGCCGTCACACCAGGGTTGGCAACGACACAGCCGTTTGAATGTCAAATAACTGCCTTGAATTGCGCCATGCAAGGCCAGTGCTTCAACCGAATAGGCTGAGCAGGTAGGCGTGAATCTGCAGGACGAACCCAGCCATGGGCTGAATGCAAAACGGTACATTTTCACAAGCCGAATCAAAAAACTTTGCATCATGAGTGTTTGATGGGTTTGGCGAGCAATTGTTCCAATTCCATACGGACATCGGTTTTTAATTTACGCGATGTGGCGCTGATGTATTCATTGGTGGGAAATGTTTTTCGCAACCGTATCACCAGATCCATGTTGGCAAACGCTTGGGGGCCGCGTCCTGCAAGGTTGTAGATTTGTCTTTTGATGCTGTTTCGCGTTGTTGCTCTTTTCGCCCATCGCTTAGGCACGACCGCACCGATACGAAATGGCAAGGGCGGGTTGTTGATGTGGGCATGCAATGCAAAATGGGCCGTGGTTGCAAGCACGCCTGCGGACATGACCACATCAAAATCTTCGCGGCGCGTGATTTTTTTCACGCTCACCTAACGCATGTGCGCAACATGTTGCGCCCTGGGTTTAGACGGCCAGCCGTTTGCGGCCTTTGGCCCGGCGCGCATTGATCACTGCACGTCCGCCGCGTGTTTTCATGCGAACCAAAAAACCATGGGTTCTGGCACGACGCGTTTTGGAGGGTTGGTATGTTCTTTTCATTTGATTTTCCCGTCAATTAAACCTAAACCGTGCATTATCTCTGGTTTTCACCTGATTTTCTATTTTCCTCAGACATATTCACGGCTTACACCGTTTTTTGTTCGAAAAGTCTCAAAAAAGTTCCGGCCTGTGGATAAATTTTTGATAAAGTACTTCAAATGATTTTTTTGCTACCTACTATCCACAGGCTACTTCAGCTACTGAATTGCCAATGAGCTCCTCACTTTTGCCCTCCGATAACAGTGATGCCGGCCAGGCATTGTGGCAATCGTGTATCGAAATACTGGCCCAGGAATTACCAGAACAACAATTCAATACTTGGATTAAACCCTTGCAAGTGCGGGTGTCAGACGACTTTTCCAAACTGACCATTGTGGTGCTCAACCGCTTCAAGCTTGATTGGATACGAGCGCAGTACGCGGGGCGTATCAGTGCACTGCTAAACCAGCTCTATGGTCAGCCTGTGCATATCGATTTCACCTTGGCCATCAAAGAACCCGTTGTTCGAGAGCTGCCGATGGTCAAATCGCCGGAACAAGAGGATTTTTCCAGCCCTGGCCATACTTCCAACGCAGACCATTCTTTGAATCTGTTCAAAAACAGACTCAATAGCCATTTGTGTTTTGACAATCTGGTCGAAGGCACCGCCAACCGCATGGC
>CANGOP010000055.1 GCA_947455595.1 Gammaproteobacteria bacterium
AGCGGCAGGCAGACCTGGGTCAGCGCAAACGTCGCGGTGAGATTGACCTGCAGCAACCGGCACCAGGTGGGCACGTCGTAGTGGCTGATCGGTGATCGGGTGAGGAGCAGACTGGCGTTGTGAACGAGCCCATCCAGTCGCCCAAACTCAGTGCCGATCGCCTCGGCCACCGCGTCGTAGTGACCCGCGAGCGCGTTCTCGAGGTCAAGCGGCAGCATCGCTGGGGTCGGGCAGCCGGCCGCGACGAGTTCGTCGTAGACCTTGTCCAGTTTTTTCTGCGAGCGACCGCTCAGGATCACCGTTGCTCCGTGCTGACCCAAGCCCAACGCGAGCGCACGGCCGATGCCTTTCGTGGCGCCGGTGACGAGAATGATCCGGCCGGCCAGATGGTCAGCGGGGGCTTGGAAGGCAGCGATTTCAGCGGGGGTCATCGAAACTCCAGGCGGTGCCGGCGCGCGCAGCGCCAGGCGAGGGTGAGGGACCGCAAGGCCCCCGGTGGCGGGGCGAGCCCCGAGTCGGTCAGTCGATGCGCAATGAAATTGGCGCGGATGAGTCCGTGGCGTTCGCAGTGGGCAAGGTCTGCACTCGGACGGAGGCGCGTCAAGGCCGCGCGCAGGCGCGTCGCCTCGGTGCGCCGGTCGTCCAAGAGCGCGGCCTCCACGCAACCGGCTAAGCCCAATACCTCGCCGAGCGCGTGGCCGAAGGCCTCGAGGCGCGCATCGGGCGCCCCCAGGATCACGGCGGCCCGCAACGCTTCGGGGGCGCCGTAGATGCGGGCAAAGTATCGCGAGCGTTCGTCCAGATCCGCGGGTTGGTGCCCGGCCAGCTGGAACTCAGCGGCGGTGATCAGCTGGTCGAGCGGCGTGAACGGCACGCGCGGCGCGGCCGCCAGCAGTGCGCGTGTGGCGGGATGTAAGGGCGCGCCGCGCTGCAGTCGCGCCACTTCCTCACGCCACCAGACAAGCCGCGTATGCGCCACGGTGTGGTTGAGCGTGGGCTCTAAACTCGCGCCGATTTCCTCTAAGACGGTGTCGAGCGCCAGCACGCCGGCGTGCGCGGCGCGCGGCGTGAAGAGAAGCGCCAGTCGCTGTTCGAGCGGCGATGCGTCACTCATGCCGGCAGTCCGAGGAGGGTCAGCAGCTCCGACGGCGAGTCGACGAGGTGATCGGCGCCCCACTGCGTATGGACGCCACCCTCATCCAGGTAGCCCCACAGCGCGATCGCCGAGGTCATGCCCGCGGCGCGCGCCGCGGCGATGTCGCGCTCGGCATCGCCTAAGTACAGACACTGCTCGGGCGCGACTGATAACGCCTCGCACGCGTGGGTGAGGGGCAGCGGGTGGGGTTTACGTTGGGCGGTGGTGTCGCCACTGATCACCACGGCCGGCGGATGCGGTAGACGCAGATCCGCCAAGAGGGGCGTGGTGAGCCAGCCGGGTTTGTTGGTGACGATGCCCCACGGGCGCCCCGCGGCGGCGAGCTGCGCCAGCACGGCGCCAAACCCTTCGAAGAGTGCGGTGCCGTGCGCCGTCAGCGCCTCTCGGTACAGATGAACGAACCGGACACGCAAGACGTCTTGTTCGGCGGCATCCGCCTGTGGAAAGCCCAGTCGCACCAATCCCCAGGCACCGTGGCTGACGTGCGGACGCAACACGGATAGCGGCAGCGCTGGCTGGTCGTGCAGAGCACGCAGCGCATTGAGCGCCGCGCCCATGTCGGGTGCGGTGTCTAGGAGTGTGCCGTCCAGATCAACGAGTAAGGTGCGCGTGAGAGTCATACCGGCAACTGGGGATCCCTCAGGATTCAAATAGAGCGACGCGGGTGCAGTCAGGACCCGTCTGCCGACAGGACGAAACGCGAATTCTAGCGCGAGCGGCACCGTTCTGGCCCAACTGCGCACAGGTGTCCATCAACCAGTGCTGCGTAGAGGGCTCATGGGTCTGTGTTGATCGCCGACGTCCCCGACCTTGGGCGTGTATCGGTCTGGCGTGCTCGCGCCGCAAGTGTGCTTACGTGGGCGCGATGAGGGCGCGAAACAAACCATCGCGCCGACGGTCGTCTGCTCAGGGTGATCAATGGAGGAGGGCCGGCCTATCGTTAGGCGCTTCGGGGTGTGTGCGACTCAAGCGGAATGGAATGCTTTGATGGCGTCGGCCTGCGAACCGATGGGGCATCAGCCCGGGCGGACGAGGCGCATCAGGTAGTTAACACTGACGTTGGTTGAGATCGAGAACTCGCGGGTGAGCGGGTTCATGGTGAGCCCCGCGACGTCGGCGACGTGTAAACCAGCGGCCCGCGCCGCTGTGCCGATTTCCGATGGGCGCAAGAAGCGACGGTACTCGTGCGTCCCCTTGGGAAGGATGCGAGCGAGGTATTCGGCCCCCACGATCGCCGTCAGGAAGGCCTGAGGCGTGCGATTCAAGGTCGAGACCACCACGCTGCCGCCGGGGCGTACCAGGGTGGCCAGCGCCTGAATGACACTGGCCGGATCCGGGACGTGCTCCAGCATCTCCATGCAGGTGACGGCGTCATAGGCGCCGGCATGGGTGAGGGCGTGTTCTTCAGCGCTCGACTGCTGATAGACGATATCGAGGCCGGACTCGAGCGCGTGTAATTCAGCGGTTTTCAGCAGCGCAGGCGACAGATCGATGCCGGTGGTGTGCGCGCCGGCGCGGGCGAGGCCCTCGGCGAGCAGTCCACCGCCGCAGCCCACGTCGAGGACCCGTGCGCCGGCGAGTGACTGTGCCCTGGCCACATAGGCCAGTCGGGTGGGGTTCAGCGCGTGCAACGGCCACCACTCGCCCTTGGGGTCCCAAAAACGGCTGGCGAGGGCGTCGAATTTTTCGATTTCCGCGGAGTCCGCGTTGCGTGGCTGGGCCGACATGACAGGTCCTGTGAGACCGAAAACGTGAAGGCCCATAGTGTACCCCGCGCGCTGACGGTTGCACCGATCGGCGTCCGATCGAGACTCCCCCCATCGTCGTGACGATGGCCGCTGTGGCTCCATCGGGATTGGTCTGCTGGCGCCACGGGGGTCGCCTCAGACGGGCAACCGGAGCGCTCCAGCTGCGTTCGATGGTCACAGCATTTGGGTTTATGCGATGCCGTCGCTCGACCGATATCCCCAGAAGAGGCGCCTCGACTGCGGTATTGGATAGGCGATCGGGACACGTCGATGGATAATGCTCACCGGCATGTGCCCGCGTGTCCGCAGTCTCCGTTGATAGGATGGGCCAAGGAGCATTGGTCGGTCTGAGTGAACGGTCATGGGCAGATAAAGTCTGGAATCTGCAACCGTCATGGGGACGTATCTGTTCACGAGGAAGACTACGGATGAGCATGCATAATCCACCACATCCTGGCGAGTTCATCGCACAGGTCTAACTCGAACCCAACGGCATGAGTGGTCGCTAACTCGCGGGAAAACTGGCGGTGTCGCCCTCCACGCTGAACCGCATCCTCACCGGGCGCAGTGGCGTAACGCCTGCAATGGCGTTGCGACTGTCGAAGTGTCTGGGGCGGTCTGCGGAGAGCTGGCTTTCGATGCAGTCAGTGCACGACCTTTGGAACGCCCGGCGCAAGGTCTTTTTGGCCGACGTACAAGTCGCGAAGCTCACGGCGGCCTGATGGGGGTGGCGAGCTGTTCAGCGAGGGTGACGTCGCACACTGCGGACCGCTTCGTCGATTTCCGCCTGCGCGACGGCGGCAGGTACGCCGGCGTAGATTGAGCCAATGCGGGTGGACAGCTCGTCGAACAGCGATGGCAGCGCTCGAATTTTTTCAAAGAGGGGGTAGTCGACGAGGGCAGCGACGGGTTGGCCGTCCTTCGTAACCACCCCGGAATCGCCATGAGACTGCACCTGGCTGACGTATTCGCCGAAGTTCTGCTGTAGCCCTAACACGGTGACTTCGCGTCGCATCGGAATCTCCCTTTCAGCTTTTGGGCAGACGATTGTCCCATCCGTAAACCGATTCTGAACTTAGGGATCCCTAGCGTGGCAACGGTCGGCGCAGCCGGTCCGTCGGTTGCCGCGAGCGGCGTTCCTGAGACTGGCCAGCC
>CANGOP010000056.1 GCA_947455595.1 Gammaproteobacteria bacterium
CGCAAACAAGTCGTCCTGTTGAGCCATCAGCCGTCACTCGCGTTCAATTTGGGGGGATAGGGCTTCCACATTAGGCAGGTTTTGGTACCCTTCCGCTCGCTCAATCATGGGAATCAGGTATCCGATGGATCCGGTCCGAACCCAATCCCGGCTTAGTCGTTGCGCAATCCTATTCGTGGACCTGCGCGGCTACACCACACTCTGCGAAGATTTGGCGCCGAGTGCGGTTGCCAGCCTTCTTGACGAATTCTACGGCGTCATCAGTGAAGCCGTCGCGAGCTCTGGCGGGCAAGTCCATAACCTGTCCGGCGACGCGGTCATGGCCGTGTTTGGCCTTGCCGAGCCGACGCCAGGCGGCGATGGCCGCGCAGCGGTTGAAAGTGGCCGGAAAATGATTGGGGCGTTTCAGCCCATGGGCAATCGTTGGGAATCGGCGCACGGTGTCCCGACGGGGATCGGTGTCGGCGTTCATCTAGGCGTTGTGGCCGAGTCTGAATTGGGTCCACCCGCTCTGCGGCGATATACCCTCGTGGGTGATACGGTCAATGTCGCCGCCCGGTTGTGCCATCGCGCACGGGCCGGCGAAGTCCTGTTCTCGTCGGAAGTCGCCACCCAGTTGGGCGACGCAGAGCGACAAGAGATCATTGCGTTGCCGAATTTCAGCTTGCGTGGTCGCGCGGCTCCGGTTCGCATTTATTGCGTCCCGGCACCTGAACGAATGGACCCGATGAACCCCAGCGTCACGCTGGGCTAGCGCACCAATACGGTGCGTCAGCGCACCGAAATGGCGCGCAATATCGCGTCGGCCCTCCTCGCCTCTACTCAACTGATTGAAAATTAATACGATTCTCGCGCGCCCTGTTTAGGCACGAATCATGCAGGTTGCGCACTGGTTTGGATCGCGCGCGGTAGCAGCTTCGTGGCTGACTGCGTAGGGCCTGTTTTGTATGGGGACCTCGATGTTCAACTCTCTGCTCGTCATTCGCAGTCGCCTCTGGGCACTGTGTGCTGGTCTGTGTCCACTGGCGGCATGCGCGGATGATGGCGCCGTAAGCGCCGGCGACACGGCGTGGATCTTGACCTCGACCGCGCTGGTTCTATTCATGACGCTACCCGGACTCGCTGCCTTTTATGGCGGGTTGGTACGCACCAAAAACGTTCTGTCGGTCTTTATGCAGTGCGTGACGATTACCGCCATTGTCTCGGTGCTGTGGATTTTCTACGGCTACGGACTGGCGTTTGGTCAGGGTGGCGCCTGGCAGGCCATCATCGGCAGTTTGGATAAGGCATTTCTGGCGGGCGTCGGCCGTCAAAGCGTCGTCGGACACCTGCCCGAGTCCGTGTACGCGATGTTTCAGCTGACCTTCGCGATTATTACGCCGGCATTGATCATCGGTGGGTTTGCCGAGCGGATACGGTTTTCAGCGGTGGTCGTTTTCACGATCGCCTGGTTCACCTTGGTCTATCTGCCGGTTGTGCACTGGGTATGGGGCGGCGGCTGGCTGATGCAATTAGGGGTCCTCGACTATGCGGGCGGCGTTGTGGTCCACGTCACTGCCGGATCTGCAGCCCTCGTCACTGCACTGGTGGTCGGCCCGCGAAGAGGATTTCCGCACACGACGATGGCGCCACACTCGCTACCGCTCACCGTCATGGGCGCTGGCATGTTGTGGGTAGGCTGGTACGGGTTTAACGCCGGCAGCGCCCTGGCCGCCGATGGCAACGCCGGTATGGCCTTGCTGGTCACACACACCGGCGCTGCAGCCGGCGCGCTGACATGGACCGCCATTGAGTGGCTGAAATACGGCAAGCCCTCCATGCTTGGCGCGGTCACAGGTGTCGTCGCAGGACTGGGGACCATCACGCCCGCTTCAGGATTTGTGGGTCCTATGGGCGGACTCGTCATTGGCGGCGTTGCTGGCATCGTTTGCTTCTATGCCACACAACTGGTGAAGCGAAAGCTTGGTATTGATGACTCACTCGACGTATCACCTGTCCATGGGGTTGGCGGCGTAATCGGATCTATCCTGACTGGCGTCTTTGTTGACACTGCTTTCGGTGGGGCTGGCCTCGCCAACGGTGTCAGTCGGCTGCATCAAATCGGCGTACAAACGTTAGCGGTGACGGCCACCGCAGCGTGGTGCATGGTCGCGACCTATCTCATCTTGAAAATGCTCGCCCGCACGACTGGGCTACGCGTCGATGCGGAGGGCGAAACCGAGGGGCTCGACCTTGCTGAACACGGTGAGCGCGGCTATTCAAACTGACGATCGGATGGTCACAACTCGGCGTCGTGATCAGAAGGCGCGACTCGACAACAGCAAACTCGTTTCGCTGTTGGCCACGCCGGATATCGTCCGAATACGGCGCAACACCCGATCAAAGTCGGCCAGCGTCTCAGTCTCGATTTCAGCAATCAGATCCCAGCGGCCGTTGGTCGTGTGCAGCATACGCACCGACGGTTCCGCTTGAATCAACGGGGTGAGCGCATCGCCATCACCGTCGACCTGAATCAGCATGAGCGCGCGAATAGGCGCCTGCGCGCCGGGGGCCTGCAATCGGACTGTGTACCCCAGAATCACGCCTTCCTGCTCTAGGCGCCGCATCCGGTTCTGTACTGTTGCCCGCGACACTCCCAGCGCCCGCGCCATATCCAGCACCGTCGTGCGAGCGTTGTCCCGCAGCAGCCCAATCAACTGGTGATCTAAGGTGTCCATGTTGACATTATGGCACTTAAAGACTTCATATTGGGCAATAACATGCCATTAATGGCATTTTGTTGTCTTCCTGTTAGGCCTTACTCGCGTGGACAATAGGCCAACGGCAGGTCAAGGGAGACCCTCATGGTGAAATACATCGGTGTATCGGACGTGACGCAACTGGTCACGAACTACGGCCTCGGAGCCTTTATTGAGCGCCTTGCCCATGAGATTGAATGCGACTACCGACGCTGGGACGAATTTGAGAAGAGCGCGCGTATCGCGAGTCATTCCGATGTCGGCGTCATCGAACTCATGCCGGCGAGCGATTCGACCTGCTATGCATTCAAGTATGTGAACGGCCACCCCTCCAATACGGCTCAAGGGCTGCTGACCGTCACGGCATTTGGCGTCTTGGCCGACGTCGCCACGGGCTACCCTTTATTACTGTCGGAGTTGACCATTACGACGGCGCTGAGAACGGCTGCGATGTCCGCTCTAGCCGCTCGATGGCTGGCCCGAACCGACAGCCGCGTAATGGCGCTGATCGGCAATGGATCGCAAAGTGAGTTCCAGGCGGTTGCCTTTCATCGCCTGAATGGCGTGCGCACGCTACGCCTCTACGACATTGACCCGGCAGCTACTGCCAAGTTGGAACAGAACCTGCGCGGTATCGCTGAGCTTTCCGATCTGACGATTATTCGCTGTCAGTCGACGGCCGATGCCTGCCAAGGGGCCGATATCGTCACGACGGTCACCGCTGATAAAAAGAACGCGGTCATCCTGACACCCCCCATGATTCGACCCGGCATGCACCTGAATGCCGTCGGTGGCGATTGCCCGGGAAAAACGGAGCTCCATATTGATATTCTGACCATGAAGGGACTACAGACATTCGTCGAATTCGCGCCGCAGTCGCGGATAGAAGGCGAAATTCAGCAGATGCCCGATGACTATCCCGTCACTGAATTCGCCGACGTCGTACGACGCCATCAAGAGGGTCGCCGCGATGCGCAAGCGATCACGTTATTCGACTCGGTCGGATTCGCCCTCGAAGATTTCTCAGCGCTACGCTGCCTTCATACCCTCATGGCGGAAACCCGCGA
>CANGOP010000057.1 GCA_947455595.1 Gammaproteobacteria bacterium
ATTCATGCGCTTGAAAAAGGTCTGAAAGCCTCTAGCTATGCGATGATTCCGATCGGTGGAGCGGGGCCGGTGCACGCCTGTCACGTCGCGCTCAAACTCGGAATCGAGCGGTTGGTGATTCCGCTTGGTGCGGGGGTTGCCTCAGCCTTTGGGTTTTTGGCGTCGCCGATGTCGTTTCAATTTGTTCAGGCCTCGGTATCACCCGTTGCCACCTTAGAGCCGCAAGGCGTTGCTCAGCTGATCGAAGGTTTAAAAAATAAGGGTCTCGCGATGCTGGCGCAGTCAGGCCTCGTCGCAGAGCGATGCAGCACGCACGTGAGCGCGGCGATGCGCTATGTCGGTCAAGGTTATGAAGTTGAAGTGCCTGTTCTGCTTAGCCGTCTGGCCAATGATTTCAGACAGCACCTGACTGAAGAATTTAGCCGTTGTTACCAAAACTTGTATGGGCGAGCCGAAAGCGACACACCGGCTGAGGTGGTGTCCTGGCGCGTCGTTGTTCAGGGCCCCACGCCTGACTTGCTTGATCAGCTCAAAGCGCAGCTCGGGCAGACGCACGCCGCGAAGCAGTCGGCCGAGTCGGCGATTAAGCGATCTCGAGAAGTTTTCTGTATCTTTACCAGAGACTTTGTTTCGACGCCTGTTTACGATCGCTACGCTTTGCAAGCTGGGATGTGTTTTGAAGGCCCGGCGATTGTCGAAGAGCGCGAGTCGACTGTGGTGGTTCCAAAGTATGCCAACGTTCAGATGGATCAGCACCGTCATATGTTGATTAGTCTGGCCACACCCCCTCAACAGGTTTAAATTTATTTTGAATACTTCACAGAACATGACAATCGTAGAGGCGCTTGTGCAAGCGTTGGCGCGCGCCGGTGTCCGTCAGATGTTTGGCTTGCCGGGTGGCGGCTCATCGCTTGATCTCATCGAGGCAGCCGCCGAGGTGGGGATTGAATTTATACTCACGAAAACCGAAAATGCCGCCATTATGATGGCGGGCGCTTTGGCTGAAACAACCGGAGTACCGGGTGTCGCCCTGATGACCAAAGGCCCTGGCGTGGCGAATGCGGCCAATGGTGCGGCCTACGCGAAGCTTGATCGCGCGCCCGTGATTGTGATTACAGATGGGTTTACTGAAAAGCAGCTGGTTTACATCACGCACCAGGTCTTTGATCAAAAGGCGTTGTTGCAGCCTGTTGTCAAAGGTGTGACGCGACTAGAGTCTGAGCAACCCGCCACCGAGATCGCTAAGATCATCGCTTTGGCTTGTCGCGCACCCATGGGCCCTGTCCATATTGAGTTAACCGGCGAAGTCGCCCGCAGATTGATCCCAGAGCCTCAAATACAAGGGCAAGTGCGCTCAGCGGTGTTGACTGATTCTGTGGGGTTACAAGGTGTCGCAAAACGTATTGAGCAATCTAAAAAGCCGGTTTTGATTGTTGGGCTTGAGGCGCGGCAATGCGATGCCGAAGTCAGGCAGTTGGCAAAGCTACTGAAATGCCCTGTATTGCAGACCTATAAAGCAAAAGGAGTGGTCTCTGATTTTGACCCACAGGTCGTCGGGATATTCACCGGCGGCAGTCAAGAGGCTGACTGTCTGGCGCAATCAGATTTAATGGTGATGGTAGGCCTTGATCCCGTCGAAATGATTCTGCAACCTTGGCCTTATAACAGACCTGCGGTTGAGCTCGCCAATGCGCTTCATTCCACCCACTACATCACACCAGATGCCCGCGTCACCCAGGATTTAAAACACCATGTCTCGCAACTGACCGAGCGCCTCAGCGGGTATGCGTCTGACTGGTCGCTTGATACGATCACTCAACTGCGCAGCGATGTGCTCACGCGATTGACCTATCCGCCAATCCAGTTTGGTGTCGCGCCTGATCGCGTGGTTCAACTTTCAGCACAGGTCGTGGCCGACCATAAGCTGAGGCCACGTATGGCCGTTGATGCGGGTGCGCATATGTTCTCGGCGACTGCGTTTTTTCCGTCGACGCAACCGGGGGACGTCTTAATCTCAAATGGCTTGGCCACGATGGCTTTTGCCTTGCCAGCGGCAATTGCAGCAGCGCTCGATGAACCGACGCAGCCGGTCATGTGCTTTACCGGCGATGGTGGGTTGATGATGTGTCTGGGCGAGCTTTGCACGGCGATCGAGGTTGGTGCCCGCATTGTTGTAGTGGTCTTTAACGACAGTGCGCTGTCACTCATTGATATTAAGCAGCAAAGTAAACAGCTGCCGAGTCGGGGGGTGCGCTGGAGTCGGCATAACTTTGCGCAAGCCATGCAAGCGCTTGGTGGTAAAGGATTTGAAGCGACCAGTGAAGCACAGTTTCAAGAGGCAATGCATCAGGCATTAACGTACGACGGTCCCAGTTTGATTGATGTACAGATTGATCCTTCTGGATATTCGCAACAACTAAAAGCGATGCGAGGTTAAGGCATCGCGAGAGTCTTGATTCTTTAGGGGTGTATCGTGTTGAAATTGTCTGCCAAGGTATGCGCTAGCCTGCTTTTGTTTTGTTTAATAGCTGCCCAAAGTCTGGCGCAGCCTACTGAAAAGTTTCCGACGAAACCCATCACGATTATTGTTGGTTTTGCAGTCGGTGGCGGCGGTGATATTTCCTCTCGTTGGGTGGCAGATTATCTTCGCGAGCGCTGGAAAGTGCCGGTGGTGATTGATAACAAGCCTGGTGCTGGAGCCACGATTGCCGCCAGTTTGCTGGCGCGTGCAAAACCCGATGGGTACACGATTGCACTGGCGACAACGAGTCCGTTTACGGTTGCGCCTTATTTTCAATCGCTCAATTACGATCCAGGCAAAGACTTTACTTACCTGTTTCAAACGCTCGTGAGTGCGCAGCCTTTGTTTGTCAAAGCCGATACGCCCTTTAAGACAATACAAGAGTTAATGACTTGGGCAAAGGCCAATCCAAATAAACTTTTTTGGTCAACGGCGGCAACGAACGGAGGCACGCATATCTCAACACAAGCTGCGTTTAAGGCCGCAGGCATCGAAGCTACCTACGTTCCCTACAAGGGTGGTGCCGACGCGATGAATGGGTTGCTAGGTGGCCAGATCCAGGCGCTGGTTGCCGCTGAGTTTCCTCCCCATGCAGCGGCGGGCACCATACGGTTATTGGCCGAGAGCGGGCCCGATAAAATCCCAGAGTATCCTCAAGTTCCAACCTATAAAGAGTTGAATTTCCCGATATCGGTACCAATTTTTTACGGTTTCGCGGGCCCAGCAGGTATGGCGCCTGAGGTGATTAAAGAGTGGGAGTCTGCGGTCTCTGAGATGGTACGTACGCCCGAGTTCATTGAGTTAGTCAATAAGTTGAAAGGTACGCCTGCTTACCTCGGCCATGCGGCGTTCACTGAGTCGGTGACGGGCGTATACCGTCAGATGGGTAAATTGATCCCAGAATTAAATCTAAAAAAGGACTAGGTCTATGTGGCAACCCAAAATTATTTTACAAAACGGCAAGTTGCTACCCTACGAGCAAGCCAGTGTGCATCCAATGTCGTTGGGCATGACCTATGCCACAGCGGTGTTTGAAGGCTTGCGCGCGTACCGCAACCCAACAACCGGCGAGTTCAAGATTTTTAGATTCGCTGAGCATTTTAAGCGCCTGCTCCTGGGGATGAAGGTCATGCGTTTCGATCATTCGCTGAC
>CANGOP010000058.1 GCA_947455595.1 Gammaproteobacteria bacterium
CCGGACGGCGTTGAGATGGTTATGCCTGGCGACAACATCAAGATGACGGTTGAGTTGATCAACCCGATCGCGATGGAAGAAGGCCTGCGTTTCGCCATCCGTGAGGGTGGTCGCACCGTCGGCGCCGGCGTCGTCTCGAAGATTCTTCTGTAATCAGAAAATCGTGTATAGTTGCGGGCTCGGTTGCTCTAGGGCGTCCGAGCCCGTAATTTTTCAGGCAGATTCTTAACGCTTCTGCCGCTCTTTGACGAAAGGATGAAGGCCATGGCCAACCAGAACATTCGTATCCGTCTTAAGGCATTTGATCACCGCCTGATCGATAATTCAGCGCGTGAGATCGTTGAGACGGCAAGGCGCACAGGCGCTACGGTCCGCGGACCGATTCCCTTGCCGACCAAAATGGAGCGTTTTACGGTCCTCGTTGCGCCTCACGGCGACAAGGATGCTCGTGATCAGTACGAAATTCGTACCCACAAGCGCCTCATGGACATACTGAACCCCACCGACAAGACGGTAGACGCGCTCATGAAGCTCGAGCTGCCCGCTGGCGTGGACGTTCAGATTAAACTGAACTGATCTATTTTCCGCGACGCTGATAAATTCAGCGTCGCGGGACTTGCATTGTTGATCAAGTCCGCCTAATATTGGCGGCTCGCTGTGGCCCGCCTTATCCAGGTGTGCCCTCCGAAGGTCAGTCCAGACAGTCAATTTGGAGCAATCTAAATCTGACGCGGGGCTGAAACCGCGGATAGGGTTACTGGAACGGGCTTAAGAATCAGTGATTTAGGGCGCTATTGAGGTCTTCGGGTCTCGGTAGCGATGGTTGAAGTGCCACCTGCCAATTGCAGTAGGTGAGCGTAAAGAGGTGTAGACCCAATGAGCCTGAAGCATGGCTTGGGGCTGGTCGGTCGCAAGCGCGGCATGACCCGCGTCTTCACGGATGCTGGCGAAACAGTGCCAGTGACCGTGATCGAAGCGCTGCCCAATCGCGTCACTCAGATCAAGACGCTTGAGAGCGATGGCTACCGTGCGGTGCAAATCACCTTCGGTACGCGTCGTCCGTCCCGTGTTACGAAAGCAGCAGCGGGTCACTTTGCGAAAGCGAACGTGGCGCCGGGCGAAGCGCTGCACGAATTCCGTGTCAATGATGCTGAGGGCGCAGACCTCGCCGCTGGCGCGGAGCTGTCGGTCGGAATGTTCGAAGCCGGTCAGGTTGTCGACGTTACCGGTACCACGATGGGTAAGGGCTACGCGGGCGTGATGAAGCGCCACAATTTCGGCGGCGGCGGCGGTTCGCACGGTCACTCGGTTACGCATCGCGCGCCGGGTTCGATCGGTCAGCGACAGACCCCGGGCCGTGTTTTCCAGGGTAAGCGCATGTCGGGCCATATGGGCGTCGATCGCGTCACTACGGAAAACCTTAAGGTTGTCTCGGTGGATGCCGAGCGCAACCTGATCCTCATCCGTGGCGCGGTTCCGGGCACCGAAGGTGGCACCGTCGTCGTCCGCCCATCGGTCAAGGTCAAGGGTCAGGCTCGACGCGTTCGCGTCGCCCCGGCCAAGAAGTAAAGGCGAGGCAACCCCATGAAGCTCAAGGTAGTAAATGCCGGGGCCGGCGCCGCTGAAGTCGAGGTGGCTGACGCCGCCTTCGCTCGCGATTTCAATGAGACGCTCGTCCACCAGATCGTTGTTGCCT
This sequence comes from Gammaproteobacteria bacterium, assembly GCA_947455595.1. Lineage (GTDB taxonomy): Bacteria > Pseudomonadota > Gammaproteobacteria > Steroidobacterales > Steroidobacteraceae > CAIKZZ01. Next base: position 1,697 of record CANGOP010000058.1, read on the forward strand.
ATATGGCCGCCGGTCGCGCTGGAACGAAGGCTCAGAAGACCCGCGCTGAAGTCCGTGGCGGCGGTCGCAAGCCGCACAGTCAGAAAGGTACGGGCAGCGCCCGCGCTGGATCGATCCGCAGCCCAATTTGGGTCGGCGGCGGTCGCGCGTTTGCGGCTCGCCCCCGTGACTATTCCCAGAAGGTCAATCGGAAGATGTACCGGGCGGCTATCCGCTCAATGTTCTCCGAGTTGGCGCGTAACGAAGCGTTGGTCGTTGTGCCGACCTTCGAAATCGAAGCGCCGAAGACCAAGCTGTTGGCGGGTCATCTGAAGAGCTTGGGTGCGGAGAACGCGCTCATTATCGTGGAGGCCTTCGAAGAGAAGGTGTTCCTCGCAGCTCGCAACCTGCCGTATGTCGAGGTTGTCACGGTCGCTCAGATCGATCCGGTCAGTCTCGCGCGTCATGACAAAGTTGTCGTGACTGTCGGCGCACTGAAAATGATCGAGGAGCGCCTGGCATGAGCACGCCAACCAACACTGTTCCGGTCGCTAAGACCGAGCGCTTGATCAGCATTCTGCTTGTTCCGCATGTGTCCGAGAAATCGGCCCGCGTGAGCGAGAAGAACGGCCAGTACGTGTTTCGCGTTCGTCGCGATGCGTCGAAGCCAGAGATCCGCGCGGCTGTGGAGCTGATGTTCTCGGTCGAAGTTGACTCCGTTCAGGTCGTCAACGTCGCCGGTAAGCAAAAGCGTTTCGGCGCGATGATGGGTCGTCGTTCGGACTGGAAGAAGGCGTACATCAGCCTTAAGTCCGGTCAAACGATTGATCTTTCCGGCGCGGTGACGGCCTAAGGGCCGCGAGACTAAAGGGCTATAGCCATGGCAATGATCAAACTGAGGCCGACGTCACCGGGTGCACGCTTTGTCGTGAAGCCGGATCGCTCGCACCTCCACAAGGGCAAGGGCTACGCGCCGTTGCTGGTGTCCCAGAACTCCACGGGCGCCCGCAACAGCTCAGGCCGCATCACGACCCGTCATAAGGGTGGTGGTCACAAGCATAAGTACCGCGTGATCGATTTCCGTCGTGACAAGGACGGCATTCCTGCTGTCGTTGAGCGCGTCGAATACGACCCGAACCGCTCGGCTCACATCGCGCTCGTCCTGTATAAGGACGGCGAACGTCGCTACATCCTCGCCCCTAAGGGTTTGAAAGCCGGTGACGAAGTGCAGTCGGGTCAGGAGTCGCCGATCAAGCCGGGCAATGCGATGCAGTTGCGTCACATTCCTGTCGGTAGCTCGATCCACAACATCGAGTTGAAGCCAGGCAAGGGTGGCCAGTTGGCGCGCTCGGCTGGTGCTTCTGCTCAGTTCACGGCTCGTGAAGGACTGCATGCGCTTATCCGCTTGCGTTCAGGCGAGATGCGCAAGGTCCATATCGACTGCCGCGCGACGATCGGTGAAGTCGGCAACGACGAGCATAACCTTCGCCAGTACGGCAAGGCCGGTGCGAAGCGTTGGCGCGGTATCCGCCCGACTGTCCGTGGCGTCGTGATGAACCCGGTTGATCACCCGCACGGCGGTGGTGAGGGTAAGTCCGGCCAAGGTAACCCGCACCCGGTATCCCCGTGGGGCTGGCAGACCAAGGGTAAGAAGACCCGTCACAACAAGCGCACGAATTTGTTCATCGTGCAGCGCCGCAAGTAATTCGAGGGTCCTAACGTGCCACGTTCACTGAAGAAAGGTCC
>CANGOP010000059.1 GCA_947455595.1 Gammaproteobacteria bacterium
GCGCCTGCAGGCGGAGGCAGAGGCGCGCTCGCAGGCAGAGGCGCGCGCGCAAGCGGAGGCAGAGGCGCGCTCGCAGGCAGAGGCGCGCGCGCAAGCGGAGGCAGAGGCGCGCTCGCAGGCAGAGGCGCGCGCGCAAGCGGAGGCCGCGCTTGCTGCCGAGCGGACGCTGTCCAAGCTGAACGAGCTTGCGCTGATCACGCGGACGACGCAGCTTCGCACTCTGCTTGAAGATGCTGCGAACGATGCAGCCCAGGTGCTTCGTGTCCTGCCCGTGCAGTATCTGACCGAGCTGCTGCCGGGCGCCCCGCCCGAGGTGCTGGAAGCAGTGCAGCGCTTACGCTTGAGCTCTCCACCTCCCGAGGAGGCACGCGAGGTGGAGGGTGCCCAGTCGGTCCACGCCTGGCTCGAGGGCGTTTTCTCGTGCGTCCTGGCTTGCGTGCCTCATCCGCCCCGCTGGAAACTCGTGCACCATCCAGCCGTTCTTAGTTGTAAAGGTAGCGTTCCCGACTGGGTGCTGGTGGACGCACACGACGCTGTGGACTGGGCCACTGTATCGGTGTTCATCGAGGCCAAACCCCTTCGCAGTGGAAGTAAACATGAGGAAGCGCTGTTGCTAGAAGGTGCGGCACAAGGAGTCCGTTACGCAGCCACCGCATTGCGGGCGCAGTATGCGGCTGCGCCGGGGCCGCACCGCCGGCGCGCTGTTGTACTTGTCGTGAACACACGCCGCATCGTTGTTCGTGTGGTGTCGCTCACTGTCGCTGGCTTGGACTCGCGTATCGAGGTACATGAGCTGGCAGAGCTGCCATGGCTTGATGCAGCTAACGCCGGAACAGGCACGAGTGCCACCACTGGCGTGACCATGCTTGCCCACGTATTTGCTGCCTGCCGTGAGGACGTGAGCGGGGCCCACCCATTGCCTAAAACCTTGGATATTCCGGCCGAAGCAGACGGTGTGAACTCAGGCGTGGCCAGTCGGAAGCTCGAATTGCAGTGCCGTGTGGGAGTGGGTGGTCACTGCGATGTGTATGCATCCTCCCTGGACGGCCGGCCTGTCGCTGTAAAGCTGGCTCGCGCGTTTTTGGATGAACAGCGTGCAGCACGTACACGCGACATGGTGGCCCACGAGGTTTCCGTACTGCAGCAGCTTGCACCTGATTCAACCTCCCGCCTGCCTCGCTTCCTTGCCGCGGTGTTTGGCGTTCTTCACCCGCACGCATTCATCGTCATGGAGCCTTTGGGCACACCGCTTCCGCTATATCGGTCCACGTTTGCAAGCAACGACGGATCAGATCGTGCGATCCGCTCGGCGCGCCGCTCGGTCGAGCAATTGGCGCGCAGTGCGGTTGCCGACATCCTTCTCGCCTTGCAATTTTCTCATGTGCGCGGATTGGCGCACGCCGATGTGCGACCCAGCAATGTGATATGGTGCCACGATAAGCAATGTGTGCTCGTGGACTGGGGCGTTGCCATGCCCACAGGCACTTGCTGCAAGGGGTTTGTTGGCCACGTGTTCTTTGCCTGTGACGCGGCGCTATTGTGCGCTGCACGCAAGATGCCGCACTGGTGGGTCAGCCCTGCCACAGATGTGGAGTGTGCGGCCTACGTGGGCGCCGCCTTAGTATCGGGCACTGCCGCATGCGAGCCGCTATGGGCAGCAGATGCACGGAAGTCTCCTGAACAGCTGCAGCGTTCAAGGCAGGTTGAGGCAGAGGAACGTGTGCGTTTGGCGCGCGAAACAAGAATAGAAGCAGCGCCGTCGTGGCTGCGCACGCTGCACAAGCGTGCACTCGCTGCCCAACAACTTGACGACAAACGCATGATGGTCGACGGGCTGTATGAGCTCCAGTTTTCAGACCAGGAATGAGATGTGAGATGCACCACGTTTGAGACGAGCGAATCGACTCGACTGCTCGGAGCACGGGGTGAGCAAAGTCCAAGTCCGTCGAGGACAGAGGCTTCGCGCCGCGGCGGCTTGTTCTCCAGCAGAGCCTTGTCCACATCAGCACTCAAGGTTGTTGCAATGCCCAAAAGCCCAGCAACCTGAGCAAGCCGAGCCGAAAACTCAGGCGCACTCAAAAGAGTGCCGGACGGCAAGCGGGTAGGTGACACATTTTCGAGGCGTGGAAATACGCGGCATCCGCCGGCCCCAGGCGTTGTTAGCAGCCTACGTGCAAAGCGACAGCCCGTGAGGCGCGCGTTTGACTACCGCTGCAGTTGCGCCTCGTACAAGCGCTCAGCTGCAGCCCGTGAGCTTCTCGGCCCGCCCTGTACCGCCTTGGGCACGGCGTACGTGATGATAATAATGCGCCGCGTTTGCGGCCGACAGCTCGATTATTCGTGCGCGGCGTAGAGGAAGCACACGCCGTCCGCAACGCTCCTTGTCTGGCTGAGCTCGATGTCCGCCTTTCCATAAGACTCTCCATGTGCACGTCGGGCTAAGTGAGTGAGTCCATGTGCACGTCCGGCTCATCAGCCGACGACGCGTTTGCTCTCAATAAGGAATAAGCAGTGCGCTGCTCTCGAGCGTCGTGCGTGCATAAGTCCAGGAGAGCACAAATTCACAACAGCAACACCAAGTGTGGTTTGCTAAAGGTGCTTGTGTACATGGCACTCATGCTGCGGCTTCAACGCCACCAGCAGCTCTTCCGTGCACTGGAAGATGAGCCTACAGTCGTGGCTGCGGGGACATCAGCGTGGATGCGGAGTCAGGAGACGCCAACCGCGCGTGGCTGTCACTGCGGCGGCAGCAGTGTGGCGCGTGCGCTGCGGGTCTGCGGCGCGCCTGCGAAGCACCGAGCGGCCTTCCCGGGGGTGTCCACGGGGCTCACACTCGCTGCCTTCCCCCGCGCGCCCAGCCGCAAGAAGGCACCAGGCTGATACCTTCACCCCTCAAGCGTGGACCGGTTCAGAATACCTTCCGTGTCGTCAGCCCCGTTGACACGCACAAGGCGACAAACACCGCAACCCTAAACGTCGCGCCCAAGCACCGACTTGCGCTATGGGTACGCGGCCGCTGCTGCGGCGACCGTTGGCAGCACGCGCCAGAGTGCCTGGGCTAACTGTTCACCTTGTGGCGCCGCAGACGTCGACAGCCGGCTGAGAGAGCTTGAGGCGCGCTTGCTCGCCGCAGAGGCGCAAGCTCAAGCGGAGGCAGAAGCGCGCCTGCTGGCGGAGGCAGAGGCGCGCTCGCAGGCAGAGGCGCGCCTGCACGCGGAGCGTGCGCGCCTGCAGGCGGAGGCAGAGGCGCGCTCGCAGGCAGAGGCGCGCGCGCAAGCGGAGGCAGAGGCGCGCTCGCAGGCAGAGGCGCGCGCGCAAGCGGAGGCCGCGCTTGCTGCCGAGCGGACGCTGTCCA
>CANGOP010000060.1 GCA_947455595.1 Gammaproteobacteria bacterium
ATCGGCGAAGCAAGTGTTCTGGCGTCAGTGCAGCGTATGCAACCAGTGGGCGACGTTTTGCCTACTTGGGTGAGGGGGACTCAAATGATTTACAGCGCTGCGTATCTCTATAACTTTTCGCGACGCACAAACCTCTATACCTACGCCTCCTACGGAAACAATTACTCAACCATTCAGGATGCGCAAACCACTGTTGTCGGAGTTGGAATTCGGCACCAGTTTTAAACCCATTTTAAATTTGTCCTATGCAGTTACTGAATACAGCAACTGACTACCGCCACTCAATGCAGCAACAGTAAAGCAGTAAAGCAGTAAAACAGTAAACCAGTAACAGCAAACATTGGTCGAAACACTAAACAGCAAGCGAAATAGCAATTAATCTCACAATTCACCATCTCGAGAGAACCCATGACAACCGAAGCCACTCCAAAAATTCTCGACCTGCCCATCGGCCTGACAGCAACCGGCCTGCGCGAAGAGTTCGACAGCATTGGTAAAGTTCAAGTCCCCGCAGATCATTACTGGGGCGCACAAACCCAGCGCAGCTTGATCCATTTCAATATCGGTCACGACAAGATGCCCAAAGAGGTCTATCACGCCTACGGCTATGTCAAAAAAGCTGCCGCGGTGGTCAACACCAAGGCTGGGCGTTTGCCGGCATGGAAGGGAGAATTAATTCAGAAAGTTGCCGACGAAGTCATCAACGGCAAACTCGATAGCGAGTTTCCACTTTATGTCTGGCAAACGGGCTCTGGCACTCAATCCAATATGAACCTGAACGAGGTGATCTCGAACAGATGTATTCAGCTAGTCGGTGGTACGTTAGGCGCCCAAGAGCCGATTCACCCAAATGATCATGTGAACATGGGTCAGTCGAGCAACGACACCTTTCCTACCGCTATGCACATCGCTGCCTACAAAATGGCAACCGAAAAAACAATCCCTGCGTTGAAGCGGCTACGTGATGCGTTGAATGCTAAATCAGAACAATGGTCAACCATCGTCAAGATCGGCCGCACCCACCTTGAAGACGCAACGCCTCTCACCGTTGGCCAAGAGTGGTCAGGCTATGTGGGCGCACTTGATGATGCGATCGCCGATGTGACGTATGCAACGCAAGGGCTTTTGCAGGTTGCCATGGGCGGCACCGCCGTAGGTACTGGCTTAAATTCACCCGTTGGCTTCGGTGATGCAGTGGCTGCCGAGCTGTCACAGATGACCGGTTTTGCCATCAAAACTGCGACAAATAAATTTACAGCTCAAGGTACCCTTGATCGCATGGTGCGTGCGCACGCTGGGCTGAAATGCGCAGCGGTGTCTCTGTTTAAGATCGCGAATGATATGCGCTGGCTTGGTTCTGGCCCACGTACTGGTTTAATGGAAATGACGTTTCCGTCTAATGAGCCAGGCTCATCGATCATGCCAGGTAAAGTCAACCCCACACAAGCCGAAGCTATGTTGATGGTTTGTATTCAGATTATGGGTTCAGACGTTGCTGTGCAGATGGGCGGTTCAGAAGGCAATTTTGAGCTCAACGCCTTTCGACCAGTTCTCATCAGTAACTATTTGCACTCAGCATTGATTATGGCTGATATGTGTGATCACTTCCGCGAGTTCATGATCGAAGGTGCTGTTGTCAATGAAGCGCAACTCAAGTCAAATATTGACCGCTCGGTCATGATGGTGACTGCCCTGTCGCCTGTTATTGGTTACGATAAAGCTTCAGAGATCGCACACTATGCGATCGATAACAACACGACACTTAAGCAAGCTGCTCTTGCCAAAGGTGTTGACGAAGCTGTGTTCGACCGTGTCGTGGTGCCTATCAACATGACTCGGCCAGGCTCTGCTGACGTACCTGCTGCTAAAGCATAACCAGGAGACGATTGATGAGCGCCAACCTTCACTCTACCCTTTCTGGGCAACAGGCCTTACGCCAACAGGTTGGCGATCGCTTCAACGCCGACTGGAAAAGTAATGATCACCGCGCTCGGCGACTCGTCGCCGAGTTCATTGGTACCTCAGGTCTGACGTTTGTCTTGTCAGGCGGTGCGGCAATCTTAGCGGGGTACGCGGGCGCGACCCTTGCGCCCTATCAGTTCGCCTTCATTCTCTCGGCTTGTGCAGCGCTCTGGTTGGTCGCTGCAGTTTTCTTTCTGGGTGATATCTCTTCGCACTTCAATCCCGCCATGACGCTCGCCTTTGCAATGCGTGGTGACATGGGTTTCCCAATGGCTGGTTGCTATATCGTTGTGCAAATGATTGCTGCAGCAACGGGTTCGTGTGCCGCAGCCATGCTCTTCGGAACCGGAGGTAACCTGGCCGCTACAGTGCCTGCAGCCGGCATGATTTATCAGTCTGTCGCGTTCGAAGCGATTCTGACCTTCGGCATGGTCTTGTTGGTACTTAGCATGACAAACGGGCCCAAGCTAGACAGCAGTTCTGCACCGCTCGCCGTAGGGGCGTATGTGATGGCCATGGGAACAATGGGCGGCCCGTTTGACGGCGCAGCCTTTAATCCTGCGCGGGCGTTCGGGCCAGATTTTGCCCGCTGGGATTTTTCAACCTACTGGGTCTATGCGGTTGGATCGTTGATCGGTGTCGTGGTAGCGATCATCATTGCGCGCTTTTTACGTGGGCCTGCGAAAGCTTCGGAGGCAAATGCTGCGATGGGGAACCCACTGGATTCTTGAATAGCACGTGTTCGTACTTTGAGTCGTTTCTATGCAAATTCATTTATTCGAGCCCACTAAGGCCGATGGCGACTCGCCATCGGCCACTATTAACCTTCTACCCAAAGACGGTGCGGCGACCTATTTCCCAAAGGTCTTCGACCCCCAAAGCTGTTTGTCTTTATTCAATGGGTTACGCACTGCGCTCAACTGGCAACAAGATCAGTTATTCATGTTCGGAAAATTGATCACGACAAAAAGAGAAGTCGCCTGGGTGGGGGATGCAGGCTGTTCGTATACCTATTCGGGAGTTAAAAAGTTTCCACAGGCTTGGACACCAGAGTTGTTACACATCAAACATACTGCTGAGGGTCTGGCAAATCACACGTTCAACTCGTGTCTGCTCAATCTATATCACGACGGTGATCAGGGCATGGGTTGGCACAGCGATGATGAAGTTGAGCTCGAACAAAGCGCTCCGATCGCCTCAGTCAGTTTTGGTGGCGAGCGGAAATTTTCATTCAAACATAAGTTTGAAAAACTTGGCGCCTTTGTTGTTTTAGAAAATGGAAGTGTGCTGGTGATGCACGCACCGACACAGAATTTTTGGCAGCACAGTCTGACTAAAACTAAACGTGCTG